>NZ_BAAACX010000009.1:0-135977 GCF_039521865.1 Paenibacillus motobuensis | reverse complement strand
GAGGGTTGGAATTACTATGGCGAATCTTTCCATTCTGAAAAATGGGAAAGCAAAAGCGGTTCGTTTTTCAACATTAGAAGCGATATGTAAGACTTTGGATTGTCAGCCAGGTGATATTTTGGAGTACAGAAGCGACGAAGACACTCAATAAAAATAGACAACAAATATATTCGAGATTTTTTCTATTAAAAATAGATCTCAAATAAAGACGAAAAGGAAAGAGGAAGACGATGAATAAAATTGGTATCACTTTTGGTGTAACCATTATTTTATTTGTTTACGGGGGTTCCAATTTATATATTGGTAGAAAATTTTTTCAATGGCTTAAATTGCTTTTCCCATCGATAAGCGGGACGATATTCGCCCTGATTTACGGCTTTTTGGCCTTGTCGCTGATCATGGGGGTCTTGCCTTTACCGACCGTCTTGAAAGGAACTATGGGCTGGATCGGTTCTTATTGGATGGGTATCTTTATTTGTTCTTTCTAGTCGGGGATTTCGTTATTATTCTCGGCAGATTAATGAAGATTTTTGCTACACCTATTCCTCATAGCGTTCGCTTCTATGCTGGTTTAGCCGCGATTTTGTTAACGGCCGGCTTTATTGGTTATGGAATGTACAACGCCAATCAGATTAAAAACGTGTCCTACGATATTCAAACGAAAGAAACGACTTTACCAACTAGCATGAAAATAGTCCTAATCAGTGATTTGCATTTAGGGGCTGTAAGTTCCGAGAAACGACTTGAAAGAATAGTGAATCATATCAATGCACTTGAACCAGATCTTGTTTGTATAGCTAGATACGAATATGCCGATCGTCGTTATGGATCATACACCCAGCAATATCGAACAATACGGCGAGAATGTTGATTTAGTGCTTGCCGGTCATACACACAGGGGACAAATATTTCCTGGCAACTTAATAACGAAAGCTGTATTTGTCGTAGATTATGGTCAATACCAGGAGGATGCTTCCAGTCCCAATGTAATCGTTTCGTCGGGTGCAGGTACATGGGGAATGCCAATGCGGATCGGATCAAATAACGAAATTGTAAGCATTAATTTGAATTTAAACTAGTGTTTCAGCTAACAGGACACTATAGCATAACAATCATACGCTTAAGGAGTCGCGAAAATCGCGGCTTTTTTTGTAAAATCCCATGATAAAAACAAGCCGATTTGTCGTTATGCTAGTAGTATTCTTTATCATATTAGGTACCGTGGGAGCAGGTGCAGAGCCAAGTGATGGGTCAACCACGGTACAAGAGAACGATGAGAATAGCCTTTCGAATCTGGCGCAATTAAAGCCGGTTATGCTGCCGAAGCCGACCTTTTATTATTATTTAAGCTCATTAATCGATCCCAATGCCTCGGACAATAAAGTAAAAAAATTAACATTGAAGCAAAATGGGGTCAAATCTATCCGGTCGTTCATGATGATTCTAAGACGTTCCTGGCTTCTAAATATGAGGTCCCTAATTCTCTTAGGAATATCAATGGCAATCTGCCAGCAGGTATTCCAAGCGTATATAAGGGACAAATGCTTGTTCAAGCGATTAAAGGACAGAATAATGTTATTCTGATCTACGGTCGTGATTTTGCTGAGAGTAGATACCTCGTTGTGCTGGACAAATCTATGACCATGATCTTAAAGGTACATCTATCAGATCAATAAGCGAACAGGCACGACGTTGGATAAAATATTGTTGAAAGATAAGCCCGACTATATCGTTAAACAGGATGAGGGTATTCTTGTTTATGGGTATTCGCATCTAACCAGTTTCTTCATTAAATAGAGCAAGCCCCGATAGAATAAACAAACCTTTATTATCGGTTTAAACGATATAGGGAATATTTTTATATGGACATCAATCTCGTATCTTTTATATCTTCTGAAATATGAGCCAATCCCATTGAGACTGTACCAAGATGATAGATTATTGTCTAATGACAATAAGACAAGTACTAAAGCCTGATTTCTGGGCTTTTTTTATTTAATGTGGTTTGATGTGTGTCATTAAAAAATGCACAAATGTGGATACATTATAGTGAAATTCTACTGGGTTCTCTTTTTATTTGGAAGGCAGTTATCATAGGAACACTAGCGGATCCAATTTCATAAATTATCTAATCGAGATGGGAGGATTTGCTTGTATGCCGATCGGATCCAATCTAAACATTCTCGTATAACGATTATCCCATGCAGGGAAATGAATGATACGGAGGGTATAAAATGAACGATTTCCAGAAGGATCTGCAAAACTTGAATGTCGGCCAGTTCAAAACAACGGGGATGACGCCAACATCGTGGCAAAATCAGAACTATTCGGGGGATTCCCGTTTATGTGTTGGTGTTTGCTTTTTTTGCGCCGGCGTTTGCGGTGGGTTTTGTTCATGCAGCAGCTGTTTCCGCTGCAGTAGCTGCTTCAACTGCGCCGGCTGCAGTAGCTGCGCACGTTGCAGTAGCTGCGCTCGCTGCCGTTGAGTATCGAAAAGATTGCTTGGCAATAAGCAAAATGGTATGCCCCTGCAATGTCTCTTCTTGCAGGGGCTGTACATTATTTAGTTTCAGGCATGACGGACAAAATGCTCTACATAACTTATAAATGGGAAACCGAAAGCCTGCGTACAATGCGGTTTTCTCCGGAAAAAACTTAGTTTTTACCTACGAAACGGTTTTGCCTCCGGCAAAACATTAAGGAGGAATAAAAACTTGAACCCTTCTATGCGTCTGAAAGTGAAAGGGGATACGTTCTTTATACCTGATTCGAATGGAGGCGTCTATTTTCGCAACAATACAGGTTCGTTCCGAATGGAGGGCGACATGATCGATCTGTGGATCGAAAAATTGATGCCCATGTGGAGTGGGGATTATTCCATGGCGGATCTGACGGACGGGCTGCCGGAACCGCACAGAGCAAGGGTTTATGAAATTGCGGAAACGCTGTTCAATAACGGCTTTGTCCGGGATACCAGCCAAGACCGCCTGCACAGCCTCCAGGAAACGATCCAACGGAAATATGCTTCCCAGATCGAATTTCTTGATAGCTTTGGCGGTTCGGGCGCTCACAGCTTTCAGACCTATCGCCAGGCTAATCCGATTGCGGTAGGTTCCGGTCCGATATTTGTCTCACTTGTATCGGCCTTGTTGGAATCTGGATTGCCCCGGTTTCGTATTCTGATCACGAACCGGGCGACCACCGATCGCGAGCGGATCTCCGAGCTAACGGCAACCGCGCGTCTATCGGACGACGAGATCGAGGTCGAGGAAATCATTCCGTCGAATGACGGCTTCCTCGATTGGCCGGAGATCGTGCGGCTAGCGGATTCCGTTCTCTACGTCACTCAGGATGACGATCCCGGAGAGCTCAGAGCGCTGCATGCGGCCTGCAGGGACGCGAAGAAGCTGCTGCTGCCTGCCATCTACTTGCGACAATTGGGTATAGCAGGGCCGTTGGTGCACCCGGATTCAGACATCTGCTTCGAATCCGCGTGGCGCAGGATACACCGAGCCGCCCTTGGCGATGCGGATCGGCCAACTGCCATCTCAACTACGTCGGAAGCCATGCTCGCGAATGTGATCGTATTTGAATGGCTTAAGACGGTTACGGGGACGACGGTTTCAGAATTGAACGGAAAGTTGTTCCTGTTGAATCCGGAGACATTGGAAGCCGGGTGGCATTCGTTACTTCCCCATCCGCTTGTCAGGGGACTTCGTCCGGCCGAGCCTACGGATCCGTTCGACCTATCAATCGATCAGCGTACAGAGAGGAAGGAATCCGACCGTCTCCTCTCGTATTTCAATCGCTTGACTTCGGCAGTGACCGGCATTCTTCACTGTTGGGAGGAAGGGGACTCGAAGCAGCTTCCGCTCTCACAGTGCCGCGTCCAGGCAGTCGACCCGTTGTCGGAAGGTCCTGCCGAGCTGTTGCCGCAGATCATTTGTTCGGGAATGACGCATCATGAAGCCAGGAAAGAAGCGGGCTTGGCTGGCATCGAGGCGTACGTGTCGCGACTGGCCGGGGTCCAGATGGCGGCCAGACCTGGGCAGCCGGATAACAAAGGTCCGATTGAGTTTCAGCCACATGAATATATAGGGATCGGAGCGGGAGAGACGAAAGCAGAAGCGGTCCTCCGCGGACTGCAGAAATGTCTGTTCGAAGAGCTGAAGAGCCGTTCCGAATCCAACATCCCCTCCGTTTATCAAATCGAGCTCAGCGAGGTTAATGATGATATCTCCCGCTATTGCTTGCGCGTATTGGGTACGATGCAGGCCCCCCCGATAATCGGTCTGGGGCAAGAAGCAGCGGGCTTTCCGGTCGTCTGGGTCGGTACGAACGGGTACTGGTACGGCGGGGTCGGATTTAACCAAACGATGGCGCTGCGTGAAGCGCTTAGACAGGCGCTGATGAGGATCCAAAACGATGCAGTGGACATCCAAAATCAAATCTTAGAGCACCCTTCGGTCAAGGTGGAAGATGCTTTGCCGCAGAGCCTGACGATCCCCAGCTTTGATCAGAGGGAATACGGCATGACACTGCAATCCGTCAAACAGATCCTTCAGTCGAGCCGTAAGAAGATTGTGGTCGTTGATTTGTCGACAGAACCGTTTATGCAAGAAGAGCTGGTAGGCGTATTTGGCGTGTCGCTGCGAGAGGAGGAAACGCTTTGAGCGCGATCGTAATGGTCATCGGGGAAGGACAGCTCGCGGATTTGGTAAGCAAGTTATTGTCTGCGGATGACCGCTATCGGCTGATCAGGCAGAAGAGCATTGAATCTGGAGAGGCGGCAACAGGAGACTTGGCGCTGGTGTTGAACGATGCATGGGATCCTTCTGTTCATGCTGCTGCGGAGGCTCGGTTCAGACAGTCGGGAACGACATGGCTGCGCGGTTTTGTTTCATTTGGTGAGGGGATTGTCGGTCCACTGGTTCGCCCGGAGGGGCAAGGGTGCTCACTATGCGCGGATAACCGGCTCCTGCTGGCTGGAAGCGACCGCAGGGAATCGTGGGACCTTCGGCAAAAGCTGGCGTCGCTTGGAGGAATCGCCCGGGACGCATGGGCGTCGCGCACGGGATTATTGCAGGTGGCGCACGTTGTTGCGGCAGAAACCTTTAAGGTGCTGTGCGGCGGTCATCCAGATATTGAAAGCCGGATGTACTTAATCAATCTGCGCACGATGCAAAGCTCATCGCACTTCTTCCTGCCTGATCCGCTATGTCCAATCTGTGGCCGATTGCCGGAAGACGATGCGGAGACAGCCCGCGTTGTGTTGCAGCCAAGCCTGAAAATCGGTGTCGAAGCGTTTCGCTGCCGTTCGAAAGATGAACTGAAGGATGTCTTGGCCAGAGAATACCTGGATGTCAGGACCGGTTTTCTGAACGGGAAAATGATTGACCTTGTGTCTCCTTTTGCCGATGCGAGCATCAATTTGCCCTTATTTGGTGGAGATGAGGCATGCGCAGGTCGGACCCACTCTTATGCGGATAGCGAAATGACGGCCATCCTGGAGGGACTAGAGCGTTATTGCGGTCTGTCGCCCCACGGCAAAAAAACCGTTGTTCATGACAGTTTCAACAATGTACAGGACCAGGCGCTCGATCCTCTCCGCGTAGGCGTCCATGCAAAGGAACAGTATGAACGCGCAGGCTTTCCGTTCAAGCCATTCGATCCCGAGCAGCCGATCGATTGGGTATGGGGTTATTCGTTCTTGCAGCAACGTCCGATTCTCGTACCGGAGCTGTTGGCTTATTACAGTTCGGGCTGCGGTCACGGATTCGTCTACGAAACGTCCAACGGTTGCGCGCTGGGCGGCAGTCTGGAGGAAGCGATCCTCTACGGGATGCTGGAAGTGGTGGAGCGTGACTCCTTTCTCATGACCTGGTATGCACGGCTGCCCCTGCCGCGCCTGGACCACCGTTCGGTGCAGGACCAGGAATTAAGATGGATGACGGATCGCTTAGAGGCCGTGGCAGGCTATGACGTGCATTTGTATAATTCGACAATGGAACACGGCATACCGAGCGTGTGGGCGCTCGCGAAAAACAAGAAAGAGCGGGGCTTAAATCTCATTTGTGCGGCGGGCGCCCATCCGGATCCGATCCGCGCGGCGAAGAGTGCAATCCACGAAGTGGCGGGCATGCTTCTTACGGTCAGCGACAAATTCGAGGAAAACCGTCAACAGTATGAACGGATGCTTCTCGATCCGTACCAGGTCATTCAGATGGAGGACCACTCCATGTTGTACGGGTTGAAACAGGCGGAGGAACGGCTCCATTTTCTGCTGAATAGCGATCGTCCGATGCAAACGTTCGCCGAAGCATTTGAACCGAGAGACTGGAACGCCGATTTGACAGATGATCTGAAGGCCATGCTGCATGTTTTTCGCCAATTAAATCTTGAAGTGATCGTGGTCGACCAGACGACTCCAGAGACGCGTCGCAACGGACTGCATTGCGTGAAAGTTCTTATTCCCGGCATGCTGCCGATGACGTTCGGACAGCATCTCATCCGTCTGACGGGATTGGATAGAGTGCTCAGGGTCCCAGCAGAGCTGTCTTATTCACTGGAGCCATTGTCGCCCGAACAGCTTAATCCATATCCGCATCCGTTCCCATAAATATGACTATGGGAGGGCCGGTTGAAGACAAGGAGGAAAGCGATGAGTCTTATGAATTTGGACGTTTTTCTTCACCGTTTGCAATATGATCCGGATAAGGTCAAGCCCTTGGACTGGAAGACGGATTGGGATGACGCGCCGCTTCCTTACAAGCTTTATCGCAGCTTGCCAGTGTTCCCGCTATCCAGGGAAGTGCCGGCAACGCTCGAAGGCAGGGAAACCAACAGTGTGCCTAACCTTCGCGATATCGGACATTTCCTTTACTATGTATTCGGGCTTACGCAATTGACCCAATCCGTCATGGAACAGAATACATCGGAAGAATTGGGAGGCGTCTTGCAAATGTGCCGGCGCTTCGTTCCTTCTGGAGGCGGGCTATATCCGAACGAACTGTATCTCTATCTGAAGCTTAGTGAATTGCCTGCGGGCTTATACCATTATGATGCGGCACATCATCGGTTGGCGTTGCTGCGCGAAGGAAATTTCGACGACTATTTATCGAGGTCGCTTGGGAATCGCTGCAACACGAACGATTGCTTCGGGGCCGCGTTCGTATCTACGATTTACTGGAAAAACTTTTACAAATATAATAATTTTGCATACCGGCTGCAGGGACTGGACGCCGGTGTTTTGATCGGACAGCTGCTCGAAATCGCGAAACGATTCAGATTTTCGTCTCGCGTGCATTTTCAATTTCTCGATCAAGCCGTCAATCATCTGCTCGGAATATCTGAACAAGAGGAGAGCGTGTATGCGGTTATCCCGTTATCGACGGAGCCGACGATCCAGTGGATGGAAAGCGGGAAAGAGGATGCGGACACGATTTCCGCTTCCGAGCTGTGCCGAGAATTGCCGCCAGTCAGTCATGATCACTATGTCAGGTCGCGGAGAATTGTAGATTATCCGATGCTGCTTCAGATGAGCGATGCGTCCAGACTGGATTCAACACAATTGTTTCGACAGATCCGGAAGGATGATCATGCAATCCCGGATCAAGCGCTCGGATTGCCTCTGCCGCCTGTAGACCGCTTGTCGTATGATTTGGCGATGGTTTGCCGCAACCGGTTCTCGCCTGAGACGGAATTTATCTTGAAACCGATCGTTCTCTCGCAGCTTGCAGCTCTGCTTCGGGAAGCGACGGCTTCCTTCTCGTATCGCAACGACCTGGATGGCCCACAGGAGCGACCGGAACCCCGTGTATGCCTTTATGGCTGCTTCTACGGGGTTGATGACGTTCCAGATGGTGCTTATCGGTACGATGGCGCCACGCATACGCTGCAGCCGGTTTGTCTTGGGGATCACCGGCAACAGTTGCATGAGGGAATGACGCTGCCTAATATCAATTTGCTTCAAGTGCCGCTCAGCTTTCATGTCGCTGGGAAGAGAGGGTTCTTTCAATCTCAGCTTGGCAAAAGGGGGTACCGCATACAGCAAATGGAGGCAGGGATACTCGTGCACCGATTATTGCTGGCCGCATCCGCCCTCGGGATGGGAGGACGTCCGCTTCTCGGGTTTGACGCCAATTCCAGCGATGCACTTTATCGGACGGCTTCTCGGGATGAAACGGGGCTGATTTTCATACCGGTCGGTCCCTATCGTCAACGTTTGCGGTTGGCGGGTAGTTTGAGCCGCTAAACATTGATAACGACATTGTCGCGATCGGTCATATTTGGAGGAATCAGATTTTATGGCAATAGGTCGGTTTCCTGAGCGTATTGTAGTTATTGGGGCAGGGATGGCTGGTTTGGTATGCACTTTGGAGCTTATGAAACAAGGATATAACGTGCGTTTATTAGAGGCAAATAGTCAACCGGGTGGTCGCATATACACGATGCGGGATCAATTTGCCGACGGATTGTTTTGTGAAATCGGGGCTGCCTTCGTTGGAGCGCATCATTTTCTTACATTGAGTTATGCCCAGCAAGCCGGGGTTCAATTCATAAATTTACCTGTCCCCAATAGAAGCTTGTCATACATCGACGGGAAATTAATAATAGATTCTCCGGATGAACCTGCACATTGGCCTGTTTCACTTACAGCCGAGGAAAGAATTTTAGGATATGCGGGGATGTTGGAAAAGTATCTCCAGCCAGGGCTTAAAGCGACGGGGGATCCTTTTTTGCCGGGCTGGCCCACAAAACAAGCCGTACAGCTCGATTCAATGACCATGGAAGAATATCTTAAAGGTCAAGGAGCATCTTCGGGTGCGATTAAGCTGTTTGAAATCGGATATATGCAGATGTTAGGGGATGGTATTCGCAAAGTATCTGCATTACAGCGACTGCTTGACCTGAAAATGGCCAGTCCCGAAAAAAGTACAATGACTATAGTAGGTGGAATGGATCAGCTACCGAAAAAGCTTGCCCTTACAATTGGCTCTAATATCAGTTATGGATGTGTTGTGACACATATTGAACATAGTAATAAAGGAGTAACTATCCGATTTAATAATTCCGGCGAAGTTTTCACGATTTGCTGTGATCGGGTCATTGTAGCCATTCCCACTACAGTCTTGCGTACAATTCATTTTTCTCCGCCACTTAGCAAAGAAAAAAATGATGTCATTCAAAATCAACTTTCAACTTCAGTTACGCGTACCGTCATACAAAGCAGAACTAGATTCTGGAACAACTTAAGTTCCTTTACTACAGTAAATACGGATCTGAAAATTGGATGGTTGCTTGATGCTACTTTCGCTCAAACGACATCAAGAAGGGGATTAATATGTTCATACTCCTCCGGTGAATCGGCGCGAGAAATATCTAGAGCTGGTAATTTTAATTCAGCTGTATCAGAAATCAAACAGGTGCTTCCGGAATTGTCGAATAATTATGAAGGTGGGACGGTCTTTTCTTGGGATCATAATCCTTACTCTCGAGGTGCCTATGCTTGGTATAAGCCAAAACAGATGATTCGAATGCTCCCAACACTGTCTGCCGAACAAGGTAGAATTTACTTTGCTGGCGATAATACAAGTCTTTTTCCCGGTTGGATTGAAGGTGCGATCTCTTCTGCGTTACGAACTGTAAATCAAATTATTTCCGGAAACAGCATATAAAGATGCGGATGCATGAGTCGTGTAGTCGTGAACACAGTTTGTTCTAATTGAGGTCTTTTGTCAAAAACGGATCAGGGCATCCATAGTGGACCCCTCTTCCGATGCTTCCAAAACAGTCAGTATTAAAGTGTTATTGAGAAAGCCAGATCTGGTTATGGGATCAGACTTGCCGCGAGCCATCGAGTGCGAGATCACGGAAAACAGGAAATGTTGTATTATTTGATTGTGTCCGCCACTTTTTAGGTACGTTTTCACTTACTCAGACCCACATGGAAGAAAGTTGTCGAAGGACAAGAACATACATTATATATGCTTAAAGTCGCGTAGTTGCGGCTTTTTTGTTTTAAAGATTTATGTTCTTATCAAAAACTAATGACAAGAACTACGACAATATTCGTGAATCAACAGCGTCCGAATAGACAGATTCATATATGATCATTTGTGTATCCCGATATGCTATGAATTTTTTTGAAATTTTACGAGAAATAAGTGAACCGAAATCCTGTTCTTTACGCCTTATCTATATAGAGACAAATGTGAGAGGAGAGACATCATGGAAGTGGAGAACGAACAACGGCTAATGGATGAGATTAGGCAGGGGAATAAAGACGCTTTCCGGACGTTGGTGAATCCGCTGATTCCTAAGGCTTATAAATTAATGAAAGAAATTGAAAAAAATATCCGGATAGCACTAAGTGGTGGCTTAATACTCCAAGCTGGAGTACCAAGAATCATCACTTTTATGTAAGATGTGGGTTTACCAAAGTTGGAGAGGAAGGTGACTTATATATTTTTGAAATAATAGATTTTCTTATGGCTTAATCAATAGGGGCGCAGTCATCGTCTAACACCTATGGAAAATGGAAACTAACAGCGTGTTTGAGATCTTCGCGGATAGAGGAGTGCCAACTGTGATCCAATCGTTGATCTTGTCTTCTCTTTCCACGATAATAAGAGCGCCTTTGCGTTGCTCGCTGAGCAGCTTGATGGCTTTGAAAATTTCATTGCATTGACTCGTATAGGGAATACGAAGCCGACTCAAATGATAGGCGGATACCAGCTTGCCCGTATCGGAACATATTCTAGAGAGCATCTTCAGGTTTTTTAGAATATCGATGCCTTCCTGATCCATGGAAGCCAACATGCTTTTAATCTTCGAGGACAGATGTTGAAATTGATTATAAACATCCGTCTGCTGTGGAGAATATGAATCGCAATTTCCTTCCATACGCAACCTCCTTTACACCATATTGGGTCTACCTAATGTTTTCCCACGTCTTTTACTTGCTTCGAGTCCTTCCTTTACTCTCTCAGCAATAAGGTTTCTTTCTAATTCAGCAATGACACACATCATTTGGAACATGGCTTTGCCCGTAGAGGTTCTTGTATCCATATTTTCTGGTAGTAAAGCAGAACATTGGGAATCGTGGGAAGGATCAAACGTGCCCGCAGAACACCAAATTCAAGGCATGGGTTCAGTGGAAATAACCGGTATGTGCTTGTGTAGTAAAGTAAGTTTTGATTGTCATTCAAAATAAAAAATAACTCGAATTCGAGATATTTATCTTGCGTTGTTATCAATTGAGTGGTAAAGTGATAATAACGGAAGGGAGTGACAAACAATATGCAACAAAATACTCGCGGGTCATTAATATGGCTAAGACTCACTCGATTCACACATCAAAGTAACCTGCTATCAAATGATTTTTTAAAACAATTTGATTTGACAACCGCACAATTTGATGTGTTAATGCAAATCTCAACATACGAGCCATTAACACAAAGTGAGCTAGCCGAGAAAGTCACGGTGACACAAGGTGGTATTTCGCGTATGCTCTCTCGCCTTGAAAAAGACGGACTCATTGAACGGAAGCAAGATTGGAAAACGAAAACGATCTCGTTAACGAATAAAGGACGCGAAAAACTAGATAATGCGTTTGACGCTCAGCTTGCGTTCCAATCTTCGTTCTTTGATGAGTGTTTATCTGAAGAAGAACAAAAAACTTTGTATTCGCTCATGTCACGTGTACAAAAAAATAGTGAAAAAAAGAAATTGCCGAACAGGTAATTTTTTTACCTCATCACTTGATTAATCAAATGATAATTAGGAGAAAAAAATATGTGCACAATTCCAGGACATCATCATATTTCAATGATTACAAAAGATGCAAAACAAAATAACCACTTTTATCGTGATGTACTCGGTTTACGCCGTGTGAAAATGACGGTCAACCAGGATGATCCGTCGATGTATCACTTATTTTACGGGGATAAAATCGGAAGTGCAGGTACAGAGTTATCATTCTTTGAAATCCCACTCGTTGGACGCACATACCGGGGCACAAACGCCATTACCCAAATCGGTTTACTTGTACCAACAGAAGCGAGCTTAACCTATTGGAAATCACGTTTTCAGGAGCATAATGTTCAACACAGTGACATCACAATGTACGCCAATCGACCTGCCATATACTTTGAAGATTCTGAAGGCCTTCGCATGGTGCTGCTTGTATCAAATGGTAGTAAAGCAGAACATTGGGAATCGTGGGAAGGATCAAACGTGCCCGTAGAACACCAAATTCAAGGCATGGGTTCAGTGGAAATAACCGTACGTAGACTAGATAAATTAGCAAGAACACTAACAGGGATGTTTGGCTATACGGAAGTATCACGTACGGAAGATGAAGGGATTTTCCAATCCGTACAAGGTGAAGTATTTGGCGAAATCGTTGTGAAATATTTAGATGGCCCTGCTGAAAAACCTGGGCGCGGTAGTATTCATCATTTAGCCATTCGTGTCAGAGATGAAGTAGAGCTTTCCTACTGGGACCAACAAGTACGAGCACGAGGATTTCATTCATCTGGCATTGTGGATCGATTCTACTTTAAGAGCTTATATTTCCGTGAATCAAACGGTATTTTATTTGAAATTGCAACAGACGGACCAGGTTTCACAATCGACGGAGATATCAAAACATTAGGTGAAAAATTGGATTTACCGCCATTTTTAGAAGCTCGTCGTGCAGAAATTGAAGAAAATCTAAAACCAATTGAGGAGAATTAACTATGGAACAATATCGCATAGATCCATCAAAAGGTATGGAATTTGGACTATATTCATTAGGAGATCATATTCCTAACCCACTAACAGGTGAGCGTGTTACAGCTCAGCAACGAATTAATGAATTAATAGAAGCCAGTAAACTGTCAGAACAAGCAGGTATTGATGTCTTTGGAGTTGGTGAAAGTCATCAAACTTACTTTACTACACAAGCACATACCGTTGTCTTAGGTGCCATTGCTCAAGCGACAAATAAGATTAAAATCACAAGCTCAGCAACAGTACTAAGTGTTTCAGACCCTGTACGAGTGTATGAGGACTTCGCCACCATCGATTTAATTTCAGATGGCCGTGCAGAAATTGTTGCGGGTCGCGGATCGCGGGTAGGTGCCTATCACTTACTAGGCGTTAATTTACAAGATTATGAGGAAATTTTCGAGGAAAAATTGGAACTGCTCAAAAAAATAAACGAAGAAAATCATATTACATGGCAAGGCGAATTCCGTCCTGCATTACAAAATGCACAAATACTGCCACAACCTAAAAATGGCTCACTCCCCATTTGGCGTGCTGTCGGCGGGCCACCTGCAAGTGCCATTAAAGCAGGTTTTATGGGGATTCCAATGATGCTGACTACTTTAGGGGGACCAGCAATCAATTTTAAACCTTCTGTTGATGCCTATAGAGAGGCGGCTGAACGAAATGGCTTTGATTCAAAAACATTGCCTATTGCGACAACCAGCCTATTCTATGTTGCAGATACAACAAAAGAAGCGTTACAAGGGATGTACCCGCATATTAATGGTGGATTCCAAGCTATTCGCGGTGGCGGTTATCCAAAACAACAATTCGCTCAAGCACCTGATACACGTGATGCATTAATGGTGGGAAGCAAACAACAAATTATTGAAAAACTGCTGTACCAACATGAACTTTACGGCATGCAGCGATTTATGGCCGAAATCGACTTTGGCGGTGTGCCTTTCGAGAAGATTATGAAAAACATCGAAATCATCGGGAACGATATCATTCCAGCAATTAAAAAATATACAGCCCAATAAGGAGAGATTGATATGAAAATCACTGTAATTTCGGGCTCAATCGTCGGTTCAAAAACAAAAACGGCCATGTCCAAAGTGGTTGAAATGCTTGAAAACAAGTACTCTGAGCATGAAGTTACGCTGCTGGATTTAGCTGACTATAAAGTAGAATTTAGTGATGGCCGTAATTTCTTTGAATATGAAGGTGATACTAAATACGTTGCAGAGACGATCATGGGCGCTGATGCCATTATTATTGGTACACCAGTGTTTCAGGCATCTATCCCAGGTACGTTAAAGAATATCTTCGATTTACTTCCAGTAAACGCGTTTCGCGATAAAGTTGTAAGTATGCTTGTCACAGCTGGTACACCAAAGCATTATTTAATGGTGGAACAACAATTAAAACCTATTTTGGCTTATATGAAAGCACAAATTGTTCAGACATATGTTTTTATCGAAGAAAAAGATTTTTATCGAAAAGAAATTACCAATGACGATGTGTTATTCCGGATGGAGCGTTTGGTAGAAGATACAGTTGTATTAACTGAAACATATAGAAGTATTCGTGAAGCTAAAGAGGCAAAATACGATTTTTAATAGAAGCTATTAAAAAGGGAGTGAATTTTAAGGTAAGTAAAGAAGCGGCTAAATGGTATAAAAAACGAAATGGATTTAAAGGAATGCGATTATATTCAATTTTACGTTCAACTTTACGGTGGCATTCCTGCTATTGATCGATCATCTTAGACTAAATTTGAAAGGGGGAATCTTTATGTAAAGGCAGGAAATTAACCGGAGAAGGTGTATTATACACCAAACAGAACCTGTAATAGCAAGAAATTATTTTCTGTGCAAAGAAGTTTTAAGAAAGTAGATTCAATGCATGGTTATGTAATTGGTCGAATAAATGTAAGGTGCTAAGGAAACACTATACATTAGTGGCTATCCGTAAGGACGGAATTAATTACGCACAAAATTTATTGAATGCAGGTGTACCAACTGAACTTCATGTTTATCCAGGTGTTTATCACGGAGCTAGTGGTATTGTACCGAATGCCCAAATCTCCAAAGACATGGAAGAAGATCGTTTCCAAGCATTAAAACGCACATTTGAGGAATTGTAGTATAAAGCGAATATATATGAAAGAGGTAGATTTTAATGGGCAAATTAGATGGAAAAGTAGTTATTGTAACAGGGGCTTCAGGTGGACAAGGTCAATTACACGCAAGAACATTGGCATCTGAAGGCGCGAAAGTCGTTTTAACAGACTTAGTAGAAGAAGGCGGTAAACAAGTCGCTGAAGAAATCGGCGATAACGCTATTTTCGTAAAACATAACATTGCAAGTGAATCTGAATGGAACAACGTTGTGAACAAAGCAGAAGAAGCGTTCGGTCCTGTAACAGTATTGATCAACAATGCGGGCATAGCAGGTAGTGCAGTAGGTAAGTTAACAGGTGACATACCACTAGAAGAATTTGAACAAGTCATGAATGTGAACGCAACAGGTACATTCTTAGGTATGAAAGCAGTTATTCCTTCTATGAAAAAAGCAGGCGGAGGTTCTATTGTAAACATTTCATCTATTGGTGGTCAATTTGCATCAAAAGGTGCGATGGCATACCATACATCAAAATTCGCAGTGACGGGTATGACAAAAGCAGCCGCGCTTGATTATGCACAAGATAACATTCGTGTCAATTCAGTACACCCTGGTACGATTGAATCACCGGCATTAGAGGCAGCAGGTGCAGAAGAAACGGTTAAAAAGATAAAAGAAAAGACTCCGCTTCGTCGTTTAGGTAAACCAGAAGAAGCAGCGAAATTAGTATTATTCCTAGCTTCAGATGATTCAAGCTTTTCAACGGGTGCAGAATTCGTCATCGATGGCGGTGTCACTGCAGAAGCTTAATCGATCTTATAATACATTATTTTAAATTTAATACCAATAGATAATGCGAAGCGCTGAAGATGTGATATACTCCCTTCAATGTCTACTTAGAAGGGAGTATATCATTAATAAGCAGATACCATCTCACTGTTAACAAAATAATGTCAAGCTGAGTACAAGATCCTTGAAACCATGGGTTATAAAAAGGATAAGTGCATGGAAGAGCTAAAGACGATACCTTTCTAAATTGGATTCTTTAAACTCAACCAAACAAGAGGGATCGCAACTGTAAGCCAGTTATCAGACAGTATCAGTGTCTTGAAATCTACCAACCAGCATTCTATGAATCAAATACGTTATTGTCGAAGGAAAAGATCATAGTCCGATTACCGATTTGATGCATATCTAAAGCGAGCTTCAGAAGATAAAAGCAATCTTATAGACATATGTACAAAATACGAGTTTTGTGAAGAAGTAGTAGTTTGAAAGAACATAGGTACATTATTGAACCAATTCCATGGGTTCAGCCTAACTCTTCAGCAATCCCCCAAGTGGTCACAACAGCTTTAGTTTCACCCATTCAATATTGCTGAAATGTGAGTAAAACTGATTATAAAAGGTGTATTTTTT
Organism: Paenibacillus motobuensis; assembly: GCF_039521865.1. Taxonomy (NCBI): domain Bacteria; kingdom Bacillati; phylum Bacillota; class Bacilli; order Caryophanales; family Paenibacillaceae; genus Paenibacillus; species Paenibacillus motobuensis. Next base: position 119,675 of record NZ_BAAACX010000009.1, on the reverse strand, counting down.
GTCTTATTCCGAATTCCCAGCTGTTCACCGGCCAGGTCGCGACTGGACGATTCATGAAACCGATAAAAAAAGCTTTTCCATAGCCACCCTTGCGAGCGATTATAAAAAGCTTAATCAGCTTTGTAGCGTATATCGGATGTTTTTTTTCTGCCGATGACCCGTATTAGTACTGGTACAAGTATCATAAGCAGACTTCCAGCGAGTTGCAGTACCCACCGCCCAACACGAGTCCACCCCCAATCAGTAGACTGTTTTGTGTTGCATTGTCCGGAGAGAGATTTGTTTGACCTGCCCCCCGATTACTACAACAACACCTTCAATGTTTGCTTTGCTGCCGAGATGAAGGCTACCATTAATGACAACGGTTCCGAAAATCGTTGGTCCTCTTCCATCTCTCGTCGCCGAATCCCCCCATTTTTGTTCTAAGAGGACATCTGATCGTGTAATAGGATTGCGATTGCTTTCTACATAAGGGTCATATAATTCTTATAACTAATACATTTGCTGCCCCATGGATTTAGCGACTCTTCCCCTGACCTCATATGCTAATTCCGATGCTCGAACAGCTGCATCCCATACCGATGGCTCTACTGCAGATTTGCTTACAGCTAGAGCTTGTTGCGTGGCTGGTACCATTTGTTGCAATGTCTGTTCTGCCTGATTAATTGCTGCTGTATAATGTGGCCCTGCCGCATTTTTAAGATTCGATATTGCTTCTGGAAAGCTCTGCCACAAGCGAATGATCGAAAGCATGCAACCTACAGCTAAAGGAAAATGCGTATATCGACCTCGGCCAGTTGCCAATAATTCCACGGCACCCAGAGCGGAATATAGGTGGTAACTCATTGGAGTAAGATAACGAGCGTGTACAACGTGTAATTCCGGGAGTCCCCATACTTCGGGTAAGTATCTAAATTCGGAACTCATTCCACATCCCAAGGCAAGTGCACGACTCACTACTTGGAGATGTTGGTAAACGGAGCGCATTGCCTGCTGAAATGAACTTGAGGTTAGATCGATTCGTTGCAGAATAGGCTGCAACCTGCTCATTTCCGCATTCGCGTCGCTTAGATCAAGATCTGGCCTGAACATGTGACCATAGTTGTAACTCGAAGAATTATACATTGAATACGCCATATTACATGCTCCTTTTTAAGTCATATTTAATGAAAGGATATGCGCCTATTATTTCATTGGTTCGGACATTCGCCCATGAAAAGGCACGATGAGAAAGATTTGTCGTTCTAATCAAATCCCAGATGGAATATACATTAGGGCCATGATTAAGAAATCGAGGTGCAAAAGATGAATCCTATCATTTCGCTTAAGGATGTCTGGCTCAAGTACGATTCACGCCAGGAATGGACACTCCAAGGAGTGAATATCACCATATATAAAGGTGAATGGATTACAATCATAGGTGCAAACGGTTCAGGCAAATCAACACTAATTCGATTAATGAACGGCCTTCTTCAACCTTCCGTAGGAGAAATTACGGTTTGCGGAATGTCTGTCAGTGACCCAAACAATCTTATGGATATTCGGCAAAACGTCGGAATGGTGTTTCAAAACGTCGAGAACCAAATCGTGGGGTTGACGGTTGAGGAGGACACACGCTTTGGCTTACATAATATTGGAATCACGATGGATGAAGTCGAAAATCGGTGTCGGGATGTTTGGGAGTTACTTGAGATTGTCGATAAAAAAGATAATCCGTCCTACTGTTTATCCGGTGGTGAAAAGCAGAAGCTTGCGATCGCCGGTATTCTTGTCATACAACCAGAAGTCATCATCTTCGATGAATCCACATCAATGCTCGATGCCAAATGCACACAACAAATGCACAAGGTAATGTACGAGTTGTACCGTAAACACTGTACGATTATTCAGGTAACCAACGATGTGGAGGAAATTTTGAACTGTAGCCGACTAGTTATTATGCATAAAGGTTCGATCCGGTTTGATGGACCGCCTTTAGAAGCAACAAATGAATCATCCATTTTCACCAATTGCTGCCTGCTTCCTCCCTTTTCGGTTCGGATGCGTGACATCGTTGCTAATTGCGGAGCACGATGGCTCGATTTGGTGAGCCTATAATGGATATTTTCTTAGAGAATATCAGCAGCATCCATCCCCTCAATACCCCTTTTGAAAAAAAGGCCCTCAATAGGATTTCCATACACATTCCATCCGGACAGTTTGTTGCCATTATGGGGGCTGTAGGAAGCGGAAAAACCACATTGATTCAAACGATGTGCGGCCTGCTTCCTCCTCTATCTGGTGATATCAAGATCGGATCATACCGGCTGAATAAAAAGGCAAACCGTAACCGAGTTTGGAAAGAAGTCGGTTATTTGTCCCAGTTCCCCGAACATCAGGTCATGGAAGATACAGTGTTTAACCATGTCGCCGAAGGTTTGAATCATTTGGGTTTAACGCGCGAACGTCTTACCGAACGGGTTAAAGAGATTTTGGAAGCCGTAGGCCTATGTAGTAATCGATTTAAGGACTTATCGCCGTTTCAAGTCAGTGGAGGAGAGTTACGTCGTGTGGCCTTGGCTGGAATCTTGGCTGCAGAACCGAAAATCCTCATCCTTGATGAACCGACTGCCGGCCTAGATGGCTTGGAACGGCTAAGAATTTTATCTCTCTTAAAGCAGATCCATATTGAAAATAAAATAACCATATTATACATCTCGCATCGACTTGAAGAAGCGCTGGAATATTCGGAACGAATTGTTGTAGTGGATCATGGCCAAATCGTGGAAGATTTCCATCCTTCTGAAATTCGAACTCGCTTTCGGAATCTTGAAAAAATAGGTTTTGTAAAAACTCCCATGCTCCGACTTATGGATTTGCTTGAAAAACGGCTTTCCAGAAACATGCCCAGATATATTTATAAAGAGGAACAGTTGGTGTCATACCTCACCAAGCTTACGGGGAGGGACTAACGGCGTGCGCCTACGTAAGTTGCTGCCTTTCGGCTTTTTCATGAATACATCTTCTTTTTTTCATCAAGCAGATCCCCGTTCAAAAGTGATTTTTATAATCATTTACCTGTCAGTGCTTGGCAGCTCAACAAATGCATTAAGTATGGCCATCCTAGCTCTTTCCTCAATTATTTTGATTCTCTTCTCAAAGTTACCGTTGGCTTATGTGTGGAGCGGACTTAAGGGAATTCTCCCTTTTCTCCTCATTTTGTTCTTTTACCACCTGCTTTTTAACCACGATGGGCAGATTTTGATGACTACTGCAGGAATCCATATCCATCTTGAAGGCATGGCAACAGCCGTTATGATTCCTTGTAAACTGGCTTTGATTATTTTAACGACAACAACGTTTACCGTAACGACAACACCAAAAATGTTAACTGATGGTTTAGAAACGATGCTTCGACCTCTTCTCTTTGTTCGGTTTCCCGTCCGGAATTTTGTCTTGATGAGTACACTTGCATTCCGATTTATTCCGCTTTTTATCGATGAGGTAGATTCGATGTTAAAAGCAAACAAATTGAGAAATGCGCGTTGTTATGGGTCTAATCTACAAAGCAAAATTCAATCTCGATCCCGGCTTTTGATAGTTGTACTTCTTCTCGTCTTTCGCCGAGCGGACCAATTGACACTTGCAATGGAAGCCCGCTGTTTTCCCGGTAAAGAAACTCAGATAAGCCATTTGCATTTTAGTTGGCGTGATTGGATCATCATCGGATATGCAATCGTTCTGATATCCGTCCAAATCTACATCGAAGGAGGTGAATTTTAAAAGTATGAGCAAGTTCAAAAGGTACTGGCTAGGTCCTGTGTGCCCAGAAGTCACAGAGATTCAAACACGTTCTAGCGGTGGCGCATTTACCACAAGAAATATGGTAACGGTTGCTTTTTTAGCCGCTCTTTCCGCTATGCTCCAATCCATGGGAGGGATTTTGCCAGGGATTGGCTTTTTAATCAGTCCCTTTGCTACAGCCCCCATTATACTAGGCTCCGTCCTCTCTGCGGGTTCCGGAATCATTGCTTACTTACTCACGATATTGCTGCTCCTCTTTATTCAACCAAGCGAACTGATTGTTTTTCCATTTACGACTGGATTACTAGCCCTTGGGCTCGGTATTTCTCTGGTGCTTTTAAAATCGCGTCTGACAGTCTTACTGATTGGGTCTATCTCGTTATTCGTAGGAATTTTGTTTTTACTATACGTCTTCCGGTTTCCTGTTTTAGGGCCAACCGTATCTTCCGCATTTAGCTTGAGTGTCACCACGCTATTACTTGGATTCTGTCTCCTGTATTGCTGGGTATGGGTCGAAATGAGTAAATGGATCATACGAAAGCTGAGCAAGGTTATTTAAACCATTACGATGAGGAGGTTCATATATTAACGAATATGTTCCTAACAGAAAAAGCAACTAGCATTATTGGAGAAAATCGATATTTCTCAAGGGATCGTTATTCTCTCGGCTACAATCAACGTGAGATATAAGCCGTTTACAGATTGCATCAAAGAACTGCATTACCGCCCATCATGACATTTGATTCGCAAGGGGCCATTTATGTTGCGGAGGCTGGCTTTGCGTACGGAACAGAACCGGGAAAATGACGCGTTGTACGAGTAAAATCGGGCTTCCATTGCAAGTGTCAATTGGTCCGCTCGGCGAAAGACGAGAAGAAATCCTGATTTTGGTGTACGGCATTCTCACCCAAACAAAGCGCGCGTCCCGACTTATCAAGAGATTCAAACGAAAACATTTTTATTAATTTAATTCTTGGAGGTTGATTACAATTTCTCAAAGTAATGAAAAGTCGTATATGTGCTTTACATCCTAAAGCAATCGTGTAATTTTTTCGTACAGGGTCCTGGCTTCTTATATCGGGATACGATTATCTAATCGGGTATGAATACAAGTTCTTGTCCTCCGACATTATATTTTCCCCGTGCGTCCTCTTGTGAATGCAACTTTCTTCCCTTCATGATAAGCACTGACCACTTCTTGTATAGCCGTGCGGTACAGTTCAGTTTCCGGCTCCTCGATGTTATCGCCCAGGGGATTTGAATCCACTTCACCGCAACAGCAACTTGATCCGCTACCGATTATGAGTCCAGCACCCTCACTGTCTTCTATAGTCCACGGTTATTCAATGACCAAATCGGCAATCTGAGGATCTACAGCCACTTGAATATGATTTACCAGATGAATAATGTCCTCATCCATTGGGCCTTCAAGCGCCATTTCATAATTGGGTCCACAACATCCTTGACCCGAAAAGCCAAAACGTAATGAGAAAATACCGGCTTCCTTCATCACTTCTTCAATATACACTTTAGCTTTACTGTTTCGGTTCACGAAAAAACGGCGGTACACCACCATAACGCGCCGCCGTATCTTTACTGTTTATTATGCTCTTATTTTCTAAGGTAGTAGAATTTCTGTCCGCATCATTCTACTATTCAAATTTTAACTGGAGCGAATCACAAATTGGCTTATAGCCTATCTTTTGATAGATCCTATTAGATGTGGGATTTGCTAAGTCCGTATATAAGACGCACTTAGTAAACCCTTTATCCAATGCAAGTTGGCTTATTTGCGCCACAATTGAAGTAGCGTAACCCTTCCTGCGCTTATATGGAGGGGTATATACAAATGCCACGCCAATAGCCGTCTGCATTTCCCTTGTATATCCTGCCATAGAAACGGGTATCCCGTTGTCCTCTAAAATATAGAGTTTATTCGATGCTATTCGGTAGAGGTAAGGGGCTGCAGCTTGCGGGATGGACATTTCTGTTTTGCCATAACTCCCCGCTGCATAAAATGCTTCAGCCCAGTATGGGAAAAAGTGAATATCCTTTTCATCTAGCAATCGAACGATACCAACCTTTTGAATGTCTGGGTTTACTGCCGTAAGTTCATATATCCGTTGGCTCATGGTTGTTTTAAAGGTTATTCCCTTGCGGAAGGTATATTCTTTGGCAAAATACTCTGCCAAGGTTTTTTCGGTTATCACACCTGGAATTTCACGGTCTTTCAGCCCATCTATCAGACAGTTTATAGCTTCTGGGTTTATTATATTGTCTGTTGCATAAAGCGTAATATTGTGTGGCGGTGTCATTATGGCGGTAAGTTGTATGCCCTTAGCATCCGAAATAGTTGCCATAAGCCAATTTACAGGGTCACGCCAGTCTGTTTTGTCTTTTCCTTCATGCCCAATTATGATATTGCCAAGAGGAATCAAATTTTGTGCTTCATGACGCATCAGCACATCATAGGTATCATTGTAAAACTCATGCACATCCGTATACAACTTGAATTGCATTGCAATATCACCCTTTCATCTGCTCAACGTTTTTCCAGATTTTCCAAACTAATCGTTCTTTCTTACGGTTTTGCTGATTTATCAAAAGTACTCCTGATCTTTAACCCTGCCTGTTGAACTGCACCAATCCCTACCCAAAGCTTCAGCATCATCAAATTCAAGTTGCCGTAATGTCAAACGTTCTGTAACCATCAAGTTACTCATTCGATAACCCTCCAATTTTATAATTAATTTGTGAAGACGCAAAAAAACCCCATCCCATTAGGGACGGAGTTGCTCCGTGTTACCACCCTGATTGACGTTTATAATAAACGCCCACTTAGCCATCGTCCAACAACGATGCTTCTTTGTAACGGTAGAATCCCGGGCCCATCTACTATAATTCGGGAGCCAGCTCTGAGGTGATTTTTTGATTCGGATATCCGCTGCCTCGCACCAACCGGCAGTTCTCTGAACGGCGTTTCCGTATCTACTTGTCCTCTTCATCGCATTTGGTAATTATTAATTAAAGTTCAATATAAGATATTCAGTAATATTCTGTCAATAACTCAACAACAACAGCTCACATTATTAAACAATGCTGCCCGTTAGTTCAATAAAAAGGAAGCTCCCGGCCTTCGCTTGGGCTACGTCCTCCTCATTATATTTCATTTCCAATTAGTAATTAAAGAACGTACGCGGGTAGCATGTAGTTCTTTAACAGAGGACTGATTTTAACCTAAGAATTAAGAAAATTCTTTATTTTCTTTTGCCAGATAATCAACGGGGTGTGTCGAACTTTCCTTGGTTCGACAGGAGAATTAGTAGAATTGGAAGGGAAAATGATGCTTTAGTATGATTTAGCAGAGAGACAATCTTAAACGCTTACTATCAAGAGGTGCTACCCCATCCGTTTTGTATAATTTCCTGAATAATAGCATAGTAACTATTCTCTAGCAACTCTTACCTTATTTGCTCTACGGCTTCAAATATTTATCCAAAAACTTGATCATTGTATGTAGAAATCGATTAAGTTCTCTTCGTTGGTGAAGCCATGTCCTTCATCATCCTTGACCATATACTCCACTTGCACGCCGCGTTTTTTGAGTGCTTCGACAATTTGGTCGGATTCTGCTTTGTTTACCCGCGGATCATTCGCCCCTTGAGCCACGAATAATGGAGTTACGATCTTATCGACGTGGAACACCGGCGAAACTTGCTTCAGCATTTCTTTGTCCTTTTCGACATCGCCGACACGTTCGTTTAAGAGATTTCTCATGGTCTCCCAATACGGTGGGATCGATCCCAAGAACGAGAACATATTCGATACACCTACATAATCAACAGCAGCAGCATACAATCCCGGCGTTTTCGTAATGCCTGTCAAGGTTGCGTATCCGCCAAACGAACCGCCATAAATACCAACTCGTTTCGGATTAGCAATCCCTTGCTGAATCGCCCACTTCACACCGTCAGTAATATCATCTTGAATTTTCAATCCCCATTGTTTATTTCCTGCATCCCTAGAGGACTTCCCATACCCCATTGATGCACGGAAATTCATTTGAAGTACGGCATACCCGCGGTTTGCGAGCAATTGTACTTCCGGGTTGAAGCCCCACATATCACGTGTCCACGGCCCACCATGCGGATTAATGATCAGCGGCAGATTTTGAGGCTTTTTATTTTTCGGTAATGTTAAGTAACCGTAAATCGTTAATCCATCTCTGCTCTTGTAAGAGATCGGATACATATCAGCCATCTGATCTGGTTTAAGCCACGGACTCAGATTACCTAAGGATGTTAACTCACCCGATACGCTATCGTAAAAATAATACATCCCGTAAGTCTTGTCATTCGAAACACTAACGATCAGCTTCGTCATATCCTCGATATGTTAGGAACTATATCGTTTGAAGTTGCTTGTAACTTGAGTCATAGAGTTCCTAGAATTTTCAAATAACAAGCTAAAGGCAAAATAATTATCTTGATCTTGCTGGTGCTATACCTGATTCAACAAATCTGCCAGTTAGCACAACTCGGCTGCCGATCATGCCGACAGCCGCGTTTCGCTCCCGCCGTCCCACCCTTAATAGATTGTGAAGAACTAGGCGAATTAGTTATGTAGTATGCCGTACAATAATTTGATATGGAATCTCTATCTTATCCTTAGATCTGTTAATTGTTAGATCAAAAGCTTGTTCTCCCACTTTCACTAATTGATGATCAACCGTTGATAAGCTCAACCCAATTCCAACAGGCTGGTTTTCTTGGCCGATAATCGCCAGATCCTCCGGGACTCTCAGCTGTAGGCTTCTCGCGTGCTGATAGATGCCTGACGCAACCTCGTCGCCGTTCGCGTAAACTGCAGTTGGTCTTGAATCTAAATGAAGCAGTTGTTGAGCAGCTCTTATCCCGTCATCAATGCTGTAGCAGTCCTTGATATGGTATTTCGACGGCAGGTCGCCAAAGATATTCTGATACGCTTTTATCGTCAGCTTCGTACTATTGCTCTCTTCTCCTCTTGCTGTTGTAAAAGCGACTTGGGAATGCCCTTTATCCTTTAACAATTGAAATGTATTTACATAAGATTCATATCGATCCATGTAGGCACAGCCAATCTCAGGATGATCCGAAAACTCGCAGGCCACGATTGTCCCATATTTGGTATAGGGTAGAATCGCATCCCAAGTGTTCGAACGAGAGGTAATGATGATTCCATCCAGTTGTTTATTTTTCAGCATATTTAAGTAACTGAGCTCTTTATCCGGATCGTACTTGGTAGGCAGAATCACCACGGTATAATCAAGCTCAACCGATCGGTTAAGTACGCCATGAAGCAATTGATCAAATGCTTGATTGTTGTTGTACGGCATGATCACACCGATACTTCTTGTTTCCTTGCGAATTAAATCGACAGCTAATCGGTTAGGGGTGTAGTCCAGTTCATCAATCACACGTTGTACAGCTGCTCGCTTCAAATCCGACACGTAAGGATGTTGATTCAACACCCTTGAAACCGTCGATACGGATACGCCGGCACGCTTTGCGATTTCTTTAATGTTTGCCATCGTCACCTTCTCCTATTTCTACTTCTACCTCTTACATCTGGCCTTTGGATCCGTGCCAAGCAAATCTATTATACTGAAAGCGAAAAAACCGCTGTTACAGGACTAACCAAAGCGATCAATATGGCCAATTCCCGGTTGTCCGATTATCGATTAGTCACACTCCACTTGTCCTTTCTTCTTGCTAAGACTAAAAGCCATTCTTATCTGGGATTCTGTATTCCTTTCAATAGATAGTTCATCAGGTAGATTATTTTCGTAAAAGAATTTAACTTCACTTGTTTCTGTACCTATCGCAGCTTGCCCACCAACAATTTCACACTGTATAAAAAGCTTATAAACATGATAAGGTGAAGGAGGATGTGGATGGAGTTTTTTGTCATGTACTGCTAACAGTCTTATAGCCCTCACATCAAATCCAGACTCCTCTTTTGCTTCCTTTACTGCTACTTCACTTGGAGATAGACCAATATCAGCCCACCCGCCAGGTAGAGCCCACTTCCCATCCATTTTTTCTCTTACCATGAGTATTTGATCATCTTTAAATATTACAGCTCTAATATCTACTTTGGGTGTGGCATAGCCAGTTTCATTTGCAAACAGGTCTTTGATTAGTTTCATTTCTGTACTTGTATACTTTGCCATCATTTCTACGCTGATATCACGTATCTGCTGAAATCTTTCTAAATCATATGGATCTTTTGAGTAGGTTAACCCCGCCTGTGCTATAGACTGTAGATGCTTTGCCCATTCAAGCCACTTATCTTCCAATTTTACCACCCTCAATATTTATGATATCGCAAATTTAAAGCAGGCGAATCGCCGGCTCTCTCCACGCTCTTTGGCGTCGCTTTAGCCGACCATCCCCATATATTCACACTCTTATAGCGTTTTATACCGACCTCCATCAACATTATTTGTGAGGATCTCCTCTTTGAATAATAAAGTATGAAATCCATTTCAGGTCAATATGACGTACAGTTGGTGTGATAACTAATTTCATTTGAACAAATTGATAAAAATGACATGTGTAAATGTCTTAAGCAACAAAAAAACCTCTCCCAAGTTCAACAAACTTAGAAGAGGCCATATAGAGGCGTATATCGTTCAATTGTATTTCAATCATCACTTCGTATAAAATTCCTGCGGTTCTAACGGCTTCAATCTTGTCGCTTGAACTAAACCGTTTGCCAGCAGAGGCGCAAATCGGGCAGCGCTTGGCAGAAGCTGCTGAACAGTAGGCTTGCTCATGAGCCATTGCAGCAGGCTACCCCATCTTAGAGGGCTGGCGAATTCCTGCCGGATCGCTTGCGTATAGCGTTGTTCCCATTCCAGCAAAGAAATGCTTCCCCGCAAAAAACTGTCCGCGAGCGGAGCGCATAATGCAGCCGAGCGCAGCGCCATTGACATCCCGTCGCCGCAAAGAGGAGCGATCATCGCGGAAGCGTCGCCTAGCCGAGGTAGCCCGTCCCATGGCGCTGGCTTATGCTGGAGATAGACGGGAGCAATGGCAGCTTGTGTATCGCGAACGGGCACAGCTGTTGCAAGCCGCTCGGCTAGTTTTTGGTTGCGCTGAATCGCCGCTTCCAGAATGGACAACACCGATTTGCCCGCCTTCGCAAATTCGCTACGATTAAGCAGCGCCGCAGCATTCACGCTGCCATCCTCGACCGGGCATAGTCCTAAATATCCACCGTGGAAGAAATACATCTCAATCACCGGCTCCATCTTTACGGCATAATGGGTTTTAACGCCAATGTAGGTTTGCTGGCACGAAGCGGCTGCATCCGGACGATGTCCATTCATTCGCATCCGCGAATTCGCTCCCCAGGCCGCAATGATAGACCTGGCATGGAACAGGTTCGAATCCGTTCCCTGCTTCGTTCGAACGGTATAACCTTTTCCATGCTGCTCAATTCCAGTAATCGTGGTCGATAAGTGCAGCTGTGCCCCAGTCTGCATCGCGGCTGTATGCAACGCCTCATCCATTGCATATCGGCTAAGTCCCCAGGCAACGCCAGGGATCGGAAGCTCGATTTTTCCACCCTGCTCGAAGATGAGCTGAGCCCGTTCAATCCGCGTCGGATGAAGCGACACAACCGTCTCGATTAATCCTAGAGCGTGCAGAGTGCTCTGGGCTTCTGGCGAAAGGAATTCCCCGCATACCTTATGACGCGGGAAGGCCCGCCGGTCGATCAAGGCCGTCTCCCACTGCTTCTCCGCGAGTGCCTTAGTGATACAACTTCCTGAGATGCCTCCCCCGAGAACGACGACATCCACATCATGCTCCAATTCGATCAGCTCCGTCCGCTTAAATATGAATCAGGCTTACCGATCACGACTGCATAACGGAACAACGGCCTCCAGGAGTACATGATCTGATTGATCCCCATTGCCTGCTTTAGGCGCTTCCAATCCTGCGAGCGGAAGCCTTTGGCCACGGACAAAGGGCCGTCATTCAAGATATACCTGTTCGATGAAATAGTCCGTGTCGCAAGCCATACCGCCATCCAAGCGATCCAGTGCCGATGGATATCATTCACGACAACGCCAAGCCGGGCCGCCCGCAGCATGCTTGCAACGGCATGGGGCAGCTCTTCCTCTGAAAAATGATGCAGAAGCTGTGTGCCTGTCACGATATCCGCTCTCGCCTCAGGGAGCGTAAACAAATTGCCGCGCATGACTTGAACCCGCGGCTCATCAAGGTACAATTGACGCGCTTCGGCACAAGCTTCTTCTGTCATATCGACCAGTGTGATCATCAAGGTAATGCCTTGCCGCGATGCCCACTGCAGAACGCGCCGATTCACGTCACCGGAGCCTGCACCGACGTCTGTAATGGACAACTGCTTCGGCTTGCCCGCCTCCCGCCACAATTGCTTAATTCCATATAGGGTTGGCGCGCTTGCCGCGAACAGCCGATTCAAGCGGCGAAGCTCCCGTAGTGCCTCACGAAGCTCCTCACCGCCATTTGTTAAATCGTCCATGAGCTCAGCCGCCGATGCCCGCCGATGAAGCTTAGGAAACATAATGCGCATTCTCCGTGCGGCGCTTGGATGGCACGCTGGAAGCAACATAAGTAATTTTGATCATCTCCGCCGTCAAACCTGGGCCGAAGGCTAACGCAAGTCCGGATGCCCGCTCCGTACCTTGCTCCTGCAGCTGTTCCCTCATCTTCTTCATGACGAACAAAATTGTGGCGGAGGACACATTTCCAATGTCTCGCAGGACACTGAGACTTGGCGCAACCTGTTCATCTCTCAGACCATATCTCGATTGCAGCGCTTCGACAATGCCTTTGCCTCCCGGATGAATCGCCCATAATTCGGAATGCTCGTCACCACCGAGATGCGCTACTTCGGCTGGAACATGTTCGCGAATCAATCTCGGAATATTCGGGGATAGATATAGGTCAAACCCATCATTGCCGATCTCCCAAATCATTTCATCAGCTCCCCCAGGCAGCAGTACCGATCTATCATCACCAAGCTGGTAAACATGCTGATGCTGCGAAGATGCCGCGCCGATTACGCAAGCCGAAGCCCCATCGCCGAAGAAAGAAGCGCCGAACAAAGCTTCCCGATCCCCGGAAGGCTGAATATGGAGGGTGCACAATTCCACACACACAATCAATACGTTCGTCTTCGGATCTCCAGACACCAGCTGCTTCGACAAACATATCGCCTTCATTCCGGCAGCGCATCCGATGAAGGTGAGCGGGATTCGCATGACCGAGGGCACAAGCCCTAGCTCTCGAATCAAGGCCGCATCGATGCCTGGAAGGAATTGCCCGGTACAGCTAACCGTGATCAGATGCGTGATCTGCTTGGCATCCATCTTCGCATCAGCTAAGGCCGCTCTCGCCGCAGATATAGCGAGGGGGACGGATTCTCGCTTATAGACCGCCATCCGTTCTGCCGTCGACGGCACTTTCGAACGATCTTCTTGCGGCATATAACGGCATACCGATGCTTCTTGCAGCAGATCCGGTTCGCATGTATACCGGCTCTCGACACCGCATTGCTTGAATATTCTTCTGGCCCAACGGGCTGAATCCGGGCTATTGCTCAGCGCATCAACAATCCGGCGTGCCGTATCAGCCTGATCCATTCGATAAGGCGGCAACGCGGTACCGATTCCTGTAATAGCAATCATTGGTCTTACAGCTGCCATAGCATCATTTCCTCCTTAATATACGTTAACGACTTCAACTCTGCGGTACTTTAAGTTCATTCCAAAGCCGTTCTCTTCAGCTTACCCATCTTTTGGACATGACAAAACCCAGCCCGTTCGGACTGGGTTTACCTAAAGGAGATATTTGTTTCCCCGACTACTAGCCGATGGTTGGATCATTCATTGTGTTTTCTGCCAAGCTTCCTGATTTAATTCTCCATTTATGGCTGCCGCAGCTACAGCCCCTGATGCGGCTGCCGCAATAGATTGATGCATTAGTGAAGATGCGTCACCCGCTGCATAAACGCCAGGGACACTGGATTTTCCAAATTCGTCGATTGCAATTACCCCCGTGTCCGATATGCGGCAGCCAAGGGACTGCGGAAATTCCGTTCCCGGGACCAGTTCCGACTTGAAGAAGATTCCCGTGCACGGAATTACTGTCCCATCTTCAAGCGCAACATGGTTCACCATACCCTCGCTGGATACAATGGCACGAATCGGCGTATCGAATAGCGGAATATGATGATCCCGCAATTCATCGCGTTCAGCCTCGCTCAATTCATCGGGGCCATTCGTGCATACGACAAACCGCTTCGTCCACCCCGACAACAATGGAGCGAAATGCATGAGTGCCGCTCCTCTGCTAATGACAACCAGAGGCTCATCTCTTAATTCCCAACCATCGCAATACGGGCAAACAAACGCACTCTTTCCGTAGACCTCGGCCAATCCCGGAATTTCAAGCTTGCGATCCTTCATGCCTACGGCAAACAGCAGCTTTTTGCTGACGATCTTCAGCCCTGTGGCCGTCTCCAGCAAGAAGTATCCGTCCTCACCCGAAATCGACACAACGGTATCTTCCACATGGGAAACCGAAGGATAAACGCGCAGCTGCTCCTTTGCAATACGTCGGAATTCACTCGGGCTAATTCCGTCCCGCGTCAAAAACCCGTGCGCCTCCCGGGTCACAGCATTGCGGGGACGTCCCTCATCAATGACAATCGTCTGTTTCCTCGCGCGTCCCAGTGTAAGTCCGGCGCTCAAACCGGCGGGACCTCCCCCGATAATTGCTACATCAACTTTATTCATGAATGTTAACCCTCCTCGTTAGTATGCTATTCGATATTTATAGTGACTACAGGCTAGATACGGCCTTCTCTGTCGTACATATGCTGATTTTGCAGATGGACAAGCACTTTGCCGAACCGGCCTCCTTGCCGGATTTCCACTTGTTCACCGCGATATCTAGCCAGTTCATAATCCGTCTGGCCCTTCGCCTACCTTCTTCGCTGAACCCTTTTCTTAAAATTTTTATGACTCAATTGGAAATCAACCCGGATACCGGAACCAATATGCCGAGGGTCTATAAGTAACCTGTTGTCAGCCATTGGGCTGTTGCGGCGGTGATATGAAACTGGCTGTGCTTCTGTTGTTACTGCTTTTATAATTCACTCTCCCAGTAATAATTCGATAATACAGATTTTAAAGATACTAGTTGTCTTTAATTAACTTAAAAAAAGAAATATCAGATGACTATATTATGCTCCCGCACAAGATCAGACATTTTCTGATTTCTCAACTGTTCTTCCATCTTCTCTTCTGCCGATAACACCACCTTTTGAATCGGGCATCCTGGTCCATGATCGAAACTGCAATCGAACAAGGAAGCCGAACCTTCAATCGCATGAATAATATCTAGGAACGAAATATCTTCCCAATTTCGTTTGAGTCGATAGCCGCCATTCACCCCCGTTATCGATTCAATCATGCCCGCCTTCACCAACTTGGTCAGTATTTTGGACAAATAGGTTGGAGACACTTTTTGTCGTTCAGCCAATTGCTGTACACCTATTGGTTTTTGGGGAGTCGCCACAGTAAGAAAGAGCATCGTATGAAGGGCGTAATCGGTAGCCTTGGAGAACTTCATTCATAATCACCTCAAACACAGACTTAATGAATCTATAATAACTATTATGTTTCATTACGTCAATTCTAATCCAAGAACCATAACGCTTCAATGCGTTGCTTCCCTACGTTCTCTTTTTTCAGTTGGGATCATCAATCGATATTCCCTTTAAAATCAGCTTGATCGCATTGACATGCAGGGCTGCATATTCGTCCCCGCTTAATTTTGGCATCGTTAGGCAAAGCTGCGTTGCTCCAGCCAATGTGGACATTACCCAAAACTCAACGTTTCGATATCTAGTTGGTTGCCATTAATGAATAAATCGGCAAATATTTTTAGTACGCAATACAAATTCTATTTCTCTATGTTTTGCAGCATCTAGGTAATATGTTGCAACTTCCTCAAAATCCACGCCCCAAAAGGGGTATGACCTAGCAAAGATTAGGGTTATACCTTCTTCTTCGGGGAATGCTAATTCTGAACTATCCTTAGGAAGAGGTATCTTGTAGATGACTATGGTAACCAGATTTATCGAATCGCATTCCTCCTATTACATGGCGGCTCTGCTGGTGGGAATCGGTCTCTTTTTAAGATTTCGTTATTTCATCAGCTATGCGGACAGAAAATTATCTTACGATGCCGCATTTGCAAAATATGGAGGCTACGCCTGCCTTCTGCTCTCCTGTGTCGTTATCATCGTCAAATTGATCGTTATTTGACATGACCTATTCGGCGTATAGACGTCTCTACTTGAACACTTACGTCTACGGTTCGAAATATATTATCCCATTCTTGTTCATGCTGCTTCCAATAAGCATACTTGTGCCGGCGTAATTCCTCGCCGAACTCAAAGATATCAAGCCCATACTCATTTTGAAGTTTTTGTATAATAAGATTCGCGTCGTGACGAATTTCATTATTCAGCATTTGCTCAATCTTTCTTAGATCTTCGGGGGTCGGATTCAGGGAGAGACCATCCTCACCAATATTTCCTTCCGCAATAATCCGTACCGTAAAGTAAGGCTTTCCATTTCGAATATGAGGTTTAATGATGGAACGCATATTTTTCACTTCAAACGTAGTGAAATGTTGATTCCCTTTTTCGTTAACTATCAGGTAATTCCCGGCTTGTACCGTTCCGACGACCCATTGGTGCGATCTCACATCATTGCTTTCCAGCCAGCCTGCGAACTTGTCTTTATTGAATAGCGCGCCTCCTTGCATAATGACATGATCTACCCGAGGATCCACTTTTATCAACAGACTATTACGATTCGCCCTGTAATTGACCGAAAAAGCGCCAACTGTTGAATTTTGAGGCATCTTTGAGGTTTTGTTGACCGATTCCTGAGTTAGCTTGCTCAAATAAACCCCAGGTACGGGGATTAATTTATGGTTGATGTCCAGAATATCCTTCGCTTTGCCAGGTGTCACAACGAGATTCGTCTTTCTGCGGAGTTCATGGTCCCGGAGGAACAGATCCATCGGAGCTGAGATTCCATCTTTTGCGAGCTCTTCACTGATTACGATCACTTGCAAATGCTCATAGAAAGGAACTCTGGCAACCTTGGTGGCCATCGAGCGCATACAATCAAAAATGGAGCCGCCCGTAACACTGACATTCCAGACTGGCTTTACGTCGGACGGGGGGCTCTTTCCGGATAAAGCTTTCGGTTCTGCGACCTGAATTGTCAATTCATACAGCCTCTTCCCATCTTTCTTCATTTCTTTGTCAATCGCTACTGCGAGTACAAAAATCCGATTCTCGATCTCTACCCGATCCCAGCAACCTGTGAGGAAAAAAACTAGCAGCAAGGCAATAATCGTCTTTAGAAAGCGATATTTCAAAGCCGTCTCCTCCTTCTGTTCACACCATACCCCAACCATAATACGGCGATGGCTAGAATATTAAGCGAAGCGCCGAACGCCCCGACCGCTTGGCTCCACATTTCAACCTGCAGTACATTTTGAGGCAGCACCGCTAGCAAATAGATGACTGGAATCAGCAAAATAGAAATGACGCGGTGTTCCTGAAGTCCGAGCAATTTGGCTAGAACCAGGCTGGCACAATAATGCAGCAGAAGCATAGTTGTCAAAGCGAATGGTACCCAACTGATCATCATGATCGATTCCAGGCGCTCTACGAAACTTCCTTGGAATTGAATGTTTTTCGCGATGGTCAGTGTCGGGAAATTCACATAAGCCACTTCCTTGGCGCCCAGTGCGCTCACACAGGCAATCACAATAAACACATAAATGAATATGATCGTACTGAACGCACCGAAAATGACACGGCTGGATTTTTTGGGCGTCTTCATAAAGGGCAGCAGAAACAATATCGTTTCAAATCCCAAAAATGAAAACGACGTGGAGGGTAAACTAGCAACGACCGGCCAGATCCCGTCTCCGAGAATCGGCAGATTATTCCCCAGATCCGCATCGCTGAACGTAAGAAGCAGTACAAGGACCAGCAAAAAGAAAGCGATCGGCTGAATAAACTGATTGAAGCGGGCGATCGCGTTGATTCCGTGCGTAATGATATAAGTACTGGTCAAGAAAGTACTGAGTATAACCACTTCAACTGGCGTATCATCCAACAGAAACAGCTTGGTAACGTCGGCTGAAATACGGGTGACCGTACTGGCAAATACTATGAAGTAAATAACGAACAGAAGGCATAGCATGATGCCCATAGGTTTGCCTATGAGTAACGGACTGTACTCAATCAGGCTTTTCTCTGGAAAGCGTTCACCGATCTTCGCCATCAATAGAGCCGAGCAGGCAGCTAGTATTCCGCTAGCGATAATTACGATCCATCCATCCACGCTGGCCTGGTTAGCAACTTGCTGCGGCAAGGATAATATTCCGACACCTACCATAGAGGAAAATAACAAGAATCCCATTTGTATATTTGTAATTTTGTCCTTAATCATCGGCATTACCACCCCTTTTTACGTTGGTCCAGCTTCAATCGCTGTTCTTTCAAAGGCTTGAGTACAGATGGACGTTTTTTCAGTAAAGGGAGCGGAGCGCGGATTACGGAATCTTTCCAATCTGCGGTATGGAAAGGGGCAAATGGAGACAAGTAATTTACTCCAAATGATTTTAGCGAGATGAGGTGTGCAATGATGATCATAACACCCAAGATCAACCCTAGAAGACCCAAGACACTCACGAAAACCATGAGCGGAAAACGCAGCAGGCGTATCGCAATCGCCCCGTTATAGGATGGAATCATGAAGGAACAAATCGCAGTTAGTGCCACAACGATAACCATGATAGGACTTACGATTCCCGCTTCCACGGCGGCCTGGCCGATCACCAGTCCGCCGACGATTCCAATCGTCTGTCCGATGAAGCCAGGCAGGCGCAAACCTGCTTCCCGCAACAATTCCAATGTGGCCTCCATTAGAAGTGCCTCAACAAAAGCGGGAAAAGGAGCATCGGCCCGCGAAGCGGCGATCGAAAGCGTCAGTTGGGTCGGAATCATACCGGGATGATAGGACAGGAGAGCAATATAGAGCCCAGGTAAAATTAAAGCGATAACCGAACCTATGATGCGGATGACTCGGATAGCCGACCCAACGAGCCAGCGTTCGGAATAATCGTCCATAGCCTGAAACAACATAGAGAAAGTAAGAGGTACCATCAACACAATAGGAGTTCCATCCACGACGATGGCAATTCTTCCTTCTGCAATGGCTGAGACCACTCTTACCGGTTGTTCCGTATATTGGACTTGAGGAAATGGAGAATACCAGCTGTCCTCAATCCATTGCTCGATCGTTCCGCTATCCAGCAGCTCGTCAATTTGGATTGATTTTATTCGCTGCTCAACTTCTTTTAGAATTTCAGGATTTACGATACCGTCGACATATACCAAGGCCACCTTTGTCTTGCTGTGTGTGCCGATGCGGGATATCCTTACCTGCAGACGGGTATCGGGATACCTTCTGCGAATGAGAGAAAGGTTGGTAGAAATGGATTCGACGAATCCGTCTCTGGGGCCGCGAAGAGTATGCTCGCTGGTCGGTTCTACGATGGAACGGTTTTGAATGCCTTCTCCAGAGAGTGGATAGGCAAATTCACTCTGATTAGTCAGCACGAGAACACTGCCGTTAAACAATGCCTCCAGCGCTTGTTCCAATTCGTCCAAAGCATGCTTTGGAACGGTATCAAACCTAGCTTCATGAAATAGTGAAGGAATGATTTGTTCTTGTACGTAGACATCATTCACAAGTCCTTCTATATAAACCAGAATCATTATTTCGTCATGAATCTCAATTTTGCGAAATACGATATCAGAATTCTGTTCAAGCAAAGCGCGTAGTTTCGTTTCCCACATAATGCTCCTCCCATGAAATGAGATAACAGTTAGTATGTCGCACGGAATGGAAATGTATTCAAAAAACAACTTTGCTTCTGATTATGCTCTTTTAGTTAAGATGATCAGTGGTAAGATTGTTATTCAGGAGCTGTCTCATAGACATGACGGCATCCAAGAACTCCTGGAACGAGATCTTCAAATAGCAATAAAAAAGTCGAACACGATTCGTATAGAATCGTGTTCGACTTTCCTCATTTTACCGCTAATTTTCACCTATAAGAAATAAATCACCTAAAATATCCGATTATACCAAAATTATATATTTTGGAAGCGCTTTATCCTGTTTGCAATATTAAAAAAATTCCTCATACTAATTTCCGCTGCTTAATCTGTCTTCTTGTTGGACTCAGGGTTGTTCTGCATACGGCTGAACATCAGTTCATAGCTGTTATTTCCGTGGTACAGAGATCGCTTCACACGCGAGATGGTAGCTGTGCTCGCTCCTGCATCCGATTCAATCTTACTGTACGTATTATTGTTATACAGCATTTTTGCAACTTGAAAACGTTGAACTAATGTCTTTATTTCATTAACAGTACATAAATCATCAAAGAAAGCATAGCACTCCTCTTTTGTCTCTAAAGTTAGGATGCCTTCTACAAATTCATCCAATGCTTTACCTTTTAATTCATCAATAAGCATTAATAGTCCCTCCTCGAGTCATGACAAGTTCCCTCTCTATGTATAACATAAGGCATAATCATTCGACAAGTTTCGTCAAATGCCATTTATCGTTATTTTATTATGCGTCACCCCGAATAAATTCTATTTTTGTATCGCCAACTTTCATATTCTACCGCAGAAAACGTGATTTTTTTGTGATTTTTTTGTGATCATTTGAATATTCATAATATCCTCTTTTGGGGACATCACTATTCATATTAATCCAAGCTAATCTAAATCACCCACTAGCCAATTTAAGGCCAGTGGGCTTTTTCATGTGAGTTGCTTGTACTTATAAATATACACCCAAAATGTCAACTATCCTAATCCACTGCCAATCCCCTGGAGAAGTGGCCATCTTAATTTCTCGACGATAAGCCTGGATTGCTGTCACGATCCCGCTGATCTCAACGTCGTCAAATTCATCAAATAAGCGGAGTGTAATTCGCTTGTGCTCATGAAACGATTCAGACAGCACTAGCTGGATCTGCTCTAATTCTTGAGTATCCAAGATCGGCTTTGTCTTCCTCTTACTCTCATGATCCTGCCGCTCAATTGCTCTTTTATGTTCCGGCAGGATAAAGCTTCTTTCCCAGAAGCCACCTTCAAGTAAACCAGCCATAGTCATCCCCCTTAGTACTTAGTCCAGTAGTCTAAATTACTTGATATTACTGGTTTGGGTTTAGGCATAGATGTATCCCTCTCCCACCCCTCCAGGATGACAATGGTATCAAGTCGGGGATTGTCTGGCCAGAAAATATACCTCTCCTGTACTAACACATCCAGAGCGGACTTAATATCCTGGTATTGTCGGCCTGTCGTGCGTTCTAATTCTGGTTTTGTTGGCATACGATTACGTTGACTCGAAAAATTATACAGGATCCGAAGCACCTTTCGTTCAAGATCGCTTAACATACCATCATCTCCATATAAGAACATATGTTTGTATTATATGCCTGGTGTGTGACTTTTATCAATATGAAAAAAAGACCACTCTTATTGAGTGAATCTTTACAAATTTATATTTCACAACATTAAATCACATATATAGGCATTATTGTTTGGACAATCCATGGGTTTATTTGTATTCTTCTTAGTGCAAATAATTTATAAGGAGAATACGTATGAAAAAAATATTTCTATCTATTATTTCATGTTTAGTTGTCGTTTTTAGTCTTGGAACGAATGTTTTTGCAGAAAGCGAAGTTGATAATCATTGGATAATGAAGAACGACCTTCCTTCGCCGCTTGCAGGTTCAGCAGTAGCAGAAGCAAATGGGAAGATTTATGTATTTGGAGGTATATCAGGTTCATTAACTGATATAAAAAGAACTGTTTATGAATACGATCCGATCAATGATTCATGGATCCAAAAAAATGATATGCCAGTTACTGCGGCAGCATCTACCGCCTCAACAGTAGATGGGAAAATATATGTGTTTGGTGGCTATACAGGTAATATATATACTATGACAGGAGGCTCTGTATTAAATAGCGCTTATATCTATGATCCTCAGACAGACACGTGGGAAAAGAAACAAAATATGCCAGTTACGAAAGCATGGGCAAGTGCAGTCTCATATGAAGATGATATCTACATAGTAGGTGGAATAATAGATTCAAAAGCTACGACTGTTGCTAGTGTTGAAGTGTATAACACTAAAACAGATTCATGGGCTACCAGAGCAAGCATGCCTTCTGCTCTACATGCGGTTGGCCTAGCCGTCTATAACGACAAAATATATGCAGTCGGAGGTGGTAATGGAATAACTTCATATAAAAATGTTCGTGAATATGATCCAAAATCTAATTTATGGGCCGATAAGGCTAATTTGATAAATGCTAAGGATGGATCAGGTACAGTTTCTTTTAATGGGGTAATATATAGTATTGGTGGTGGAACAACGAGTGGTGATTCACTTGGAAGTGTAGAAGTATACAATCCAATTACGGATACATGGAAGGAAGCACCAAATTTAAATGTAGCCCGCTCTGCATTCGGTACAGTAGTTGTAAACGGGAAAATATATGTTGTAGGAGGAGCCATATTCAATCCTTTTAAACCAACAAAGACAGTTGAGGAATTCACGTCTACAAGCGTACCAACAAATCCTACTGATCCAGAACCATCTGGTGACCGCGCAATTCTTACGATCATCATGACAACAGGTTTAGAAAAAGAATTCGACCTTTCGATGGAAGAAGTAAAAGCCTTTATTAACTGGTATGACGCTAAAGAAAACGGCATAGGGCCGGCTCAATATGGTATTGACAAGCATAATAACAATAAAGGGCCTTTTAGCAAAAGGGTTGACTATGTAATTTTTAAAAATATACTATCGTTTGAAGTAGATGAATATACAACGGAATAATTAAATGGAAGCCCGCCAACCAAAAGGTTAGCGGGCTTTCTACCGGTACTTCCGGATTGCATAACGGAAAATCCGTATATGTATTTCCAATATATCACTGTCGCTAACCACAAACAATATATTCCATGAATTTACATCATTTTGCCGCATTTCCCTAAATTAATCCATTTTTTATATATACAAAGCTAAATATATATGCTATGGTTTTTGTAGGTTGGCCGACCTAGTAGAATATTGGGAGGTTTTGAGGAATGAAGAAAAAGAAGGGGATAAAGATCTCCATCATGACCTTGCTCACAGTATTTTTATTATTGATTGGCTCAACATCAGTTTTTGCAGCTGTAATAAATTACGAGAGTGAACCTAATGATGGATTTACTACCGCAAATACAATGATTCATCTCAGTTATGGCGAAAATTATGGAAAGATAAGCAGTTATTCTGATATAGACAATTGGAAGTTCTATACTAAATCTAGTCGCAATCACTATGTTGGTATTGTACTTCCTGAGAATACAAAGTATACCTTTACAGTTTATGAATATAGTGCAACAGGTTATAAATTAATAACTTCATCAAATAATTGGGTAATGCTTCCTGGAGATAACACAACAACTGGACTTTCAAGAGAATATTATGTAGTTGTAAGTGCACCTAATGGGTCATATATTTCACCGGAATACTATCATTTATATTTTTATGATGATCTTCCCTAAAGATATGAATAGAACCTGAATGAGTAATAAAGAAAGCCCACCGACCATATAGGTTAGTGGGCTTTAATGTACGAACTTAAAGGTTATACCCAGAACTATTCGGCTTTGTTGGATTGGAGATAATCCCGAGTGTAGCAAGCAATCCAAGCAACACATCTGTTACAGCCAAGATATCATTCTTCATAACATCCGTTAGGTCAAACGCGCCAGTCAAATGACCAATGAGCTGAATGAGCAGCAGCCCCTGAGATACGATACTGATCCATAGTGCATAATTCCGCCATCTTTTCTTGTTCATATTATTGACCTCCTTGTTCGATGCGTTGCAATCTTTCTTCCAGATCACCAATTCTTTCAGAGGTACCTGCAAACAGTTTGAGGAAATTCGCTCTTAGTCTATTGACCACGATCGCTGTCTCTTCTCTTGTTATTGCCGCTCCGGGTCTCTTTCCATCGAAATAACCATTCGCCTTGGCTTCCGCCCAGTCTTTTGCAGCCCAATCACTGACTTGATTCACATCGCGCTCGCTCGCTTTCGGCTCCTCCTTCTTAGGACCGTATTTATTCCTTAGCTCAGCCTCGGTACCATCAAATTCATTCAGATCCACCTGTCCATTAATCCCGCCCACGATTCTCGAACCATTAGGCAGCGTGCCTCCGCTTTGACCGTCGCTATATTGCCAGAACTCCCATCGCTTCCATCCCGAGGCATCGGCGGGCGTCTGAGTGCTATATCGTGCTATCCAGAGTGGGTATTGGCTCAGTCCACTGAAGTTGCCAATGAACGCCGGATAGGTGTATAAGATCGGTGTAACACCAGTCAAT
Organism: Paenibacillus motobuensis; assembly: GCF_039521865.1. Lineage (NCBI taxonomy): Bacteria > Bacillati > Bacillota > Bacilli > Caryophanales > Paenibacillaceae > Paenibacillus > Paenibacillus motobuensis. The sequence continues at coordinate 95,281 of NZ_BAAACX010000009.1, read as the reverse complement.
CGTTCAATTTCACCTAGAAAAGCCTTCGCTACCGCAGTAGCCCCAACTGCGCTTAAGCTGTCGGACTTCGATTCGTAGTCCAGAACAGGAGGTAGGTCGAACTTGACCCCAGCGAATTGAATAGCATTGTAAAACATCCTGGCTGCAGCCTTAGCAGCATCTGGTGTGGTGACCTTATTGTCTAAATAGTGGTAGGCCCCAATCAGCAGCCCCGCTGCTTTAGCTCCCTTAGCGTTTTCAAGAAACATCTTGTCCACGCTGTTCTGAGTAGCCTTGATAAAAGCGAATGAGATCCCGTTTGCCGCCACCTTCGCCCAATCGATCTTGCCGTTCCAGTGTGATACGTCGATGCCCTGTGCATTGCCCTTTGTACGTGTTTGCATGCTAAGCCCCTCCTTGCAGTTTAATTACTGTTAAAATAGCCCCGACGACAATTGTAATGATCGACGCCGCAATAGTGCGCCATAGCCACTTCTGGGCGTCCTCGATCTTGTCCAGCCTGTGATGGGCCGATCGCGCTGAGGATAACGCCTCTACCGCCGTCTCATTGGCCGTGATCGCTCTATCAAGCTTCTCGTCCATGTTGTCCACCTTCGTTTCTACTATTGCTAACCGCTGAATTACTTCAGTTTGTCCCCCGTCCATATCCCTACCCCCTTACAAATAAATAGCCCCCGGTAAACAGAGGGCATAACAAAAAGCACCCCGCATGAGGTGCTTGTCTAGATTATTCTAATTGAAATTATAAATTCGGAAAATGAAAGTATATTGCATTAGAGCAAATTCAGTAGAATCTATTACATAGTATACTGATGCCCCGGGTGGAATTAAAATATTGTCAATAATTTGTGCGTTTCCAGGCCCGTAATTCTCGGCATAAACTCTGCCCGCATTAACAGAAGGGCTATAATTAATTTCCATTCCAAGACGATAATTAGCGACTTTGCTATCAGGCATAAAATAACCTGCTACAAGTTTGTATTCGCTCGTATTATTAGTCCACTTGAACCAATCCTTATCAGCGCTATCGGAAAGAAAAAGATTGAATTCTGAATTACCAACAAGGGTTATGGCGCTTTCCTTGGTATCTCCAATGCCTACCGCTGTAGGTGTTATCTCGCTAGCAAATGCAGATGACGACAATGTGAGTAACAACAAAGTTGTGAAAAGAACCGTTAAAACCTTTTTGAGTTTCATGGTCTTCCACCCTTCAAGATTTTTGGAACCGGCCGATTCGACTCTATTATACACAATATCCTAAATGTTGTAAATTAATTACTAGATTTAGTTGATTTTTGATATGAAAATACCCGCTACCTACGATGCGAATTCTTCTTCGACTTCTTCATAATTTTGCTCCAGATATTCGAGGTCACAAACCCCAATCTGGCCATTATTGTCCTTATAAATAAACTGACCTAAATTAACCACGGATACGCTTTTGGCATCCCTTATCAATCCTGCTCGCACCGTGCCATTAGGAGCATACTCGATATTTACTGACATTCCTGTAAATGCAATGATTGACTGAATCGTCTCTTTATCAGAGTCGGCGAATTCAATTGCCTCAACCTGATCCTTACTTTTAAATGTTCTAATCATCTTCAACACCCTTCACTTCATCTACATATTTCTATATTTCGTCTATTTGGTACTAAGCGTAATACAAAGTTCCATTTATGTGCCCAAAATCTGCTGGAAGGTCATATGTTGTTCCCGATGCCGTTAGCTGCGCACCGAAAACAAACTTAACCTCTGTGTTATCACTTAGCGTATCAGTAAGTACCCACCCCGCCCCGCCGCCAGATAGTTCTGTATATCCCAGCGCGGGGAAAAGAGCGTAAGTAAATCTTGCCAGATAACTTGCGTACATCCCAACGCTTACATTATAAATATATGCGTAGTTTGACGCCTTATCTTTTAGTGCGAAGTAGGACCGCCACTGCTCGTGCCTCATTAAGTAAAAAGATGAAGTGCTATCTGGTTTAAAGCTTACAAAACTAACTCCCGCCGGAAAGGTAAAAATCACCTCATCCCGATTATTTTGGGACGATGGAATTTTTGCGCTTGTAAAGTTTATATGGATAGACCCTTTTATGCTAACAGGTATCTGTCCAATCTTAGTTGCCAACTGTGCAGGAGTATCATTAGCTGATGCAGATACACCCTTATTTGTTATCTGCGTTGCTATAGCAGTCTTATCCGTTGTCGTTAGGCGTTCCAGCACCCCAGTAACTCCAAAAATAGTCTTATCCTTTGGCAAGTTATCTGCAATTAGATTTGGATCACCTTTTACCAAACCAGACCCGTTATGATACCCCGCTGCAATAGTCTGATTAGCCGTCCCGGGTGTAATTGTCTTGGCCCCCTGATTAGGCATTGTGCCTGTCAGTCCAGATGCAGATACATTACTAAACGTCTTCCCTGCTAATACATCACTAATTGCCGCATTACCGGTCGCTTTAATTACAGTGGCCATCTTACTAATAAGCGTGTCCCAACTATCATTCGTGGATGCCGTTACTCCTAAGGCAACAAGCGCGGCAACCACTTCAGCTTTCCGCTCATTGCCAGCTTGAAAAGCCTGGTCAGCCTTGGACTGAGCCGCCGTTGCCGCCGTATTTGCTGCATTCGCCGTTATCTGTGCCGCCGACGCTGCTTCAACAGCTACTTTGACAGCTTTAGGCGTAGCAGCCTTATCCTCTTCTGGGCTGTCTATAGCACTGGACAGCTGAGTAATGCCAGCTTGTGTCAAAGACGCAGGTGGGATATCGAGATCCTGTAGTTCTTCCTTAACCTCCCCTACCGCCTCATCGATCTTATCCCAGTTATCATTAAGCATCGTTTGAATATTAAATGTGTCGTCACCATCAGTCACAGGGTCTTTCTTTAATAAATTGAGATTAGGTGTATTGCTGGCCAACTGGACCACCTCCTGCAAATTTACTTAATGGCGTCTGCTCCATTTGATTGAGCGTCATTACACCATGAATGTCTCGAATGAGAAGATAGCTGAATTCATATTCAACCTTCAAATGCGCCGGCTTAATTTCCTCGATCACCATCTTCAGATCATCAAGATTCGGTGGAATGCCGATTGTATCAATAAATTTCACCGTGAAGCTCCACTCTGCAGGTTGAAATGTAACATCAACAGTTCCGCCATTGTATGCCTCAGCCACGTTCTTTACTAGCCGGCCAGAAAACTTCCCGGCACCACGAAGCTTTGATTCCACAACAGCCCGGCGTTGTTCTATTGGTTTCCCTGGTTCCGTTGCAATGCCGAGTTCCATTTCCCATCTGTCCAGTCCCCAAGTCGCTGTTCGGACGAAGAATTGATCTAGTGTTTCATTCAGAGCTTGGTATAGTCCGTCTAGCTCCGCGCCTTTAGCATTTAGATCTGCACGAATAACCCGTGAGTTCTCGTAATAAGCTGGCATATAAGAGAACATTTCTTTGCCCATGGGACTGCTAATTTTAAACTCACTCATACACTTCCACCGCCCCAAGAACAGCAACCTGACCTGGATTGATCTGAATATTGGTGTCAGCCACTCCATTGACGGTGAGATCCGAATAATCAATGATTGGTGGAATATCTAGTAGCACAGCTGCAATACGAGTAAACCGGACAAGCGGATCTGAAAAAGCGAGCTGCTTCAGATAGGCAGTGACCCCGCTCTCGATCTGAGCTTTAACCTCGTTAAGTGTTGGGCCAATCGCTAAAGTGAGCTGTACAGATATATTAACAGGTACTTCTTCTGCAGCCATGATCGTCACGATCGAACCCGCAGGCGCTTGCCCTTCACCTTGGCCATCCATTGTTGGATCAATATACATCTGTGCATTCTGGACGATCTCAGGACTTGCCGCACGCTTGTCCATGTCTAACAAGTAGATGCCTACGGTTCCGGGGCCTTTCCAAAGTGGCGAAACCTGAACACCACCTACCCCCGGCACTTCGTTTGCCCATTGGATATACTGTGCCTTATTACCACTCGTTCCTTGGTTGCGTACTCGGGAATAGAATCGCTCAAGAAGTGACTCGTCCGACTCAATATCCGCCCCACCCGTGACGGGTTCAAGATTTGTCACAGCCGAGATCCCACTAATCGGTGTAGACATAACATCGATTACCCCAGCAGGAACATTCCCGGCTTTCCCCGGAACAACTGCTCGAATTGGTGCTACACCTACACCTTCATCATTCAATGTAACCTCGGCAGCTGTTACATACTCTATCGATGATTCGCCAGACACTTCATCTGCAGGTGTGGCCACCCCCGTTCCAACGGGTACGGTTTTCCCAGGTGCCCCTGTAAACTGCACATTCCCGACTGCAGCAACAGCAGCCCGCCGGATCACCCCATGTTCTGCTACTCGGAGATCGAGATATTCCCCAAATGTCGTACTTGCAAACCCACGCTCAAGTACTTGCTGAGCCCAAATGGCTGCTTCAGACAAAAGGAATGCAACCGGTGCCTGGGCATCCCAAATAAAAGAGCCCTCGGATTTGTCTATATCCGCGGGCACTCGATCCAGCATGCGCTGCATAATTTCGTCTTCTGACTGCTCCTGCAAAAATAACGGAAGATTTGTCATTAGATCTCCACCCTACCTTCGATAGTCTCCGTCTCTTCCCGAACATTTTGAATCCTACATGAAAAATAACAACCGTCGCCAGACCAGGCAAAAACAAACCCATCGACATTGGCCGTCCGTGGATCTACAGTTAATGTCTCGGTGACGATCCGCTGGATCTCGCTCTCAATGACGGCCCTGCTGTATCCTCTGCCAATTAAATCGTCGAATTCTTCGCCATGCTCCCTGGAATATATCAGATGCCGATATCGAGGCGTTCGGATGGCCTTCTCGCACCACATTACCCAAGCTGCCGTTTCATCAACTGCAGCTACCTTACGTGTTGGAGTCATTACGAAATCACCGGCAGTAAAATCAAACCGCCAACTTCGCCCAAACGGTACTTCCTCCTCCAGCTCGTCTTCAGCCCGTGTCTGGGTCCAGTCGTCCTCAATTTGCTCTGGAAATAGATTAGCCACCGCTATTCACCACCCTACACATAACCACGAAGTCAGCTCCACCGTTAGTCGGGATCACTAGTACTCTTTCACCAGGCATCAAACCGTCCGCTAAGTTAACCCGGACCTCTTCAATCAAGGTAGGTTCAAAATCAAACCGAGTACGCTGCGAGGGGGTACCGACAGGCTCGTCCTCTGCATCAGGTTGAACGGTTGTCCCTACCAACCAAAATGCCGGCAAATGAAGGGTTGTGAGAAAATCAGCAACCAGGTAGTCCTGGATCTCATCCTTAAAAGTATCGAGCTTCAGTCCAGTCTCTGTTATTGTCCCAAGCTCTGCAGGAACACCAGAAAGGGCATCGCCAGCCCCTTTCGCTATCTGGTCTCTTAGTCCCCTTGCGATCGCCTGAAACGGATCCATATCAGCCATAGTTCAGGAAATACCTCCTTCTCACGTAATCTTGTGATGCTAAATTAAGCATCATATGACCGGGCTCACCAAGATCATGGCTAACACTTGTTACGATTAGGCTCATTTTGTTATAGATCACGGCGTCGCCGGCACGAATGATATTAAGATCAGGGCCAGAAACGGTGAACGTCTCCTGCACACCGCTTAGCATTGATTCTCCAAGTTTCTTGGCCGCCGCTGGCGTTTTAACGTCTTCATCCTGGACCATGCGCTGCAAAGTACCAAATTTATCGGTCTGGCCAGTTGTGATAGCCAGTATTTTGCTGGGTAGCTCAACCTTGGAATCAGCTTTGACCTTCGGCTTTTTACCTTTTTTCTTCGATTTCTTATCTACCTTGCCGCCATATAGCCTGCCGATCTCTTCGAGCGTCATTCCCTCAGGAATTTCAACATTACCACTACCGGCTTTCTTTTTAGATTTCTTCTTCTCTTTCCGGTCTTCTGTCCCGATCACCTTAACCTTGGTGATCGTCCCATCAAGAGTACGGCTTTGAGTGGTCTCTTCAATGGCCTCCAAGACGTAAACATCCTTATTGCTTCCAACCTTAAATAGCTCAAGACCTGCCGGGGTCATTCGTGGAATGTACATATCCCCTCCGGATTTAACCGTCTCCTGCAGATCAGCATTAATCATGTTATAAATCGGACGCGCACGGTAAACGGCCTTCTTAAGCTTCGTCCTGGTATCCGGCACCGTCGAAAGCTTAATCCCCCAGTCAGAAGCATACTTCTTAAGCCGCTGGCTTGCCGTTTGCCCTGAAGGTAATAGATACTCATCCTCAGACTTGGCTAAGTAAATGGTGCGGTCGTACACGGTCACTGTCATGTGTTTAGTCTCTCTGTTGGTACTATCACAATCCCATACAACACCTGGGTTTAGTAGATAGACCATACTGTTCTTACCATACGGGATACCGCTAACCCGGATGGGCTGGCCAGGCTGCAGATCCGGAAAGTCAGAAGTGACCTTCAAACGAATGTCAGCTTGGTACGAAATTTGATCCAGGGAATCTTTCAGAGAGATGCTCTCGATCAACTCCCGTAAATAGTATTTATCCTGATAAACTACCTCGTAGCTCATGTTGGCATCACCAGCTTCATTCCAGGCTTGATCTTGTTCGGATCCTTACCAATCGTCTTCTTATTCAAGTTATAGATCGATTGCCACTTGCTACTATTCCCCAGCTCCATCTTAGCAATCTTCGATAGGCTATCTCCTGACTTAACCGTATAGGTTTTGGAAGGTTTTTTGGTATCGGTGCGAGAAGTCGTTGCTTTCTTAGCAGCTGTCGTTTTCGATGCTGCTGCAGCAAGTTTGGTATGGACCTTCATCTGCCTCCACGTACGAGCTGTAAGGTCAAAGTATATGTCCCCCGGCTCGCCGCCTTTATAGGTCGTATCATGGGCCGAGATAAGCACCAATACATTAACCGGGCTATCCGTAATGATTAACCTAACTGGTTGCTTGCTGGCCGTCATCTTCGTCAGCATCTGCATCGCTTCGATAGGGTCCGGAATATCAGGACTATTACAATAACCCGGATCATGCTCAATGGGAAAAAAAGAAGAGAAGGTGATCTCCTTCACCCTCTCCCCACTCGGAAAATCGAACTCACCCAAAGATAGGATGTTGACTGTTTCGATTCCCTTGCTACGAGATATCTTTATTTCCTCTGGATTCACAGGAAATATGAATTCATTCCCCGCCGAATCAATCAAGTGGATCTTCATTTCAGGCGTTCGACCTCCTATTTAAGATTTTGTTCCGCTGACGTAAGCGACAATCTGATTTTGTGCCCTACTTGGTTTATTACTTCTTCAATAGGCAAGACTTCTTCCTTAGTAACATTCATATTGACCAAGCCGGGTGACATGGTCACATTAACTGTAACCTGCTGCTTCAACTCACTAAGAGGATCGACGATTCGGGAGATCTGTTCCTCTGGAATTTGAATAGGCTGAGGTTCATTCGTAGCTGAAGGAAACGTCGACAAATTAGGAAGCAAGCCCTTATCATACGTCAGAACGGGTTGGTATACATCTGTGAACTTATTGAACTCGGAACTTGCAAAATCACTGATAGTTGGTTGCTTCGTCAACGATTCAGGTTGTCCAAATATATCCGTCATGTCAACCCCAGCGATTTCAGTATTAGCGACCCAATTCCAAAACTTCTTCTTCATGTCATACCATTTAGGCTTGTCATTATCTACCCAAGCCCAATCAGTTGTTTCTTCGGGCTTCGGTAAATTAGATGCAATGGACTCCTTGCGCTGAGTGTTCCTTTCTCGTAACTCTGTAACTTTATCTAGGCCGCGGTTCATTACTTCTCCAGCAGCGATTCCAGCCCCTGCAGATAAAAGAGCAGCACCGCCGTATATTATTGAAGCTGATAACCCAAGTGCTCCTGCAGCAGTTTCGGCAGCTGCAGCTGCGGTTGCTGTACTCGCTGCCGTGGTAGCGGCAGTTGAAGCTGCCGTTCCTGCTGCTGCAGCTCTTGTTCCTGACGGCAATAACTTTCCTAGCCATCCGAATGTATTCGTAAACCAACCTACTACTGCGCCAACTCCGGCAAGTGCAAGTGCATCGAATGTAACTGCTTTGGCAGTATTGCCCCACGAAGGATCAGTCACTGCATCCTTATTTACATTCCACGCTGTTTCACCGAGCTTTTTAGCAATTTGCCCAGCATCAAAAGCGTCGAAGAAAGACTTAAAAAATGCTTCACCAGCAGTTCTTCCAGCACTAACATAAACGGATTCATCCCCGCCTCCGCTCTCATCAAACAGGCCAAGTGCGCCTAAAACGAATCCCTTTAATCCACCGCCTAAGGCTGTGCCGATCTTGGCTGATATATCAGCAATTTTCTGTTCTCCACCACTAGACCACCACTCTGATAAAGGTTGAGTTATAATCCGATCCCAAGCAATTCCGATCTTCCCGAAAAAATCGGCATTCTGAAAGGCTGGATCATTAGCAAGGTCGGTGAGAATTTTAAAAGCTCGTTGTCCCTTATCCAAGATAAAGGTCGAGACGTTCTTACCAGCGGCTTCAAACCACTCACCAATCGATGCAATGGTTTCCTTGTTTTCGCCGCGCCACTCACGAAACTTTTTAAGTGCTGGGCCAAGTGAGCTCTCAATACCATAACCCCAACGCTTAATCACGTTTTGGGTGAAGAATGATTTTGTGCCAAGCAAGAGGTTCTGAAGGTTGCCGGACATGTCTTCCATCATGCCATCGAACTTACCGAACGCCTGAGTAACAAGCGGCCACGTCTTGTCGATCTTCAAGCCGGAATCGGCCAAAGCTTCAATACCGGCTCTGGCATCCCCGCCGATCGCTCCCATCTCCTGCAGACGAGATGTCATTTCACCTACTGGACGGCCAGACTTAAGAGCGTCATAGAGTCGCCCAACCCACAAAGCAACATCACCGAATTCTTGCTTGGTTCCAGCGGCAATGTCACCGACCATCTTCAAGCCTTCGCCAGTAGAAAGTGCATTACCAGTAAAGACCTGCAGAACACGAGAAGCTTCATAAATATCTTCCCGTTTGTAAGGAGTTTTTCCAGCAAAAGCAGTTAACTCCTGAACACGCTGCGCCGCTGCTTCTGCGCTTCCGAGCATGACTTTAAATGCAGACGTAATACCTTGCTCCTGCATAACCATGTCGAGTCCGACGGTAGTAACACCAGCGACGCCACCGCCAACACCTAACAAAGCTAAAGGACTAGTCAGAGCGCTAGTGATTTTTTTGATTACTCCCGTTGCCATATCCTTAACTCTGACAACTATGTTATAAGGCTTACGGGCCATAGCGCTTAATGTGCTAGATACTTTATTGGCAGCGCTGGACACCTTATCAACCAACTTAGCTTCTGGCTTGGCTTTTGTTTGGTTGATCCTCTCAACTCTGCTCTTGATTTTACTGGCTGGTGATGCCGTCTTATCAACGAGATCAACTTCTGGATTAGCCTGAGTAGTATCGAGCGTGGCTAATTTGCTTATGACCTTCTTAGTTGGCGTTGCTGTTTTGTCGGCAAGCACCACTTCTGGGTTCGCGACTGTCTGATCCACTTCGGCAAGCTTAGAAATTACCTTTTTTGCCGGGGTCGAGGTTTTATCAGTTAAGATGACCTCCGGTGCGATCTTGGTTTTGCCTAGTGCTTTCGTTCGACGTTCTGTCTGTTCCAGTAGCTTATCCAGAGCTCGTACTGTCCGCTCGGCATCTTCCGCCCCCGTTGTATCAATGACAAGGTCAAGGCGATAAAACTCTTTGTTATCTGCCACGCTTACCACCTCTCCGATCTCCGGACGTAGTAGGCGATTTATTCATCGTCTCAATCTCATGTAGGGTAAAAGCCATCAACAAAGTACGCTCCCCCTTGGGTAAAGACCAAAAAGCCCCGGGACGCAAATGATGCCGTACCCACATGTGGTACAGCATCGTCGTCGTGCCCCCGGAGCGTATTAGTTTTTTACATCAGCGATGTCAACACCAAATCCGGAAAGCTCCAGAACTTTATCGCCTACGGCATCGAGTTCGCCGGCCAGAAGCATTCGTCGGACAACTTCCTCACCACCGGACAACTTCAAGTGACTCGTCAAACGATCGTCACCCCAGCCACTGAGCTCCAAGCCCTTCACTTCCAGAGTAGCGGTCGCTTCTTTGATCAACGCAGCATTGAACAGCTCACTATCAACCTTCTCGATAGCCTGCCCTTTAGTAGTCTTCCGGACCGTGCAACGCTCACGAATTGCGTCTACCTTGCTGGAAGTCAGCCCGCGTAGCGTAATACGCAAAGACAGCCGTTTAATAAAAACAGTCTCTTCCGGCAGATTTGTCGCCGTCTCGAAGAGACTGTCCAGGATTTCCTGTTCATTCAAATGTTCATTTGCCATTGTATATATTCATCCTCTCAAGTTTAGATTTCAATAGGGTCAAGCAGCTCATAATCTTCAAAAGTGAATGGCGTTTCCTCCCCCACTTCTTCGCCTGCAGTCCAGTTTGCAAGTTGTATCCTGTCAGGCATACAACGCATCAAACGGATACGCTCAAAACCGTATGCTTCGGGGTCGTCAAGCTTAGAGATAATATCGAATTTGCTGAAATCGCGCTGAATCATCTTTGACGATACTTTGTACCCGCTGATAGTGCCGGTTCCCCGTTTAGCACCAATTTTAAACTGCACCCAGCCATGACCAACCAGGTTGAGCTCTCGCTTATCAATCTCCACATTAGCTTCCAGATGGTTTATGTTCGTTTGCCATTCACCATCGATAAACGCCTGGGCGAATGTACCGAGTATCGCCCTGGTAGGATCCATTCCTGTCATTTCTGCCATTATTCCTCACTCCCTTCTATTCAACGTAAAACGTCCCGAAGATTTGTTCCATTACATCGGTCAGACGAGCGTTCCAGCGTAAGAATACCTGGTCAGGTTCCGGCTTCTTGGCCGGAGAAGAGCCATAATAATCCGGATCAAGTACAACGTCGTACCCTGTTCCCTCAATCACATTACTCTGAGCCAAAGTTCGCATGTACTCCTTGCAGGCACCGATCAAAGCAAGGCGGCCTTCCTCCGTGTTGTTAACCTTACCGATATAGACATCTTCAGCCGTCCGCTGCAGATCTCCATTGATAGCATCCATGACTCTGATAGTCCGGATCTTCTTCCAACTGTTATTCTGATCGACTTGCAAGGTCGTCAGCGTGTTCATTCCCCGTAGTACCTTGACCTTGCGGCCGTCGTGGATAAGCAAGAATACACCGCCGCGAATGGCCTTCTCTTGCTCAGAACGTGTCCAACGCCGAGTTACGTCATCAAATGGTGACTCGGCATAAGTTGTGGATTGACTAAGAGACTGACCCGCGATCAAGCCAGCAACCCATGACGCCACTTGTGCCGAATTGTATTCCTTATCCGCTAAGATAGCGCCGGAACCCACATTGACTATGCCTTCGTGATTACAGCCCGCACTGCGGTTCACAGCCTTGCTGACTGCATCGGTAGCCTTATCATCCGCTGCCGTACCGCCCAATGTAGCGATTACACCCTTGCCCTCGCTGCGTACGCGTTTAACCCAGGCTACAACACTGGATCTCAATGCTGGCTCTGTAACCCCATCGAGTGTCAGCACATGGAATTCTTGTCCCTCAAACGCAGCGAGCGCGGCCACATAGTCGGCATTTTTGATGCCTTCTATGCCGCTGTCCCCACTGGTAAACGATTCTCCGGATACATCTGCCAGTGTACCGTCGGCCAACTTTGTGGCAACAATCCATTTGTTATCTGCATCTTCATTAATCATTTGGACTGCAGTAGCAACGTTACCGTCGCCAATCGAGAAGGTACAGAGTAATTTCGCCCCTTCATACAACTTCAGTTCCTTAGTGCCAGCTACCGCAAGGCTATCCGCGATCGTCACTTTAAAATGATTGCCCCGATCTCCAGGATACTTAGCTGTAAGCTTTAATGCAGCAGTTGAATCCGTGTTGTTAACCGAAACGGTTGCTTCGGCTGTTGAATCTGATGCGATCCGGTAAGCAAGCAACGTCTTCGGGCCGCCCAAAAGGGTTAAGTAAAGCGTCGTAAATGCCGTAGCGCCGTCGCTATCACTCTCTGAAAACATCTCTTTGATAGCGGCCTCGTCTGAAACCTCCACAAACTGCCCAACCGGTCCCCAATGCGCTTTAACAGCAGCAACAACAATGCCGCGAGCTCCAGGTTGGATCGCTGTACCAGCAGCTGCCACAAAATTCATATAAAGACCGGGTAAGACCGGCATATCTGTCGGACTCCAATTTCCACCTGCCACTTAGTTCACCTTCCTTTCTAAAAATGACTTGACGAGGCTTTTCGCCTCAGTTACCGAGAGTTCCGAAGCTTTAACCCCATGTAAGGCCCCGACCAAAACTTCCGGACGGACAGAAAAAAGAGCCTCAGCGTTGGCCATAAGCTCTTTAATGGGATACTTCGATTCAATTTTCTTTTCTGGCTTATCCGCCATAGAAATCACCTACTTAATATTTGGTTTGTAACTCACGGACCGGATCAAAGGAACATCTTCCTGAGGACGAGCAACCATCCGAGATAGTGTCACGGTAATCTGACCCTCTCGGAGCCCATCGGCCCCAATGTTCGCCTTGGGATCCACTACTGTCAGATAACGCCGATCGGCAAGATCGAATGGGATCTTAATGGCGCTGCCTAATGCCGCTACTAAGGAAAATACCGCCGAATGTTCCGGCTGCTTCTCATTCCCAAGGACATGAGCAGTAAATCGCTTAGTGACCTGATAACTCGAAAAGGATAACGCCTTAACATCAACGTTAGTCACACGCCACATCACAGACGGGCGTACATAACCGATTGGCCAATATCCGTTGTATACGGTCCAGTTATTATCTATCACACTTGTTGTCCAGTCCGCCAGAGCCGGCACCCAAGGATCGCTTGTGATCTGACCATCGGTCCCGACCGGCTGCAAGGCCATGACAGCAAACTGCATGCCGCGAGTAATCGCATCCCATTCTTCGTCAACTACATCTTGTCCGGAGGACCCGAGGTAAACGCATGAAAAGACCTCGCCGGTCTCTGTTGTGAGCATCTGCTTGTCTAGAGCGGAGATGATTTTCTTCTCTAGCGAATCTACCTTTTCAAAGGTCGACCGGGAAACGTATGGCCATATCTCCACGATCCGGCGAAAGCCGATCCATGGAGACTCTTCGCTATCCTCGCCCTGAAGAACAATAGCATATGGCTTTGGACTGCTTTCCTCTGCTGAATGGGGTTCGAAAACATCCTTCAGTTCAGGGATAGCAGCTAGAAGTTTTTCACGAATGGCGTTTCTCATGGCGTCAACCACCATTTGATGAGTTTATCCCTCAATTTTATTCTGTACTTCTTCGCAGTCGGCAGAACAATTGCGCGCTTCTTTGTCCCAGGATGGTTAACGGATCTACCTAAAATTACGAATTTTCCGTCCTTAGATAACTTAGGCAACTGCTTTGATTTATGATCATTCACCGGTCCGCGCTTATCTTTATTCCATGTTTCTATAGGGATAGCAAGAACTTTCTTGTTATTTGCTCTGATCTTATGTGGAGGCGTTCCTTCCTCCAAATAATTCCCGTACCTTACACCATGAGCTAAATACACAAGAACTTTTTCTTTATTCTTAATCTCAATCCCCGTGTGAAGAGCACCTCTCGCTCCAGCTCCACCTAGTCGATCCTTCCACGGTGCGTTTAATTTCATGTACCCTTCTGCTTCCCTAGCCACATTGTCTGCAACAGCGTAAATCCCTGCTTGCTTCCGCTTCATGTACTCAATAGCACCTTGTCCAAAATCCCCCATATCACTTCACCCTTTCGAGATCTGCTTGAAAACCAACCGTCACTCCCTGCACAACCTGTGGTTGCACGGAAACGACTTCGAACGTCTCGCCTAAAGCTTCGAAACGATCCGTTACATTGGGACCCGCTTTAATGTCGGCATGTTCGTCGGCCAGCAGGCTGTACATTTTATCTGTCTGCTTCGTGCCGGCCAGAACGGATATGTTCTGCGGTATCTGAGAGCGAGAAACAAAAATCCGGACGGTAACGGGAGGAAGATCCTTTTCGTTCTCCTCGTACCCGCCACCCTTTCGTATCTTCTCCTTGCGGTGGATGGTGATAGTCGTCGGGTTCTGCGATATATTCCAGGCAATGTGTTTACGTCGTGTAGCAACAAAGTCCGTTATCAGCATCACAGTACCCTCGGTGGACAAACCTTAATCATAAACCCAGTAGCATTCTTACCAGCTGCAGCAGTCTCCATGTCGGCATATTGTTTGGCCATGGCAAGCGCATGACTAAGCCGGTCTTTCAAGGATGTAAGATCGTACTTCTCGGTACCGGCTGAATAGCTCTCAATATCACCCTGAAGTAATCCCGCTTTTTCCATCCATCCGACAGAAGCAGCGCCGTGTAGACTGTCCGCCTCCGTCAGCAGCAGATCGATCTCTGCGTCGAGGAATCTCGTATCCGCTTCAGTGCCGTCGGCCGGGATTACCTCATTCAATAGCTTTCTCAGCCGGACACGAAGCGCAATGGTAGGTTCCATCCATATCCCTCCCTAAGCTTTGCCCGGGAAAGTGATCTCCTGGACGTTCTCGTCAATTGCAGCAAAGACCCCGCGCCATACGTCGCCAACGACCTGCGCTTCAACCAAACGGGTCAGGTCACCCATGGTCGCCTGGATTTGCAGGGCTTGCTTGACGAGCTCCTTGAATCCACGCTTAGGGCGGATTAAATATGCTTTTCCGGCAGGAACACCCGGATAGGTATGGGTCTTTTTACTGACTACGGCTTCCCATCCATCGTAATAGATAATATCCGTAATCCCAGATAATGCCCGGTACGGCGTCGCCTGAATTGTAAAACTGGACAGTGCATCATCAATGTCTTCCTTGTCAGCCGGATTTGCTAAGAGAATGTTCCCCGGGCGCTTGGCCGTCCGGGCATCCCGCAGCGCAGCTCGCAACGTCTCCCGCATACTTAAAATGAAGTGAGAACCGGTTGCATTTGTAAGGGTTTTTCCCAACTCATCCACGTATACAGGCGTCGTCTTATTCCCCGCCTTATAGTTGTACTTGATGATCGGACCAAGATGTAAATGGTTCAGCAACGCATTATGTGCTTCCCCAAACGCCTTATTGAGCAGTTCAAAGTTAAATGTTTGGTTGAAAAGCTGCATTTCCTTCGTGTACTCGAAGCCTGCGGTATATCCTTTGATTCTGGCGATCGGACCTTCCTCAGCCTGTAGGCTGCCGAATTTGACTTCTTCGCCCTCCAAATGTTCAAGGAAAATCACGGTTCCGTACTGCGCCCATTTTGCCTCGAACTCCTTAGGAAAGTTCGGATCCGGCATATGGTCATAGATCGGTCCATAAAGGGTTGGAACCTCTTCTTTTCCCAATTCAACATCCAGAACGACCTTCTGGATGAGTTCCTTCCTGCTGTTTTCGGATGTAAGCATCTCACCAATCGGCTTATCAAGCTCATAAGTCTCCATCTCGCCGTTTACTATCCTCTTCGTCACTTCTTCCTGCCGACCATCTAACAGAAAAGGAACCTTCATCTCGATGGTTCCTTGGCGACGTTTCTCTTTAATTGTCTCAACGCTGTGTACTCTTGCCATTGATTATCAGCCTCCTTATAGTTGCGGTCCCAACAGGAACCAAATTACGTTATTAGCGTCTTTGGCAGCAGTGACGCGACCAACAAGACGGTTGTCAGTGGCGGTCTCGGTCAGTTGGTTCTTGGCCGCATCCCAATAGATTGGCGTACCAACTGTAAATGCCTGTGTTTTTTCGATTTGGTCAGCTTCAAATTCCGCCTGCTCGATGTTAAGGATAGCCTCATCTGTTTCCCCTGTCGTTGTACTGACTGATTGCATAGCAGCTCCAAAGAAACCGTCAAGCAAGTAGAATTTTTGAGCTTCGATAGTTGTTTTAGCCGGAACTGTTACACGAACAGACTTACCGTCACTGACTTTAGCGCGATATGATTGATATGTGGTGCTTGGCACCGATTGACCTTTGTAAGGCATATAAACCCTCCTCAATTTGATTAATTTAGAATGATGCTCGTTTAACCCGCATGTTTTTTGGAGCATCCGTTTTACCACTGCTTGATCCCGTGCCTGCAGGTTTATCCGTGTGAATGGCATCGACCATGCCTTTAACCACCGGATCCGCTAGGAAGGCGTCCATCTCGCCGGCAATCTGTTCCTTGGTCGCATCAGGAGCAATCCCCTTCGAATGATAGGCCCACAGCTTGCCGAGTGCCGTTTCAGGATTCTGCAGATCCTTCCGGACCGCCTCAGATGTTACTTTTGTCGTCATCATTTCACCGACGATTGCATCCCTGCCGGCTCCAGCTTCCTTGTCAGCTGCTGCCTTTAAGGATTTGAACAATGCATCAACATCCATTTCACCGCTAACACCCAGGATTGTCTGTGCCTTACTGGCAATATCCAAAGCGCGCTGAACTTGTTTAGCAAACTCCGGTGTCAGCTCTGCAATTACCTGGTCATCCGTCAACCCCATTTCCCCGGCAAGGGTACCAATCGTAAAACCTTTCATGCCATGCTTCTTCTTAATTTCTGTTATAACTGTAGCCCATTCCACTTGCTCATCATCTCCCTTCATTTCTCCTGATGGGCCTTCCCCATCTAAATCCCACATCTCACCGCTGGCAGCAACAATTCTTGTCGGCATACCCATGCGGTCAAGTGGCGTCCAATCAATGCTAAGAGGATCATATCCGACAACCTGCGTCTCGCCAGAAACATTTTTTAGAGCTGGGCGTCCGTAGATGCTTACCTGCTTGATCCGCTTGCCCTTGATCCAGCGTTTCAAATCCTCTTCCTTCTTGTCGACAATCCCGCGGAAATACGCTGCAGCTTCCGTCATTTTGGCCCCGATCCAGTGAGTTGCCGGATCGATAAACTGGTTTGATACGTCTTCTGGGCGCTGATGCCCCTTAAATCCGGCCAGCGTACGCGTATTGACGGTGTCGACAATGTCCTTAAGTGCCTTATGGGTGTAATTCCAGCCGCGCTTCGACTTGCCGACTGGGACTTCAACGACCACTTCCAGAGGATCACTGTCGCCTTGTTTGAGCAAGTCAACATCCACCCCGGGCGCGGCAGGAATATCATTCACGCTCATTTCTCCCGAGATACCCGCGAACAATCTGAATAAGTTCTTATCTTCCTCAGCTGCCATCTCCCCGTAAATCCGTGAGCTCCACATTTTCTCGTTCACCCCCTCTCCGTGCTAAATAAACGAGTCCTCGACTGATCGCTTCGATTGCCTGCTCCTCTGGAGTCTCATTCCCACCTTGATCATGTAATGCAGCAAAATGTAAATGTAATAACTCATGAACCAACGTCAGTTCCATGTCATGACGTTCGATTGTCTCCGGAGGATAGTCAATAGGGTCAAGTATGTTTATGGCTGCCATACGCTTTGATAGTTGCCATGAACACTCGCCACATACGCCCTCTAGCGTCATATCGCGATCCCGCTTGATCTTTGTAATAACTATCCAATCCTGCAGCCTGAGAATCTTTTGCCACCCTGCGCATTTCGCTCGTAGCTCCTCCTCAGTTAAAATAACTTCCTGCAATCACCTCACTCCTTTCGGACAAAAGAAAAGACGCCATAATCTGGCGCCTACTCTTCATCATTTTTATTTGTATCTTTACCACCATCCAGCAGCTGCAGCTTTTCCCTGGTCTGTTCCTTGCGCATCTCCCGAAGTTCTTCCTCGGTCGGAATCAAAGGGATCTCAATCTCGATACCACCATCCATGGTCATGCCTCCTAAAATAGCAATCTACGAATCTATCATATATCACTACCAGCAGGGAATCTATGCCACTTCGGAATATACGTTCGTGTACCAGTCTTCCAGATCCGGATGTGACTGTGGATTCTTTGTCCATTCATTCAGCCGCTGCATAAAGTCGTCTGTATCCTCATGAACGGAAATAAGAACACATAAACAGTTCGGATGTGCTGGCATTGGAGGCTCCTGACCAGGCGGCCAGACTCCCTTACCAAGCCCATGGTCGGCGTTGGCCAATTCATCACATATATCAGGAACCGGATGTGAGCCGGAAAGAACCCATTTCATGCCCTTGTAACTCGGGCTTACGCTGGCAGCAGCGATCGTGCCTTCTCCGAATGCAGCTGCCGTCTCTGTCCGGACAAGCCGAAGAGCTTCATAGGAAATATCCTGTGGAATCCGGTTGCCCATTCGTTCCATCATCTCAGGGTAATCGACTGCTAAAGTCTTCTTGCCACGGCGCACGTATTTTTCGAGCTGTCGGGCCGTTTCTACCGGATCCTCGCCTGTTGCGACGCCGTCCTGGATGATCTCCGTCATGGCTTTACGGTATTTTTCATCCTTCTGCCATATTCGGTCAGATAAGTGTAGTCCTCGCTCAGTTCGCGCCCAGCAAGCTTCAACCGCTTGCTTATTAGCTCGAAAAAACGACCGTTGCACCGGCTGCTTTGCAAGCTTAGTCTTGCTGATCTGCGACATGGTTACTTCCATGCTGTAAGTAGAGCCGGCGTCGACTGCCTTAACGATATCCTTCTGCAGGAGCTCCGTAAGTGATTCGCCAATACCGGTTTGTCTCAGTGAGTCCTGGAGTGCTACCATATAACGCATATTCATCTCGCTGCCAGTCCCCAAGCGTTTTAGTCGTCGGATCTCCTTGGCCACCTTATCTGCAGCACGGATGTATATACTTCGTACTGCCTGATCTTGGCGAAGTCGGAGATCGACGTATTTCTTGCGACTAGCAAGTGCAAACTTGGCATAAGGGCCTGCAATCAGTTTCAGCTGCTCGAGGATCTGCTGCGCAGATGGCAATCCTGCCATGACTTACACCTCCAGTTCCTGCTTTTCTTCGTTCAGCCCTTCACCATCCTCTAAACGAGCGAGGAACAAGGCAGTTTGAACAATCCGCGATTTCTCACCTGGGACATCTTCATCATCCGTTTCGAAATCTTGCATAGTGTCGATCCAGGCTTTTAAGAAATCAACGGCAGCTTCAAGACTTATAAAGCGACCAGCAAGCGCCTTGTCCAACGCTTCGACGATCGTCTTGATCTCTGTGGCCACGTCCTTACTATCCCGAGGATCGATCGTTTCCCAGATCAGCTCCGTCTCATAGGTGGAAAAGGAGATGTTCTCTGACTGCGAGATCATGGCCAGAACCATCCGGCACATGAGTTGCCAACTGTCAGTAAAGGCCATTCGCTTACGTTCAATCTTCTGAATAAAGACTGGCATTTGCTCCTGGGTCGATGCCAACGAGGAAGGCGTATGAACCCCGAAGACAAATTCAGGCGTTTCCGAAGCGCTAATGATGCAATAAAAGACGAATTCCAGTAGTGCGGTAGCGTCGCCTGTAGCAGATTTGGCCTCAATAAAATCTGCATCCTCATCCGGTTGAAAAATCAGCATTTCATGCCCATTCAGGTTAATTGTTCCGCCATCCTTTGCAAACTTGGCCGGATCATCAACACCGAAATTGTTGCGAAGAAAAGCCGCTACGTCTTTAAGCTTTAGCTTAAGGCGCGGCGTACTGTGCATCTTAGAACCTTGAATCGCATGAAGGAATACATCATGATACACCTTAAAAAATGGCTCGACTGCTTCCAAGTCGGACTTGCCGAAAGCCATGGTTTCATCCGCTTCATTTTTAAAATGGACAATTGGAATGAAGCCCCATGGATTGGGAATCTCTCCTGCTTCCAAATCAGGTGGCTTGTCCCCTTCGATTTCGATCAATCGGCGATCCTTGTTGATCCGCTGCTTGATAGTAGCCCGCCTCTTAGCTCCGGAATCATCAGTCCAGGTGCTAGTTGATTCGAGGATATATTCGACCGGCTCGCCCGTGATCGGATCCCGATTAATCCCCTTGACTTGTTCCGGTGGAATGATGTTATATACGATCCGCTTGCGCTCTTCCGGATAGAGAGGGTTGTTGTTGTTCTCTCGAGTCAACCAAACAAAGCAATCCGCTTCCCTGATCGCATTAAGATGTGTCCGTTGCATTCGGCTGCGGTTCTGCTTGAAGAACTCCTGCAGGCGCTCTTGGGCATCAGCATCTGAACTCTTAACGTCCGGCAAACCCATGAATCCGACTGTTGAATTGATGATCTTTTTCGCAAAGCCAGCTCCAAGCTTATAGTCTTCGGCTGTGTTGTCATATAGCTTCCGGGCAAACTCATAGTTAACCCGAGTTGTATTAAGCGTATATGTCCCGCCAATAGTACCACCGGTTAGGCTCCAGCCTAGGCCATTCATCAAGTTTACAATCCCGCCCCGCAACCTGGACATCTCGCCGCTGATCTTTCCCCATATTTTAGCCATATATTCTACCTCCTCTCAACAAAGCTGCACCAATAGGATCAATATCCGATCCAAACAGAATCGTATTTACAAAGTAGCGATCGGCGTCCATTTGGTGGTCATTTTGCTTCACCGGCTTGTCCTCGCCGCGGGCAGCTGCTTTCTCATCCCACACATAACTTGAAAACTCTCGGAACGTCTCCACGCAGCAGTCATTGTATTTAATCAGGCCCTGACCAAGCGCCGAAGCAACATTTCGAATACCATCAACGACAGCATTATCAGCTTCCGTAACAGAGAACTTGCCCCGCTTTCGGATCGTCGTGATGAAGCTCGCTGCAGAAGGGTCAATGATAACTGAATCGATCCTAAGATCACCCACAAATTCCTCAAGATCATTGCAATATTGCTCGTCGGTCTTCTGGATCGCCGTCTTCCGGCCGTCATAGTGGTATTCTTTAACCTTGTACCAAACACCATCTTCACCGCGTCCCCACAGACCGAATGTCGTCGGGTTCTTCGTTCCGTAGTCACAGGACACATAATAGCGGGTATAGTATCGATCTTCAGTCGGAACGACGTGCTTCTCCTTGTCGAACATGTCGTAAATGACGCCCTCGGCCATAACCCACAATCCGAGGATATAACGCTTATAGAACACACCTGAGAACATCAGCCGGAAGCGTTCCTTAACCTTTTCCGACAACGACAAATTGTCCTCCATTGTAAAATGCAGGACCAGAATGCGTTTTTCCTTTGCCTTGTCTATAAACTCCACCTTGAACCAGTGATACGGTCCACCAGGATTACAGTTAAAAAACAGCTTCGCTCCGTGGCCATCTGTCTCAGCAGAACAACGACCAATAGCCTGATCAACAAATGACTTTGGAAACAAGGCTACTTCATCCAGGTAGGCGCCCGCTGCCGTCAAGCCTTGCAATGTGTCCTGGCTGGCTTCATTACTGGCCCCGAACAGGTAATAGGTGTTCGACCCAATAATGACATGGGGATTTTCGGATCGGTGGTAGTGGTACTCAATTCCCTTAGCTGTAAGGATCTGAAACATTGGTTCGAGAACGTTACGTTTAAGAGCTCCCATTGATCTCCCAGCAATAATAAAGTTCTGGTTGCGGTGCTTAGACAATGACCATGTGATGAATGAATCAATACAAGCGATGGTCTTGCCTGATCGGATTGCTCCCTCAGCTATGATCATGTCATAGTCTTTGTAGCGACTGTTATCTGTCCACCACATCAGCAGCTTCTTTTGTTTCAGACTGAAGGGCTTGAATTTGAATGAAGTAATCTTACGCCTCTTCATCTTCGTTCACCTCATCAGCAAACACATCCGCAGCTTGAGCATTTAACGCCTGTTCATAGCTTTGAACCTGCTCATGCGGATCTCGATCATCGTCACCGCGCATTCCCTTAATCTCTAATTCTAGTTTTTCAATACGAAGGGCCTTCTCTTGATCTAACAACCTATCCTTTAATAGAATGGCCTTAATCTTCTTGTCTTGTACTCGGGTCAACGCTTCTTCCAACTTGATTATGTCATCGATCGGACGAAACTCTGTTTCCTCAATCTCAGACTCGACCATTTCAGTACGAGTAACTGGTATCGTCTTAGTAATTCCTGACTTCTCATCATGGACCGTCATTACATCTTTTATGCCCTTCAGTTCACTAAGGACGCGCCGCTGCTTCTCAGTCAACCCATTCATGAGCTTGCCGATCCGCTGCAGCATACGGCGCTCCCGAATCGTCAGTAATTTAATAGCTTCATCTGCCTGCTGGATCGGATCGGTATCAACCTGGTCAATCAGCTCCTGCTCATCCTCTTCAAGGGCATCCATCCAGATTGTTTCATATTCACCGGTTGTGACTGCCTTTTTGTTGCCTTTCGGCCCACCGGGGCCACCCTTATTCCCCTTCGCATTTTGGTTACCAGGAGGAGCACCGCCACGATTGCCAACAGCGTTCTTGTTCCCCTTGGGAGCGCCACGACGTGGAGCGTTCCCTTTCGATTCAAGTGGAGCGCTCCCTTTCAATTCAGCATCCCAATTGTCCAATGACTTCCACTTTCGAATTTTACTATCACCAACAGATAGAGCGGCGGCAATGTCCTTTAGCTTCATCGTCCCGCCGCTCTCTATCCACATTTGCTTAGCCTTGTCCCGATCTGGACTGCGTTCTCTGGCCATTACATTACCACCACCCCCGAGTTTTCTCTAAATATTAAATTTACGGACTTCGGAAGAAGAAATATAAAAGTCATATAATAGTTTACACGCCTAATATTAGATATTATCTTATAGGTGAATCAAAGGGGGTGAACCATCTATGGACTTCAATATTTACGTCGAACAAATAAGCCCAGGCGATTGGAGAGTTTGTCAATCGCCTACGCTATATCCGCCCAGCGGGAAGATTTCAAAAACATCTTATCCTACTCAGGAAGCGGCGCTAGAAGCCAAGAAAGCTGGTAAGTTGGATTAGCACAATCCATCCTTTTGAAGCTCAATATCCAGCTCTATTAACTTTCTCAAATCATCAACAGTTTGAATCTCAATGCGGCCGTCCTGAAAGTCTTTTACCCAGCGAGCAATACCGGCCTTTACAATCTTCCGATATTGCTCCTTCGACTCCAAGATACCTTCCATCACCGCGAGCTCATGCTGCAGCAAGATGTCCTTTTCTTCAGGTGTTCCCATTGTTGTTCCCCTCGGCTTTCCGTTATGATGGAATACGAGATAGCGGATGTCAGCTAAATGCCGCGCGCGGCGGACCGCTATCTCAGCCGGGGGATACCCTGGTCGAAGGGGAGGACGTTACAGCGTCCTCCTTTTTCTATGCTTCGGTTTCAACACGGGAAAGAAGCACGGGCTCAATGCCCGTCACTGCTTGGTACCGTTTCTTAATGACGTCACAGAACTTCGGATCGAGCTCCATTGTTCTGCAGATACGCCCGAGCTGGTCACATGTCATAAGCGTGGATCCGCTACCACCGAACAAATCAACTACTGCGTCTTCACGCCGGCTACTGTTCCGGATAGGAATAGCCAGCAGTTCAAGCGGCTTCTGTGTCGGATGAACGTATTTGCTCACATCTCCCCGCGATACCTCCCAGACCGATGATGGCTCTGAGGATTCCCCGGGTAGACCAGAACGCCACACCGTAGACTGCTGGCGATCTCCATACCAAGCAGGTGCCTTGCCCTTCATGTGTGCATAAAAGACTGGCTCATGTTGCCAACGGTACTGCGACCAACCGAAGGAAGCTGAATTCTTAACCCAAATGCATTGGCTGCGGACGACAATACCGGCAGCGTTCATGGCATCCTCGAACTCTCGCTGATAGGAAGAAGGATGAAATACATAGATTGCTGCTGTCGACGCCATGATTTCGGAATATCTTTGAAAAACGGCATTCAAAAAGCCCGTAAATTCCTCTGCGGGCATGTCGTCGTTCAATATACTACTCCGGCCATCTGCAGCAAGACGCTCTGAATCACTCTCGACAGCCACATTGTATGGTGGATCCGTCACAACCAATTCGGCCTTTTCCCCTTCCATCAACCGGGCGATGTCTTCCGGATCCGTAGCATCACCACACATCAGCAAGTGAGGACCAAGTTGCCAAACATCGCCGCGTTGCGTCTCTGGCTCATCGATCTGCAATAATGCTTGCTGCACGTCGAAATCATCTTCGACAACCGGCGGATCAATATCCGGAATATCCGGCAGGCTGCTGATTAGGTCTGAGATCTCGTCCTGGTCGAAACCGGATAAAGAAAGATCTGCTCCATCCTCCTGCAACTCGTCCAACAACCTGGCTAGTGCTTCATTATCCCAATGGCCAGAAACCTTATTCAAAGCCAGATTAAGTAGTCGTTCCTGCTGATCATCCAGGTCGACGACCGAAACGACTAACTCTGATTGGCCAAGTTCATTCACCATGATCTTATATCGCTGATGACCTCCAACCATGTTGCCGGTTCGCTCGTTCCAAACAATGGGCTCAACGTAGCCGAAGGATAGAATGGAATGCTTCAGCTTCTCGTATTCCGGATCGCCAGGCTGCAGATCGACACGAGGGTTATAGGCAGCTGCGTTGATTTGATCGATACTGATAATTTGAATATTCATGCTGATTCCTCCAATAAAAAAAGCACCGTTAGGGTGCTTTAAATTAAATCGCTCCATTATTTCTCAAATTATTCATTGCTTGCGGATTATCCTCTTCTATGCTATAAAAATACACTTCGTCAACGTGGTTCTCTATATCCCATTTCACAATACTCCACTCATTCGTGGTTATCAGTATGACTTTTCTTGACTTTGTATGTGCAAGTTCTTCAAGAAATTCTTTATATCGCTTAGAATCATCCAACACTGTCTGAACAGGGAAGAAAACAGTAAAACAATTATCGTTCCCTTTGTGATTTTGTCTTGTTGTAGTGGCATAACTGTTAATAATAACAGTCATCCCCCTTAACTCATAAGTAGTCGTTGATGTAATCGAGGTCGGTAAAAGCTTCTTATTAAAAGCCCGGTTAACCAAATCAGGAAATCTTGACATAGATGACGTTCTGATGATTCCTTTGTCAAATGTCTTATTCAAACAAGATAAAACAACCCTTAATTTGGCGTCATTATCATAACCTTTTACCAATAGAATTCTTTTGGTGTCATCATTCAAAAATTTATTCACTGCTTCAATGGCCTTTTGCTCATCACTCACTTCACTCGCCTCCCTCTCGTCGATAACTTATACTTCGACAAAAGAGTATGCTTCCCTGCCTCCTACAATTTATTTCTGTAGCCTCCTTTGTGTTGAGTTGGTTTTGGTATATGCGCATGCAAAAACAGGGCCGTACAGCTAAGCTACGGCCCTCTCCTGACGTTTTCAGATGTTGTTGCTGTAATCGGACACCCAGAACATATGTGCATGAAATCGTCTCCTGAACCGCAATATTCGCAAAAGAAAAAGCACCCGAAGGTGCTGTAAATTACAATAAAGTTTATATTGCGAGATGTTCTACAATTTTTCTTGTAATAACGTTTCTTAGTACTTGGTGAATATCTTCTGGGATTACATCTTCGGTAAGAGGGTAACCGGCATTATCTTCTGAGATCCTAACTTCCTTAATATCATCAATCGTAATCGAGAGTATTACCCTGCCTACGTTTACCAAGTTCACAGTTACCTTCCATTCTAGTGGACTTAGTCCTACTAGCTCGCTATTCGAATGTATCCCGTACGGTTCCACCTTCAACTCTGATAGAACCTCCTGTAACGCTTTTGTGATCCTACTTTTCTCTTCTACGTATTCATCAACAGTACTTTTTAATTTTTCGCGCCAATCCATTTTCTACACCTCCCTCCTTATATCAAAATTCGACATTAGGAAGGATTTCCCTGCTTAATCCCAAACCATTCTCTCGTCTAACGCATCCTCATCTCCAGCAGCCATCAATATCCAGCATGTTTCGCAAAATGATGCTCCTAGGGTTGTCGGAATTTCAGGATCAGGCGCATTACATATTGTACATTTATCAGTAGTCGGTTTCTTGGTCTTGCCCGTCTTACAATTTGCCAACATCAGAGATCACTCCTAATAGCCTTATAAATACACTGCTGCTTACTACAAAACTGCTTCGTACCTGTCCATGAACCCCATATACAACCTTTACACTTCCTCGGTTGCTTCGGCTCCGATCGTGGCTGCTGCAGCTTATTACGTTTCCCGGCCATGTCTTCGCTCACCTCTATTCCTAGGTGCTGCTTCTGATCGGGCATATGTCACTTTGACCAACCATCGGAAGATTTTCATTCAATCACGCTCCTAAATAAAAAAGCCGCTCCCTGGAAGGACCGACTTCGAATTATATATGTAGTTCATTCGCACAAAGAGATCCGCTAGATCATTGCGTCCGTAACGGCCGCCGCAAAAACGCTTCGCTCTTTGCTATAAAAGCATCTGTACTTAGTAACTAGATACGTATGACAAGACCATTCTAACGAGCTGCTGAAAATGAAGTCAACAAGCTTTATTGTGATAAGCGTCCATTATGCTCACCTTTTCTGGTGAAACATGCGGCTAACTCACTATTTCGAATTAACTCGGATATAAGCAGCCAGTAAGTTGACCCATTACCTCTTGTTCATCCATGTCTATAGGACTCGACCACGCCACAGGCTGGGCTTCATTACTGCAGAATGGACAATTCAATTTCATGCCCTGCGCTCGTTCCTTGTCTACCAAGAATGATGCTCCACACCCTTCATAGTCAAGACACTCATGCTTCTCAAGTATTCGTTCTGACATGATTTCCCCTCCGATAACCAAGCACCTTCTAGGACGAAAAAAGCGAGAAGAGTTACGCCCCGGTAAAATGCCGCATTCATGCGGCCGTGCGTTTCATCCCGCCTTTTTCTATGCTCCTAATGTATCACGGAAAATCCGTCACGTGGTGCTCAACTTATGTTCAAGTTATGGTCAGATTGTAGTCAAAATATTCTTGTGATGATGAGTTATCGAACAACGTGACAAGGCATTATAGTAAATCAAAGACCATCTTTACCATATTTTATGATACAATAAACAATAACAACCTTGAAAGTAGGAGGAAATACTATGATTCATCATTTTAAAAAGGACATTATTGTAAGAATAATATCATTATTATTAGCTACGGTGGGAGCATACTTCATTTTAAATTCAGCTAATATGGGAGACGATAAGGTATTTGAATTTATTAAAAATGTTGGTGGTTCAGTGGACTCCGAGGATATAAAAGTTCATCTGGAGTCCTATATCATTAGCTATCGCTTATTTGGAGGAATATTATTTTCTATAGGTTTATTTCGATTATTGCAGAAGTAATTAATATAGTAACGAGATAGGGGCTGTCCAGAAAAACTACTGGCAGCCCCATTATTTTTTACTGTAATCGTCGTACTAGCTTGACAATCCGTTTAATAATAAACTACTTGGAAGCATACTCCAACTGGCTTGTAAGCTGATCCGTTTCCAACGTAATCATCAAAAAATAAATCCTTCTCCCATATCTCAAAACTATACACATCTAAAATTGGTCGAGCTGTAACCTCAGCAGAACTCTTTCCAGATGGAATAGATACTGTCTGTGAGTCTGAAACATTGAATGAACTTGTTACCGAAAAATTAACACCTGCTGATACTACTGCTGCACTTATATTAACAGAAGCACTAAAACTTGCACTGATGCCCTCCGAAACGGTCATTGTACCACCAGGAGCTGAATAAATAGATCTTCTAATTACATTAGACCCACACGCTTTTGTTGGGCCAGAAACTTTCTTGATGTAAAAATCATTTCCCGCTAGTGGAGAAATAGAAGATGTAGTTTCATAGGCTTGGTTATCATTAATGATCGTGTTAATTGGGAAAATTAATTCTATTTCTGCATCAGGTGAGGGAAGAGTGAATCCCTGAGATTCTGCATATTTTTCTGTATCTTTAATCGAAACAATTTTCTTAATTGGATTTCCATTTTCATCATATTCATATCTAATATCTCCATCGTATTCTGAACAACTAATAACATCATTTGTTTCTCCTAAGTGTGAAGACCCATAATCAGCAGAGACAGTTCCAATAGATGAAAAGATTAAGATAATGGCGGCAAAAAGCATAACTATTTTCTTCATTTTTAAAATTCCTCCTTTTTCCTTGTAATACCTGTATTATCCATTATATTGATATAATTGTAAAGTTAAAAAATGCTATCTTTTGATAATAATAGTATTGATCTTGTCGTAATCTAGGAAATAATCGTTCATTACATTTGTACGTCCCCTTTGTTATATGTGATCTATTAACTAATTAAAACTTGCATTATCATGTTCGAAAAATCCCATCAACTTAAGAGAATTGGCCATGCTCTTCGTGCCATCGTCAATCTTCCTCCGGATCGTGCTGTCAGATAGGCTGCGCCGGAAGAAAAGCAACGTCTCCTTATATGAGTACCCTTGAATGTAACGATATTCAACTGCCCGCTGTTCATCAGGGTCCTGAATAAGTCCCCACGCCCTAAAAAGTTGCTTGGTATAGAAACTGTATTGCTGATATACCCAGCGCTGTTTCTCAATCATAATCGTTGCGTTTGCTGTCTTATCGGCATGAAGATCTTCCTGATCGATGCGACGTGACACTTCTCCATCAATGGCCACCTGCCTCAGCTCCTGTTCATATCCTTCAAAGTCCTTCATCAAGGAAATCATACTTGTATATTTGCCGAGCAGGAATTTAGTGCGCTGGATCTCCTGCTCAGATGCCTTCGGGAAAAGTTCCCCCTGTTCCCATGCCATCGCCATTCCCCTCATTCCCCTTTGTATGCTATATTTGAATGAGAATGAAGGAAACATTTACCGATTGACCCCCGCGCCCGGCCAGGTTATGGGGGTTTATATTTTTTTGGAGGTAATCAAATGTATGACATTTCTTTTCCAACTTCAGAAGAAATGGAGCAATTAAGAACGTTGTCAACTTACTTCAGATTCCGCGATTCAGATTTAATTCGTCCAGAGTTTACAGCTTTAGATGAGGAGTTCACTGAAATTAGCACCTGGGCACGTATATTGGCCCAACGTCTAAAGGAACTGAATTTCAGTTACATAATGGCCTCGTTTTATTACCAGAAGAATATCCCAGATGAACCTTACTACGATAATTTAAGCAACAAGTATTTTCCTCATTTTAATGAACAACAACAATGGTCTAACAAAGCAGGATTTGAATACTACTCCGAAGTTTTACTTTTTAAAGCTTTCTCTGCCTTGGACACTATCGCTCACATAGTCTCTATAAATTACGGAATAAAAATGAGAAAAGTATCTTTTAACAAAAACTTGATAAAAAAACTACAGGAAATAGATCCCCTCAGATCTAACAGACTAAATACTATTATTGAATCAGACAGATTTATTGAGTTTAAAAAACTTAGAAATGATTCGACACATAATATTTCACCTGGGCAGATAGATTCAGGTATAACTAAGTATCCAAACGGTTTGGTAGTCTCTTCAATTGGAAATTACACACCCGCTTCAAAAAGATACCTAACAATGACTTCACTTAAGGATACTGTCTTTGAAATTGTGGAAATTATTAAGCTAAACTAGAATACTCCCAATTCCAGAGTCCTTGCATGCCTTTCGCTTCGATCGGCTCCGGCAGCTGTTGAACATCGGATAGCTCCCAGGCGTAGCGACCATCTGTGTAATCCCCAAAAATTAATTCTTTATTTTCTTTTAGGTATCCGAACCACCCCTGAACTCTCCCGTTTGAGTAATGTAATTTAACGGGTGGTATTTCCACGTCCGAATCTGTAAGTCTTTCAATTTGACAGCACTCAGTTAGATTGGCTACGGCAACCACCGCCCCTATCGGCAGGTTGTCCGCCGTGTAGCCGTATTTGGCAAGTACGCTTCGGAATGGCTCCTGCTCGCATATTCCCCGGTCAATCTTTTTGCCAGCATGTATTGCTAGTGATCCGCGGTAATTAGTCCGCCAGCTGCGTGTTTCAAACTTTTTCTCCCCTAACGCGATCAATGTTGCCCAGGGTTGAATGATGGTAATGGCTTTCATGGCTTACCTCCTAAGTTCAATCCATACCGAGCTTGTGACCTAGAGAACTCATCCGTAGAAATGTCTAAAATGTTCTGAAGGGCTGCCTTCATTCTGGAAACGTCATTTCTTCCGTAACCCTCAGATTTTTTTAAACCCTCCTGTTCAATTACTTTGATTGTTCGAGGACTATCACTCTTGGTGATATAACCTTTCTTCTCCAATACCTCAAGCAACTGAAACGCTGTCGAAGCGGATTGATAATGCATATGATCGGCGATCTCTCGGACCGTAGGTGGATAACCATTTTTAGATACAAAAGACTTTATGAATTGCAGAACCTCGGCTTGGCGGCGGGTCAACGGTTTATGATGATTGTTCATAGTCAATGATCTCCTTCGAAGAACTATTTCTTCCGTCTCTTTCTTTCACCAATTTTTAGATATATGTCCGCCATAATTATGCCGGTCTTTGTGAGCTCAGCATCATTATGGAGCAAGCCCTTTTTATTCAAAACCGAAAGCTGGCTTTGCTTGATCATGATTAAATTGTCTAAGCTAATATTACGTCTGTTCTGATCTGCAAAGAGAATTACATGACCCTTCGGAATTGGACCATGCTTTTCTTCCCAGATCACCTTGTGCTTATGTCGCCATCTTTTGTTCCAAAGGCCTTCATCCGAAACTTTGATGAGCGTATATCCATCCCGATCGATGCGCTCACTACCCACGGGTTTGTAATTCAGCGCCTGCTGCCCCTTCTTAAATGAAGTCCGGTTGCCTCCAACATTGTATAGTCCCTTTGTTCCTTTGTTGGGAGGATCCTGCCCTTCAGAACCTCTCAATCCGCTCGACAATCCTCGATTGTGCTTCCATGCTTTCATTTGCTTGGTCGAGATCTGCAGATTAAACTCTTTATTGACAAGTTCAGCAAGTTCTTGGTTCAAGCGACCATCAACATTTCTTTGGATAAATTCTTTTTGTTCTTGAGTGAACAAACCCTCATCACCAGTTATCCGTTTCCTTGGGACGTCACTTCTTATTTTGTTATTAGCCTTGAAGTTTTTAATTTGACTTTCAGAGATTTCAGTTTCAAACCTATAATTAAACAAATCAACAATTTCAGAGTTATACCTACCTTGTGCTATCTCACGAATATACTGTTTCTGTTCATTCGTCCAGCGATGCATTAGCTGCCACCTTCAAGCATTTTAGGAATCTTAGTGTCCGCGTTCATTCTATCATCCGCAAGCCTTCTTGCCTCCAACACAAGAGAGCCATTGGCAATAATTTGTGAGGCAACGTTTGTCACTGCCTTCGCTCTGTTGATTTCATCAGCCAGTTTTTCTCCATTCAGATCCTCATCGCTTAACCTCTCAAGCTGAGCGAACAGGTGATTATTCAAGTCTCCTAAAGTGTTTTTCATCCTTCATCCCCCACAAGATCATATGTTCGGTTAAAGGGCCGCAAAGGGCCCTTCGATTTTTACTGTCCTACCGTTTACGCTGCTCCATTGTCCTTCATCATCTGCTTGACCTTATCCTTATACTTGCGGTACTTGGTATTAAGTTGACTGCTCGGAATACCTAGTTCCTTAGACAACCCTAACCATGTGGAGCCATCTCGACGTTTCTTAAGTAAGTCTGCGAAATCAAGATCAAATTCCGGGAAGGTTGGGCGCTGCTGGAGAATGAACTCCTCGAGTTGTTCCTTGCTGATCTCAACCTCTTCACCAGCTGCTTGATCATCCTCTGAGATGACATCGTTCTGATCAGATCCCTGCTCATCAGAAGATTTGTCTTCTTCGAAAGTCATTTCCCCTGGTTCGTCATACTTGTCCATTGCGTTAAGTACCTCTTGTTCATAATCATCCAGCTCGCCTTCTGCAGGAGGACCTCCATCCTGTTCTCCGGATTGTTCACCAACTTGATCATTATCCGCTTCTGCATCAGTTTCATGTACAGACCCATCTTCGGCGAATAATTCAGTTTGATTATCGTCCTTTTCCTCAGCTGGCTGCTGAACAGAAGTAACCACTCCTGAAGCATCTGCAGTAACATGGCGACCACCGGTATAAGTCTTATACATATCTTCTTCGTCTTCATCAAAATCCCAAGCGACCTGTGGATCACCTAAGAAAACATTAATCTTCTCACCTTGGTTAGTACTAAGAAACATAAAATTCTCTTGAACTACTTTTAACGGAAGTGTCAGCTTAATTTCAACGTCCGAATCACCAACTTTGATGCCTTTGCCCATTGTTGCTGTGAATTTTGCGAAATTCTTTACCATACCCAATCACTTTCCCCTCATGATTTTTTATGATAATTCCTTAATTTTGACTTCAATGCGTGGTCTTGCACTATATCGCTTCCGAGCGAACACCTCAACGACCTGACTGTCATCTCTCCAGATGATTCCTTTCAGTGCGTCCTTGACACCTTTTAGATAATTGTCGACGTCCGGCTTAGTTGTCGGCTGAATTTGTCCTGCCTCAGCCATTACCGCCCGCTTTTTACTGAAGCTCTTTGGTGTTGACCTGTAAACCGTTAGCACCATCCCGACCGGTCCCTCCAGCGGTACTTTTGGAGCGTACTCCGTTGCAGCCAAACGGACGTAATCTTTATAGTCCCGAGACTTAGCAGGATCATAAGCTTTTGGGAACCCACCTGCCGTACTAAACTTTGGCCGCCCTTGGGCAACCGGCTCGCCGTATACGGTAAATTGAATTACCATAAGGTAATCCCTCCTTCTTTGCATCACCTGGTAAAACAAAAACTTCACCGATTGGCTGACCATCATCGTCGTAAATGATATCCCATGGAATGTCCTGATAATACGGATCGACTAATGCATTATCTCGCAATTCGATTGCCCCCGATCGTGAGGGTAAGTTCGAATTCTTCCATGCCCTCTTTAATCTCTGCCGGCGGTACCGTTGGAAATTTGTCTACCAACTCTGGCAAGTCTGGCCAGCGCCCCGATCGCATATAAGTGTGCCGCATATACTCGTACACGCTCCACTTGCTCCAAGGAGTACTCATTACGCACCTCTCCTGATGACTCTTTTCTTGAGACCACCTTTACTAACCAATATCATCTCTGACGGCGTATCCTGTACAACTAACCAATTTTCAGGTACAAGCTTCCAGGCTTTCATTTCTTCTTTTTGCTTACGTGTTGGCCTTGTTGGCCGTGTTTGCTTCCCCATATCCTTCCTCCCTTACGCCCAACGGCGTTTATTAATGTCCGTTACCTTGTGCTGCGGCGGTGGCTGCGGTCCCGGATCCGTATGAACCCGATCGTAATTGACGAATTTATTAAATTGCTTCAGGAAGACTAGTTCGACCGTTCCTACTGGGCCGTTCCGCTGCTTGGCGATGATAATCTCGATAATGTTTTTCTTCTCAACGTCCTGGTTGTAGTAATCATCACGGTACAAGAAGGCAACGATATCGGCGTCCTGTTCGATGGAACCCGATTCCCTAAGGTCGGACATCATTGGACGCTTGTCCTGACGCTGTTCGACTCCACGACTGAGCTGTGATAATGCGATAACCGGCACTTCCAGTTCACGGGCAATTAACTTCAGTGTACGGGAGATCTCTGAAACCTCCTGCTGTCGGTTCTCACCCCCGCGTCCTTTGCCTAATCCGGCAATCAGCTGCAGGTAGTCGATGACAATTAGTCCGAGACCTTCCTCTTTCTTAAGACGCCGGCATTTTGCCCTTATTTCATGGACCGTGATACCTGGCGTGTCGTCAATCAAAATATTTGTTCCGCCTAACACTCCAGCTGCATCGGCCATCTTTGTCCAATCTTCAGCGCCCATATCGCCCATCCTAAGATTGCTTGCATCGATGTGGCCTTCGGCGCTGACCATCCTGGTAACTAACTGCTCAGCGGACATTTCCAAACTAAAAATTGCAACCGACTCTGAAATTCGTGCGGCGACGTTCTGGGCGATGTTCAGTGCGAATGCTGTCTTCCCCACGGAAGGACGAGCAGCGACGATAATCAGATCGTTCTTCTGCAGACCACCAAGGATTGCATCGAGGTCAGTATAACCAGTCTCAATCCCAGTGACCTTCCCAGTTTTGAAGACTTCGGACTTCTTCTCAGTCGACTCGATAACTTCGATCAAGACATCGTTAATCCGCTTGAAATCTTTCTTCGGTGCCGTACGATCAGCCAGGGTCGTCGCTACATGTTGAGCCGATGTCACAAGACTTTGAAGATTTTCCCCGGCAACGGCAGCCTGAATACCTGCCCAGTTAGACTGGATATAATCCCGGACCACGAACTTGGACTGCACCTCAGCAACGTATGATTCAATGTTTTTGGTTTCAGGCACTGAGTGAGCCAGTTTAGAAAGGTAAGTCACATTGCCTATACTCTCCAGCTCGCCGTGGTCTTGCAGGCAGGAGGTTAATGTCACCAGATCAATCGGTTGCCCTTCGTCAGACAAGTCCCGCATGCGCCGAAATATTACCCGATGTGGTTCGTGAAAAAAAGCCTCCGGCGACAGTGCCTCCGCCTGTTCATATACTGCAGGCTCGATCAGAATCGAACCGAGAACAGCGCACTCAGATGCCAACGAATGCGGCATGGGCAAAGCAAATTCAGCAGCGGCCAAGTTTTGCATGAATGGCCTCCTTCCAGCCTGGTGGCGGCGGACAAGCTTGCTCCCGTGCTCGCTTGCGATTAGCGAAATATTCATCCGTTGCAGCCTTCATCCGGTCGCGCTCAATTTGCTCCCCTAGGCTCCCGCGAATCTCCGCGATGTTCGGCGGATACTTACTCGTCCGGATGTGCTCTTCAACATTCCGAACAGCAATATCAAAAGGGAAATCATGAAGGTATTTCAGGTGTCGATCGACGCTCGTCTCACTAGCATCAAAGTTCGGGTAATTTTCAACCAGTATCATCAAGAGTTTGGCAATCTCGCCCTTACGCATGCTTGTTATCCTCCTCTTGCATAATCCGTCTCAAGTTGTCGATTTGTTCTTGTTTCTTACTACGATAGCCCTGTTGTGGAGATGGTCCAAGGGCGACCGGGCGGTTCGGCCACGCGCCATCGGTTATGGAGTCGTCCACCTGCATTTTTGCCCACTCGTCAAGGCAGCGAGGGATGCAGAAGGCCATGCTATTGATTTTGTCCCAAGAGTGCTTAGGTTTATATTCAGCGAAGGATTTATCAATACTCCGCTTCACGACCTCCAGTGGAATGCCGGTAGCAACGAGTTGTTTGATTTTCTCGAAATCCCCTGTCGAAACATTAAAACCTGAACCTCTCTTCTGACAAAAGTAAATCTCAACCTCATGAGCAAGTTTTAAAATGGTTTCTGGGTCAACAACAGCAACAGCATTATTTATCTCTGTAATATCTTTATTAGATCGGCAGTTTTCTGCCGCGAGATCGGAACTTTCCTGCCTATCTCTATCGTTCAGATCGGCAGAATATTGCCTATCATCCTGACCAGAGTGGTAGTTTTCTTCCGATCTGATTTTAAATTTCTTGGAGTTTCGAACCGTAAAGATAAGTCCATATGGCGCTCTGGTGACTCGTATGTATTGATGATCTTCGAGCGTTTTTATCCATGATCGAATCGTCCGATTTGAAACTCCAAATTCTTCTTCCAAATCACTAACTTTGATAGGCTTATTCCCAAGGACGATGCCCCAGACAATACCGTCCTTTTCGACTTCCTTCGTCGTGGAGCTGATGCACCAAAGGAACAGCCAAATTGCTGATCCTATCTTTTTGTAATGTCTATGTTCCAGCAGTCCGGAGTACATCGGAAAAGGGTAACTGCCTTCGGGCATATGCTCATCCCCCTACTTACATCAATCTCGAACGATCTTAACGAAAGTCCCTTTTACACCCTTATGAGTGGCAGCTGACTGCAATCCTTCTGTGAGTGATTCAATAACCGCCCCTAGTATCGGCCCATAGCCAGTAGGCTTGAGATCATATCCGATCAAAGAACCAAGTGTATATGCAACGCTCATAACAAAATGGGCATGTTGTTCAAAACCCGCCTCCTTTGCTTCATCATTTTTCTCGGTAAGAAATTTAACGATTTCTGTTGTTTGTGCTAATTTTTCTTCCTGTGTCATCGTACTCATATCACACGCTCCTTCATAATCTTTTCTTTCCACGCCTTGTCACCCAAACACCGGCTAGGAATAACCTCAAAGTGCCGACGTCCCTGAACAAATGAAACAAATTTCCTTGAACTGCGTTCGTAGTACATGCCATTTAAAGGAGAGCTTCGCACTGGTTGTTTGAAAGATTTCTCTGCAGGTTGTTCCAGATCAAACAAATCTAGTTGAACAACACTCTCATCCATGCTCATGCCCCCCTATCGTCTCTAAGAAATACAATCGGATACTTAACCTTTACAACCGTCCATCCAGGATACCTTAGGGCGAAGTATGCCCTAGTCTCCCGTTTAAACTTCTCCTCATCAGTCCGCATTAGTTTCCAAATTTGCTTGCCCATCATGCTGCGCAAGAGTGGCTTGTCATCCTGAATCATCGGTCAGCCACCCGGACCAGTTTACCGGTTGTCTCCATAATCTCTCGCTTAAATCTATCAGCATCGCTATTACCGTCTGATAGATGCAACAGCCAAATCTCTTGCACCTTGCTGATGTCATTAGCTCTCAAGAAGCCTTTTACATGCTCTAGTCCGAAATGAGAGCGTAGCAGCCGTTTCTTTTGTCCTGGATGCAGTTCCCCTGAGGTCACCCGCTGATTAACAATATCAATTGAATAATTGCACTCAACCATGATGTGTGTCAGTCCTGCGAATCGGTATCTGCAATAGTAGGTGTCAGTCAGAAATACAAGCTTATCTCCTGCTGTGTTAGCCAGAACGAACCCTAGCGGTTCCGCAGCATCATGTTCGATCTCGAACGGCTTAATTGTCCATGTGCCGATCTCAAATTGACTGTGTGCCTTAATAGGCTTCAAACGGTGTCCTGAGAGACCCAGGGCGTCTGCCGTCCCCTGACTTGTATATATAGGAATGCCTGCTTTCATTACATCTTTAGCCGCCTTGCTATGATCACCATGCTCATGACTGATGAGACATCCGGAAATGCCTGACATTTTGAAATTAAGAGCCTGCTGTAACGACTTAAAAGGAAATCCTGCCTCCAACAGTAGGGACGTTTGCCCATCGGTAATCCGATAGGCATTTCCCGCGCTGCTGGAACCAAGACATTGAATATCTATCACCAGTCTTCCGGCCCCCCTCCGTCTATTGGAGGGATATCGTCTGAATCTATTTCAAAATCCATTTCGCGTTGTTCAGTAGTCGTACGAGTAGAGGATTCATCCTTATCGGAGTCACCTTCATTTCCTCCTGAAGGCGTGATATCAATAATATCCCTATTCGCGTTAGCACTAATCTCATGTTCAATCTCTGCTTCGGCAAAATCACTCTCCATCTGTTTCAAGCGTCGATAATCATCATCGATTTTTTGACTATCGATCGTAATATCACTATGGGCCGCACGGTAGACGGTTTTCCAACACATCTTCTCGTACCAACCTTCAACCGTCTCCGTTCCGACTTTTTTCCCATTCTCCCACTTGTCCTTCTGGCCGCCCCAGAACTCCGTACTCGCATGGTCGGGCTTCCTTTTTTCGATCTCCTTAATCGTCATCATGACCAGCTTGTTCTTCTCCGGATACTTTAAAAATGAGTGGAAATAAAATCCGCCCACAATTTTCCCACGGTCAAAAGGATTCCTGATCTCGAACTCATACCCTTCATGAGGATGATTAGCATCTTTCTTGATAGGAACGAAATAATCAGAGGAATAGACAAGTTCTACGGTCACATGATCTGGAACCTCCAAGCCGTATTTAACAGCCTTCAATTCCAACCCCCGGTACCCTTCTATAAATCCGATGTCGTACTTACTTGTGTTGTTATTTTTGAAGGGGACTAGATTGATGTGATTTGGCTGAGAAGGGTCAAATCCAATTCTGGCGTAGGCCACCACATCCCGCGCCAACTTGTCCATATTCACATTTGCCCAAGTAACTGGCAAAGAATCGCGGTATTTCTCCGACTTCTTGAGCCGCTTTTCCTCGGTTGTCTTAAGCACCGAGTCCAGGGCAATGAAATAGTTTTGCGCAAGGCGCTTCTGAAAATCTGTCAGCGCAACTTCGCCCACATTGGAACCAAACTCGGAAATAACTTTCGCCATGAACCGCTCTGACTGAGTAGGTTCCTGCTTTGCTACGGCAGCCTGTTTTTGTGCTGTCAATTAAATCGCCTCCTGCATGCTGCTATTTTTCGTCTCCACCCGAAGCTTCTTGTCGGACTCAGACACGATTAGCCGAATCACTTGGGCGTCCGTATCGATCAACTGCGTCACCGCCTCGGCATTGTCAATGAAGATCGGGGCTGAAAAGCCGTAATGCTCGCTTAAGGTGTTGATAATATCCAACCCTACATTAATCCGAGCGGCATTGTTCAGCCCACCATCATAAGGAACACCATTGTAGAGCGTGTCACAGACCTCTTTTACTCCGCCATTAAGCTGATCCTCAAAGAGTCGGAATCGGGCATACTTGAATTTGGAATTGATCTTCGAATCCAACAAAGCCACTTTAGACCGAGTGAACTCTTCCGTAAGAAAAAGCTCTTCTTGCAGTCGTTCATACTCTGCTGCAAGCTCCCGCTCCTGTTGTTCAAGTTCCGCTATCCGTTCTTCAGTCTTTCGAACCTGGGCAAATTTCGCCTTTTCTACTTCTAAGGTATCGAGGTGTGCCTGTAGTTCCCTAATTTCTTGCTGGACACGTGAAACCTCATATTTTAGCGAATCATTGAGTTGAGCAAGCTCGCTACGAACAGCATCCTTCTCCTCCAGTAATCGTTGGTATTCGGGATCTGACTTTGGATCCTGTAATCCAGACCTAAGTGCTGATAGCTCTGCTTCAGCATTTACTAGACGTTCCTGTAAATTTGTAGATTGGCTGCTGATCCGCTCAATCTCATCCATCAAACGGGCGTTATCATGTTCAAAATGACGTACCTCGTCCTTGGCCGCCTTGCCTTCGGCACTAATTTGCTCCAACCGATGGGCTTTCCCGAGATTAAAGGAAGACATCGCTTTGACATGAGCTTCCTGAATCTGTTCAGTAGGTAGGGCCTGGCCGCATGCAGGGCAATTTTCGTCATGATGATGTTCAAATTCTTGAGCATTGACTTCGTTCCATTTGGCCTTTAAACGCTCAGCTTCTTGATTACGCGATTCGATAGTACGTTCGTTCTGTCTGATACGATGCTGATTGTCATCAATCTTCCGACGAATAGAATCAAATTCGGATTGCAGCCGGTTAACCTCATCGCGTTTAATCGCAACCTTGTCCAAAACGTTCGACTGCAGTCGGCTTTGAATAGTAAGCAATTCACTTTCTATCTCACGTATCCGCATCTCTTTAACAGAAGACTCACTACCGTTCTGGATCCGGATCAACTCTTCATTTTTGGTCTTGATCCGGGAACGAAGATCATCGATATCCTCCAGGAGAAGCTCTTCGTCCAGCCCTGAAATGTCTGGCTGACTCCGCTGTGCTTCACTTATCCGGATCGGCAATTCGCCGATCTCTTTATTAATGTCCTTGCATTTAGCGGCGACGGTTCTACGATGATTCTCTACGTCCCTATCACCGAGAATAGCCGGCAGCCGGCTGAGTTTCGGATTAGAATGAATGACCTCAGCATCAGTAATATCGCCACAGATCTCAAGTAGCACCTTTCGGCGCTCCTCCTTTTTAAGCTGTTCATTGAAAAATCCCGGACTAGTTAAGAGTCGGAATAAATCCTCTTTAATGAGAGAATCAACCTCAGAATCGTACTCCGATTTTTTAGCAGGAACACCGTCAATGTAATAATCCGTCGTGTGACCTTCGAACGAATCGGTAGCAGAACCACGTTTCTTTGTCCATTTCTCGGAATAAATTCGGCGGAACGTCCGGCGCCGTCCATTGACCAGAAGGTCCGCCTCCACTTCGTGCTCCAATTTATGCCGTAAAACATTTCCAAAAGAATCCAGTTCTTTGATTTCAAACAATTGCTCTGAACGATTGGCACTGTCCTTGCCGAACAGGAGCCACGTAAATGCGTCAAATATGGTCGTTTTACCTGTACCATTGTCACCGAACGCATCTACGTTCCCGCCGTTGGTAGAAAGGATAAATTCACGAAACCCTTTAAAATTACGGAGCGTCAAACGCTCTAAGATGATTTTTTTCATGCTGCACCCCCTTGGAGCAGACTAGCGACAGCCTGCAGCGCCTTGAACTCGTCGCGCAATCTAACGAGTCTGGTGACATTATTTTTCAAGTGCAGCTCTGCATTATCGAGATTTTGTCGCTCATATTCAGTATGCTGACGCATTTGGGCAGCGCGAATCTCAGCGTTTTTCCCATCGATCACATTACCGAGTAGCAAGTCATCCTCTTTTTGCTGCAGAAACTCCTTAGCTAGTACCACCTGTCTATCTGCTTCAAGAACTGTGTATTCCACAGATGCGATCTGCCCAGGCAACTCCAACAACCGATTAACAATCTCTTGCTTTGTCATGCAATGTCCTCCTCTATAGATTGATTGATTTCATGATTTAAGATAACTTGCTGTTCCGGAGTTTCTGGATATCGAATACCATCCAGATAGGTCCGAAGAGCATATTCGATCTCCGCCAGCTGCTCGTTTGCGGCATAGATTTGAATTGAACCGAAACTTCCCTTTAATGTGACCATCGGCGGAAGAAATGGCGTTTCTGGCTCGATAGTGGTTTCAACATTCTGATCGCTCAGATCAACTGAGTAGGTCGAGTAAGCCTTGTTCATTCCAGCCCCTCCCTCTTGTATGATGCGCCCCCATCTGCTACGATAGGGGCAAGAAAATTAATTAAGTACCAGACATGACCCGTTGCAGCGGGTCATTTTTCGTTTTCACAGTCCTCGCATTTACGAGGATAGCCAGTCTCATCGCCGTCTATATAGCTGCCGCAAGTCTCACACAGCAGCCCGTCCAAGATCATTTCCGTAATCTCGCCCATTTGCCACCTCCGCCGGTCCGTCTTCGACAATCACTTTCCAGTCCAGAATCACTGGACAATTTTCAATACTAGCAATAAGTTCATTATTCTCGTCTAGCACATGGAACTCAGAAAAGACCCCATTATCGTGCTCATACCCTACCTGCTTGATTTCGATCACTTCTCGGCCACCAAGCTCGGTCCCAACCTCGAAGATCCGGGTCGGATTGCTAACCACTGTTAGACACTGAATCACATTAACTCCCATTGAATATCCTCCTTTCTAGATATTGATGCGTCAGCCGCATCTCTCGACGCCGAACGGAGAAAAGGTTATAAAAACCGTCCGACGCCGGGAGACAGGGCCGAAGCCTGTCTATTTTTGAATCCCTGCTGCAGCTGCCATCTCTCGAATCGCTGCCTTGCTGACCAACTTACCCTTGAAATCAATTAGATCCTCTGTATCGCCGGTGAGAACGCAACCTGGTACATACTTGCGAAGAATGATCTGTTCTCCATAAGTGAAGATCTCAAGTGGATCCTTCTCACCGATCCCCAACGTGCGGCGTAACTCCTTTGGAATTACAACCCGTCCAAGCTCGTCCACATTTCTAACAATTCCAGTTGATTTCATATTCATAGTTAATTACTCCTTTTAATAGTTATTAAACCGAATGCGTAGCGCCTCGAAGGCTACTCCCTTGTGATGAAAGTCCAGGTAATCCATATCCGATAGATTCACTTTGTTAGATTCGCTATATAGGTGCAGTGCCAGAGCCATCATGAACTTCTCCGACTGTGACCAGCCTTTCGTTGCTACCCGAAGCCTTTGAATATGAAGAATCCCTTTCTTCGGGTTCATGTATTGTGTTGTTAGGAGCGGCTCTAACCGCGGTGTATTTTGAAAAATATAGAGTAAGGCTTTCCAACGACGGTCCATCAGGCAATTTCCCCCTTGCCCTTCTGGCTATCGTCACGTAAAATAAACACAACGAGATTCTTTAGATGAGTTCTCAAACGCGACTGCCCTGGCCGGCGGTCGTTTTTCATTTGCACTTCTGCTTC
Organism: Paenibacillus motobuensis; assembly: GCF_039521865.1. NCBI lineage: Bacteria > Bacillati > Bacillota > Bacilli > Caryophanales > Paenibacillaceae > Paenibacillus > Paenibacillus motobuensis. The sequence continues at coordinate 53,105 of NZ_BAAACX010000009.1, read as the reverse complement.
CGCGAATTTGATCATAGTGTTCAGATAAGTGATACCGTCCACTAATTTCTTGGAAGATACCATCCGCTCCGGTTCCCGCGTAATCATCTGCAAGTTATGTTCAGCTGCTTGTCCAGCTGCCAGCGCTTCCGCTGCTAAAACCTCTCTGTTCAAATCCATCACCCTCCTATTAAAGTCATTAGATTTTGCATGATATTAAGCCCGTCCATCCCGCAAAGGAACGCTACAGCAACTTCCTTTGCGCCAGTCGCGTCTACCCACGATAGAAATGTTTGCATGTCAGGAACTTTACGATCTTTCTCGAATTTGCTAATGCAACTCTGCGATCTGTGTAGGCGTTCAGCCATTTCCTCTTGACTTAATCCTGCTCGTTCCCGACAAGCTTGCATGATTGCACCAAATTTCAATTTCATTTCACCTCCCGTTTATTCCAGATTGGAATAGGAAGATGGAGTTACTAGCAGTAATATGTAGTTAAGAGTTTTACTCCACCCCTTATCCCCTCATCCGCCGGCCGCTGGTACCGATCCGGCGGGTTTCTTCTATCCTTTTAAGCTCAGCCCTTGCATCCCTCATCAACCGCCTGTGCTCCAATTGAGAGATTGATTCCGGATTGACCGCATATTTCGGGAGTGAAACCTTCAAAGCTGCCTCTATCTCCATTCCTTTTACATGGCTCCGGATAACAACAGCATAGATGCAAGCTGATCGTGATGTTTGCTTCAGCCAACGGAATCGCATCGCTATGCAACACCTTTCTTTAATCGTGATTTTTCACCTGCATTTTCTCGTACCCAGTCTGTATGTTCATCAATCCAAATCATCAATGAGTTTGTTGGTACTCTAGGGCGACCAAAATCACGGATCACAGGGAAATCTTTTCGATTGAGTAATTCTGTCGCCTTCGTGCCCTTAATATCAAATAGGTCCATCAATTGAGCTTTAGTAAGCACTGGTGGCAGGGAATTTTTAAAAGCGTGACGTTCGATTGCTTTATCAACTGCATCAGCAACTACCGTATTGATCATCTTCTGCAGTAACTCGACATCGAAATCCATTTTAAAAATATTGGTAGACATTAGATAGCCTCCCTTATTTAAATTTCACAAGAACATAACGGCTACGGCTTGGCTCGTGGTTAATGTAATTGATCACCCAGCCATCTTGCAGTAGCTGATTTGCTTCCTTAGGATCTCGTGTCTCGTGAATCTCTTTAATGTCCTGCAAGTTGTGTTCCAATTAGATGACCTCCTTCCGTGTTGCACCTCCTAATATCTGCTAAAATGGGATTGTCTAGATCACATTGCAGAAAGGAGAGATAGAGTTTGAAAAAGATTGGATTAAATCATGAAATTCTGAGCCAGATTGGTATGAGTGAGTTTTATACAGATCATTTAAATCGCCTTGATTCGACTTCTGAAATAGGACAATCAAACAATTTTAGTGCTGAATGGAATGAACTTGCCTTTGAAGCAATCATTAAATCTGTTGCAGTAATGATCGAACAGAACAACAACGAGCTTCTAAAGCAGCTAAAATCCGCTGGCGTGCTTCCGGATCAGTGATCCTCATTTCAACACGACGTTTACGAGTTTCAAGCAACTGCAGTTGTTCTTCAAGAATTGCCGCCGTTCCCGCGGCGGCTTCTCCCTTAAGATTCAAACCGCATATTCTGCAATAGTTGTCCATCTCACTTATCTCGCTGTTACTACAGCGTGGGCACTTGCTCAACTACCCCACCTCCTTTCGTTCGGATGACAAAGCACTTTCAGCATTCAACTTTTCGTGGATTTTTTCTTCAAAAAAAATTGCAATCGGTACTCCTAAAGCCTTCGCTATCAACTCCAGTTCATTTGCAGAAATTGTTCTTTTTCCATTCTCTTTCATATTATAATTAGAGATCGTCAACCCCGTTTCAGTTGCTACAAAAGTTTGTGTGATTCCCTTTGATTGACGAACAACTCTAATTCTTTCAAACAGTTCCATTCTGTATCACCTCAATTCCACGTAAAGTTGATTGGTTGTTTTCATTATAATTCCACGTATAGTGTAAGTCAACTATTAATTTAACTTTTTGTGGATTATGTTTAACGGAACGTGAAATGTTGTTATGATTTAACGTAAGAAGATAAACAAGGCGGTATGTATTTATGAGTTTAGGGAGTCGTTTAAAAAAGGAACGAGAAAAAAGAGGTTGGTCTCAGATGTACGTTGCTGAAAGATTAGGGATAACCAATACCGTACTCTCTAATTATGAACGTGACTACCGAGACCCCGACACTGGTATGTTATCGAAACTTGCTGATCTTTATGATGTTGACGCAGATTATTTATTAGGACGAACTGACAAACCTCGTTTTTCAGGTCGAACAATTGATTTTGATGAAAAAGAACAGGCAGAATTCGAAGCCTTTATTAACAATCCTGAATACGGGATCTTTTTTAAAGATTACCTAAACGCTCCGGAAGAACGTCGTGAAGAAATGCGGAAAATATGGAGTATCTTGAGAGAGAAAGAGAAGGATCGTAAGCCCGGGGATCGTCAGGGGGAATAACTTTGGAGAAAAAATGGATTCCTATAGAAGTAGACGAACTTCCGTCTACTGATGATTTTATGGATCGATTAAATAAATGGACGAAAGATCCTGAGAGTGACCCTGAATTAGAAGAGTGGTATAAGTATGGAGCTCCAGAAGGATTATCATTTCAGATCAAGAAGCCTGAACAATGGGAATTAGATCATGAAATTTACTTCCCTATGTACGATGAAGCTCAACGACTTGAGATGAATGAACATGAGGAAAAAGCTTTAAGTATTTACTTGGAGATTCATGAAAAGTTTATTCCTCGAGGAACAGCTTACTATGACCATCTGCTATGGATACTTGAAAAACGCGGACAATTTGATAAGGCAATAGAAATTTGTGAAAAAGCGATAGATGCTATTTCACGAAAATTATTCAACGCAGATGTCGAGCCATACAATCGGGATATAACTAGATTAAAAACAAAAAAGATACAATGTAAGGACTTCCCTTCATATGAGTCTTTTGTATTTAGTAAAATCATTGAGTTAGTTAAGGAAAATCCAAATATTAATGTAACCACCCTTCAAAGTAAGTTGGATAACAATGATGTCTATGGCGGACGAAGTTATATCGATAAAGCAGTAGAACAAAATCTCATAACTAGAGAAAAACGAGGACGTTCTTTAATACACAATTTACCTTAAATAAATCAGACAATAAGGAATACGGTGAATGCTAAAATGAGCAAATCAATAAAAATTCTGTTCCCTTTCATCATTGCTTTTCTTGTGTTTTTTGTTATTAAGAACTGGGATCCTATAGCTAGTAATAATTCTGAAGAAACTAAAAACTTTTCTAACGATTATTTTTCAGTCGACTACCCTCGAACGTGGAAACTGTCTAAAGAAGGGAATAACATCTCTATAATTAACTCAAAAAGCATATCAGGATATAAAGAAAATGTAGTCGTACAAATTCAAGAGTCCAATTTTGGTAAAGCACCTGAAGCTGATAAGCTTTCAGACGCTTTGGTGAAAAATATGTCATCATATGACGATCCATACATGAGTGACTTTAAGATGATTACTTCAAAGATTGTCACTCATCAGAATTATGAAAGTGCTAAAGTCATTGCCAAATTCACTGCTCGAAAAGCAAACCTAGATATTATTTCCTATTATCTATTGGTACCTGTCGGTAGAAACGTGTTTACATTATCTTACGCAACTCCATACAGTGATAGTGATAATAGCAATAGTGATGTGTTATTCGAAGAGTTACTAAGAACTTTTGAAATAAAATAACATTACAAAAAGAATATCTCATTGTATTAATCGAGCCGGTAACGGCTTTTATTTTCACATCAAAACCGAACATACATTCCCCTACCGGAGGTTATCACCATGGTCAAACATTATCGAATGACTATTTTGGAAGAATTTATAGAGCATACGTATGTAAGTGCCGGCATTACTTCCCCCGATCAGATCAACATTGATGAGCTATCTACGCGGTTAAATGTATGGGTCCATTATGCAGAGGTCGGCAGTCGAGCCCTGGAAGCAGTCAGCGGCATGTACAGCATGTTTATCGACAACCGGTTGCCACAAGATCAACAGCGTCTGGATTTCCTCCATGAGCTCTGTCACCTTCTCAGGCATGCCGGTAATCAAATGACGATGCCTGAATCGTATACCCAAATGCAGGAGCTCGAAGCCGAACAGTTTGTTTTATATGCAGCAATGCCAGCGTCAATGGTGTTCGAGCTGACCCCAATCATGCCCACTATGGCGGATGCGATACCATGCCTGGTGGAAGTATTCGACGTTCCTCCTGAACTTGCAGTCAAGCGCATAGAGCAAATTAAACGACGAATACTAGACGGTTACCGTCAGAGCAAACGGTGCGAGCTAAAGAACCGTATCCATGAGCCTGCTTGGTCATGCGAAACTAAAAGAATCCTGCAGCAACTCGATAGCCAGTTGATTGCGAAGGGCTTACCTCGTTATCAGGATCATGGTCTGTTATAAAGGAGGATTTTAATCATGGCCAGCTATACTAAGGTACCAGCCAAAAATAAGCAAGGCTATAAATATGTTTGCGTCATTGATGGTCCATCTGACCCTATTACGGGTAAAAGGAAGCAGATCTCTCGGCGTGGTAATACACAGAAGGAAGCCTTAAAAAGGGCGGAAGCTGCACTAGACGAACTTATAAATCAAGAGGAATCTGAAGAAATTATAGCCCCTCCTACTTTCGAAGAGGTCGCAAATGACTGGCATGCTACTTTTTCAAAACGAAAAATCAAGCCTGCCACTAAGAAAAAGCGTCTAGACGATATCAATTTGCTGCTTCGTTTTTTCACAAATGTTATGATTAATCAAATTACGCATAAGATGTATCAGGACATGCTTAATAAGCTAGACGACGACGATTATGCGCTTAATACCATGAAAGGTCTCCATGTTACGGCCAATATGATCTTTGAATATGCAATTAAACATAAATTTAGAGAGGATAATCCTTGTAAAGATGCGGTGATACCTGAACGAATACCTACGGTTGCAGAAATAGAGAGTAATCCTATTGAAGAGAAGTATCTGGAAAGATCTGAGTTAACAGAGTTTCTCGGGACTGTCTTAAAACATGGTTTGCCACTAGATTTAGAACGTTTCTATCTTTTAGCTTTTAGCGGTATGCGCCCAGGAGAGCTTTGCGCTCTGAAAGTCAACGATTTTAACTTCGATACTAATGAGGTCCGTATATCAAAGACTCTCTATAATGAAACTGGTAAAATGACCGAATATGAAGTGGTTACACCTAAAACAAAAGGTTCTATAAGGAGCGTCAGCGTTGATAAATCGGTCATGATAATGATCAAATCATTAATAGATCGTCGCCAAGTGATCATGACTCTAAATAAAAAAATAGATCCGAATTGGCATGACGAGGGTTTTGTATTCTGCCGTGATAACGGATATCCATTTATAACTAACGCTATTGTGGACCGGATGAAGAGGATATTGAAAAAGACGGGCATTAAGAAGAATGCTACCCCTCATATCTTGCGTCACACTCATGTCAGTATGCTTGCCGAAGCAGGAGTAGATCTTAAGACTGTTATGCAACGGGTTGGACACGAAGATCCGAATACAACACTTAAGATTTACACTCACGTTACTAACAAAATGAAGAAGAACGCTGATGAGAAGATAAAAATTCATTTTGCAGATATTCTGAGTTTTAAATTCAGTAATCAAGAATACGGATCTGATCATTCTGCCGAGAATGTGATTTTTTCGTGATTTTATTTCAAGGCCCTTCCCTCTTGAACTCTATATACACTAGGATTTCGGGGGTTTTGAGGAATAATCTATATTATGTATAACATAATATAGCAATAATTTTCACTTGCAATTATTACCAACTGACTTTGCCTAGACTTTGACGTAAAAAAAGTTGGCTCTACTACCAACTTTTCTTACGTCAAAATTGAACTTAATGCGCTGTTTTAGTCGATTTTCTGCTTAGGAATCCGTACAGAATGTTTAGGATTGGCGCCACAATACAGAAGATAGCGAACGGTAGATACTCAAGCGTAGATACGCCGAGTGTACCCGTGATAAATACTCCACTGACTCCCCAAGGAATCAGAGCGTTCACAGCCGCTCCGCCGTTGGCCAGTATTCTTGACATTTCTTTGCGGTTCAATTGGATCGCATCGTATTGTGATTTGAATGCTTCACCTGGTAAAATAATCGACAAATATTGCTCGCCGAGCAGCAGATTGACCCCCATCGAGCTTAAGCCCGTCATAAGAATCAGTTTTCCTTTAGTGCTTACGAATGAGGTTATGCGCGAGATGATCGTCTTGATGATATTCATTTCGACGAGCAGTCCACCTAGAGCAAGCGCCAAGAGAATCAAGGATACAGACCACATCATACTCTGAATCCCGCCGCGTGTAAGCAGATTGTCCACGCTCTCAACACCTGTATTAGCTACATACCCATTTTGCATCAGCGCGGAAATATCCGATAAGCTGATATGCGGGTGATAAATGTAGATCACACCGATCGTAAACAGAATGCTTAACAGTAGTGTCGGAATAGCGGGTACCTTCCGCCATGCACATAAGAAGAGCACAAGAACAGGAATTAACGTTACGACAGAAATAGGGAATGAAGTGCTTAGTGTATTTACAAGTTCATTGACTTCCTGTCCGGTTGTCAATACCTTGGCATGTCCCGTGACTGCGAAGAAGATTAAGGAGATGAGGAATGCCGGGATGACAACACGCATCATATAACGGATATGATCGAATAAATCAACCTCAGCAATGGCCGATGCCAGGTTGGTTGTATCGGATAATGGAGAGATATTATTGCCCAAGAAGGCACCTGAAATGATAGCACCAGTCGTGATTGCAGGATGGTAGCCCATAATTTGCCCCATGCCGAAGAATGCGATGCCGACGGTTGAGATCGTTGTAAATGAGCTGCCTACCGTAATCCCTACGACCGCACAAATGACAAATACGGAAGGCAAAAAATATTTAGCGGATAAAATTTTAAAACCATATATCATAATGGTCTGAATTGTACCTGCTGAAATCCAGACACTTATTAATGCGCCAATTAACATAAAGATAAGTATAGGTATCAAACCTGGAGAAATTCCGTTCTGGATTCCCTTATGAATCCGATCCCAGGAAGCCCCTTTAATTTTAGCAAATACGATAATAACACCCAGTGAGACTAAGATTGGAATTTGTGGATCCATTCCTAAGCCGATAATACAAGCTCCAATAATAGCTAACAATACGACTAAAAGAAATAGGCTTTCTTTTAGAGACACCTCTTTGTTCATAAGCTGAACTCCTTATCATGTATTAAACACCTGTTGAATTGGGTGATCATTTATGGATTGATCTTAGAGTGGACAAAAGGAGTCTTTGCTATTCAATGCGCCCTTCTGCCTTGTTGTATGCGCCATGCCAGACAGGACCTACGAAGCGGTTAAAAGCAAATCCGCTTTGAATAGCCGCTGTTGTGAATTGTTTGGCCTTGGAGACTGCATCCTTGACGCTCATTCCTTTAGCTAATCCGGCAGCGATAGCAGCCGCAAAGGTACAGCCTGCACCATGATTATGATTCGTGTCGAGCTTATTCGCCTCATATAAAGTAAATTCATTGCCGTCATACAGCAGATCGACCGCCTTCTCAGCTTCAAGGGACTTACCACCTTTAATAACGACGTTCTTGACACCACGCTCATAAATTCGACGTGCAGCTTCCTTCATATCGTCGATCGTTCTTACCTTAGATATTCCAGCAAGTTGACCTGCTTCGAACAGATTTGGTGTTGTAATTGTAGCCCGTGGCAGCAGAAGCTCGCGAATCGCTTGTCCATTCTCTGGTTGAACGACCTCATCCTCACCTTTGCAGACCATGACCGGATCGATAACGATATTTGTGATATCATGCTCATCAATCACTTTGCTTAGCATTTCAATAATTTCAACGGAGCCAAGCATTCCGGTCTTCATCGCATCCAGCTTGCCGCCAGCCATTACAGTCTTAATTTGCTTGAGAACCAGCTCGGAATCAATAGGCTGAACTTCATGATGCCAATGATTATCGGGATCCATGGTAACTATTGAGGTAATACTGCAGAATCCGAAGGTCCCATATTCCTGAAATGTTTTTAGATCGGCTTCAAGACCAGCACCACCACTGGAATCTGAGCCTGCAACTGTCAGCACTTTTCTAATGTTGGACATTCAAAGCACCCCTTATATTGGATAAATGAGGAATGCGTAACAACCGCACTTGGGTGTTACGCATTTCCTTATTTATGGAAGATTAGTTCATTTCGTACATGTAGATTTTTTCAAGCTTTTGTTGCATAGCTTTCTCAATCTTGGCTGCATATTCTTCAAATGTCTCAGCATCATGAGCATATGGAGACAATGCACAAGCTCGAAGGATTGTTACTTTACCAGCGCGATCCCATTCTTGGTTAGTAAAGCCTAGGCTCTTCACGAATTCCAATGGGCTGTTGCCATAGTCAGGAATAGCAAAGTCAGTATGAGAAGTGATGAACTCATTGCTGTACAAACCGCCTTTAACGTAAGAAGCATAGTCAAAGAAGTCATGGTTCAATTTGTTCATTTTAACCAAATCGGTATTTCCTTCTTCGTTGAATACGTAGTCGACCATGTTGAAGTCTGGCTTCGTCAATGGATGAAGAACGATGGTCTTGTCGCCAACTGTAAATTTCTTGTTCTTCAAGAAGTTATAGAAGCGATAAGCACCCTCGATACTAGCGCCCATCAGTTTACCGTAGCCTGTTACGTTCAACGGCAATACCTTGTGAGCTGTCCATACAGCAGCTGCAGTTGCGCCAGCCTTGGAACCTTCAAGGATATAAGCACCAAGCAATGCAGGAATATCTGCGCCTTTTTCAAATACATAAGTTGCGAAGTAAGAAATCGACTCACGCATACGAATGTCACGAATCGCAATCGCACCCGCAGAGTAAGGAATATAACCCATCTTGTGAGGGTCAATGGTAACTGATTCTACTTGGCTGATGGCTTTGAATGAATTGTAGATATCTTCAGTAAGCCATTCGTCCTTCAACTTCATATCTGTAAAGATGTTGTGTTTCTTGAATACTTCATCGATTTTGTTGTATTCAATGAATTCATCATTCTCATCAAGGAAGATGGCACGTGCATAACCGCCATATGCAGCATCGACGTGAATATAATAATAGATGCCTTCTTTAGCGAGTTTTTCACGAAGTTCAACAATTTTATCGATATGGTCAATTTGGCCTTCTTCTGTACTTCCGACAACTCCGACAACCCCAAGAACCGGAATATTTTGTTCAGCCAATTCACGAATGCGTTTTTCCAGTTTTACGATGTCCATGCGATATTCACTGTCAACATCAATGGCTTCAACTTGATCCAAGCCGATACCGATAATGTCGCCAGCTTTCAACCAGGAATAGTGTTTCGTTTGTGGAATGAGCCATTTACCAAGTTTCTGCAAGTTTTTACCAGAACGAGCAGACTTAGCTTTAATTTCATCCATTTTGTCAGCCAGTTTCTCTGTAAGCTCCATGATTTCATCCGTTGACATATTCAGCAATTCCCATTCGGATTTGCCTTCAACAGCCTCAGGTACAACTTCTTTAATGGCCAATGGAAGAGACTTGATATTACGTGCATACCAGAGGCCTTCCAAGTTGGCAATCGAACCGTCGGCAGCAATGTGGCCCCAGCTCTCGCCTGCTTTGTAGCTCATCAGTTTAGCAATTTCATGACCTACTTCTTCTTCCATTTGCGATGTACCTGGAGAAGATTCATAAGCCACGTTATTACCGTTCCAGAGCATTGCTGCTGTATAAGCGATAATCGATGGCATCAAGGTTTCGGAGTTCATGTGGCCCCAGAAACGACCTGCAGTGTGCCAAGGCAGCGATTCGGAGCGAAGCTTCGAAGACAATACATTGAATACGCTGCGCATATGATCGGCAGTATCTTGGAAGCTCTTAGAACTTTTATCGAAAGGAGTGATCACTGGCAAGTCTTGAGGCATATAATTTTGGCGCCAGCCCACATGCTCGTCAACCATTTTCAATAGGATTTCCTTAAATAAATCGACGTTCTCGCCTTTATCACCAAGGAACAATGCTTTGAGGTTAATATCAGGAATTGAATAGTTCATGTTGAGTACCTCCATATTATGAAATTTATAAAAAAGGATTAATGAGTGCGTCTTAGCTGTGATTAATCACTTTTTTTCCAGCTAGGTTTCTTGAATTTATATATGATCAGGGCAACGCCAACCATCACTACAGTCGCAACGACTTGGTAAATGACGTATCCCGTGGAGAAACTCGCAGGCAGAATGGATGGTGGAATCAAGCTGACAATGATCGTAATTACAACACTGAGCATTGACAACAGCGATACGAACCACATCATACCGTTGCCTTTGCCAAGACGGAACGGTCTATTCATATCCGGCGCTTTATAACGCAAGCGAACTGCTGAAATCGCGATCAAGGCGTATACGATACAATACAGAATCGTCGTTGTAATTGTGATAACCAGGAACGCACTGTTAACGTCAGGAACGACGATGTACATGACCGATACTAAGGAAATTACGATCGCTTGAAGCAATACGAATGTAATTGGAATACCTTTGCTGTTTCTCTTCTGGAAGAATGGCGGCAAATTGCCGTCTTCTGCTACTTTAATCATCGATTTACTTGGTCCAAGCACCCATGCACTAAGCTGTACAAGGACACCGATTAAGATCATCGCGGAGATAATGTTAACGAAAATAGATGGAATACCCAGGTCTGCACAGAAAATCATATATGGCTGAGTAATATTAGAGAGCTCCATTTTCCCCATTGGAACACCGTTCGCAACAGTCAAACCGGCAATCAAGTTGAAGATAACCAGCAAGATTACGGAAGCAATAACTGCAATTGGATAGTTGCGCTTCGGATTCTCGATATTATTCGCATGCACTGAGGAGATTTCAACCCCGGCAAAGATGAAGATAATACCGGACAGATAAGCCAGGCTACCTAGATCGCTAAGATTAGGCAACAGATCGCCAGCCTTAAAGTTAGCCAAGTAACCCGCTGGATTAATTCCGTTCTTGAACATATAAGCAAGACCAAGCACGACGAGAACTACAAATGGAATATATACGCCGATGATCGAACCCCAGTTACCGGCGATCTTAACCATATCGAACTTCAAGTTCAGGAGTGTAACACCCCAGTAAGAAATCAAAATAACTGCAAAGATGAAGAAGTTATTTGAAGATAAATGAGGTACATTAATTACATATCCGAACAGTACCCCTACTGTTGAAGCAACCATAACCATACCGAAGAACATTTGAACCCATAGGAGCCATGAGGTAACAAATCCCCATTTCTCACCTATTGCTTTTTTAACCCAGACTTGCGGTCCGCCCTCTTCTTGAAATCCTGTGGACAGTTCAGCCGACATCAAAGCGATTGGAAGTGCAAATAATACTGCTGCAACGAGCATGTAGAAAATTTGTGTCCAACCGGTGATAGCGAGCGTCGGTACACTACGTACAGTACCGAAGAAGGCCATCGTGATACCAATCAACCCGAATAAGGTTAATTTTTTTGAATTGGCCATAAAGTCTCCCTTCTTTCTCTCTAGTCTAGCTTCTTAATTCATCCAAATATGAATAATTGATGTATTACAAATAAATGGATGAATCATGAAGTTGTGGTGCAAGGAAAATTTATGAATTCGTTAATCGATTAACTTTCCTCGTCAATATACGCCTAAATTTTTGTTGTGTCAATTCGGTTCAAAGCCTTGTCACATAAGATAATTTTGATAATTTCCAGAATCTTATTAACATTCACTTTAAAGGTTTTACTATTTCATCGCAAAGTGCTTTAAACCATTTTCGCTTTCATGGGTTAAAGCACTTTCAGGCAAAAGTAATGTATAACAATTCTATTTTACGTATAAATATCAATTCCTATATTGGAGAATCATTCATGCTCCAGACACTACGGTTTATAGGCAGCACTCTCCTTTTCATTTGAAGAAATCGGCAATGAATGATGGTTGGCTGTTGGCTTTGCTTATCGTTATGATGGCTTCGGCTAATGAAACTTATGACTGCACATTACCCCAAGTTGAGGAATATAGTGGTCAAATCCTGTGGGGAGTTTATAAAAAGGAATACTTATGCGATATGGGGAATAGCTAATCATCTTCTCGAGCCTTACAACCTGGTTTACAGAAGAAGTAATATCCATCAATGTTTCTAGTATTTTGAATTTCGGTGAAATCTCAAGCGTTAATTCGACTGGAAAAATAAAACAAAATAAACCGATTTTCAGCTGTTAAAACAGTGAAAATCGGTTTATTTTTTTGCAAAAAATGCATTGTATTTGTGATGGAAATCATAGATTTGATAACTGTTTAAGGGATGGATTTGCATCTTCTCTTAATCCTGGATGCCAATCAAGAATAAATTCAAAAGCATTGTTGGCAAATGCATCATTTATATTATAATCTTGTAAGTTATAGACGAATTTTGGTTGTAAGAGATCGACTTGCTCTTTTAACAATCTACTATATCCGATCATTCTTCTAGAGGTAATTGGATCATCTAGTCTCGCTGGCGCTTTATCCGATTCATTATGTAAGAGGATCAGCCCGTTCTCCATCTTATCCGTAATGGATTGCTGATCACTCTTATTATTTAATACATTTACATTTAACGATAGATTATAGTCTGGATTCATATCTAGTGCTCTACGCCAATAGGATGACCATTCACTTAACTTAATATAATAACGCCCTTGAAAATAGCTTCTGATCGTCGGCATCAGGATATGAATAACCGGATGCAGTTGTTCTTCTTCCTTTATAATGTCTAGCATTCGGAAGTAACCAAGACTTGCTTGCTTCACTTTCTTATATTTAAATAATCGATTCAATCCAAGCAGCATTTGATCTAATACTTCATTAATATGCTCTTCGGTTACGTGACGGATGCCTAAATCGATAATCTGCCAATTGACTTGTCTGGTTCGATTCACTTCCGATATCAAACGATGATTAATAAATGCAAGCTCCAGTGTTTTTTTCCACGATCCAAGCATTCTTAATCCTCGCCTCCATTCTTAAGGGAAGAGAATAGCTGAAATCAGCTATTCTCCGAGTTTAACGAGGTTGTAGTTCTTCTTGCCCTTACGGATAATAATGAAGCGGCCTTCGAAGGAGTTGTCCACTGTCACATTCATTTCTGTATCAGTGATCTTCTCACCATTCAGAGAAATGGCTCCGCTTGTAATATCTTCACGTGCTTGACGCTTGGATGGTTCAATTCCTACATCAACGAGCCAGTCAACGATATTCTTTGCTTCCTTGGAAGCGTGGAATGTAGGCATTTCTTTAAATCCTTGTTCAATTTCATCTGCGGTCAGGGACTTGATATCTCCACTGAACAATGCTTCTGTGATCTTCTTAGCTTGTGCGAGCGCCTCTTCACCGTGTACGAATTTCGTCATCTCTTCAGCCAATACACGCTGCGCTTCACGTTTATGAGGTTCAGTCTGTACCTTCACTTCAAGTGCATCGATCTCTTCCTTCGTTAAGAAGGTGAAGAATTTGAGGTATCTAATGACATCCCGATCATCTTGGTTAGCCCAGAACTGGAAGAATTCAAATGGAGTCGTCTTGTTCGGATCGAGCCAGATGGCCCCGCCAGCTGTCTTACCAAATTTCGTTCCGTCTGCTTTGAGCATCAGCGGAATCGTTAAGCCAAATGCTTTCGCTTCTGGGCCTTCCTTCTTACGGATCAAGTCAAGGCCGCTTGTAATGTTCCCCCATTGGTCAGCACCGCCGATCTGCAATTGCACATCCTCATTCTTAAATAGATGAAGGAAGTCGATCGACTGCAGGATCTGGTACGAGAACTCAGTGAAGGAAATACCCGAATCGAGACGGCTAGCTACAATATCTTTGGCCAGCATCGTGTTGACGCTGAAGTTCTTCCCGAAGTCACGAAGGAAGTCCAAGATTGTAATGTCCTTCGTCCAATCGTAGTTGTTCACCATGCGAAGACCCGTGTCTCCTTCATTAAGGAACAGCTTCTTCATTTGCGCAGTCAGAGCATCCACGTTGTTCTGTACTTGATCCATCGTCTGCAATGTGCGCTCTGTAGTACGTCCGCTTGGATCACCGATTGTACCTGTTGCGCCGCCAATCAGAATGACGGGACGATGTCCTGCGAGCTGGAATCTCTTCAACATCATAAATGGAATCAAGTGGCCTATATGCATACTGTCACCGGTAGGGTCAACACCACAGTACAATGAAATCGACTTTTCGCTCGTTAGTTTACGCAATCCTTCTGCATCCGTCTGTTGATTAATGGCACCGCGCCATTCCAATTCATCGATAATGTTCATCATTGTAGTTCATCTCCCTGGTGAATTTTAAATTTAGATAATAAAAAAATCGTCTCCTAGTCTATTGTAGACATAGGGACGATTTATTAACCGTGTTACCACCCACATTGCATTAATGGCGCTGCAGTTCACCATTAATACCACTCATAGCAATGATATCGATTGCCAGTCCGCTTAGCATTACCTAAGGTACTCCGGAGTGTAATTCGCAAAGTTTTGTATGACCAGGTCGCATCAACCCCTGGCTTTCTGAACAGTGACAAACTTGCTACTTCGCTCTTTCATCGTGCATCCAATATTAGATTACAGCAATCATAGTGCTAATAAATTTCTTTGTCAACACTTTAATTTCAATTTTTTTTGGTGGAAAATTATTCCCGTATTTAAATTATAGTTGCTGTGATCTGTATGGTTTGTGGAACTATAGGGGATGGTTATAGTGCCTTTTAAATACAGCCAATATACATATTAAATTTCTTATATTTAATGTCATTAATAATATCTTCTCTTTGCTTTTTCTTACAAGCTTAATTGGTTCGTTTTTTGACGATAAGGCATTGATTTTATTGGCAATTCCTTTAATGCATGTTACCGAACAAACACTTGGATTAACATGAATTATCATGATCACGATGACAACTTTTAAGAAGTATATATTCTGGCTAAATAATTTATAAAAATTCGAACTTTAGAAAAAATATTGAGTCAGCTTTACGATTAAATTCAGCGATCAGCTCCTATTTTTTTTCTGAATAGATGGTTGGTTTATTCATTAATCGTGTAGAAATTAAATGCATATTTTGGAGAATAATGCTCAAGCTATATTAGACCAAAGCTGGCCAAATGTTGGATTCGATTACTATGGAGTGAGTTCTTGTGGACAAGACTGGCGGTAAGATCAATATTATCCAGATCATTATGATCATCATGCTCTTCAATGGATTGCTAAGCCATGTTATCGTCAATCCGATTCTGCTCGATGCTTCTCATAGAGATTCCTGGATAACGCTTCTGTTCACAGGAGTGCTATACATCCCATGGAGTGTTCTAATTGTCTATATTATGAGGAAATCTGAGAGGCAGCATCTTCAGGAATGGCTTGCTAAGAAAACCAGTCCATTCTTATCTTGGGTTATGCTAGCCCCGGTTGCTGTATTGTTATTTATTATCGGGAATATGACCATTACACAGACAACGGTCTGGACGGTATCGAACTATTTGCCATCTACACCACAGACAGTCGTTATTATCATCTTGATTATAGTTTGTCACTATGCGGCGAAGCATGGCATTACTGCTATTGCCATTGGTTCAGGTATAATGCTGCCAGCTGTTATTGTTCTTGGCTATTTTGTGTCAATTGCCAACATGCGGGAGAAGAATTGGTTATTTCTACTGCCTATCTTTGAGAATGGTTGGATGCCTATCGCTAACGGGATGGTATATGCCGGTGGAGCATTATCTGAGATATTTCTGGTCCTGCTGCTTCAGCATCGTCTTAAGACAACGATGAAGCCATGGCAGATCATGCTCTTGGCTCTCCTGCTTGTCTATATCTCTCTCGGTCCGATCATCGGCGCGATCACAGAATTCGGCCCTACCGAATCCGCGAAGCAGATGGTATCCCCTTATGAGCAATGGCGGCTGGTGAAGCTCGGGAACTATCTAGAGCATGTTGACTTTCTATCTGTATTCCAGTGGTTGTCGGGAGCAACGGTTCGCATCAGCCTGGCACAATTCTTGATCGCAGAGTTATTTGCACCTCGTAATGCTAAATTGCGCAATCGAATCATAACACTGATTACAACGCTTTACCTCATATTAGCGATTGGCCTTAAACGATACAATACGTTCTATTTGGGCCTGTTCAAGGTTGTTCTCATTGTTACTCTAGTCATTGCTGTTGTCTTAACTGTCAGTTGGGCCGTTATCGCCTGGTTCGCTAAACCGGCTAAGGAGGAGACATCATGAGCGAACATCACATGCAAACCTCAGTTTGGACCAAGCAGAAGCTGTCCGATTTATTTAACAAGTCATCCGATGTTATTCTCCAGTCATTTCATTTTAAGGATGAGAATACGACTTGTGAAATTATGCTTATTTATTCCGGAGGACTCTGTGACGGCGCGGAAATTGTGCATACGGTGCTTCCGGAGCTAGATCAAATGTTCGGGCGTGATCATTTCCACAACTTGCTGATGGAAGGTGCGACTGGAGCTCTGCCGCTGATTTGTTTCAACAAGGAGATATCTCAGGAAGAGATCGTTGAACTCGTATTTGAAGGTAATCTTCTGATTTCTTTTACGGATACCAATGATCTATTTAAACTGAACATCAGCAATATTCCAGAACGTTCTCCAGAGGAATCCAGCACGGAGATTTCCATTAAAGGACCAAAGGACGGATTTGTCGAGGCATATGCGAAGAATATCGCTCTGATCCGCAAGCGTATCCGTAGCACCTCATTGTGCTGTGAGACGATTATGGTGGGAAAACGAACGAGAACTAAGGTTACTATGATGTATATAGACGATATTCTGTCTCCAAGAATCTTAGAAGAGCTTAAGAATCGTATTCAAAAAATCGATGTAGATGGTCTCTTTAGTATTAATCAGCTAGAAGAAGCTCTGTCCGATACAAAGTATCCCATCTTTCCTTTGCTTGATTCGACCGGACGGCCAGATTTTGCCGTGAACGCTTTGCTATCGGGAAGGTTTGTTATTATCATTGATGGAAATCCGCTCGCTCTCATTGGTCCAGCGACTTTCGCTCTCGTCCTGAAATCGCCGGAGGATATGCATTTTGGCTTTCTATATGTCTCCTTTGTCAGACTGATCCGTCTCTTCAGCTTCTGGATGTCGATTCTATTGCCTGGCCTATGGGTGGCGCTGACTGCCTATCATCAGGACCAAATTCCGTTCCAACTAATGGCGACCATTGCTTCTTCACGCCAGGGGCTTCCCTTCAATGCTCAGCTAGAGATGTTCATACTACTGCTCCTACTGGAGATATTCCGGGAAGCTGGCGTACGGCTCCCGACCTCGATCGGACAGACGTTAACGGTTATTGGAGCGCTCGTTATTGGAGATGCTGCGATCCGGGCGGGACTCGTCTCCCCTTCCGTCGTCATTGTTGGTTCGATTACCGCGGTAATGGGGGTTACGCTGGTCAATCAGTCGTTAAGCTCCGTCGTTAGTGTGCTGCGCTTTTTTATATTTCTGATCTCCTCATTTTTTGGGATGTATGGGCTTATTCTAGCGATGTTGCTGCTCTTGTTCTATATGTCGAGGATCAAGTCATTCGGCGTTCCTTATCTCGTGCCGATATCCCCTCCAAATTTTAAAGACATATTGAAGAGCTATTTACGACTTCCATGGAGCAAGATGCGCAAACGTCCAGGTTCGCTGGATCCAATTGATCCTGACCATCAGAAGGAAGATGGACAATGAGAGGGCTTAGACGGAAACTCCTGCTGTTCGTGAGCGTCATTCCAATATTGTTATTGCAAACGTCCTGCTGGAATTCCAAGGACATTCAGAACATGGCCTATGTAACGGGCATCGGGTTCGATTATGAGAACGGAAAATACGTTACATATGTACAGGTGCTTAATTTCGCTAATGTAGCCAAGTCCGAGACCAATTTGTCGGGACGCAACGTACCAACCTGGATTGGTAAAGGGGAGGGTACAACGGTAACCCAGTCCTTCAACTCCATCTATTCAACAGCACAGCTCAGGGTGTTCTGGGGGCATGTTAAGGTCCTCGTATTCAGCGACCGATTCCTTAAAGAAGGTGAACGGATTCGATCTACATACGATTTCGTGAATCGTTATCGTGAAATTCGCTATAACATTCCGATATACGGAACCCGGGAACCGATGCGTGATATTTTCTCTGTGAAGTCGAATTTGAACCTATCTCCCCTTCATACGGTGATGGAATCTCCCGAGATGACTTATTCTCAACGGTCATACATCCTTCCTTTACACGGTTATAAGCTTATCGCTCTTATTAATGAACCGGCCGGAGCCCCTCTCCTTCCTTCTTTAGCCATTGATCGGGAAGCATGGACGGAAGATACGGACCAGAAGCCGATGTTAAAAATCGATGGCGCCTACTTCTTCAAGGGTACTGTGGCTAAAGACTGGTTCTCCGAAGATGATCTACAAGGTTACCGCTGGATGCAGAAGAAATTACAGCGCTCGATCATTAATATTCCGAACGATATCGAGCCTGAAGCGGCCATTGTAATAGAGAATCCGAGGAGTTCGGTTCATCATACCGTTCGGGGCGGGCATATCTATTTCACGATTAATCTGAAGCTGAATGCTTATGTCGATGAACTTCGACGTAACCTTAAGAAGCAAGAAATCGAAAAAATGGCAGCTCAGACGATCGAAAAACAAATCAGACATACCTATATGAAGGGTGTGGACCGTAAAGTAGATATCTTCAATCTTACCGAATGTCTATACCGTGAGAATCCAAAGAAATGGCGTGAGTTGAATTCAGAAGGCGGGTTCATGATCGATAAGGAATCACTGGTGAACGTCAAAGTCGATGTGAGTCTACATCATAGCGGAAAATA
The DNA here is from genome assembly GCF_039521865.1 of Paenibacillus motobuensis. NCBI lineage: Bacteria > Bacillati > Bacillota > Bacilli > Caryophanales > Paenibacillaceae > Paenibacillus > Paenibacillus motobuensis. The sequence continues at coordinate 33,978 of NZ_BAAACX010000009.1, read as the reverse complement.
TAAGCTAAGAGTTGATTAACTGGAGCATAAGAAAGAGCATCCACGGGGAGACAGGCTGTATATACCTGCAATCATTCATGGATGCTCTTTCATGTTCAGTCTTACTTACTATCTTTTTGCTTCAAACAACAAATCCAGTATCTTATCATCTGCCTTGCGATTCTTACCTTGGTATGGATAACAATGAATATGAATCGCGGGATTAAAATTAATCTCAATAATGCTGTAGTTATGAGGGGTTGCCTCATTCTGGTAATCATCAATCATCATATCTACGCCGCAGATTGTTGCCCCAGCTGCTCTAGCTGATCTTATGGCTAATTGCTTATAGCTGTCTGGAATATCATCAGTATAGTCAATGCTGTCTCCGCCTGTACTGATATTTGAGTTTTCTCGCAAATAGACGATTTCGCCACGAGCTGGAACATCTTCTGCTGATTTTCCCTGCCCCTTTAAGAATAGTGTTTCAGCCTGACCTAACTGGATTCGTTCAAGCGGAGTTTTGTATCCCTTTCCTCTAAGCGGGTCTTTATTCTTCTCATGAATTAATTGGGCAATGGTGTGCAGCCCATCCCCGATTACATTTGCAGGGACACGGTGTAAAATCCCAACCACTTCATCACCCATCACCAGAAAACGGTACTCTTTCCCCGACATGAATTCCTCTAACAATACGGTACGATCATATTCAAAAGCCATCTCAAATGCCCTGCGATAATCCTCTCTAGAAAACTCACCTGTGAATATAGTTATTCCGAGGCCAAAATTAGTGGATTTAGGCTTAATAACGATTTGTTTTCCTAGATAATTCTCAAATGCGGACATAGCCTCTTCTATATTTCCGTATGCCTCTCCGTTCGGAACACGAATACCGTTTGCCCGTAAGACTTCTTTGGTAACTATCTTATTCTCCATAATAAGTACAGTGCTATAAGAGTCTAATGAAGTTTTGGTAGCTTGCTTTACATATTCGACCTGAGTACCCGTCTGCAACCGGATAAAATTCTCTTCGCGATCAAGGATGTCAAATCGAATACCGCGTTTGATTGCCGCCTTAAGTAGAAGCTGCGTGGATAATTCAAGGTCTTCATACCCAGGAAATTGATAACCCACTTCCATACTTTGCTTCTTGTACAGCTTAGCCTGGTTCAAATGATAGGTTGAAAACGATGATTTTACAATTTCTGATTTGACGATGGCTGCATAGCTGGTTTGCGGGTTTAAGATCCGCTTCTTTTCTTGTTCAATAACTTGCAGATCATGTGTATCACCAGGCTTAAGGATATTTAACAATTCCATCATAGAATCCAAAATCTCAAGAGCAAGAGCCTCCATACTCACCGTCGTATGACCCCTTTGGATCTTCGCTTGAATTCCTTCAGACAAGAGCAAATCAACGTTAGCATGTGCTTGCTTCTGCTCCTCCAAATCCAAGGTTTCGTCCTGTAAGAACAATGAGAATACAATAAACAAATGAATGAATTGAAGCGCATCATGATGAATTCCAATCTTACTTAAAGGATTCAGATCGATCATTCGAAGTTCTAAATATTCGACTCCATGCTCAATCAACTCTGCTAGCATATCTTCCCCCTTGGCTGTTTTGAGCCGCAGAGAACTATACAATTCCTTTGCACTCAGCAGTTCCTTGTTTGCAATGAATTGACGAATATCTTGAACATAATCCTTAACGGAGTTAAATGACACATAATAAGGCTTTTCATTACGGTATCCACACCTACTATTCCGCAATGAATTCATATATGGGAAGTAGTGGCTCTCTTCATCAAGATTACTACTTAAATGTACGCATTTCTCAATATAGGTTTTATCGAATACAGGACTTGCACCTGTTAGGTAAATGAGCAGCCATCGGTAGCGAAGTATGTTCCGCGCTACTTTTAAGTACATCCCATCTTTAAATTCCTGATATGAAAGGGCTGGACTTAGCTTTTGATGAAGTCTTTTCAATAAGCTATCCCGGAAAGAGAAGTTGAAATGAATTCCACTTAGCAATTGTTTTTTACGTCCATATTTCTCGGCCAATTGTACACGATAATGGTCTTCCCTTGGATCATTCATCTTCGCAATAGGAATCTTCTCTTCCGATGGAAGTACTGGCGGATTACTGCTGGTCCATAAATACTCATCTTGCAGTTCAAGTGTGACGATATCATGCAGCGTCTCTAAGAAATGATAAGCCTCTTCTGTACTATTCAGCGCAGGGGTAATCATTTCAATCTGACTTTCGGAGAAATCCGTTTTAATGTAGGGATGATCAAGCTTATCGCCAAATACCGATGGATGAGGAGTTAGGGCGAGTTTTCCGTCTTGATCTACCCGCGCATTTTCCTTTTCAAGTCCAAACTGGCCTTTAAAGACTTCTTCTTGTAAATTCCCTTTAATAATTTCATCTATAAGATGATGATCCAATGCGATCATACTCATGACCTTCCTTCAGTAATGATTAAGTATTCAAGGCAACAGGTTTATTCAAATTTCGAAGAGTGATATTAAACCAAACTGCAAGAATAATTCCCTTCAGCACACTGCTTAATGCAATCGACATCCATACTCCATTCAATCCAAAATGCCATGATAGAACGATGGCCATAGGTATACGAAGGGCTGTGAGAATGATACTAAAAATCGGCGGGATATGCGTCTTGCCTATTCCGTTAAAAGCCCCAACAGTCATTAACTCCATACACATAAACAATTGTGAATATCCGATGATTCTCATATAATCTGTACCCAGCTCTAGAGATGTAGATTCCGTCAGAAATAATGAGAAGAGTGATTTTGGGAATAAAATAAAAATGAAGGATATAAAGACTCCGAAAGTCATCGTTAACAATAAAGCTCGATGATAGCCCTCCTTTATTCGTCCTAATTTTCGCGCTCCATAATTTTGACCAAAAAACGCTGCGATGGCGCCCTGTAAGCCGCCAATGGTCATATAAGAAATGGACTCGATTTGAATCCCGACCTTTTGTACAGCGATTGCCTCTGGACCCCAGTTGACGATAATTTTTGCAATAATGATGGAAATCACAGTGAACGTTACCCTCTGTATCGTAATCGGAATTCCCAGCGAGATCACTTCGCGCATTTCTTTCCCTTTGTACGAAATGTCCTTTGCAAAAAGATGAGTCTTCTTCGCTTCAAAAACAAACAGCACCGTGACGATTATATTGGCTGCTAACGTTGCAAATGCCGCTCCCTTAACTTCCATAGCTGGTATGGGGCCCAGTCCAAAAATCAATATTGGATCAAGCAGCATATTGATTAAAAAGCCAATCGTAAAAATTTTGAAGGGTCGCTTACTGTTGCCCAGTGAATTTATAATGGTGCTAAATAAGGTGTTGATGATAGAGAAGCTTATTCCGATCATAGAGATCAGCAAGAACTGAATAGCCATGCTTTCTACATTGTCATTACCTAGCCCAAAGAAACCAATAAGTCCATTTTTAAATGTGAAAATAATCACCATGTATAAGACGCTTAAGACTACTGACATCAAAAAGCCATTCTTGATATACACCTTGGCTTGGTCTTCTCTTCCTTCACCTATGCTATGTGCCACTTTAATTCCGGTTCCAATAGTAATCATGGTCGATAATGCAACCGCTAAATTCACAAAAAAGCTAGCCGTTCCAATAGCGGCAACAGGATCGCTTCCCAATTTGCCAACCCATATCATATCAACCAGTCCATAAGTGGTAGAAATAAAGTTTGTTGCGATAATCGGTAGCGTTAGCTTCACAAGTGTAGGGGTAATGGGCCCCTCTGTTAGATTCCTCGTTCCTTTCATTCCACTAAACTCCTCGGGTCCGAAAATAAACCGACCATCCAGGCCGGCCCTCTATCGATAGTTCTTATTTCCCTGATGCTAAAAACTGATCTACACGTGCTTTTATCGAATCACGTACTGCTCTGAATTGTGACATAATTTCCTCTTCGGTCCCTGTGGCTTGAGCTGGATCATCAAATCCCCAGTGCCACTTCGTCACATTCTTATTGGAAATGACCGGACAATGTTCATCCGCATGGCCACAAAGTGTAATGACATAAGTAGCCCGATTCAGAATCTCTGGATGAATGACATCAGATGAATGACTAGTTATGTCAATACCTGCTTCTTTCATGACCTGAACTGCCCTTGGATTTAATCCATGAGCTTCAAGTCCTGCACTGAGCACCTCATAACGATCGCCACCAAGATGTTTCAACCAAGCCTCTGCCATCTGACTACGACAAGAATTTCCTGTACATAAGAAATACACTATTGGTTTACTCATTAATATTACGACCCCTTTGTTGAGAAATATTTTCTTTCAAACCTACGCGCTACATTCACAAGCAGGATCAATACAGGCACCTCAACAAGAGGACCTATCACCGCAGCAAATGCCTGCCCCGAATTAATTCCAAATACCCCAATCGCAACTGCAATCGCTAATTCAAAATTATTACTAGCCGCTGTGAAAGATAGCGAAGTACACACTTGATAGCTTGCTCCGGTTCTATGAGATAAGTAAAACGACGCAAGAAACATAATAACAAAGTAAATGACTAAAGGGATGGCGATACGAACCACGTCTAACGGTAAACTTACAATCATATTTGCCTTTAAGGAAAACATCATAAGGATCGTAAACAGCAAGGCGATTAAGGTTAGTGGACTAATCTTCGGAATAAATTTCTGAACGTACCAACCTTCCCCTTTAGAACGAACAAGGAAAAAACGTGTCAAAAATCCAGCCACAAACGGGATTCCTAGGTAGATTAAAACACTCTCTGCTATTTGCCCTATGGTAATGTTTACTTCCATTCCAGCGATGCCGAACCATTCTGGCAATACCGTGATGAAGATATAAGCAGATACAGAATAGAATAGGATCTGAAATATTGAGTTAAAAGCTACAAGTCCTGCCGTATAATCTGGATCACCTTTCGCTAAATCGCTCCACACTAGTACCATAGCGATACAGCGAGCAAGGCCAATCATAATAAGACCAATCATGTATTCAGGCATATCACTCAAAAACAGGATGGCTAGGACAAACATGAGGATCGGACCCAGTATCCAGTTCTGAATCAATGAGAGAATAAGTACCTTCCAATCTTTAAATACCTGTCCCAATTTCTCATAACGAACCTTTGCAAGTGGAGGATACATCATTAAGATAAGGCCGATAGCTATCGGAATAGAGGTAGTACCTATTTGCATCTCTGTTAGAGTATCCGATACCCCCGGCAATAAGCTTCCGAGTAAAATACCTATTGCCATCGCAGCGAATATCCAAATCGTTAAAAATCGATCTAGAAAAGATAATCGCTTGATAGTCTGACTCATATGCAGTCCTCCTTTGGCTTACACGGAATTTCATTTAGAACGGACCTGGATTCTTCGCTTAATTCGGGTAAATGCATCAGTATTTCGCGGATGTAGGGTTTATCATTCATATCCAAAGAATAAAAGATCCATTGACCTCTACGTTGTTCTTGTACAAGGCCACCGTCTTTTAATTTACGCATATGTTGACTGATATTCGGTTGAGTCATCTTTAAGATTTCAACCAAGTGACATACGCAAGCTTCTTGGTGAAATAAAATATTGATAATGTTTAAACGTGTTTTATCCCCTAACAACTTGAGTTGTTCTGCCATGATATCTGTAGGAATCACATTTGTCCCTCCTTCCCATACTCATTCCGATCGTATATTTTCAAAATCATTATATAAGCATTCACTTATATAATCAAGTAATTATTTAATTATGCCTATTGCAAAAAAAGCAGCTAATCATCATGATTAGCTGCTTTCGTGCCATATTGAACGAACTTATTTCTTTTCCAATACGGCAAAGTAATTTTCTTCGTTATCTGCGAAGTTGAAGACTCTACCAGTCGGCAGTTCAACAATCTCTCCAACTTTTACATTTTTATTTTTCAGATCACTATATAACTCATCGAATTTCTCAGTGAAATACATGAGAGATGGTGTTCCGAGGTTCATATCAGGGTTCATCTGGGCAACGAACTCTTTACTATGAAGAACTATGCTGGTAGCTGCACCTTTAGGAGCAATTTCGATCCATCTCATTGGACCATTGGTTTCTTCCGAAATGATCTCGAACCCTAGCTTTTCTGTCCAAAAATCTCTGGATTCATCTTGGTTATTCACATACAACATAACCTGGCCAATTTTATCAATCATCATCTATACACTCCTATTGTGAAATAATTACTTAAGTGACTCCAACAACTCGGCCAAACGATCCCAGGTTTCGCTGATTCCTTGCATCATGCCCATGTCTATAACTGTTTTAAGGGCCTCTGCTGACACATATTCAGAACGGTTCACCAATTTCGTCTTGCTGCCCAAATTGATAAATTCTATCGTGATTAAGGTAGCTGGCAGGGACTCGTTAATATTGCCTTCGGCATCTGAGAAGTAATCGTTGAAGTGTTATGGTTTTTCCTTATTTTGCAGTTCATGCAAGTAATAGTTCAAGTTGTCAAATCGCTCTTCCATAATATGCTGGAAGGACTGTAGCCAAATGTCCATCGCTTGGAAGGGCTCAGACCGGAGCTTGTAGATCCGACGGTTCGCATCGACTCGTACTTCCACAATCCTGCTATCGCTAAGTACTTTTAAATGCTTCGACGCCTGGGGTTGGCGAAGCCCCAAGCGATCGGCGATTTCACCTACGGTCAGAGGGCCGTCACGCAATAGTTGAACGATATTCATACGATTCGGTTCAGCTAATGCACTCAACGTCGTTATATCCAATACAGATTTATTCATGACATATTGTCTCTCACCTCTGTAGTTAACAGTTTCTACTTTATCTTCACCGTTATTCAGGGCAACTTTCATCTTTAATATACCCCATTCGGAATATTCCCGTTAAGGTATATTCAAAATAAACTCCCCTCATTATTCACGAACCTCATATAGGTATTTGTCATATGTTATAGATATGTTAATCAAATTAATGTACAAAGGAGTATTACCACATGAATAGATATGTGTACTATGGCTATCCGCAAGCCTATGCCCCGTTCCCAAATCCGCCATATTATCGGAATGAAGACCCACAGCGCAGAGAAACTCCGGTATTACCCAAAAATACGATGTACACGACAATTGTGGAACCCAAATTCATCGAGCATTTGAAACAACACATCGGGTCAAAGATTGCCGTCACGACAGTTGTAGGCAAATTAGTAGGCACCTTGGATAATGTTTTTATTGATCACATAGCTCTCGTCGTTGATGGAAAATTGCATCACATTCGAATAAGTGAGATTGTTTTCTTTGAAAAAGCAGAGGAGAAATAAATCCTGCTAAACAAAAGATGTAAGTCTCGTCCATCAACTTGGGCGATGACTTACATCTTTAAAAACATAAAGCCGCGATTTCCGAGACTTCTTATTTAATTTGCATCACCCATTGCTTCCATTTGTTGAATCGTATCGACAAAGATCCATCCTTTTTCCCAACCACGTTCTTTATGAAGGCGGTCTTTAATTGCTTCCTTAACTGAATCCCTATGCCAGGCTTGAACAACCATGCTTCCCGTTCTAATTTTCTTATCTCGTCCATGGTACTTATAATTCGCCTTAAACACTAACATTCCCTCAGGGCCTTCCTTAGCACTACTTATCTTGCCATCTTGTGATAGTCTTAGACCAAGTACTTTGTCGAATACTGATTGGGCGACTTCGATCTGATGATTGAGAAATTCCTTGTCTGAAGCGTCTTTATGCTCACTTTGTAATCTCAGCAAATATTCTTGAACACTCTGTTTTATCAATGCTGCCTCTTCGCTTTGTAGTCTCTCCCGCATATACATACACGCTCCTTGTTCCCATTTGTTTATCCTATATCAACAGAAGAACCTTTGAAGCTCGGTTCCTTCTTGATCTATTATCGCAATTATCCACCTAATAAAAGAATTTTGCAATCAAAAATTCTTTGTCACTTTTAAACCATAAAGCGTCAAATGCCAAAACGAACATAAGTGTATATTCAAAAGTCGGTTTTCAGCACAAAACACCATAAAAAAGGCTGCCGATGTTGGCAGCCTCTTATAGTTTGATTGAAATAAGTTGCCCTAGTCCTTCTAACCCAAGAAGGCGATAGAGCGCTTTACTTTCCTTGCGAATGCAATAGGATCATCGATCGATTCCCAGTGAATATACATAAGTCGAGGGCTCTCAAATAGCCAGTGATTATGAACCGCCGTTACCTTAATCCCGTTCTTTCGAAGATTGGACAGTAATCGATTGACTTGGTTTTGGAAGAGAGCTGTTTCCCCTAAACAAAGTGCACGTCCTGAACTGTCCAATGATTCAAATGAGAACAGTTGATAACGGACCAATGGGGATGTCGTACGTCTTCCTAAGATAGAGGCTTTAAACCTCCTATTTCTGGAGACAAAACAAACTGGACCTTTTGTGATTGTATGCTCAGTCCCACCTAAAATGGATGAAAATTGATTACATAGTCTTATAAAACGGGGACTTGCTTTAACTTGTTCAGACATTCAGTATCATCCTTTCATTAAATGATCAATACACCTTCATGTCGACTACTTCAACCTAAGAATGCAATGGATGCTTTGGTTTTTTTAGCAAATTCAATCGGATTCATAGTGGCTTCCCAATGCATATACATTAACCGAGGATTTTCTTTTAGCCAGTGATTATGGACCGCAGTCACTTTGATCCCACGTTTCCGAAGATTCGATATCAATCGATTAACCTGATTCTGGTGTACGGCAGTCTCACCCAAACAAAGCGCGCGTCCCGACCTATCAAGTGATTCGAAAGAGAACATTTGCATTTGAACTAATGGGGATCTCGTTCTTCTTCCCAAGATCTTCTCCCTCAAGTTCGTCATCCGCGTGACAAAGCAAACCGGACCTTCTTCAACTTCCGATTCGCCCCCTAATATTCTCCCAAATTGAGCACACAACCTTTTGAATTGTTGGCTTACCTTCGCATGTTGCGCCATTTAAATCCTCCCTTTCATCATGTTCTGTCTATCCTATGACGGAGGATATAGATGGGACTTGGATGACTGTTCCTATTAACAAAATATTTGTTAAATGACCTAGATGGAATACAAGCAGTTCCCTCTTCAATGGAGGATCTAGACAGAAATAGGCACCTTTCTCAGAACAAAACAATATTCTAAATTAGTTTACTAAAAGGAGACCATTCATGAAGAAGAACTTAACTTATGATTATATTGTTGTGGGCACAGGTCCGGCAGGAGCTGTTATTGCGAAGACGCTTACTGACGACAAACGAACCTCTGTACTTGTCCTAGAATCAGGCGGAAATCATGATCAAGATATACCGATCAAGGATTCCACCTTTGCATTGGAACTTGAAGAAAATTACTCCCCAAATTACTTCTGGCAAGGTGAAGGGGTTCCCCAGGAAGGACTCGATGGCCGCTCATTCGAGTGGACTACGGGACGTCTCTCAGGAGGCGGTTCATCCATAAATGGTGAACAATATGTACGCCCCACAGCAGCTGTACTCAAAAAATGGGAACGACTGCTGGGGCCTATATGGTCGCCTGATAAAGCCATACGACGTTTCAAACAGTTGGAGAAATTCGATGGTTCAACTACAAATATGGCCGCACACGGTTATAAAGGAAGAATAAGTATCAGGCAAGCGCCTGAAGATCCTACCCCGATGGCACAAAAATTAGCAACTGCGATCGAGCGGGCTTCTGGATATCCAATAATTCTTGACTACAATGATCCTGATACCCCCCTTGGATCGTTCACACGCTGGCAATTATACCAACAACCTGATGGCCTGAGGGAGAGCTCCTCCACAGCCTTTTTGTCTGCGGATATTATGACACCATCAGGTCGGGGGGTTAATAATCGTAAGCTAACCGTCCTGTTTAGAACAACAGCTCTTCGTATTCTCTTTTCCGGAAATCATGCGATTGGAGTTGAATTTTTGAAGGATGGTAAATGCACCCGTGCATACTCTCGTAAAAAGGTTATTATATCAGCAGGGATCAATAGCCCTCAGATACTGATGCTGTCTGGGATCGGACCCGCTAACATGTTAAAAAAGGCAGGCATCCCGGTCATCTTCAATAATCCAAACGTAGGACAGCGATTAAAAAATCACACTTTAAACTTCGCTGTATTTGCTACCAATCCCAATGACCGTCCGCTCCCTTCCCAAGATCCAAATGCACTTTATACAGGAGGTGCTTTCTTGCCGGATCCATCCGGTAACCATCCTGGAGAGCGGGCCGTTCAACTCCTTGGTATCGGATCCAATGGGCAATTGACCATAGCGATTCTGTATTTGCGACCTAAGAGCAAAGGGAATATCCGCATACAAAGCAAAGATCCGCTAAACATTGTATTGGCAGACGAGGGGTTTCTTTCTGATCCAGATGACATGGAGGCTGTAAAAAGAATTTATCGAACTTATATCAAGAATATTGCTCTCGAGTTATCACAAATTGATCCTTCTTATCAGCTTCTATCACCTACATTTGATATCATCGATGATGATGACAAACTCGGAGAGTATATTATAGAAAATTTCGACCATAATCATCATCAGCAAGGTTTTCTGCGAATGGCGCCTTTATCAAAAGGGGGCGTTGTTGATCGTAGAGGAAATGTACATGGGGTCAAGAATTTGATCGTTGCAGATGCATCCAATGTCCCATTCACAGTTGATGGCAACACTTCTTCCGCTGCATATCTTATCGGTTATACAATAGCGAAGCAATTATGTATAAAAACAAACCGTCAAAAAAAGCAAAGAGCACGAACAGAATACGCGCAAGAGTGAATTCAAAAAGGGGCTAATCAGCCCCTTTATTTTGGAATAATTTCAAAAACAGTGCCTTGGTGAGCATCGGCCACTTTGGTAGAGCCATAAACGCCTAAATATAGTCTGGATTGATTGAGATTCGCTCCCATACTAACATAATAAGCGGATTGAGGCCCAAAATTATAATCGACTTTAATAACACTAAAATCATTTAGTTTGCACTCTTTTGGAACACTGGTATAAGCTAAAACCCCTCGCACTGGATGATGAGATTCTTCTTTCCTGGCCAGATCGGAAAACACAACACATCCCGTTAAACCGGGGATTCCATTTCCCATATATGGCTGGACTCCAGTAAGCGCAGTTCCTCCAAACTTATCGCTTCGGGGATCTTTATGAAAATAACTAATTAGAGGCTGAAGACGTCGTACCGAAGTTTCAATAGCTTCATCGTAATAAGACATTGTTTTCTCATCCAAAGCGGGATTTGCAGAGCAGCCTGTGATGATCGAAGTCGGAAAAGCGCCTTCCCACCCTCTCCAGCCAAAGTTAATAAATCCTTTTTGGTCAGGTTCAGAATTCATTAAAGCCGCTTGAACAAGCTGAGTAACAGGTATTGGTTTATAATGAATGAACGAAAAAATCGACTCTACGAGATCCTGTCCGACATTTCCTACATATTTGATATAATAATTATAAAACCTTTGAAATGAAATGCCTGGTATATTGCGGCCTCCCTTGGCAATTACCATAAGCGTCTCCTGAATTGGTACGGGTAGCTCATTAAAACGTGTAACTACGGGCGGGTTATCAATAAATGTATGCTTAGATACATCAATTTCAATTATTTTACCAGCGATTTCCATATCATTTTGACTTAAGTTAAATGGATCATAGCCGGATCCGCCGTCTCCAGTAGTCAAAACAAGTTTTCCTGTTTCAGGTGAAAAATTCAAGCTATTGACACCATTATGATTTAAAAATGGCCTTCTTATATTCAATAATGTCCGCTGTCTTTGAGGTTGACCCTTCGAATTTAGAACCCATTCTTCAACGGTATCAATATGATCATATTGAGTTTCTCTATTTAACCACTTTAAGTTTAAGGTTCCAGCATCACATGGGTTGGGCTTAAAGGATTCAAAAGTACCTGTAAGTGCACCTGGACCTTGGCTCCCAGCCACTGAATAATGGAGATAAAACAAACCGTTATAATAAAAATCAGGATGAAATGCTAGCCCGACCAACCCCCGTTCATCATACCCACCACTAGAGGCGCCTAATTTTATGATTCGTTGGCGAATATCTAAAAAAGTCCCTATAACCCCGTTCCCTATGTAAAAGATCTCCCCTACCTGAGTTGCTACAAATAATCTTTCCATCGAATCACCCGGAAGTATAGCTGTTTTCAAAACAGTAGGCATATTGATCTTACTTACAATGGGCCGTAAACTGACCTTAACTTGTATCAAATAGCTGTACACTCCTTCCTCGTATCTTTTTTATTAAAAGTATGAGTAGAAGTGTTCTGATAGTACCAATGATAGCTTCTTTCGACATTAGCGACATTACCTTGTCAATTACTATTCCAAATTATATAATACCGCCCAGACTAGCTCCTTTTACAAATAAACGCTCAATCTTCTTCTCTACAGTTGGATCGGGAACTAAAGGTGGTGCTTGATGCGGCTTAGTACGGGCATCGATGATTAAATTATCACAACCCCAGTGCTTATGCTCATAAAAGCTATTCACTCCATGAATATCATGGGAAGGATTGCTGCGCGTAAATGTAACCCACAAGAAGTTATGGATCGATTCACTCAAAAACGAGCTGTCGTCGCAGAGAACAATCATTGGACAGGTTTCGAAAGGTCCCTTCTCTTGAAGAGCATCACACAACCCTCGCATTTCATTCTCTGTATCGGCATAGCTGTTAAATTTAGGACCTTGCATTGCCACAACACCCGACATGATAAGCCGAACATTCTCATATCCACGTATGCCCTTTAAATTTTCAGGTACTTCATGGCATAAATTTCTCAGTTTATCTCCATATGCCGCAATAACTACTTTACTGCCGCTATTCAGACCTGTCCCCGAATAATCAAGGGTATCAATCGTAGTATTCGTATAAAAATGAATGTCACGACGCAGATCGATTCGCTCTAAAATATAAGTTAAGAAATTTACTTCATGATGTGAATTAATGGGTTCGTTATCTTCAGCAGTAATAAATAAATATTTAGCCAAGCTTAATTGTCCCGTGCCTAATATACGATTCGCCAGTGTAAGGAGCTCAGTAGGTTTCTTTACTTGTTGATAAGGTGTATATCTCTCGCTGCCAACAGCGAAAAGCAACGGATGAACCCCCGCAGCATCTACTGCATGAACCTCTTTTACCCCCGGAATTTCATGCTTGATCGAATCACCAGTCAATTCGTGAATGAGTTCGCCAAAAGATGTGTCCTCTTGCGGAGGTCTTCCTACGACTGTAAATGGCCAAATCGCATTCGGCTTGGCATATACTTTATGAATTTTCATCACTGGAAAAGGATGAATTAGACTATAGTAGCCTAAATGATCTCCAAAAGGCCCTTCTGGTTTTGTATCTTCAGGATATATCTCCCCTGTAATTACAAAATCAGCATCACTGCTGATACAGTAACCATCGACATAATTGTATCTAAAGTTATGCCCCGACAGCATACCAGCGACCGTCATTTCACTTAATCCTTCCGGCAGCGGCATAACGGCTGCTAAGGTATGTGCTGGCGGACCGCCAATAAAACAGCTTACTTTGAGCGGCATCCCCATTTTATTCGCCTTTGTCTGATGAACTCCGATTCCCCGATGAATTTGATAATGCAGTCCAATTTCTTTATTCATCTCATATTCATTGCCGGTTAATTGAATGCGGTACATGCCTAAGTTGGAATTCATAATTCCGGGTTTTTCGGGATCCTCTGAATAAACCTGCGGCAGTGTTACAAAAGCACCGCCATCATTGGGCCAATGATGAATCAGCGGAAGATCTGATATTTGAACTTCTTGGGCCATAACCGAAGGCTTGCCCCATTTTTTTAACGGAAGTGCTTTAAATGCGGCTAATCCAGTCCCTATATTGCTAAAGGGTTTTTTAAGAGCTTTCATTGGATCGTTGCGAACTGCCATTACATTGTGTACAGAATCCCACGTCTTTCGAAAAATAAACTTACTGCGCTCCATTGTACCAAAAAGATTAGAAACCGCACGAAATTGAGATCCTTTTACGCGCTCAAACAGTAAGGCAGGACCTCCCGCCTCATACACTTTCAAATGAATTGCAGCCATCTCAAGATACGGATCAACTTCTTCTCGGACCCGAACCAAATGACCATGCTTCTCTAAATCAATGAGGCAATCTTCTAAATTGCGATACATTATAGTTAGCTCCATTCTGCATATATAAGATCATTATTTTACTTCATCATATCTAAATTATAAACGATAGTAATTAAATTATCAGTTAAATACTGAAGTCAGTTTAAATACTATTGTCGGTATCTCTCAGAATGGATGCTACTGGTTCTATCGCAAGTAAATTTCTTCACCTATTTTAAAATGCATCGTCAAATGCACGCTCCATTTGATCGGCCTCTTTGGAAACTGCAAAGAAGACAAATGCCCCCTTCGTCTTCAGCACATGATGTTCTACCAAGAAATATTCGTCTGGACGATAGTCCTTGAATTTAATTTTTTGCGCATCTATTCGTTGTGTGATCTTCTCTTTGACGTTCTCGGCTTGACTTGGATCCTTAAGCTTGATGATAACCAATTCGTCCGCTCTCACATTCGATGTAGATGTATAAAGGATAAAGTCTTCAACACTCTCCGCATCAATCTTATACAACTTTTGCAGTTTGTTCTGGTCTCCCTCTTTCATGTCCTTCAAGCTCACTGCCTGTTCGATTCTTTCTCTGATTTGGGCAGCTGACAATTTGTTTGTAGCCATGTCATCCTTGCCCGAACAACCAGTCAGAACGCTAAGCGTGAAGATAAAGCTCATAACTATAGGTAAAAGCCTTCTTCTACCCTTCCTTTGCCCTCTCATACAATCACTCCGATAAATATTTAATAGATGGATCTTCAAAAAATGTGTTTGCATTATATAGCAGCAGCATGTCATCGATGTCGTGCTCATTCACAAACGTCGTTAACTCTCCGTCGTAGTAACGCAGGTCTACCACATCAATTTCACTGAAATGCTTCAACAAGAAAGGAAAGAAGCTGTTGGCGTAGGAATCTTTGACTACAAGCAGCTTTTTCCCATCTGGATGAGCCGTTTTGATATGGATAAGCGCATGGTTGCCGTTCAGAAACACCGCATATTTATCCTTCTTTTGAAGCTGTTCCATCGCATATAACGTATCCGTGCTTTCCTCTTCATCGACATAGGTTACGGTATAGTTCTCCGGATCCTTCGGCAGATACAGATCAATGCTGTCCGGCTGCAAATGTCTGAACCCACTCTTGGAATACAGTGAACCGTAAAACTCACCGGTTACTTGTTGGATAGTAAAATCCTCCTTGCTCTGAGGCGTCAGCCCCATTTGCCTGCAAAGCTCCAGATAGGCGACATAAGCGCCTTCGGTCGTCCAATGATGATCTGTTTTATAAAATATAGGCTGCTCCCGTTCCGCATACAAAGCAGGGAACACATCAATAAAATGAATACTGGGTGGCAGCAAACGCTGGACTTTGCCCAGATACGCTTCTTCATCGCCGACCATAGCATATTTCGGAAGCTTATCTTTATACAGAGCCGCAGCTGTTGGGACCAGCATCACATATTTCTTCAAACTAGGTGTGGCTTGGTCAAACGCCTGAATGGCATCCACCTTCTCCTGCAAATCCTCTTCTGCCGGTGGGATAAAATTCTGAATCAGAATCCCGTCCTTGCCAAGGTATATTCCATTACTCTCCTTTCTCCCCGTGATGCGGTCCGTATCAGTTTTCACACCGATCCAAATATCCCTATAAATAAATTGGTCGGACACGTATTTCTCGAAATCGGAAGTAAATGTCCCCGACATCAGTGTTTTCAGCGAGAAAGTCGGCAACTGCTCCAGCATCCGGTTCTCCGATTCCGAGAATTCCTGATCCTGTGCCAGAAGATTGAGAGCGCTGACCACTCCTACAAATAGCAGGAGCAATAAAGCTAGCAATTTCCGATTGATTTTGATATGTCCGTCCATTGGCCGCCCCCCTTAAAATCGAAAGTATAAAAACGGATTGTAGGTTTCATTGACCAAATAAGCGGTCGACAGAGTCATGAACAAAATATAGATAAACGGAACAGTAATCATACCGGCGATTTTCCATTTCTCTCGCACAAAGGATAAAATCTTCGCGGGAAATGGAGTGGCACAGAAAGCCAATACGACCAGTAATATAGCATTCGTAGATAAAGCATAAAGCGCCTGCTGATCCGCCCAACCATGCCCACCGAAAGCGAACATCACAGCGATGAAGCGTCCAGCGGAAGTCAGAGTGTCCATTTCGAATAATACCCAGCCGATGATCACGACCAGAAGCGTATAGATATGAGCGACATAAGCGGGTCTGCGCTCTAGCCATCTTAGCAGCAGCAATTTCTCAACCATCACGAAGAAACCGAAATACAAACCCCACACGATAAAATTCCAGCTGGCGCCATGCCATAAACCGGTTAAAAACCATACGACGAACAAATTCCGGAGCTGCTTCCTCAGCCCTGACCGGTTTCCGCCAAGCGGGATATACACGTACTCCCGAAACCACGTACCCAGCGAGATATGCCATCTTCGCCAAAATTCCGTCACGCTCTTGGAGATATAGGGGTAACGAAAGTTTTCCATAAAATCAAAACCAAACATTTTGCCAAGTCCGCGGGCCATATCAGAATACCCGCTGAAATCAAAATAGATTTGCAGTGTGAACGCGATAATGCCAAGCCAGGCAGACAGCACCGTCAATTGTTCCAGCGGAGTTGCTTTGATGCTTGTCCATAATAAGCCGATATTGTTGGCCAAAAGCACCTTTTTGGCCAGACCTCTGATGAATAGCTCCGCCCCTTCGCCAAATCGATCCAGAGTCACCTTGCGGGAATCGAGCTGCTTCGCGATGTCTCCGTATTTCACGATGGGGCCGGCAACAAGCTGTGGGAACATCGTCACGTATGCCCCAAAAGAGATGAATTTACGCTGTACCGGCACTTTATCCAAATAGACATCAATCACATAAGACATCGTCTGAAAGGTGTAAAAGGATATGCCCACAGGCAGCGGCAAGTCGGCCGCTTGGAGATTCAGATGAAACAAATGGTTGATATTGTCCACCACAAAACCGGCATATTTGAAAAACCCGAGAATACCTAAACTGCCAGTCATAGAACCGATAAATATCGCTCTAGCGATGGGCTTTCGATGTCTATACTTATCGATCAGCAGTCCGTTGAAATAATCGAATACGGTTGAGAATATCATGATAAGAATGTATAAAGGCTCGCCCCATGCATAGAAGATCAGACTAACTACAAGCAGGACAGCATTTCGAAGCTTCCTAGGCGATACATAATAGATTAGAACGGTGAGCGGCAGAAAGAGGAACAGAAATATCAGGCTGCTAAAGACCAATATCCACACCTCCACACAGATGACCCGTTCTCATGCTATTTCACTTGATCTTTCAGCAGATCCAGCAATTTTGTATAATACTCCGGTTTAAAATGAATGCCGTCCGAATCGTACAGCGCATCAGAGCCGCTTGTAAATAACGGAGACAAATCAACAAATCCGATGTTCTCCTTCTCCGCCAGCTCTTTTAAGCCTTGGTTGTAATCGCTGATATTGTTGTATCTGGGTTCCTGCTTCACCGCTTCGGCTGTGACTGGGGTTACCGTTAGAAGCGTAATTTGGGTTTGTGGCAGCTTTTCCTTGATCAAACCGATCAGTTTCACATAGTTCTGTATAGAATATTCTTTAGGGTTATCCGTAGGCCACAGGATGTCGTCTGACCCCAATTGAATAAAGACTTGCTTCGGGTTCCGTTCGGTTAACTCGTTGATATCTTCCAGCGCAAATTCCGCCGTCTTTCCTGCACCTGCCAGCACATTTCCCTCTTTGAGAACATCATGGAAGGATAACCCCTCCGTAATGGAATCTCCTACAAATACGCTATCTTTATAGATGGATTGATAAGGAGTCTCGGTTAATCCTTTCGAATCTGTTGTCTGCCCTTGTGCAGTTGATGTCGGTTGCTGCGGTCCCGCGGATTCGTTTCCGCATGCGGCCAAGCTGAGTGTTAGACTCCCTAAGAGTAGTATCATAATCATTTTTTTCATAGCTGAAGTTCCTCTCTTTATTTTAAATTTAGAGCTTCATTAGCTCTGTACAGTATGGAGACTGCCATCTTTGCAACTGGACTTGTTCTTCCTGAAAAGAGTGTAATCGGCGGAGATAAAGATAAAGTGCAGATCATATCAAAATCATTTGCAGAATTTCACTAATGCGCCGAGCCACTTCTATAAGCGATGATCCTTTTGAAAGTTCATATGAAAATGCTCGTTATCGTCGTAAACGCCAAATCGGTATCCTTCTTTTTTGTAGAATTCAATGATCTCCGGAAGAACCTGCAGCGTTTGCGGCTTTTCATGCATCAATACGACTTCCAAATCAACTTTTGTCGCCTTTTTGATGTTCTCGACGATCTGTTCTGGTTGATCCTTCAGTTTCCAGTCGTTCGATTCAATGGTCCAGTCCCAGATCTTCATTCCTTCCTGGGCAATTTGGTCGCGAACGATCGTATCGTCCAGTCCAGGCACTGAACCATATGGCGCACGTACCAAATGTTGGTTTGTTCCTGTAATATCATGGATCAGCGCCAGGTTGTCTTTCATCTCGGATACGAATTGTCCCTCTTCGTACAGCTTTTTGTATTGGTGGGTCATGCTGTGTCCGCCAATGTAATGTCCCTCATCTGCCGCACGCTTCACCACGCTTTGTAAATCCTTATGCCGAAGATTGCTTCCTTGCATAAAAAAGGTCGCCTTAACGCCATGCTCCTGCAGAACGTCAAGAAATTTCCCTGTCCATTCGCTCGGACCATCGTCAAACGTTAAATAAACGATCTTGCCTTCCGGTCTAGCATCCTCGCCTTTTGGATTAACCTTGCTTACATTCGTCGTAGATTGTTGGTACACTGGCTGTTCTCCTTGCTGCTTCGCAATCGCGGCTGTACCAGGCGGCAGCATCCATCTCATCAGGCCAAAACAAAATAAGCCAATAGCTGCGAACATAACTATTTGCCGTCTACGCTTCTTAGCTCTATGTTTTCTTTCTCTTAGACCTCGATCAAAGTTTGTTCTTGCTGTCATTTTCAATCCATCTCCTCTCTCTCAATGTAGAAAGAATAATAGAGAAAGATGAAGAAAAAGTGCAGATCATGTCAAATTCATTTATAGAATCAGATTTTCTGCAGTAAAAAGTGCAAAAATAAAAAGCGCAGAACCGAAGTTCTACGCTTTTTTATTCAAAT
Source organism: Paenibacillus motobuensis (assembly GCF_039521865.1). Classification (NCBI taxonomy): domain Bacteria; kingdom Bacillati; phylum Bacillota; class Bacilli; order Caryophanales; family Paenibacillaceae; genus Paenibacillus; species Paenibacillus motobuensis. The sequence goes on along the minus strand of NZ_BAAACX010000009.1, from coordinate 14,584 downwards.
GAAAATAAAACATAACTCCGTCGGGGGTATTAATTGCGCCATAAGGCACGCCATGCATCTCCAGAATTTTCTTGGAAATGGCGAGGCCTAATCCGGTGCCACCGACCAACCGCTGGCGAGAAGGCTCTCCGCGATAAAATCGCTCCCAGATCTTCCCCAGTTGCTCGTCCGGAATGCGTGTCCCTTTATTTTCGATGCAAATTTTTACGGTGTCCCGATCCTCCAAGATTCTGACGAGTACGGATTCCTGCTCCGGCGTATAGCGAATTGCGTTGCTGAGGAAATTGACAACGACCTGCTCAATGCGGCGCTCATTTGCCATCACTTCGATTGGTTTCAGCAACGTATCTAGATGCAATTGCTTCGCCTCGATGTCCGTAGCCAACTTTGCACATACCCGCTCGATAACAGCGTCGATATAAAAGGAATCCATATCCATGGTATACGTGCCGGACTCATATTTGGCCAATTCCAGCATGTCCACGATCAGCAGATCCATTCTTTTGACTTCGTCCTCCATCGCCTGAAAATAATAATCGCGTTTATGGCTCGCCACCCCGTCCTTCATAATGGCCAGGCAGCTCTGAATGACGCTTAGTGGAGTTTTCAGCTCATGGGATACGCCGGATATAAACTCTTTTCTTGTATTCTCCAGCTGCTTTTCCTTCTCGATGTCCTGCTCAAGTCGAAGAATATGGGAGTGCAGGCGTTCGGAGAGCTCGTTAATATTACGCGACAAATCCCCGATTTCATCCTTCGTTGTGATCGGAATTTTCTCTGAAAAATCAAGATCGGCCATTTGCCGTGTGGTACGGTTGATACGCAGCAATGGCCTAGTGATCTGACGGGAGTAATAGAACGATGCCAGCATCACGAGAAGCAGAGTAGCAATGATGATGTACACATAGTAATCCTTGATCATCCCTGCGGCTTCATTAACCGGTTGGAGTGACGTCATCGCGAATAAATACGCGGGATTTCCGTCGTGATCCTGAATACGATTCACAAAAATTTTGTAATTCACATGGTTTTCTTCATAATCCAGGATCTGATTGGTATTCGTGCTATCCTGCAAGCCGCCGTACAATAGATCCGCTTGGAAAGCCTTGATCCGATCCAGCAGCAAATGATTGGTGTAACGCGAGACCCCTGCCCCTTCCGGTATCCGAACCTTCGTAATAATCCCTTTGACCAGAAAGTTGGGATATTTCTCATGATATTGGATCGGATTCTCATACCGACTGACGACCTCGTATTCTTTATTCACCATCTGCCGATTTTCCAGGTGAGTTTCATCTCTTAGATTAGACTCCCTCTTCCCCATCCGCTGGATAACCGGCTGGCCATCCATGATCAAGCCTTCCATGGCGATCCCTCCACCTTCTTCAATCCAGGGAGTGAGGAACGGATTATCGTAGCTGAATTGCTCTACGTTGATGAAGCTATATAGAGGGACAGTCATTGTTCTATTGGAGAACATCTCCTCATCCGAAGGCTCCAGCTGAATCTCCATGCTGAAATCGTCGGTATCCTTTAAATTTCCACGGGTGTCCACGGTCGTAATCCAGGTGTTATGCTTTTGATAAAAATCTTGCTCCAGCTTTGCCGTCTCCTGCGTGTCCAATACATGATTCAGGTAGTCTTGTTCATAAGACTGAAGCGCCGCGTTCACATCCTTCACTTTCTGATGAACATAAAACTGTTTGAAAAATACGGTCTGCAAGGTAAAAATAACGGCAAGAATGAATAAGCATAATCCCGTCGTTAATAGGAACAGCTTAAGAACAATGCCCCGTTTCATAACTTCTCCTCGAATTTATAACCGGATCGAACAATGGTGGCTATATGCTTGGCATGCTCCCCTAACTTGGAACGCAAATTACGGATATGGCTGTTAACGGTCCGGTCGTCACCGACGAAGTCATATCCCCATATTTTTGTAATCAGCTGTTCTCTGGTTATAATAATTCCTTTGTTTTTCATCAGGTAAGCCAAAATTTCAAATTCCGTATGCGTCAAACTGCAGTTTTCCCCATCCACCGTAACCATTCGGGATGGAAAGTGGATGGAAATACCGCTGCTGGACAAAGTATCGTCCTCTTGTTCCCGGGTCTGTCTGCTCTCCAAAAGCCGCTTCGCCCGTGCCAGCAAGATTGGAGGGCTGTACGGTTTGGTGACATAGTCGTCAGCTCCTAGTTCAAACCCAAGCAATGTATCGTCTTCGTCCGAACGAGCTGTTAACATAATAATTGGAACATTCGATATTTTCCGAATCCGTTTGCATACGGACCATCCGTCTAGTTCAGGGAGCATAATATCGAGAATGATCAGATCTACTTCATGTTCGTGGAATAACTCGAGCGCATTTTTTCCATCGCCAGCTTCAAGCACTTCGTATCCTTCTTCCAGGAAATAATCTTTCATAACTTCCCGTAAAATAGGCTCATCTTCTACAATCAATATTGTTCTAGTCATATAACTACCTCACAATGTTATTCTTACCACCCATAACTTGAGACTTTTTGCGATTGCCAATATGAGTATAATTGGATGCTAGCATGTTTTCAAAGACTAGACAAATGACCTGGTACAATTCCTTCTATACAACTCTTAAGAAAGCGCTTAATATTTGCTATAGTGAACTTATTCGTAAAGGAGTCATCGCAAACATGCTGCAACCAAAAATAGCCAATCAATTAAAGAACACGTTGAAAGCAAGTATTGATAACAAGGAAATTGCCGGTGCGAACTTTATGGTCATCAAGGATGGAAATAAGGTTTTTTATCATGAAGAAGGCTTGGCCGACATCGAATCGGGACGTCCTATTACAAGGGATTCGATCTTCCGCTTATATTCGATGACGAAGCCAATTACCGCCACTTCTATCATGATGCTGCTGGAACGTGGAGAAATCGATTTATTCGATCCGGTAAGCCGTTTTATTCCAGGGTTCAATAACCAGCAGGTTGAGAAGAACGGTGAATTGGTGCCTGCCGGACGCGAGGTCAATATTCACGATTTATTGAACATGACATCGGGATTAGTATATGGTGGAACCGACAAAGCCGATAAGTATACTGAGGCACTGTTCCAAGAAATCAACGGTCGTATGTACGGTGAAAACCCCATGAGCACCATAGAATTCGCAAACCGCCTGGGTCAAGGCCCCCTCTCGTTCGAGCCAGGATCGAACTGGCAATACGGGGCGTCAGCGGATATCCTTGGCGCGATTGTAGAGACGGTCAGCGGTATGCGGTACGGACAATTTTTGAAAAAAGAAATATTCGAGCCATTAGAGATGAAGGATACCGGGTTTTGGATACCCGAAGAAAAAAGAGCTCGTCTGGTGAAAACTTATCAGGATGATGGTTCAGGAAGCTTGAAGCTGTATGCGGATAATCATCTGGGGATCGCCCATCAGATGGATCAGGAGCCGGCATTCGAATCTGGCGGAGCTGGCCTAGCGTCTACGATTGACGATGCCGCCAGGTTTACAACGATGCTGTTGAATCAAGGCAGCTTCAACAACATTCAACTGCTGAGGCCAAGAACCGTTCAATATTTGACCTCAGCTACTCTTACGGACTGGCAGCAAAAAGGCCTCGACACGTGGCATACTTTCCGCGGCTATAGCTATGGCAACCAAATGCGCATCATGACCGCTCCGGAAAAAGCCGGATTGATCGGCAGCCCGGGAGAATATGGCTGGGACGGCTGGCTTGGGGCATACTTCTGCAACAGTCCTCAAGACGGCCTGACAATCCTATTCATGATCCAGAAAAAAGATGCCGGCACGATGACGATTACACGCAAGCTTCGTAATATCGTGTTCAGCAGCTTGTAGACTATGTAGGACCAAGTCTTCTGCATTACCTCGAACGCATCAACGACATTCTCAGGTGAATTATCCCGCTTCGCTAATTGATTGCTCCTGTCATGATTACATAGATAAGAAACGGCTGCCGACGAAGGCATCCGTTTCTTGTCACTCAACAGCTCTTTCTGCTGTTCTTACCTGGGTTCATCGGTTTATTTCCACTATCCTCTGCCAACTTCTCACCGAATTGATCTAGCCGTTCAGGGGAAGAGGCAGGTCCGTCGTTCTTAGGCTTGTTGTTTCTTCCAGTCATGACGCTCACCTCCATTTATAACATGAACGTCTGACCTCGTTTTCATTCAGCTAGCCCTAAATAGATAGTGGCTTTCCCATCAAGCCCTCCAATGATTTATTATTTTAGCGGCGGCTATTAAAATAGGACCATTGTATCGTAAACCTGATTCTTTGCATTCTTTCCCAATCCGTAATTTGAATTATTAAGTCACATCTATCTACCACGAATGTTTGTACATAAAGAAGTGAGAATCATATATAATATGCTTTAAATATAGTGAAATGGAGTTAGTCAATGACTAAAAAAAAGGCGTTACTCTATATTTTTCTTATAGTAATGGTATTGGATCTTCTCCTACTTTGTTTATTAGCAAAGAATTATGATGTGATCTTTCTAAAAAAGAGTAATTACCTGGCTCCTATCATCCTTAACATTGTTGTATTTTTCTTGGTTGTTAAAAAAAGTAGAGGGATTAATTTAGTTTTAGTAGTTTTAAGTATTATACTTTGTTTTTGGTTATTGATAATAAATTTATGGACTGAATTCTTTCATAGTTTTAATTATGAGGAAATTACATCTCCGCAGAAAAGTAATGTTGTGATCATTGAACATCGAAATAGCCTTATTGATCAAAATATTTCAAATTACAAAATATATCAAAAGAAATATGGAATATTAATGAAAGAACTTACGAAAAAAGATATCATAATAACTGTTCCTTACATTTTTACACTATCGCAAAAAGAAATTTTTGATTTCGAAGAACCTATCTGGATAAATGAAAAAAAGGTCATTTTTAATACCTTAGAAGATCGATATAAATTCAACTTGGACTAAACACTAACTTATTCGATATCTTTTATTCTAGCTGACCCGAAGTCGCATTGCACTAGATACAACATGGCCTTAGCATCCAAGTGAGCATGTATCTACAAAAAAGATCGTTCCCTAGTATACCAGGGACGATCTTTGTACCGATCTAATGCTGCAACGCTGGGCATCAGGTCGTCATCTTATACAAATTGGTGTTTATCTTCTCCACAAAAGGCGTCCAATCCCCCGTAGAGTAGAGCAACAGTTGATGCATAGCCCGCGTACATGCAGTATATAGAAGCTTGCGATCATTGTCCCGGCTATACGCTTGAGATGAAGCCTCATATATTAGAACGGCATCGAACTCAATCCCCTTAGCCAGATATACAGGAATGACCATCACTCCCTTATCAAACTGAACCGTCTCCTTAGTAATCAGCTGCAATTCTTCGCTTCCCTGCGCCTGTAAAGATTCAAAGGCTGTTCGGCTTTCAGCCGCTGTCTTCGTAATGACGGCAATCGAGTCATAGCCTTCGCCTTGAAGGGCGGCAATGTCTTTCAGTATTTGCGCGGCACGCTTCTCCTCGCCTTCTATCCTAGTAAGAAGTGGCTTCGGTCCTCTCCTCTCAAATGGTACGATATCCGACTCTTCCGAGAGCAGTTCCTTTGTAAATTCTACAATCTCCCGTGTTGAACGATAACTGCGCACAAGGCGGATCAAGCAGGTCTTGTCATTACCATAAAGCCTGACCATTGGCGAATCGTCCCCTTGCAGTTTTGTAGACTGCGTGAAGATAGCCTGCCCAAAGTCGCCGAGTACCGTCATACGGGCACGAGGAAACAGCTTCTTGAGATATTCATATTGAAACGCCGAATAATCCTGTCCTTCATCGATAAAGACATGGCGAATCTCCGTGTTCGTCCGAACGCCTTCAATCAGTTCTTTTAAATACAAGTACGGAGTCGCATCCTCATAGAACAATTCGTTCTGGTCCAGTTTTTCTTTGGTTTGTTGGCAGATTTCAGACCATAGAGCAGGAACTTCCCCCTCTTTCGTCTTCTCTCGATAATGCGCTTCATCATCAAACAATTGCTCGTATAGCCCCTGGACATCTATAAAGAATAATTTCTTCACGCTTTGTCTTACCGGTTTGAAGCTCTGCTTCACAATCCTCTGGCTAAGCAATTCTTTCTCCTGATCGGCGAAGTCGAAGTCGCCTTCATCTTTCCGGCGCTTTTTGCTTATTATCTCGTACACTTCGGCGTAACGCTCGGCAATATCAAACACTTCTCGATCCTTGTGCAGCTCGCCGAAAACTTCCTCATATTGTTCGATATCAAGGTATTGGAGTTCCTCCTCTACCCAGGAAGCTTCGCGTTCTTTACGTTCCAGGACCGATAGTTCCTTCATAAGCCATTTCTGCAGGAGATCGATCCGATTGGCCAAGCTCAAGGTGAAGTCGTAACTGTAAAATTGTAAGCCTATCCGCTCCGCAGTGATCAGATCACGGTCCCGAAACCGAATACTCTTGAAGAGCATTCCTTCCTGACCTAACCACTGTGCATAGTTCTGCAGAGCTGTCAGAAAAGCCTCGGACGCCTTGTATTTCATCCCCTGAAGCCGCGCCTCATAATTTGGCATTAATTGTGCGGTCAGCACATATTCGATCTGATCGAACGGATCCTCCAGACGTAAGGATGAACCAAGCCAATATTCGAGATATTCCTGGAAAGTCGTCTGCTGCATATTCTCCTCCCCGAGCTCTGGAAGCACGGAGGATACATAACTGTTAAAGATCGGATTCGGCGAGAAAAGAACGATCTGATCGGCCTTAAGTGTATCGCGGTTCTTATACAATAGGTAGGCTACACGCTGCAAAGCCGCAGAAGTCTTTCCGCTGCCAGCAGCTCCCTGTACAATAAGCAATCGGCTGTGGTCGTCTCGAATGATCGTGTTCTGTTCCTTCTGAATCGTCGCTACAATACTTTTCATTTGCGAGTCCGCGCCTTTAGACAAAACTTGCTGGAGCAGCTCATCGCCAATCGTTACGTTCGCATCAAACATGTTGCGGATTTGTCCGTTTTGGATCTGATACTGCCGCTTCAGCTCCATCGTTCCCGTAATCCTACCAACTGGCGTGTCATAAAAGGCCGCACCGGGGGAATGATCGTAGTAAAGACTGGCAATGGGAGTACGCCAATCATATACTAGGAAGCTCAGTCCATCTTCTTCCACGAAGGAAGATACTCCGATATAGATTTGCTCAGTCAAGTTCAGACCGTCCTCTTGAAAATCAATGCGACCAAAATAAGGCGAGGGCAGCAGCCGATTTAAGCTCTTCCATTGCTGGCTCAGAAGCCGATGACGGCGCTCCCGTTCGGATAAGACCGCGGCTTGTTGTTTAATAGTATAGAAAGTCTCTTCAAAGTCCTCATCCGAGCTCGTGTTGACCGTCACTTCTTCCCAGAAGTGCCTGCGCATCTCGGAAGCCTGCTCACGTGTCCCTATAACCTCCGGCTCCAGCTCTTCGATCCTTGCTTGCAGCTTCTCTCTAACTTGATCCAGTCGCGCTTGTTCTGTCTGCCATTCCTTCGCTTCCATATTCTTCTGAACACACTCCTTTTCATTCCGAAAAATGGGCATTGACAAATCAGAAGTCACTGGTATAAAATAAAATTAGGAAGAGTAATTATAATAACCAGTTATATTTTGATTTCCAAATGCGCTAATGATTATATCATAGCGCTTTTAGTGTTTCAAATTATTTTTTAGCTTGGTCTTCGGGCCAAGCTTTTTTTGTTTTGGCAAAATTCGAACTCTCTTGCTAGTGAGTATCTATCTAGAGCATTTCCCGCTAAATACAACTCTCTTGTACCGTAGGACGCACTGTCATATTTGCATAGTCGCTCTTCATACATTTTGATATATCCTAACAAATTCGCATACGGGTATGGGGAGGTTGAAAGATGAACGAGAACAATGGAACTCGCCCTAGAGATACTTCGGCTGCTTTTCATTCACAGACAGTAGGTGAACGAGGCCCTGTATTGGAACAGGACAACGTGCTGCATGAAAAGCTGCAGACATTCATTCATTCGAAATTGTTGGAAAGGCCCGTACACGCCAAAGGTTATGGCGCATTCGGCTACTTTCAGACCGTGAATACCATGACGGCTTACACGAAGCTTTGTTTCTTGCAAAATCCGGGCCAGCAGGTCCCCGTTGCGGTAAGATTCTCCTTAGCCGTAAGCAACGCAGGCACGCCAGATACTTCCCGTAATGTACGCGGATTCGCCACCAAGTTCTATACGGACCACGGAGTGTTCGATCTTGTCTTTAACCATATCCCCGTGTTCCCTGTCCGAGACGCCTTCCGCTTTCCCGAATTTATCAATGCCTTACTGCCTTCTCCCACCAACAACCTCACCAACCCGGAACGATTTTGGAATTTCATCGCCAGAGCACCGGAATCCACACACTTTCTCGTCCAATTCTACTCTGACGCGGGCACGATCAAGAGTCTTCGACATATCCCGGGGCACAGCGTCAATACTTATGTCTGGTTAAACGCTCAAGGTGTCCGCACTTACGTGAAATACCATTGGATGCCTCTTGAGGGTGTACAGTATATTGACCGTCAAGAAGCAGCCCGGCTCGCTTGCGAGAATCCGGATTATGTCGCCAAGGACTTATTCGATACATTGAACGCGGGCAAAACGATTGAATATGGGCTTTATGTACAGCTGATGAACCCCCAAGATGAGTCTTTTCTCCCTTATGATCCGTTGGATTGTACAAAGGTATGGGATGAGCGGCAATATCCCTTGCTCCCGGTAGGGAGATTGGTGTTAAATAGCAATCCGAATAATTATATGGAACAAGTAGAAAAGTTGGCTTTCTCCCCCTCCAACCTGCTGGAAGGCGCAGAGTTATCGGACGATAAGCTACTGCAGGGGCGCGCAAATATTTATTGGGACTCACAGCGACATCGACTTGGTCCAAATTTTCGTAAGATTCCGATAAATCATCAGCAGAACTGGACACCCGATTTTCTAGTGACTAGCGGCAACGGGAGATTCGTGGAAGGACGCCTCGTTCGGTCCGATGTTCCTAAGCAAGATGACTTCGCGCAAGCTGGTCAGTACTATAGCGCTCTTGCCCCATTACAGAAAATTCACTTGGTAGATAATCTGGCAGTTGATCTTGTCGGCATATCCCCCGAAACGCAAAACATCGTCCTCGGCTACCTGTACCAGGCGTCCCCCGAGCTCGGGGAACGTGTCACCCGAAAGATTCAAACTTCATAATGAATCGTATTTAAGCAAAAACCTGCCATTACTTAAGGTACGGTTCACCGTGCAAGCAGCCGCTCCTATCATCGGAGCGGCTACTTTACGTGAACCTGATATAAATTGAGTATAGCAACAGTTGATTCATCAGAATAAAAGGTATCGTTATATGACACCTTTTTATTTTATACTATAGTTAAAGAAGATAGAAAAGGAGAAACCATTAAAATATGAAAAAATTATTTTTAGCCTCATCTTTCAAAGATTTAGCCAATATATTCTCAGACTTTGAAAAAAACTTGAATGGTAAGACTATAATTTTATACCTACGGCAAGCGTAGTAGAAAAGGTTGTTTTTTATGTAAATGCAGGAAAAAAAGCACTCGAGAAATTAGGGCTGATTATTGATGTTCTAGAAATATCCACAGCCACCGCTGATGAAATAAGTGCCAAATTAAAAGGTAATGATTTTATTTATGTGACAGGTGGCAATACCTTTTTCCTGTTGCAAGAGATGAAAAGGACAGGAGCAGATCAAATCATCATTGAAGAAGTAAATGCAGGGAAGCTCTATATCGGGGAGTCTGCAGGGGCAATGGTTACAGCCAAAATATCGAATATGTAAAAGGTATGGATAGCGTTGAAAAAGCTCCCGGTTTTGAAATAAATCAAAGCCGCCGTTTGCCTGTAATTATCACGACTTTGTCTTCAAAAAATGAAACGCAGCACCATGATAGAAATAATACCGACCACTACAGTTCCTAACAAACTCCGCGTTAATTTAGCCACGATGAAAGTTGGCAATGCCGCCAGTAACTCTAGGTTGCTTTGTAAGGGAGACCATTCTCCATTCTTCATTAGTAACTCTTGCCCTACTAATGCCGCCATGACGGCAACTGGAACATAATTCAACCAGCGCATTCCCCATTCGGGTATTTGTATGCGACTAAGCACAACAAGCGGAAGCACCCTTGGAATGAGCGTGACGATAGATGCCCCGATAATAATCAATAGAATTGACCATCTTACTTCCATTTTTCCACCACCATTCCAATTGTCGCGGCAATGATTGTAGCTACGATGACCCCTACACTTCCAGAAGTCACCAGAGATACACCTACAACAATGACCACTGCACTTATAGCGACCACAATATCTACAGCCACTTTAGCCCGACTCACCATCATTAGAACCAGCAGACCGATAAACATGGCTGGCAAGGCAAAGTCGAGACCAAATTTCTGAGGGTCTGTGATCCATTGTCCCAAGAATGCTCCGGCGATATTGGCGATGACCCAATTTAGATAAGCTGTGATATTTAAACCATGCATCCATCTATCACTGATGTATGTCTTGTTCGCGGTCTGAGCCATGGCAACACCAAATGTCTCATCCGTAAGCAAAGAGCCTATCAACATATTCTTTAAGGGAGATAAATGCCGGAAATAAGGCGATAAAGCCGCACTCAATAAAAGGTGACGGAGATTCACAAAGAAAATCGTAAATATAATAGCCGAAGCCGAGCCATTTGCCGCCACCATCCCGGCAATAATAAATTGAGCGGAGCCAGCATAGACTAGCAAGCTCATCAGAGTGATTTCAGTGATGCTTAGTCCTGATGTTTTTCCCAGCACTCCAGCAGCAAATCCAATACTCAAGTAACCCAATAATGTAGGAATACAGTCTTTTACACCTTGTAAGAAGCTCTCTCCGCTAACTTCAACCCCATGTTGTTTGATTTGCAAATTCTCTTGCATCGTATGATCCTCTCCACCTTTTGTCTTTCTGTGTCCTCATTATAATAGAAAAACAGTCGATTTTCCGAGTTAGTTGCTAGTTATTGTTTTTCTGTATTCAGTTGGAGAGACTCCCCATATTCGGTAGCATTATTCATCATCCTGTTTTAGCTCACCGGTAACTTACTCTCCCTTCCTCTGGCGAAGCATCAGCCGATACGCCCCTGGAGTCATTCCAAGCTTGGCCGTAAACAGGCGCACCATATAGTTGGGATCGCGGATCCCCACCTTTTCCGCGATCTCAGAAATGCCAAGCACCGTTCCGCCCAGCAATTTTTTGGCCTCCTCCAGACGCAGGTGCAGTACATACTGCAGCGGAGTTTTGCCGATATGCCTCTTCATGCACCTTGTGATGTAATTCGCCTGGAAATGCAGATTTGCCTCCAACGCTGCCAGCTGAAATGGCTGCCTCCAATGTTCGTTCAAATACGCTACAGCAGCCCTGGCTAGCCGGACGGAAGGCTCAGGTTCGTATGTCCTTACACATTCTGCCTGCAGCGCCGCAAACAGCTCAGCCAGTAATAGATGAAGCCGAAGTGCAGTTTCTACGTTCAACCCATTGTGGATATTGTCCAACTCGCGCACCAGCGGCTCTATGCTTTGTACATCGACGGAAGCGAATTTCGGCAAGTACATCCGCTGCTGCGAGGACGGCTCAACATCCTCGTTCGTCCCTTTGGACAGTAGGGATGACCAAGGAATATCCTCCTGCCGGATGTGCGACGCTGGATGTCCATGGACGAAATGCACCCAATAAATCTCCGTATCCTCCGAGCAGGATCGATGTCCGAAATGCGGCAGCCCTGCTTCCAGCACAAGCATCTTTCCTGCGCCGATTTCATATTCCGTCTCTTCTTCCGTCATATAGAGCGTTCCTCTCGTTACCAGAAGCAGGTCGTATACGCCAAAGACGCGGGCGAAATGCTGGTCTCCCGGCTTCCATAAGGCACGTCCCGCCATTAAGAATTGCGGCAGTGGCGGAATGGCAAATTCCAGACAATACACGTAGATTCTCTCCAATCTATAAGTCCGTTTTGTGCTATCCAAAGTTTATATTATCACTGGTTGCGCTCGTGTAAAAGAGGTACATTGAACACAAGGAATCGTTCTAATCTACCACTAAAGGAGCTGCTCACACATGCGCTTTCGTCAAGTTCATCTCGACTTTCATACTTCTGAGGCCATCCCAGGCATCGGAAGCCAGTTCTCCCGATCTCAGTTCCAGAATATGCTGCGTATTGGGCATGTTGATTCTATTACTGTCTTTTCGAAATGCCATCACGGCTGGGCTTATCATCCCAGTGAAGCTAATACTATGCACCCGCATCTCTCGTTCGATCTGCTCGGCGAATTGATAGCAGCTGCTCATGAAATCGACGTCAAAACGCCCGTGTACCTTTCCTCCGGCTTCGACGAAAAGCTGGCTAGGCGCCATCCCGAATGGCTAATCCGTGATGCAGAGGACCGAACACGCTGGGTGAAAGATTTCATGACGCCAGGCTACCACGAATTTTGCTTCAATACCCCTTACCTGGACATCTTGCTGGCCCAAATCCATGAGGTCGTCTCCAACTATGATGCGGACGGCATTTTCCTCGACATCGTCGGGATTCGCGAATGCCGATGCCAGTATTGCGTGGCCACGCTTCGGGAGGCCGGACAGGATCCACGCGACGAAGCGGCTGTTGCCGCCTTGGGCGAACGAACTTACCTCAACTACACCCGGCGAGTTCGGGAAACTATCGATGCTGTCAAGCCTGGCCTTCCGGTCTTTCATAACAGCAGTCATCAGCTGCGAGGCCGCCGTGATCTTGCCCATGTCAACAGCCATCTGGAGCTTGAATCGCTGCCGACCGGGGGCTGGGGCTATGATCACTTTCCGCTTTCGGCCCGCTACGTCCAATCGCTGGGCATGGACTATCTGGGCATGACAGGCAAATTCCACACCTCCTGGGGAGAATTCGGCGGGTACAAACATCCGAACGCGCTGCGGTTCGAGACAGCGCTTAGCCTCGCCCACGGCGCCAAATGCTCGATCGGCGACCAACTTCATCCGTCGGGACTGATGGATGAGGCAACCTATGCCCTGATCGGTGCCGCCTATGCTGAAGTAGAAGCGAAAGAGCCGTGGTGCCGAGGCACTTCATCCGTGGCAGACATCGCCGTCTTGTCGCTGGAAGCAGCTCGGGTGGCCTGCCCGGACGCCCAGGAGAAGGATGAACGAGCCCATCTGGCTGATGCAGGAGCAGTACGAATTCTGACCGAAGGTCATTATCTGTACGACATCGTGGATGTCGATGCGGATTTCAGCCGTTACAAAGTGTTGATTCTACCGGATGAGGTGCCGATATGGTCGGAATTGAGGGAGGCTATCAACCTCTTTGCAGCTAACGGCGGAAAAGTTCTAGCTACGGGGCGTTCGGGTCTAAATGTGGCCGGCGATACGTTTATGCTTGAATTGGGATTGAATTGGAAAGGCATCAACCCGTACCAGCCGTCTTATTTTCATCCTCACTTCTCCCCAGGCTCCCTTCTGCCTGCTTCGTTTGTTATGTACGGAGAAGGACAAGTGGTGGAACTGAACGGAGGCCATTCACTTGGACGACGGGAGAATCCGTATTTCAACCGCGACGTTTTTACCTTCAGCTCACATTTGCATACCCCGAGCACCGGGGAGGATAACGGACCTGGTATGATCGAAAGCCCGAACGGCATCTATATCGCCTGGAATGTATTCGGCGACTATGCCGACAATGGCCACCTCATTCTGAAGGAGATGGTATTACACGCTCTTTCCCGGCTGCTGCCGCGGCCGTCCCTGTGCTGCGATTTGCCGGCTCGAGGCATCGCTACTCTCCAATATCAAGCGGAGGGGAATCGCTATATCAATCACTTATTGTATGCCACTCCTGTGCTGAAAGGGCGTGTTGAAGTCATCGAGGACATCGTACCGCTGCAGGACGTTGCCGTCAGCTTGTATCTCCCTGCTTCCGCATCAATCAAGCGGGTCTATCTGGCTCCCTCTATGGAGGAGCTTCCCTACGAGGCCGGGGAGCACGGTGAAATCAGCTACACGGTTCCTTATTTAGATAATCATCAGATGGTCGTGTTGGAGCTTGTGTAGACGCCTTACTTGTCTATTGTATAAATAGAATATTACGAAAGCTGCCGCAGTCCCGAGACCACGGCAGCTTTTATTAATCAGCTTATTCCTTCTTTTGCCCTCCCTGCATGCATAGTCCGCTTTAGGCAGCATCAGATCATGGGTCACCATTACTTTAAGTCCTTATATAGAACTCTATAACTTAGTGATTCCAAAAGATAATATGTTGCGGGAAATCGCTGAGCACATCGTACAAATGACGTTCCAAGAAAGTAAGCACTTCAAAGAGAAGGCAATTTTAACTAGATAAAATCGAATGGACGAACATTGAAATAAGAAAATAAGTGCTTATTTACAACTAAACCGGCTTTTATAAACGTTAATGTTGCATATAACTGCATTTACGGTTCGGCCCCTTAAATCTGGAGTCTGACCCGAGTAAAATACTGTATTCGCAGTCTAACGCTAT
>NZ_BAAACX010000008.1:0-525839 GCF_039521865.1 Paenibacillus motobuensis | reverse complement strand
TCCCCTTTATAAATAGTCTAATTTATTGGAGGGAAAGACTCCACTTTTATTAGGGGGCCGTGAGGAAATTGCTGCAAATACGCAGGAATTTCAAGCGAATCCTGAGGATTCTCGTGATTAACTTAGAAAAAACTGCATTTTTGCAGGCATTTCGATATTTAGCGCCATATCGGATCAAAAAAATGCATATTTGCAGTTTTTTCTTTTTTCGGTCGGCAAGACGGACAATGCATATGGTTTAATCAGTTTAGCTACTGCTTTTGCTTCTGCTGCTACCGTGCATTGCTCCAGCAACCAAACCAGAATTCTGTTCGATTCCCCGGTTCGCCGTTTTACGTCAAACAGTATTTGCTCTTTATCGGCCTCACGGCAGCTTCGCCAACAGTTATTATGGCAGTTTGGTCGTTTGGTCGTTTGGTCGTTTGCCCGTTTGGCAGCATAGCGTTTTTACGCTGTGTTTTTACCAAGCATAAGCCTGCGGCGCAGCGCCGCCAGGTCCTGGGAAGATCTCATCGAGACGCTTCAACACAGCTTCATCAAGCTCGATCTCGCAGACGCGAAGTGCGCCTTCCAATTGCTCCAGTGTCCGCGGGCCGATAATCGGGGCGGTCATGGCAGGATGGGCCAGCGTCCAGGCCAGCGCCACATTGGCTTCGGTCTCGCCAAGCTCACGGCATAACGTTGCAAATTCGTCGAGTTGCTTCGCATATTGCTCATAGCGTGTGTTCTTCTCCGTTCTAGAACCAGGGACCTTCTTCGAGGCATTCCCGCCAAGCAGTCCGCCCTCTAGCGGGCTCCAGGCAACAACGCCGATGCCTAGCTCTTCCGCCGCTGGAAGCACCTCCAGCTCCGGCAAGCGGCAAAGAAGATTGTATTTATGCTGCTCCGACACAAGGCCGAGCATGTGATGATTCTTCGCTTCATATTGCGCCTTAACCAAGTCGCGGCCTGCAAAATTGCTAGAACCGATATAGCCGATCTTACCCTGCAGTTGATGAATATGGAATGCTTCCCACAGCTCATCCCAGGATACGCCCCGGTCTACGTGGTGCATTTGATAAAGCTCAATATGATCCGTCTGCAGACGACGCAGCGAGCCTTCCAAATGGCGGCGAATTTTGTAAGCGGACAAGCCGACTTCCCCGTTAGGGCCGTCGAGCGGATCGCTCATATTCCCGTACACCTTCGTCGCCAGTACGACCTTCTCGCGGCGGTTGCCGCCCTGTGCGAACCATTTCCCAATAATCTCTTCAGTTCGTCCAGAGTTCTCGCCCCAGCCATAAATATTAGCGGTATCAAAAAAGTTGATCCCCGCATCCAGAGCTGCATCCATGATACGGAAAGATTCCTTCTCATCCGTCGATACGCCAAAATTCATCGTACCCAGACATAACTTGCTTACCTTCAAGCCGGAACGTCCTAGCGTAGTATACTTCATTGAACACATCTCCTTAATCAAAATAGTAAAATCTGACCTGGCACTCTAGTATCCTATCAATACTTACTATCATTACTTAATATTACTACTTCCTATTTTTATTCTCTACCAAGGCCAGCTATTCCCTTCTGCATCGATAAACTCCAGCCTTTGCTCAGCCTCTACTGATGATGGATCCATGAACCGCTCGGATCAGCTTTAGAATTCCGCCTCGCCGACTGAGCCGGCGTCAGATCCGCTGCCGCATAAAGTGCACCGCAGCCTTCACGGCTCTTATCACTGCCTACATCCAGATCAACGAGAATAAGCCGCTCTCCATAAGCTGTAGCTCAGCTCGGAAAGCGACTTCTCCCGCTTGTTATATCTGCCAGCAATCACGCTGGGTTAACGCGGTTCGGACACTACGCCTTTTTTTAGAATAATATTGGCATAAAGCGCAGCTTCACCAGTTGATACGATTGCATAAGCCCGTTTGGCCCGCTCATAGAAAGCAAATCGCTCTATCTCTTCAAAAGTCTCTGGTCTCGGATCATGCTTCGCAACGATACTCTTGTAACGTGCCCAAACCGGAGTCTCTACAGGATCTCCAGGAGTTACAGCCATGAGGATTGCAGGATGATCCACATAGGTATCTAGCGGGAAAAGCGGCAGGATCGCCTCCAGCAGCTCTGGTATGCTGTGCCCGTCGCAGCGGACGAGCCGCTGGGCGTGACTCGCCGCCGGGAAGTTCGCGTCAGCGAATACGATCTCATCAGAGTGACCCATTTCCATCAATATTTTGATTAGGTCGGGCGAAATCAAGCTTGAAATTCCTTTTAACATGGCATGACCTCCATCAGCTGCTGATATCGAGCATAAGCATTCTGCCATTCGCTCTGCTGTTCCGGTTCATATGTGCTTATTGGAAAAGAAGCCTTCACCAGTTCTACGCCCTCCTGCATATCAGCAAGATAGCCTCCAGCCTGCAGTTGCACTAGCATATTGCCGATTGCGCTAGCCTCGACCGGACCAGTCCAGACCGGACGGCCTATCGCTCCCGCCGTGAAATGGCACAGCAGCTCATTTTGGATGCCACCGCCAACCATATGCAGACCTGCAAACACCGTTCCGGTCAGCTGCTCAGCCTGTTCCAACACCATACGATACTTGAGCGCTAGACTTTCAAGGATACATCGCACGGTCTCGCCTATCGTACGTGGCTGCGGCTGCCCATTCTCGCGGCAATAAGCCGCTATTTCCTCCGGCATAGAATCCGGATTCATAAATCGCAGATCGTCAGGATCAATCAAGCTGCGGAATGCTTCCGTCGCCTCGGCCTGAGCGACAAGCTGCGGATAACTAAACGTCTCGCCCCGCTGTTCCCAGATTCGCTTACACTCCTGTAGAATCCACAGGCCCATAATATTTTTCAGCAGATGATAGCTTCCGCCTGCCCCACCCTCATTGGAAAAATCCAACTTCAAAACATCTGGATTTAATAGTGGTTCCTGCATCTGCGTTCCAAGCAGTGACCATGTCCCGCTCACTAAATAAGCAAAACTTGGCGAAGATGCAGGCACTGCAGCAGCTGCTGATTCGGTATCATGCGAGACTGCAGCAATGACCTTAAGTCGTGGTACGCCCAGCTCAGCACGGATCTCCTCAGTAAGCTGACCGATTTCCGTTCCCGGCTGAACCGGCTCCAGGAAGAGAGAATCGGACAAGCCAAGCCCCTGCATCAACGGCTTATTCCAGGCCCGCTTCGCCGGATCATAGAGCTGAGTTGTCGTCGCCATTGTGAATTCACATGCTTTGCGCCCCGTTAGAAAATAGTTCAGCAGATCCGGCGTCAGCAACAGCGTCTCAGCCGCATCCAGCTTCGGAGAGTTCGCCTTCTTCATCGCATAGAGCTGATACATTGTATTAAATGGCATAAATTGCAGACCACTCTCGGCGAACAATCGCTCTGCGCCAAGCTTCGCCGACAGCTCTTCGACCAATCCTTCAGTCTGGCGATCGCGATAATGATACGGAATGCCGAGCAGTTCTCCATTTGCATCGATTAGTCCGAAATCTACACCCCAAGTGTCAATCGCACAGCTCTCCGGCTTATAACCAAGCTGAAACGCTTTGCTGATGCCCGTCTTGATCTCCTGAAGCAATCCAAGCGTGTTCCAATGCAGATGTTCGCCAATGCGGACTGGTACGTTGGGGAATCTGTGAATTTCGGTAATCTTTAATTGCCTGGACCCGCCCGGTGCAATTTCCTCCATCTCACCAATCAAGGCTCTCCCGCTGCCAGCTCCGAGATCAAACGCCAGAACGGTTGGTATGTTAGTCATTGTGGCACCGCCTGTTCATTTCATTTTTTGCAACAGCTGAATCCGGTAGTCCTCGCTCTCGAGCGCTGCGATGGCATCTACCTCTTCCTCCGTAAGCACGGACGGCGTACCTGCAGCCTTGGCGGCCAAATAAATTTTGGCGCTCTCTTCAACAACCTGAGTGCGATAGAAAGCTTCACGCAGATTTTTGCCTGTCGTCACCAGACCATGGTTGCCCAATAGAATCGAGCTAGCCTCGTTCACCTTGGCGGCCACCGCATCCGCAAGCAAGTCGGTCGTTGGAATGACGTACGGAATGTAGGCAGTACGCCCAACCAGTGCCGCCTGATCCGGGAACATAATCGGTAATTCCTCGGCAATCAATGTAAAAGCAATGCAATGTGACGGATGCGTATGCACCATCGCCTGCATATTTGGATTTTCGCGATATCCGTACAGATGCATCAGCACCTCGGAGGACGGACGATAACCGTTGTCGGTTATTTCTCCACTCGGAATATCCACTTCAACCCACTCTTCAGCCTTGATCTCCTCCAGAGCAAAGCCGCTTGGTGACAAGTACATTTTGTCTCCAGCACGAGCACTGATGTTACCGCCGGGGCCTACAACAAGGCCCTGATCGACAATTTTCTTCGCGTATTTGCATAGTTCGTTGCGTGTATCCATGTTTTGCATCGTATTTATTTCCCCTTTCATAGGTAAAACCATAAAGCCATCTACATTCTGTCAGAGTTATTTATACAGCGGTCCGAAGTTCTCGCAAGCCCGGAAATCCGCGCCTTCGCTCTGCTCTGTACCAAACATGCCCCATGCCCGCGGACGGAATAATTTCTCCTTAGACACGTTGTGCATACTTACTGGAATCCGTAGCATAGAGGCGAGCGTGATCAGATCTGCACCAATATGCCCATAGCTGATGACACCATGGTTAGCGCCCCAATGATCCATTACGTCATAGACGCTGGTAAAAGCGCCAGTTCCCGTCAGATTCGGTACGAACCATGTGGTTGGCCAAGTTGGATCCGTACGTTTGTCGAGCGTGTCATGTACATCCTGCGGCAAATCTACCGAATAGCCTTCGGCAATTTGCAATACCGGGCCAAGACCTTTAACAAGATTCAGACGACTCATTGTCATTGGCATCCCGCCACGGGTCAGATAGTCTGTCGAGAAGCCGCCACCACGGAAGTATTCAACCGAAGCCGGGCGCCACTGCGTTGCGTCTAATGTAGCTTGAACCTCATCATCGGTAATTTCCCAGAATGGCTTCATCGCTGGCTTACCGTCAATTTGCTGCTCACCGGTACCGTCCAAAGCTGCGGATCCCGAATTGATCAAATGAAGAATGCCATTAGCAGCGCGGCCTTCCAGCTTATAACCAGTAACGCGCTCCACAGAAGCAGGGCTCCAGTATGTTCTGACATCAGCGAAGATCTGCGCCGTATTTGTAAGCAGACTACCGAACAGCATGCCTACTCCGTTCAAGCTGTCATTTTCCGTAGCCACGGTAAATGGCGCTCTTCGTCCATTCCAGTCAAAAGAGGAGTTCAGCATTGTCTCCATAAAGTCGCCGTTCGGGAAGTGATCTGTCCACTGACGTTGACCCTGGAATCCAGACGCGATTGCATGGTGTCCATTCGCTTCCTCACCAAATCCTAGCTCAGCCAACCGTGGATTGCCGATCATTAGGTCGCGGGCGATCAGCGTCATTTTCACAACGGTCTCCCATTCCTGGTCCTTTCGCTCGCGGGAAGTCTGCAATTGTTCCGGGTTATTATCAGGACCCTCTGTACAGTTCTCCTTCACCCAAGCCAGCGCTAATTGATATTCCTCAGGATCATAAATTTCCTCATCGATCCTTCTCGTAAATTCACTCATATCGATATATTCGTTACGCATACCAAGATACTCTTGGAAGAAGCTGTCGTTCACGATCGAACCTGCGATCCCCATCGAGACGGAGCCCATCGATAAATACGCTTTGTCGCGCATCAATGCTACAGCAAGACCACTGCGGGCAAAACGAAGCAACTTCTCCTGCACGTCAGCAGGAATCTTGTCATCGCCTTCGTCCTGAACATCTTCCCCGTAAATACCGAACGCCGGGATTCCTTTTTGCGCATGTGCTGACAGCACAGCCGCCAAATATACCGCTCCAGGACGTCCCGTGCCATTGAAGCCCCATACTGCCTTCGGTATGCTGGCATCGGTATCCATCGTCTCCGTACCATAACACCAGCAAGGCGTTACAGTAATCGTCAAGCCGACCTCGGCTTGCTTGAATTTTTTCGCAGCTGCTGCCGCCTCAGCTACACCGCCGATACAAGTATCGGCAATTACGCACTCTACCGGATCACCATTCGGGTATCTCAGCTCTGTCACTAACAGCTTGGCAACCGCCTTCGCCAGATTCATCGTCTGCTCTTCAAGCGATTCCCGAACCCCTCTTCTTCTTCCGTCTATCGTAGGACGAATCCCGATCTTGGGAAAACCGTCTTTCCATCTATAATCATTTGCAGTCATGAAATAAATCCTCCTCTAACTGTGTTATGTCTTCATTCTAGTAGGAGGCTGGAAGGGCGATAACCCACTATGCTGTCTTTTGGCTGGAGGGGGTGGTCAATATAGTGTACCTGGGGGAGGGAGTCTAATGTATAACACCAGTTATAGGAAGATGATTTGGATAAACAGGCTTTTATGGAAGGAGATTGAGATGCTAAATAAATTCATGTCATCATTCATATCGGCCCTGCTCTTTTCATTAATACTCACATTTATCAGCGAACAGGGTAAAGATTCTGCTAGCGTTCTATATTACACAGCGACACATACATTTATGGCGGGCTTTGTTATTCTATTACTCATATATATCTGTATTGGTATCCCGGCTTCATATATCGTTGACTGGGCGATCTATCGAGACAGAAGACCACTTCTCTCGCTGCTACTATACTTCGTAATGGGATCTATCATTGGCATGGCCTTCTTAATCATTAATCCCTCAAATCACCCTGCTTCAGCGGCACAACTCATTCTTGTCTTCGGACTCGCCAGTGTAGTCTTCTATTTATGCCAGTTAGCTATCAAAAGGCTATCCAGAACACTACGCAAACAACGAAACTAAGCAGCCCGGGCGTTCTCAGTACTTAGCTTCTTTAATAAGATGTTCACATTATCGAATTCATTTCTATAAGTGCGTGTTCAAAAAGTACGGTTTTCAGCACCGAGAAAGTTGGATGAAGCTAGGGACTGAGGAGCGAAGCGTACGTGTTGGTACGTGAGCACCTGAGATGTTTCCGTAGGAAACATGACTTCGTAAGCATCCGCTTAGGCCCGGCTGAATTCAAGATTCGATGCCGAATAGCCACCTGATTCACTTCGTGATCAAAAGCGGACTTTTTGAACTACCTCTTTAAAGGGGGATTTACATTGAAGAAACCAATTCCCAGATCAAAGATGCGCTTAATCTTGGGAGCTTTTTATTTTCGCTGGAGAAGATATTTGAAATGGTATTTAGGACGGACCAAATATGCCGCAAAGACAGACCCCTCCATACTCCCCGCGAAGATTATCAGTCATCAAACACCGCTAATCCGGCAGCTAAAAAACGTTGACATGTGGATGCAGACGAATAAAATTACAAACCTGAAGCTAGCCTTGCAACGAGTAAACGGCATTGTAATCCAGCCTGGCGAGACATTCTCCTATTGGAAATTAATTGGCCGTCCTTCGCGCAGGAAGGGGTATGTTGAGGGAATGGTGCTTTTTTATGGTGGTTTTAAAGCAGGCGTTGGCGGTGGACTCTGTCAACTCTCTAATCTGATCTACTGGATTACGCTGCATACTCCGCTGGAGGTTACGGAGAGACACCGTCATAGCTACGACGTCTTCCCCGATTCGAACCGGAGTCAGCCTTTTGGCAGCGGGGCCACTTGTGCTTACAATTACCTTGACCTGCAAATTTACAATCCGACAGATCAGCCGTATCAGCTGAATGTCTATTTGACCGACGACCATTTGGTCGGAAGCTGGAATACCACCTCGGCAAGCAAACTTAGATACGAGATTTATGAAAAAGAACATAGCATGACGCAACAATCATGGGGCGGGTATGTCAGACATAACTTAATTTTCAGACGAGTGTTCAATGTGGAGGGCGAGCTGGTGGACGATCAATATGTGACAGAGAATCATGCATTGATGATGTATCCGCCTTTTTTGAAGCAGAAGAATGCTTAGATTATAGATGGCAGGCTGTTGCATTTACATTTGAGGCCCTAAGCTGGTTGAGCTAACCCTTTTTCAGATCGTACAGGATTATGGCATAATGAAGATAGATTGTTATCGGGAGGGAACCGTTGTGCCTAAAATTGAAATAACCCATCAAAAAAGCGATACCTTCCGCTTCAAAAGAGTCCCGGAGCTGCTCTTCGCCGGCAAGGTTGAGGATGAGAGCTTCTTCTATGCGCCACCGCAGATTCATGATTTTTGCGAGATCATATATATCGTGGAAGGGACCGGAGAGTTCTCGATTGGTGGAAAAGACTACGTTCTTCAGCAAGGAGATGTAGCCATCTATAACCCTGGCGTTCCTCATGAGGAGCGTTCTTCGAGCGAGGTGCCTTTCAAGGTATTCTATTGTGGTCTGGATAACCTGCATATTGAAGGGGTTCCTTACGGGATGCTGCTCCCTCCTTACGTAGACCCGGTCATTTCCTGTGAGAGGTACGCCTATCGGGTAGAGAGCTATCTGTCCGAGATGCTGCAGGAATGCGACTCACAGGTTCTAGGCTATGAGACACTCAGCAATAACTTGTTAATGTCGCTAATTACGTTGATCTATCGCATTGTCGATGTGAAGCATCAATTCCAGGAGCTGAAGGGCAAGAACGAAATATCCCTGCGGACAAAGGAATTTATCGATAAGAACTACACCCAGAGCATTACGCTCAAGGATATCGCCGACACGCTCTATGTCAGCCAGCACTACCTGTCCCACCGCTTCAAAAAAGACCTCGGCGACTCTCCGGTTAATTATCTAATTAACCGGAGGATCGAGGGGGCCAAGCATCTGCTGGCGGACAGCGACATTCCGGTTCACGAAATCGCCGCTAGAGTCGGCTACAGCAATGACAAGTATTTCTCCATGCTGTTTAAGAAGGTTACCGGCCAGACGCCATCGGCGTTTCGGGAAGGAGAGCGGGGACGTTAAGGAAACTCGGTAGCATCTGTAACGGAACTCAGATACCCATAGAGGCACTCATTTCCGTTAAAAATTCAAAAGCTCGATATTCCTACGAAAAAGGGCTTATATTTCCGTTAGAGCTGGGTGACCGAGCTGGTGGATGACCGAGCTAGGCAACCCAGCTAAGCGACCGAGTTAGGTAACCGACGATTCCCCTCCGCCACCTTAGACAAACAACAGGCTGCTTTCTTGCAGGATCTACCTGCAGGAAAAACAGCCTGTTCTATTTGTAAACTTAACTGTTGGCAATCTTCACGTTCAATATACTTAATAATTTGTCGCTTACTTATGCGGCTTTACCCGAGTGTGTAGCCGTCTGCTTGCGCCGAAAGAACGGCTTGCCCTTCGACCAATTGATGAACGGCTGCTCTATGACATAATAAGAGATCGTCGCCGCCGCATACGAGATTGCGACGACGGATACACTGATGCCTAACCATCGCCACACGTCCACGATCCCGAAATAGCGATAATCCTTTATGCCGTACATTTCGATTAACGTTATGAACAAATAGTGCCAAATATATAAGCCGAACGAAATTTTCGCGGTAAATCGAAAAAAGCGATTTTCAAGCAACCGCCCTAACATCAGGCTGAACGGTGCCGATAACAGCACGATTCCGAACAAAACGGCATAAACCGGGAAGTAGTACGGCTGGTGCTGGAAGCTGAAGTCAAATTCGCCTAGGTGGCGCATACGCCAGAGCAGCAAGCCAGCAAGCACCAAAGCGGCCCCCCCGACAGCGTCGAACAGCCCAAACTTGCGCAACTGCTCGATTGCGGTGCCGCGCTGCATGATCGCTATTGTTATACCCGCCGCCAGTATGCCGATGGTGAAGTGGCCGAAGAATCCGATTGGATTGTAATTCGGCATCCAGTATTTTGCACCGCCGAGCTGACCAAATTCCCAACCTCGGCCATCTTCGCTTGGCGTAAACCACTGATGTATGAGCGAGTTGGCGACAAGCACCAATCCAAACGCGACGATCCAGAACAAGATCGCCTTTCCGAACGAACGCCGCTTGCTGAGCATAAACAATAAAGCCATAAACAAAGGCATAAGCAAGTAGCAAAACACCTCGAAGCTGATCGACCAAAATGGCCCATTCAAGTCGGACGGAAAGAACGTTGTATAGTGGAAGCCTGACGTAAACGTGAAACCCGTTATGATGCGCCGCCACAAGAACTCCGTATGAATGTCCAGCCTCCATACAAGCAACAGACAAACCAAGAACGAAACATAGAAGCCGGGCATAATTCTTGCAGCACGACGCACTGCATACGTTCGGATACTCGGATACGCCTCATTTTCCAAATAAGCGCTCCAAAAGGGGATCGACAACAAAAATCCGCTTAACACGAAAAATAAGCTGACCCCGCTGTTCCCAAGTAAGAAAACCGACTGCACTTCTTGAAGCCATTGCTTTTGTGCGGGCATCGCTAGACGTTGCGCCAAATGATGTAGGATGACGGACAGGCAAGCGATCGCACGAATGCCATTCGCTCCTGTTAATTGGGTATTGCCTAACCGAATCTTTGACATCAGCTCAATTTCCTCTTTTCCGAATTGACTTCCCGAACGGATGATCGCCTGCAGAGACAAAGAAATGACCGTCGAACTGAACAGGATAACCGTAGCCTAGAACACCGCATTCGTATGCCCACTCCCATTCCCAATGGCTGTACATCGATTTCAGGTACTCCTATCTTTCAATAAATTATGGGAAAATCCTCCAATGATTTGATTATTCGGCAAAAAAAAATACCACGATCCGAAATTCGCCAAGATGCTGAGCACCTTAGGAGTTGGTGTGGATAAATCCGCTAATATAATAACGCCGATAATCGCGTTGTCTATCTTATCCTCATTCCTGTTACTCTTACCAATCAGAGCGGTTGCCATCGAAATCCCATCGGTGACACGAAAAACTTGCCCTTATTTAGGGTACGGTTCCCCGCGCTGCCTGTAACGGTAAGTTTTGAGCAGAAAACAACCGCGTAAAAGAGCGAACACTTCATGAGTGTTTGCTCCTTTTACGCGGTTGTTTATTGCAGTTCTTCGGAAAATCACACGACATGAGTTCTATCCGTGCTGGGAATCAAACAAGACATGGCGCACAGTGTGCTTCTTAGAGCTTCATTTACATTCGATAATACCCAGCGGATTAGGCGTGTCCATCTACGCAGCACACGCCACAGACCAGGCGGGGTCTTCAGGGTATAGTGCGGTGCGGAGATAGGACCAGACAAGTGCTCGAAGCGCAGCCACGCGCTCGGGGTTTTCGTCGGTCGTTTCCTTTGCATCGTACGCGGCCACCCAACCAAGTCCGTGCTCCGCTCCGAACAGCGTCAGCAGGCATTTGGGGCCGGGGCTCTGGAAGTACGCATCAGCGCGCCAATCCTTGCGATCGGAGAACGCGGAGTTCCAGTCCTTCTCACCCACGATGACGAGGGCTGGCGTTGTCATTGTGGCGAAGCTAGTTGTTCCCAAGACCGGATAGTGCTCCGTTGCGGGCGGCAATCGGGAACGGGTATGAGGTCGTTATTGCCAATTCACGAGGGCCGGAGACGTTGAAGAATCTCATTAACGAGCTCGGCACCTCGGCGCGCGCCGCGACTGCGGCCGGCGCTGCCGAGGCTGGCGACTTCGTCGTCGTGGCCGTCCCTCTCAAGCTGGTCAACGATATGCCTGTGGAACAGCTGGCTGGCAAGATCGTGCTCGACACGAACAACTACATGCCTTGGCGCGATGGGCATTTTCCTATGATCGATTCCGGGGAGATGACGGTTCATGAGCTCCGCCAAATGCAGCTTCCTGCCTCGAAGGTAGCGAAGGCTTTCACCCACATTCAAGCCCCCCGCCTCTTCATTTCGGCCAGACCGGCCGGTGATCCCGACCGCCATGCGTTGTCAGTTTCGAGCAACTTTCCAGAGGCTGTGGAACTCGTGACGCGGCTGTATGACCAGTTCGGGTTCGATACTGTCGACAACAGTCCGCTAAGTGAGTCATGGCGCAGCGGTCCCGGCCAGCCAGCCTGGGTTGCGCATATGCATCAGACCCGTGCGGAGCTGATCACCAATCTTGCTATGGCGCGACGGAACATTCGGGCTTGAATCTGTTCCTGAAGCTCCCCATCTAATCTGCTCGTTAGATTAATGGATAAAGGATAACAGCCCCTTAGAACTTATACATCGTTCTGAGGGGCTGATAATTGTGTTACATCATATTTGATAATGTGTATTAATAAAACCTGTTAAATCGCTATTTTCGTTCAATCAAGCTACATCTCATAATTCACTACATAATTCTGCAGCGCTGTATTGTAGTAACCTACGCTATATTCGACGATTCTCCTTGATAAATCGCACGAGTAGCGCAACCGCTTCAAGGCCGATGACCCAGCTGTTAGCCCCAAGGCTTGCAGCACTGGCTCTGGCGGCACAGCGACTCCGAACTCATCGTGAAGCTTGTCGAGAGACAACTCCCGTTCCTCCAACAGCTCATATAAAGACTGAGTATTGAGATCCTCCAGACTGATCGGCCCGGCCTCCAAAGTCAAGTAATGCGTATAGAAGATATAAGGACTGCCGTCCAGATAATAGATCCGTTCAAGACATAGGCACTGCTCTCCGAACAGACGAAAGGATTCGCTGTCTGCAGCATTTTGGACAATTTCGGTACGGAGCCATTTTTTCTCGATACGATGCCCCTGCTCTACCAGAATCTCCGTAAAATGCTTCCACTTGGACAGCTTGGACGCGGCCCTGTTGCGGATTACCTTCGTTCCCCGTCCGCTGCCCTTCTCGACATAACCTTCTTGGGCCAGCTCCTGGATCGCATTTCGGACCGTAATTTTGCTGACGGCAAACTCCTGCTCCAGCTGCGGCTCAGAAGGGATATTCTCTCCCAAAGGATACACGCCGTGCAGAATCCGTTCCTTGATTATATTTTTAATTTGTAAATAGAGTGGTTTATCTTTACGGGACAAGCTCACTTGTCGTTCAACTACCTTTCTACGTCACCTGCAGATGCCGTCATTGCCCGGAGCACCTCCGACTCGGAAGCCATCGGCGTATCCCCGGAGACCGTATGAGCCAGCATGGCTGCGGCTGCGGCAAACCTGACGATCTTCTCTGCCGCGAAGCCCTCCAGCGCACCGTGAATGATTCCACTGGCATAGGCATCTCCCGCCCCTATTCTATCATAGACGGAAAAGGTCAGCATATCAGAATAAGTAAATTGACCCCCGCGTAAAAGAAATCCGCGCAAAGAATGCTCATTACTGCTATGAATGGATCGATGAGTTCCGGCAATTACAGAGATTTGGTAACGCTCCATCACCTGCGGCAGCAGCTCCTCAAGCTGATCTTCACGTCGTTCCTTAGTTGTGTTTATCCCAAGCGTATATAGCGCATCCTGCTCATTCATCATCACAATATCCGACAGCTCAAGCATTTCCTTATAATGCGGATTGGCCTTGATATAGCCGTTATCTCCCCACAAGGAGGGCCTGTAGTTGCAGTCAAAAATCACTGTCCCGCCGCGCTGCTTGACCGCCTTGGCCAGACCCTTCATATGCTGCCGCACGCCGTCGTTCATCGCTAGTGCTATGCCGCAAAAATGCAGCGCATCGATCTCCGCGGCAATCGCTTCATAATCATAAGCATCCTGCGGCGCTGTATTGAAGCTGCTCTCTAGCCGATTCGTATACGTCACCCGGCTCGGTCTGGAGCCGAATCCATTTTCAAGGAAGTAGAGGCCCATGTATTTTCCATGACGTTGTACGAGGGAAGTATCAATCCACAGCTTGCGTAAATATGCTTCAGCAGCATCTCCAAGTGCGTTCTCCGGCAATCTTGTAATCAGCTTCCCCATATGCCCGTAGCGGGCCAGCGCTGACACTACATTGACGCCAGTCCCGGAAAAAGAATACTTAAGCGTATTTCCCTGCGACAGCAAATCATATCCCGGCACTTGAAGTCGCATCATCACTTCGCCAAAGGCTGCGATCCGCTTAGGCATATTGATCTGCCAGCCTCTTCATAATCGCGGTCAGCTCGCGAACCTGCTCGATATTGGTGTTGCCCGTGCCTTTATCGATAATCGAAGAGTACACATGCGGAATGACCTGCTTAACCCCGGCTTCCAGGGCGATCGACAGAATCGGTTCAAAGTTGTCCATATCAATGCCACCTGTCGGCTCTAATGCAAAGCCCTCTTCGGCACAGGCCGCTGCTACCGCGCGATATTCATCTTCACGGCTCAGGCCTTGCATCGGGAAGTATTTCAAAGCGTTACCGCCCATGTCCCTGACTAGGGTAATTGCCGCTTTCACAGGCACAATCGCCTGGTCGGCTCCAGCCGCACTGATAGGTCCCGTCGAAATATTCACGAAGCCCGGACGGCCGCAAGGCGAGACAAGGCTATTAATCCAGCTGTCCTTATCGCCAAGGTTGGCGCGTGTTGCACCTACTGCCGGGAACACTTGGTTGATATGGCTGCCTGGGTAATGCTTCGCTATTTTCGCCACGACAGACGCCTGACGGTTATCCCCGGCTCCCAGACCGATCGATACAGCTTCTTCAATCTCACTGCCGTATTGTTTCATCGCCTCAACAGCGTCTTCGACAGAAGAATAGTTCTTCGAGAGAACGCCGACGAGCACGTAGCCTTCCGCAGCTGCAAAAATCCCCTTCGCATTCTCAATATCCTTCGCCAGCACATTCAGGGCCACACGCCCTCTATAGAAACGTTTATCAATTAGAGCCATCTTGTTTACCTCCTGCTAATTCACGGATTCTGGATTCAATAACGTGGATGTCGTCCCCTAACAGCGGGCGCGGATCGATATCAAAATAACCCTGTCTTACCCCGTAATCCCGCGTATATACGGCAATGTCTCCATCCTTCAGACCTGTTACTACATCCTTGGCTGTTACGCCAGCTTGCTGCGGATCAATTTGAACTCTAGCCCGGAAAATAGCCCGTCCCGCCTCATCCTGCACGATCATCACTTGCACACCGGCCAGTTCGTTCAAAGGCATTAAAACTTGCAAGGTTTCTTTTTCCTGCTCGCTGTGATCTTCCTTTACCATATATTCATCCAGCGCCTGCAGCAGACCGAAGGAGGTCTCCTTCCCCACCTTCATACTGCGGCCGATGCCTGACAATTGCACCTTCACCCATTCGATATAGGTACGTCTGCCGGCAACGATGCCTGAGGTTGGACCCTCGATCGCTTTGGATCCGCTGTAAATGGCCAAATCGGAGCATTTCACGTATTTCTGCAGGTCCTCCTCAGCGGCCGCATCCACAATAAGCGGGATTCCGTTACGTTGGGCCACCGCCCACGCCTCTTCCACCGAGATCATGTTCTTCTGTACAGCATGGTGCGATTTTACATATAAAATAGCTGCGGTCTTCTCGGAGATGGCGTCCTCGATATGCTCGGCACAGCCTTCATTGGCATAACCGACCTCAACCAGCTTGCCGCCGCCCAGATAGACCATCGTCTCCACCGGAGCGCCGTACTGTACGTTATGGCCTTTGAGAATAATGATCTCATTCTGGTGGATCGGTTCCTGATGGAGCCGCTCGCTCTGGCGGCGTTCTCCTCTGGTGACGATACCAGCGACTGATAGTGCGATCCCGCTGGACGCTGAATTGACGACTACCGCCGCTTCCGAGCCCAGAATCCCGGCGATCCGGTCCCCGGCTTTATCGACCAGGTCGGCGATTTCCACATAGCTCTGCCCGCCCTGCCGCATCGCCTCCATCACAGTATCGCTTGGCGCAGATACGCCAAGAATGCTCATGCGTCCGCTGGCATTGATGACGCGCTTAAGCCCGTACTTCGCATTTAATGAATGTCCCATTCGTATACACTCCTTTGGCTTTGATGAGCTGGTTCGTCATCCGCTGTTCTCCTTCCGAATCGGTCAGTACTGCGGACTCCTGCTCCAGACTGAATAGCGTTAAGTTGGCGGTATCTCCGATACGGATGCGTCCAAGATCCGGCCGTCCTAGCCATTCGGCGGCATTCGTTGTTACGGCCGCGATGATCTGTTCAAGCGGATAGCCCAGCAGCAGGAATTTGGACAACACATGGGCCATGCTGTACACCGGACCGTTTAAGCGATTGCCACGGTATATATCCGTGCTGATCGTATTGGGCGCAATGCCAAATTGCTTGGCCGCTTCCGCCACCTTGAATGAGAAGCTGGCTGTTCCATGGCCAACATCCAGATGTACACCCCGTGCTATCGCATCCTGCAGTACCTGGAGCGGCTGTCCCTGCTCATCGAACAGATTGTTCTTCTTGCCATTTAAATAGTGCGTAATAATATCTTTTCGCTCTAATAATGGAATTACCTCCGTAATGTCCGGAGGAGCCGAACCGATATGTACCATTAACGGCAACTCAGTCTCATTGGATAACCTCCGCGCCGTCTGCAGCGGCTTGATCCCGTTCCCACCGACCACGCTGTTGCTGATCCGCGCCTTCAGGCCGACGATCACATCGCAGAACGTATCCACTGAAGCGAGTACCTTGCCGCGGTCAATCCATTCAAGATTGGAGAGCTCGTCGACTCTTTTTAAGCCGATCCGAGAAATGTTCAGGAATGCGAACAGATTGGTCATCGCTTCCTGACTGCTTCGGGCCAGATCAACGATCCGGTCCGCCCCACAGCTACCAGCATCGACGATCGTCGTGACACCCTGCTTCACGCCAATTTCGTCGATCTCGTCGCCATAAGGATCGAACTCCGGAAAAGCATGCACATGCATGTCAATCCAGCCGCTGGAGACATAGTCTCCCTGGCCGTTGTACACGGTGATGCCGTCTACTGTTTGACTCAGATTAGGCGTTCCCAGTCTACCGTAAACGGTAGTACCGTCATCCGATTGACTCTGTGCGGGGATACCCTGGCCGACCGGAGTGATCCCGACAATTCTGCCATCCTCAATCATGATATCGATTTCCTCTCCATCTACGCGCCTCACGTTGTGGAGAATTAATCTATCATCCATCCCTCTCACCACATTTCGTATATAAGGTAGTTCAAAAAGTCCACTTTTGTCCGCTCCTCAGTCCCTAACTTCATCCAACCTTCTCGGTGCTGAAAACCGGACTTTTTGAACCCACAACGTAACATTATAATGTTTAACATAGCACGGAATGGGCAATTAGTAAATATAACGTTATAATGTTTATGGAGAAACTTTTTTGAGTAATATCCCTCTATAAGTACGTGTTCAAAAGCGGACTTTTTGAACTACCTCTATAAATATGTTATGAAATGAGCTATACTAAGGTAAAATAAGTAAGGAGCCGTGCGCGAACACGACTCCTCGTACAATAACTGCATAAAGAGCAGTCGGCCGCTAAAGTTGAGGTCGAGATAGACCGTTTCCTTTGGCGAGGGCGGTCTATTTCTTTTTCATGTAGGTAAGAAGCGCCAGAATGAACATGCCGAACATGAACATTAAGGAAAGAGCGTCTTTGACCTCCAAGGGCATCACCTCCCTCCACGGGAGATTAGCCGACCA
Organism: Paenibacillus motobuensis; assembly: GCF_039521865.1. Lineage (NCBI taxonomy): Bacteria > Bacillati > Bacillota > Bacilli > Caryophanales > Paenibacillaceae > Paenibacillus > Paenibacillus motobuensis. Next base: position 508,284 of record NZ_BAAACX010000008.1, on the reverse strand, counting down.
CCCATATAGCCGTATATTGTACTCTCAAAATTATTTCATAATAGAATCCAATAAAGACAAAATATTGAATACTAAGTTAGCCAAATGATTTGAAAATTATATGATTATGACTGTGCCTCCTATAAACCAGACATAATAGTTAGAGAGAAAGTTTGGTCAAGTACGCGAGAAAGGGGACATCATGTCATGCCCAAATCGAAGAATGGATTCCGGGGTTGGGGAAGAGCGGTATTATGGATTTGTCTGTTCGGCATTCTGCTGGCTTGCTGCTATGTAATGTTCATGTTGATAAAATAACAAAGAAATCGCCCCTCCGATCACAGGACCGAACGGGCGATTTCCAAATCTAGTATTCAATTGATTCAGTCCTCTCCGGTAACTATAAACTGATAGAGGGATTATAGATTGTATCCACCACTATTAGGCTTGGTCGGGTTAGAGATAATGCCTAGAGTAGCCAGGAGGCCAAGGATTACATCCGTAATGGCCAGAATATCCTGTTTCATCACATCGGTTAAGTCAAACAGTCCTGTCAAATGTCCAAGAAGTTGAACGAGGAGCAGGACTTGGGATACAATACTCACCCATAACGCGTAGTTGCGCCATCTTTTCTTGATCATATTATTGACCTCCTTGCTCGATCCGTTTCAGTCTGTCATCCAGATCACTAATTCTTGCCGAACTACCTGCAATCAGCTTGAGGAAATTCGCTCTAAGTCTATTGACCACGATTGCTGTCTCTTCTCTTGTTATTGCCGCTCCGGGTCTCTTTCCATCGAAATAACCATTCGCCTTGGCTTCCGCCCAGTCTTTTGCAGCCCAATCACTGACTTGATTCACATCGCGCTCGCCCACTTTCGGCTCCTCCTTCTTAGGACCGTATTTATTCCTTAGCTCAGCCTCGGTACCATCAAATTCATTCAGATCCACCTGTCCATTAATCCCGCCCACGATTCTCGAACCATTAGGCAGCGTGCCTCCGCTTTGACCGTCGCTATATTGCCAGAACGTCCAGCGAGTCCAACCGGATGCGTCAACAGGGGTTTGAGTGCTATATCGTGCAATCCAGAGCGGGTATTGGTTCAGTCCACTAAAGTTGCCAATGAACGCCGGATAGGTATAGAGCATTGGTGTAACGCCAGTCAATCGTCCGATTTCATTCAGAAAAGCCTTCGCAACCGCAGTAGCTCCCGCCGTGCTTAAACCTCCGGATTTCGATTCATAATCTAGTACCGGGGGAAGATCGAATTTTACTTCTGCCGACTGGATCGCGTTGTAGAACAATTGCGCTGCTGATTTCGCCGCGGCTTCTGTCATCACGGAATTATCCAAATAATGATAGGCACCGATCATCAATCCCGCAGCCTTTGCTCCTCGGGCATTTTCGATAAACTTCGCATCCACGCTGTTCTGTGTGGCTTTGATAAAAGCGAATGATATTCCGCTCGCCGCCACCTTCGGCCAATCGATCTTGCCCTGCCAATGGGAGACGTCAATACCTTGGGCATTGCCTTGTTTTCTCGCCTGCATCGCTATCACTTCCTTTACTGTAAAATATGCTAGGTTATAGCCAATTGGCTTGTACTCAAGCCCCGCCCTGCAACTTAATCACCGTTAAAATAGCCCCGACAACAATCGTAATGATCGACGCCGCGATGGTGCGCCAGAGCCACTTCTGAGCATCTTCAATCTTGTCCAATCGATGGTGTGCTGACCGTGCCGAGGATAGCGCCTCTACCGCCGTCTCATTGGCAGCAATCGCCCGATCCAGCTTATCGTCCATATTGTCCACCTTCGTCTCTACTATTGCTAATCGTTGAATCACTTCAGTTTGTCCCCCGTCCATCCGCCTTCCCCCTTAAATCAAATAGCCCCCGGTATCCCGAGGGCATAAAAATAGCACGCTCCATGTAGGGCGTGCTTTAAACTGCTGTTCCGTTGACAACTTCCGCAACTACTGTTTTAAGATTATACAGTGCCGGAACTTGGTCTAGTGAATATGTTCCAGTCATAACCAGGCTGACCCAAACCTTAACTAATCCACTGTTCTTATCGAATGTCATCGTCCATCACCTCCCATCGGGGCTGCGATCATCATCGTTAGCTCTGCGATCGCTTGCTTATTCTCGATGTCTGATGCCTTCAGCTCGTCTACCTTGACGGACAGAGGCTTCCTGTAAACAGGTTCCGTTGGCTCCGTCTTGCCTGGATCTGAATAACTAAACTCCAGTTTTAGCGTTTCAGGGTTAACCCGATACCCGTTGCATTCTGCAAAGTCCTGTGCGTACTGTCCGTAGTCTAGCTGCAAGCAGCCTATTGTCTCCGGCACTCGTCCGGCAAGCGCTCGATATGTCGCAAAGTCTTCCTCTTGCGTAGTTTCTCGCACATATCCAAAATGCTCGCCTGTATTTACCAAAACATTACCGGTTACCCTATCATAGTATATTTTTCTTTCTACTCTCTTCATCACGAATCAGCCTCCAATGCAATATATTCATACTGATCCATATAATCAACGGGAACTACACATGATATAACATTAGGGGCATACCTTAAACGATATCCCTCTATCGATGGACTAGCATTCTCATAAGCAGTAATAAACATTGCTCGTGATAGGGCCGCTGACGGTGACATGTCATACTCCGTGACAAATGTAAGATGGGTAGCGTATCCGCTATATTTTCTCAAAATAATTAGCCCGGGCTTAAATCCTAGATTATTAATAAACACTTCGTAAACATCAGTTTGTATAAGAGTCACCCAGTTGAGATAACCCACTTTCGTTGCACCAGGAGTGACTAATCCTCTTGCGAATCTCTTACCTGTGATTATTTGCCCAATCTTAGCCGCCAACTGCGCAAATGTATCGCTGCCTGATGCTTGTACCCCTTTGCCAGTAATAGCGGCAGCGACCGCATTTTTTCCATCACTGACATTTGTAAAAAGCTCGTTTATCGCGGCAACTGTGTTTGTCTTGGCTGTTGTGAGCAGGCTTGAAAGCGTGCCAACAGCATTATCTACGGTATCCTTACGAGCAATGTCATCAGCAGCCGATGGCGCTGCAATCTTTGCCCGGCCTGCACTGTCCTTGATAACAAGACGGCTTGTGGCTGATGCATCAATCTCTTGTAAAGTGATTCCTTTTGTCATATGTGTGATCAACTCTCCTTACACTTATAATTCAAACGCAGACCATATAATGTCTGCTTACTCTATTGCTTGAACAAGATCCTTTGATTTAAATGTTCTAATCATCTTCAACACCCTTCGAATTGTTTTAGGTTACCAGTGTTCAACTTGCTTACCTCTCGATTAATATCCTACTTATTCATACGCATATGTTTCAACGACATAACCAGTACTACCACCTCCTGAGAAAGGGAATACGAACTCGAAGCCTCCGTTTGTTATGGCACCATATCTATACCACGACATCACATTTGTTAAAAAATTAGCGTTGTCGCTAGTTACCCCATACACTAGTCCTGTTCTCTCACTTCTTTCAGGTGTATGTCTTGGGATTGTAGATATATACAGAACATATTCATCATAAGTGCTACCCTTTCGATAAATCTTAGCTACAACCATCGAGGGGGTAAAACTCATTCCAGTGACCTTGTGAACGGTGGAGGCGGAGATGTTGTTGGGATATTCGGTAATACCATGTTCGTATCTTTTTCCGGTCACAATCTGCCCAATCTTAGTTGCCAATAGCGCTGGTGTATCATTGACCGATGCAACCACGCCCTTGTTTGTTATCTGCGTTGCTATAGCGGTCTTATCCGCTGTAGTTAAGCGCTCAAGGTTCCCAGTAACTCCAAAAATTGTCTTATCCTTTGGCAAGTTGCTTGCAATTAGATTGGCATCCCCTTTAACCAAACCAGACCCATTATGATATCCTGCTGGAATTGTTTGATCTGACGCGCTAGGTGTTATTGTCTCAGCCCCTTGATTTGGCATTGTGCCTGTCAGACCATTCGCGCCAATATTACTAAACGTCTTCCCTGCCAATACATCCCCAACCGCTGCGTTACCAGTCGCCTTAATTACTGTAGTCATCTTGCTAATAAGCGTGTCCCAACTATCCGCTGTGGACGCCGATACTCCTAGGGCAACGAGGGCGTCCACGACTTCTTTTTTACGCTCATTGCCAGCTTGAAAAACCTCGTCTAGCTGATCTTGCAATCCATTGACCCGATTAATCGGAACACTATCCACGGCCAACACCGCGCCATTGATCGCGCCGTCCGGGCCGATAGGAACGTTCTTCAGGACGACCATTGTCACCTCAGACGAAGCAGCCACGCCGGATAGAAGGTTGATCTTTGCCCGCTGCGTGACCTGTCCAGCTCCATCGCGGACGGTATTGGTCACGGTGTACTGAGTAGCGTCCAAGACTGCCCGGTTAATAGCTACTAGCAAGGTGTCAGTATTCGCATCGAATAGATCAAGCGGAATCTCGAACACCTTCTGATTATCGGCTGTGGCCGTCACCAGCAGCGGGTAGCTGACTAGCTTAGGGATTCCTGTCTCAGTGACCAGGCTGATCTGTTGATCGGTATAGGACTTCGCCTGAAGGGCTGCGTCTTTGACGGCCTTCGGTGTTGCTGCCCGATCTTCGACTCCACTGTCCGTTGCACTGGAGAGCAGCACTTTACCTTTGACGGTTAGCGAAGCATCGGGGATGTCAACCTGGCCCATGGCCGCATCGATCTTATCCCAGTTGTCATTAAGCATGGTCTTTATATTAAATGTATCGTCCCCATCGGTCACAGGGTCTTTTTTCAATAAATTAAGATTAGGTGTATTACTGGCCAACCGGACCACCTCCTGCAAATTTACTTAATGGTATCTGCTCCATTTGGTTGAGCGTTATCACCCCATGAATGTCTCTAAGCAATAAGTAGCTGAATTCATACTCCACCTTCAAATGCGCCGGCTTGATCTCCTCGATGACCATCTTCAGATCATCCAGGTTAGGTGGCACGCCGATCGTATCCACGAACTTAATAGTGAAGCTCCACTCGGCAGGCTGAAATGATACATCTACGGTTCCGCCATCGTAAGCTTCGGCCACGTTCTTCACGAGCCGTCCGGAGAATTGCCCGGCCCCGCGCAGCTTGGATTCCACCAACGCACGGCGCTGCTCAATCGGCTTAGCCAACTCCGTGGTCAATCCGAGCTCTTGCTCCCAACGATCCAACCCCCAAGTAGCCGTCCGCACAAATAACTGATCCAGCGTCTCATCCAACGCTTTATAGAACTCATCCAGTTCTGTGCCTTTAGCGTCCATATCAGACTGCATAACCCGAGAGCTTTCATAGTACCCCGGCAAATAAGAGAACATTTCTCGTCCCTTAGGGCTTGTGATTTGAAAATACCGAAAGCTACTCATAAACATTCACCGTCCCCAGAACAGCGACCTGTCCTGGTGAAATTTCGATATTTGCGTTATCCTTGCCATTAACGGTCAGGTTCGTATAATCTACGATGGACGGGAGATCCAGTAATACGGCAGCAATCCGCGTGTAACGGACCAACGTATCCGTAAAAGCCAATTGCTTCAAATAAGCGCAAACTCCATCCTCGATATAACCCCTGACTTCTTCCATCGTTGACCCTGCTGCGAGTGTCAATTGCACCGAAATTTCAATGGGGACCTCTTGCGCACCCATGACTGTAACCACAGGCCCCGCAGGAGCAACACCTTCTCCCTGGCCGTCCATGGTCGGATCAATATGCTTCTGTGCAGCTGCAACAATTTCTGCATTTGCCGTACGTTTATCAGCATCGAGCAGATAAATTCCAACCGTACCTGGTCCTTTCCAAAGCGGAATCACCTGAACGCCACCAACTCCGGCGACTTCTCCGGCCCATTTCATATATTGGGCTTTATTGCCGCTTGTTCCTTGGTTGCGGACCTGGGCATAAAACCGCTCCAGCAGCAATTCATCTGACTCAACGTCCGTACCGCCCGAAGTTGCATTCGGATTGATCACTGCCGTGATCCCGCTGATCGACGTTGACATCACGTTAATAACACCCGCAGGCACATTACCGCTTCGGCCAGCAACTAATGCCTTGATAGGAACAACACCAGTTCCATCGGCCCCCAGAGTAACAGCTTCCAACGTTTTGTACTCAATGGATGCCTCATCTGTAATCTCATCTGCCGGAGTTGCCACAGCTGTCCCTGTCGGGACATTCGTTCCCGGTATCCCCGAGAACATGACCTTGCCCGTTGCCGCAACCGCGGCACGCCGGGTAAGTCCATGCTCTGCGACCCTCAGATCCAGGTACTCGCCGTAAGTCGTACTCGCGAAGCCGCGCTGCAGCACCTGTTGCCCCCAGACAGCTGCATCGGCCAACATAAATGCCACCGGTGCCTGTGAGTCCCAAATAAAAGAGCCCTCGGATTTATCAATATCCGCGGGCACTCGTTCCAGCATGCGCTGCATAATTTCATCTTCTGTCTGCTCCTGTAAAAAAAGCGGCAGCTCAGCCATCAGCTCACGCTCCCTTCTAAAGTGAACTGCTCATCATGCACATTTCTAATCTGACAAGAGAAATGACATCCGTCTTCCCGCCAGCTAAAAGTAAAACCATCCACACTCAGCGTGCGGGGATCAACCATTAGTGTCTCCGTCACCATTCGCTGAATTTCGCTCTCCTGTACAGCACGGCTATAGCCTCTGCCGATCAATTCATCCAATTCCTGCCCATATTGGCGTGAATAGATTAGATGCCTATACCGTGATGTACGAATCGCTTTCTGACACCACATTACCCAAGCGTCCATCCCGTCCACCTGGGCTATTTTTCGCGTAGGTGTCATGACGAATTCTCCAGCATCAAAGTCGAAGCGCCAGCTCCGGCCTAGAATCACCTCGTCCTCCAACAATTCTGGACTCCCGGAATCTTCCCAGGATTGCTCCATACTTTCCGGAAAAAGATTAGCCACCGCCGCTCACCACCTTACAGAGCACAATCGCATCATTCCCCCCGTTAATAGGCAGAGCCAGCACCCGGTCCCCCGGGGCATATTTCAAGGTCAGCGATACTTCCTTCGTCTCAGAGGCTTGAAAAGAAAACTTTTCTTCTCCTTCTCCCAAGGTTGTCGTCCCGATCAGCTCCAGATCAGGCAATTTCAATGTTCCAGGAAATTCAGCAACATAATAATCCTTGATTTCATGCTTGAACTGATCCAGCTTAAGTCCAGTTGCCGTTAACGTTCCAAGATCCGTTGCAAGGCCGGAAAGAACCTCGCTGGCCTTCTTCATCGCATTATCGCGAAAAGCAACAGCAAGTGCTGTATAAGGATCAACTGTCAAGAAAATACCTCCTTTTCACATCCGCCAAGGTCGTTAAATCTAGTGTCATATGGCCCGGATTCCCTAGTTCATGGGTTACACCCGTTACGATCAACTGCTGACCGCCCCAGCTTACCCTGTCTCCAGCACGTATGGTGTTCAAATCTATACACTGGACGGTGTAAGTTTCCCCGATTCCTGTCAGCTTGGATTGGGCCAATTTCTTGGCGGCCTCTGCCGATTTGACGTCATCATCTTGAACGATCCGCTGGAGAACGCCATACTTCGCTGTCTCTCCCGTAGCGATAGCTAGTACCCTGGAAGGTGCGTCTTCCTTGCCATCTGCTGCCCCAAGCACTTTCACCTTTGTGACCGTCTCTTCCAAGGTCCGGTTTTGAGTGGATGACTCGATTCCTCCCAGCACCCACACCGTTTCATTGCTGCCGATCTTGAACAGCCCGAGACCTGAAGGTGTCATCCGTGGGATGTACATGTCACCCCCAGCTTTTACGGTTTCCTTCAAATCAGACATGATCATGTTATAGATCGTCTGCGCACGGTAAACGGCTTTCTTTAATCTCTGCTTCGTATCAGGGATTGAGGAAGCCAGCTTGATATTCCAATCGGCCGCATATTTCTTGAGACGCTGGGTTGCCGTTCCTCCTGCCGAGAAAAGACATTCGTCCTCAGATCGTGCCAAATAAATCGTCCTGTCATAAAAACTCACCCTCATATGTTTGCTCTGATCAACACTGCTTGAGCATTCCCAGACCACACCAGGATGAAGTAAATAAACCTTGCTTGAACCCCCAAACGGGGTTCCGCTCACCCTGATCTCCTGCCCAGGCTCAATCCCGGGGAAGTCGGCAGGAATTTTCATATTAAACGTTCCTTGGTACGAGATCATATCCAGCGAATCAGTCAAAGATATACTCTCAATCAGCCCACCCAAATAATATTTGTTCTGCAGCACAACCTCATAGCTCATCATGGCAGCACCAGCTTTTGTCCCGGCTTGATCTTGTTCGGATCTTTACCGATCGTTTTAGCGTTAGCTTTATAGATCGCCTGCCATTTCGAACTGCTGCCTAGCTCTAGCTTGGCGATTTTGGAGAGAGTATCTCCGGACTTGACCGTGTAGGTCTTGGCCGCCTGCTTCGTATCGCTTCGATTGGATGCGCTGTTCTTAGCTTGAGCTGCTGCAGAATTGTGTACCTTCATCTCCTGCCAAGTGCGAGCCGTTATCTCAAAGTACACATCCCCGGGCTCACCGCCCTTGAACGTGCTGTTGTGAGCCGATAGCATAACTAGCACATTGACCGCTGTATCGGAAATGATCAACCGGACTGGCCGTTTACTGTTCATCATCGAAGTGATTTGATTCATAGCAACCTGCGGATCGGGCAAGTTTTCATAATTGCAGTACCCCGGATCATAAGCTGCCGGAAAAAAAGAAGAGAAGGCGATTTCCTTCACCCTCTCTCCGATCGGGAAATCATATTCCCCAAGCGCTACGATATTAATTGTCTCCAGAGCTTTCCCCCGGGTAATCGTAATCTCTTCGGGATTCACCGGAAAATAAAAATCCTTACCCGCCGAATCGATTAAGTGGATTTCCACCGCTCATCCCTCCTTTAACTCATATTCATCATCGCAAATCGAACCTGATTGGCGATCATGCTGCCTGTCTTTTGGGCAATATCGTCGTAGTTGATCTCATCTTTCTGGACTGTGAGGTTGATGGCACCAGGTGTAAGTGAGACGTTGATCTCTGGTGGAGACGCTGGTGTTTGGGCTTGCACGGTATTTTGAGGCGTATAACTAGATCTGAGTCCTTCTGGTAAAATGGGGTGGGGGTTATTCGAGACTTTGTTAACCGCTTGTGTCTTTGTGGCAATATCGTCGATTTTAGGCGCTTTTTTCTTTTTGAATAAACCTGATAGACTTGAATATGAATCGTATAAGAATCCCCCAAGTTTGTCTCCAAGATATCCGCCTGCCACTGACCCAACTGCAGCACCTACAAAGTTCCCCACTCCTGGACCTAGGAATGTGCCAGCCGCTCCCCCAAGCGTTCCGCCAACTCCAGATAAAATCGCTGAGGTAGCCGCTTTCGTCTTATCGCGATTCGAATCGGCTGTAGCTATTGATGCTACATCAAGTGCTACTCCGAGACCAGGTAACCGAGCCAGCTTACCTGCTTTTCCTAACCATTTTGTCCCCTTACCAAGCCACTGTTTGCTTTTGCCAAGCCATTTACCGCCTTGCTCGAGCGTCTTGGAACCCATATCTTTAGCCCATGTGGTTCCTTTACTTACTAAGTTCTTCCCTCCATCGATCCACCCTGGAGCTTTCTTGGCGATCCAATCTTTACCTTTATCTAATATAGAACCAATTCCTTCCATGGCTCCGGGTAGAGAAGCTCCTAGTATGCCTCCTCCAAATCGGCGCATCCCTCGAGTTCCAGAACGAGGGCCAGCTCCCATGCGTCTTGAGGATCTTCCAGGATCTACATCCGCTTGTCCAGAAGCTCTGTTGCGAAATCTTCCATTTCTTCTTCCGTTTTTATTCTTGTTGCCCTTCTTTCCACCTTCGGGGGATCCATAGTCCCCTCCGTACATACCGCCACCGTATCCGCCTCTGCCTCCACCACATTTACAGATACAGATGCATTTGCTAACTCCAGAGTCTTTTTTTCCTAGCAATTTTTTAATGAGATCTTTTATATAATCTTTGGCTAGATCTTTGGTAATATCTTTGACAAAACCTATTAAGCCATCGACTAATCGTTTTATCCAGCCCGGTTCTTTATCACCATCGGGCTTATCTTTGTCTTTACCTAGAGTTCCAATGAATATTTGGTTTAGGTTTAGCGTCATTTTCTGAGAGCTAATAGAGGCCGAGAAAGATTTATTATAAGCATCTCCAGCCTTCTTACCCAACTCCGTATAAAGTGAAACATCCCCCAGTACATTACCCAAAGGCGTCCCTACAACAGACACGCGCCAAGGTGTTCTCGTTAACTGAACCAAGGAGTCACGAATTTTTGAAATACGAGCTGATGAATTATCAATCAGCCAAACAATAGGATTAGCGCTCATCCGGTCAAGCAGAGTTATCCTGTGTGTGATTAACCTGGCTTTTGCAGAGAAACGATCATCCAATGAAATTACGGGTGTCATTCTCGTTCGGCCCAGAACGGCGGCCCGTCGCTGGGTCTGCTGCAGCAATTTGTCCATGCTTCGCAGCTTTTTCTCTGACTGTTCAATATCACGGTCATTGATGACAATGTCGATTTCCTTCTGAGGCATAAGCCACCTCCTTCCTTCCTCATTCACGCCTGATATTTAACCTCAGGTTGAGGGAGAAGAGTTCAACAACTCCAGCTCCCTCTCCGAAAAGGCTCTTAATAACAGGCGCTCTCCTTTGGGAAGAGACCAATACACCCCGGGGCGAAGACTATGCCGTGTCCATAAATGGAAGAGCAGCGTTGTCGTGCCGCCGGAGTCTATTAGTTTTTTATGTCTTCAATGTCAACCCCAAAGCCGGAAATTTCGAGTACTTTATCACCCACGGCATCCAATTCCCCAGCCAAAAGCATTCGCCGGACCGCCTCTTCACCACCGGACAGTTTCAAACGGCTAATCAAACGGTCATCGCCCCATCCGCTCAGCTTCAGGGCCTGCTCCTGACCGCCATCCAGCTTCTTCACAACTTCAAGTGCCGAGGTAGCTTCTTTGATCAACGCCGCGTTGAACAGCTCGCTATCGATCTTTTCTGTAACCTGTCCCTTGGTTGTCTTGCGGATCGTACAACGTTCGCGGATAGCATCCACCTTGCTAGAAGTTAATCCACGTAGCGTAATCCTCAGACTTAGGCGCCCAATAAAAATAGTCTCTTCCGGCAAATTCGCTGCCGTCTCGAAGAGACCATCCAAAATTTCCTGCTCATTCAGTTGTTCATTCAAACTCATAGCTGAGCTTCCTCCTTATTAATCTTCGTTCAATAACAATCCCGTCGGTTAAGATGCAACGATCGGGTCAAGCAACTCGTAGGATTCAAACGTAAACGCCGTTTCCTCAACAACCTCTTCACCCGCGGTCCAGTTGGCGAGCTGGATTTTATCGACCATGCATCCGTTCAGTTGAATGCGTTCAAAGCCATATGCCTCAGGGTCATCCAGCTTATTGATGATCGAGAACTTCTGGAATCCCCGCGTAATCATATCCGAGGTTACTTTGTAGCCGCTCATCGTGCCGGTTCCTTTTTTGCGTCCTAATTTAAATACGGTATATTCTGTACCAACGAGATTCAGTTCCCGCTTGTCCGCTTCGACATTCGCCTCCAGATGATTCAAGTTCGACTGCCAGACTCCATCGATAAAAATCTGACCGAACGTCCCCATAATAATGCGGCCTGGATCAAGATATTGTGCCATATTGTTATCCCCCTAATAATCGATTTATTGTACGTAAAATGTTCCGAAAATTTGTTCCATTACATCGGTATCATCCGCCGTCCATGCCAGGAAGACCTGATCGTCCTCAGGAACGAACTGCGCTCCGTTGCCATAAAAACGAGGATCAAGCGTTACATCAAACCCGGTGGATTCGATCACATTTTCCAGAGCTAAGGTCTGCAAATACTGCTTACCAGCACTGATCAAGGCGAGACGACCTTCTTCCGTGTTATTCACTTTACCGATATAGTGATCCTCGGCGGTCTTTTGCAGATCCGAGTTGATCTGGTCAATGACGCGAATCTTGCGGATCTTCTTCCAGCCTCTGTTCTTGCCTTCACCCAGCGTATTCAGACTGTTTACGCCGCGAAGTACCTTGACCTTACGACCATCATGCACCAGCAAAAATACCCCGTTCTGCACGCCCTGCTCCTGCTCGGAACGAGTCCAGCGGCGAGTCACATCCTCAAACGGCGCTACAGCATAAGTAGTCGACTCCTTCAAGGACTGACCGGCAATCAAACCGGCTACCCAAGCGGCCACCTGGGAGGAAGAATATTCTTTGCCGTTCATTTTTGCCCCGGTACCTACGTTAACGATCCCTTCATAATCGCTGGCCATACTGCGGGCAGTCGCTTTATTTACCGCATCACTGGCCGTATCCTCGGCTGCTGTGCCGCCCAGTGTGGCAATAATTCCTTTGCCCTCGCCGCGTACACGCTTCACCCAAGCAACAATGCTGGTCCGCAGTGCTGCATCTGTAACACCATCGAGCGTAAGCACATGGAAATCCTGAGTCTCAAAAGCTTCCGTAGCCTTGATATAATCGGCATTAGTAATGCCTGAGATTCCACTCTCTCCGCCTGCAAAGGCTTCACCCGATACATCCGCGAGTGTGCCCTCCCCTATTTTCTCAGCTACAACCCATTGATTGCCCGTGTCTTCATTAATAGCAGCTACGGCCTGTGCCGTCTCTCCGCTTCCGATTGTAATCGTCCGCAACAACTTGCCGCCTTCATACAGCTTCAATTCCTTGGTATCAGCGATGACCGGGCTTGGCTGAATCGTAACCTTAAAGTCATTGCCGCGTTTACCAGGATACTTCGCTTTCAGAGTAATTGCATCTGCTGGACTGGACTCAGTATTTTTCAAATGAATAGTGGCCTCTGCCGCAGAACTGTCCGCCAGACGATAAGCCAGCAGCTTGTTCGGTCCGCCGAGCAATGCAAGATATAAAGTGGAGAATGCTGTTGCTCCATCTGTCTCATTGTCAGTAAACATCTCTCGGATCGCTGTTTCGCTATTTACCTCAACAAACTGACCGACGGGACCCCAATGCGATTTGACGGGGGCAACGACAACACCACGTGCTCCAGATTGAATTGCCGTTCCGGCCGCGCTCACAAAATTCATATACAAACCGGGTAGCACCGGTTGATTCGTTATACTCCAAGTTCCTCCTGCCATATTACAGCACCTTCTTCCTTAAAAATTGTTGGACAAGCTCTTCGGCTTCCTCAATACGAAATGCATCCTGCTTCATGCCTGCTACAGCCCCAGCCAATACTTCAGGCTTCACGCCGAGAATGGGCTCCGAATTCTCCATCATTTCTTGCAGTGAATACAGCGGCGAGGATGCCTCTTTGGGTTGTGCGATTCTTTTCTTGAATAGCAAGTGTCTCACCTCAAATTGGATTCATAATGTACAAATTGCATCAATGGCCCCTCCGTACCAGCAGGCTGACGGTTAGTTCTTCCACTCAAAGTAACCGTGAGCGGCCCTTCACCTTGATTCGTGTAACCATCAGCCGTTACTTTGGTATTCACCTTCGGCTCGGAAACGTTTAGATAACGTCGATCGGCTTCGTCCATCGGCAGCCTGGTTGATGTCCCTAGGGCCTCAAGAAGCTGCAGAAGAGCGGCATGCTCCTGGTTGGAATCAACGCCTTGAATAAAAGCGGTCAAGCGCTTTTGAATTTCAAAGGATGATGTTCCTTTGGGCGTGATATCCATCTCGCTAACTCTCCACATTACAGCAGGTACAGATGGCTGAAGTGGCCAGACGCCGCTGTATATGGACCACTCTTTTCCCAGGAGATCTTGTGTCCAAGCTACTATAGCGGACAGCCAGCCGTCGCTTGTCACTGGACTCTCTACCGTTAAAGGGCGAGGGATGACGGCAGAGAAGTTCAAAGTACGCTTGATTGCTTGCTTCTCATCGTCGACAACGTCGTATGTGGATTGTTGCGGATAAAAAGTTAGCCACTTGTTGGTAGCCTCGTCTTCTAATAGTTGATTGTTTAGCGTCTTTTTGATGGACTCAGCTGTGGTGTTAAGCTGTTCAGGACTGGCCTTGTCTACGTATAAGATGACTTCGATCGGATACCGCAACCCTTTCCACGGGCTACCACCGCTATCTGTAGAAGAAGCTAAAATAACGTATGGTTTTGCATTGCTGACCTCGACTTGTTCCGAGACATGGTAAACGGCCTTCAATTCCGGCACAGATTCCAGCAACCTGCTTCGGATCGCGTTTAATGGATAGATGACAATTTGACTCACCTCCTTTCAGGGGTGGGGGGTAATCAATTGAGCCCAGAAATTGGAGTTAGGCAAAAACACCTATCCAAACTTTTGTAATCCATTTAATCACCTAACCACCCTATTTATACAAGATTCCATAAGAATAACCCCCGGAGGCCGAGGGTTTCAAAGTTTTAAAACAAAAGTTAAATAAGCTATAATCCTAATGCATACCAACTACTTATATTTGCACTAATAGTAGTATAGGAATAGGTATATGGACTGACACTAATAGTGAATCCATTAGGCGACCACGTAATAGAAGCGGATACCTCTAAGTTGGAATCACCATCCCTGCCTGTGGTGGTAGATGAACTAAGTCTGGAAGAGGTATTAACTCCTTTAATAAAATATGCATCGCCAGAAACGCTGACAGATCTAGCGTTCCAAGGATCAGAATCATAATAGCTTCTAAAATTGCCGTTGTATTTAATCATTACTACCAAGGGACTAAAAGCTAAGTTGTTTATTTCTACAGAATTTCCTCCTGTATTTCCAGAAGCCTGTTTGATATTAATCTGTCCAATTTTTTGAGCTAATACCAAGTTTGTATCTGCCGCACTAGCTGCCACACCTTTTGCCACAATTGCCGATATTATTGCATTGCGATCTGCTGTCGTTAATCGTTCCAATAGTCCAGTGACACCAAAGATGCTTATATCTTTAGGAAGATTACCCGCTACTAGATTAGCATCACCTTTTACATAACCAGTACCATCATGATATCCAGCTAAAATGGCTTGGTTTGATGTACTTGGGGTTATCACCTTAGAACCTTGATTCGGCATCGTGCCGGTTAATCCGTTTCCAGTAGCATTGCTAAATGTCTTTCCTGCCAGCACATCCCTAATTGTAGAATTTCCAGTTGCTTTAATTACTGTGGCCATCTTGCTAATAAGTGCAGACCAACTTTCCTCTAAGGACGCCGATACTCCAATGGCAATGAGGGCGTCCACAACTTCTTTCTTACGCTCATTGCCAGCTTGAAAAGCTGCCTCGGCTCTATCAAATGCGTCCTTTACCGCCTTCTCCGTCGCCGCGACATCTTCTCGTGTCCCGGTTGTCGAATTAGATAACTGCACTATCCCAGGTTGGGTTAAAGAAGCCGGAGGTATTTCAACATTACTCAAATCACTACGTAAATCATTAATCTCTTGCCCAAGGTTATTCATATCTTCAGGCTTTACAACATCCGTTAATCTCCAATCCGTTTTAGCCATTAGAGCTTACCTCCTTCACTTGGATGTTTTGTAGAAGCAACGTATCTGTGGCTATTGGAACGTATACATTGTTGCTGCTTATCACATTATTATCTCTATCCTTCAGCTCAATTTTATTTACGGTATTTACTAGAGCAGCAGGGACAATGTACTGCATTGCTATCATTGATCCCTTTACTTCTTTAATCGTGAAATTTAGTATCTCTACCGTATCGTTCAATACTACTTTTGCAATCTTTCCATTTGTGTAATTGGCTATATCGGACAAAAAAGTACTAGCAATCATTTAACTACCACCTCCGCACCTAGCTCAGCGAAAACTTTGCTTCCCAAATGCCAGCCCCCGTCCAATCTATAATTCCAAGCGAGATTTCTTTTAGTGATATGTTCACTTAATATAAGTTCATCTTCCAAACCTGTCTGCTGTTGATATATCAGATTTACAGGTTTCACAACTCTTACTGTATGCTCAACCTCTTTAAATACAGCGGCATTCTCCATACTAGTAGTAACCGTAAGAACGAAATTTTGTGGGTCTACGCTAACAATGACTAGCCCCGCCCCCACCAAAAAATCCAGCCTCTGCTGCAAATACCTCACGGTAAACGGTGGTTTGGTCGAGTAGCGGTTGATCAGGCGTTTGCGGCGGAAGTCCAGGGTCTCGGCTTTGGGATCCGCCTGGATGCCGAGCATTTTCTCGCGCCGCTTGATCGCCTGCTCCGAGGCAGTCAGTACGAACTGATCCTGCAGCAGCCGCTCCATTGCCTGTTCAACGCTCAGCAGTTCCTGGGTCTCCGTCTTCGTAAGCTCACGAAAATCGAGAATATCATGGTAATATTCCGGCAAGTATTCCAGCAGCCTATTCATCCAGTGTCACCTTCCCCAACAGAGGAATCTGCTCCTCGGTGAGCTGAATATTTCCGGCCTGGCCATTAAGCAGTGTGTGACTAACATCAACGACTCCGGCTACCGTCAAAATACGAGCATCGATTTGCGCGACACGCACGGCCAGAGCCGATTCATGGGCCCAATTTTGCCTAAGCTGTCCAAAATAAGACTGCAGAGCCTCCTCCACATCACTCTGGACCTGTCCAATCGTAGTATCATTCGCCAGCGTAAGCGTAGCTATTACATCAATTACGACGCCTTCCGCCCCAGCAACCGTCACCGTATGACCGATGGGAGCAAGGCCGATCCCCTCTCCATGATTCATCTCCGGGTCAAGGATGGTCTGCACTTCCTCAATCAGTTCCTGAGATGGAGAAGTATACTGCGACGAGATCATCGTCACCTTCACAGTCCCACCACCATTCCAGACCGGGAATATTTTCACCCCGCCGACTCCGTCCATCGCACTGATCTTCTGCTTGTAATCGGCGACATTTCCGCCAAAAGGCTGCTCATTAACTACCTCAAGATACCTCTGGCGCAATGCTTCATCGCTCTCCGCATCTTCCCCAGGAACAAGTACCTCTCCCAACTCAGCACGGGCAAGACCGTCAACGTACTCGATCGGCAGCAGCGTTCCGAATTCCTGATTTCCAGCGGTTCCCGCCGTCTCGCACTCGAGTACCCACTCCCCAGTCTTAATTTTACTGATCGCTATATAATCAAGGTCACGAATCGAGAACCGGCTGCCGATCGGAACATCCATCGGGACCTGCCCGGATGCAATAAACAGCCCCTTCCGCCTTGCCTTGGTCGCCGGCTCACGTTCAATCCCGAACTCCAGCGTCCGCCTCTCCAAATACTCTCCTGTAGCTGTATCTGCAAAAGACAGATTATTGTTCACATCCAGTTCCATATACATCTGGGCCATCTCAGCCGCCGCAGGAGCCAGCGCATCATAAATGATGCTTCCCTCCCGCTTATCGATCTGCTCCGGCACCCGTTCCAGCATCCGCCGCAAAATCGCTTCATACGTCTGATTCTCATACATTTGCATTCACCTCCATCCGAAAATCGCCGTAAATCGAGTGGAGCAAGAAGGATGCCACCGCTTGATCGTCCTTAATATCTACCTGAAAATCCGTAATCCCGGATATTCGGTCGTCTTGCAGAAGGGCTTCGGTTACACGTCTGTTCAGGTCGGATCTGACATAACCACTACTCCTGCCAATCAAGCTATGTCCCTCAAAGCCATAATCATTGCCATAGATCAAATGAGCAAATCTCTCCGTCTGCAGAATCTTATAGGCGGCTTGTTTTACTGCATCAAGCCCATCTGTCATTCCGGCCATACGGTTATTCTGGAAATCCAGCCTATAGGTTCGACTCGTCTCCTGAGTCTCCTCCAGCTCAGGGGTCAAGCTGCCTCCAATCGGTATCATGACTTCACCACCCGATCCCATACGACATATTTCTGCCCGCCTTGAACGCGCAACAGGAGAACTGAATCTCCCACTTGCAGACCTTTTCGGATAACCACTTTCTCTAGTAACGCCTCCTTCGTAGGGGCCTCACTTGTGTCGTGTTTATGCTTCAGGTCAATTTCATATCTTTGCAGCCTTTCCGTCACAACCAAAAAATCCTCTTCGAGCGTGAATCGTTGATCGACATTCACCTCAAGAGGATTAACTTTTACCACAGTCCCGAACATGACCGCCACCGGATTTCCGGCGCCCACGGCTTCACTGCCGAGCCTTCTTATTTTATCTCCAAGTGCCATTAAATCACCTTCAAATCCAAGCTAATCGTATAATCTACCCCGCTGAAGCGATGCGAGCACTCTTCGACCAAATAGAATTGATCGATGCCCAAATCAGCAATTCTCACGTTAATATAGGAGCCGGCCCTGACGGATGGATTGCCGAGAGCCTCAAGCTTGAGCTTTTTCGTCTCACGGTTCTTTAGCTGCTGCAGCTGCTCAATCAGCTTTTTGATCTGGGCTTCATTCATATTGTCATCGACCTTCTGAAAATACTGCAGCCGCCCCCACTTGGCAATATTCGCACTGTCCTCAGCGGCGTATACGTCGCGATGACCCGTCTGCTTATTGTCTTGCACCAGCTTGAAGCGGTTATATGTCTCATTATCGATACTCTTCTCAAAAGAATAACTGTACATAGAAGCTTCATCGCCAATCACCAGATTGAGCCTCATATCCTTGGCATCACGTACCGCCAGCGCCCCGAATTCATCAAAAAAGTTATAAATATTCCCCGTATTAATAACGGTATGATCGAATGCTTTGCAAATAATATCGATCAGCTTCTGATTATCCTCAACCATCGAAGGGATGCGGTACTTCGTATCGACGACATGCCCCCACTTCAGGCCCGTATCATCCGCAATGCGCTTAACGATGGCTGCGGCAGTCATATTCTTGAACACATAGGTTTCATTCGTGGACAAATAGCGGATCTGGTCATAGCATTTGACCTTGATCTGTTCCTCTTGATCGCTTCCGATCGTAAATACATATCCGTAAAAAATAGGCGTACCATCCCACTTCGCCCTTACGATATCCCCATTGTTGATCTTGATATTATCGGCAGCAATAAAGGAAAAATCAAAGCTGCCCGGCTTGCCGACCCGGGAGGTTTTCCAGGTTGCATCCGTGACCAGCTCGGATATATCCCATATAGAGCCTTCCTTGTTATCCAGCAGCAATTCCAGCATATGGATGCCCCTCCCTCTTACGGCAGCTTAATGACCTTACCAATCGGTAATTTCCTCAGTTCGCTATCCTTAATGCCATTCAGCTTCTGAATCTGCTTATACTTGGCTCCGTCGCCAAGAAACTTCTTGGCCACCTTCCAAAGCGAGTCCCCGGCTACCAATGTATAAGTCTTGGGCTGAACTCTCGTATCTGGACGGGGCTTCGATTCGGTGCTGCTCTTATTAGTGGTCTTGGCTCCCTCTTTGGTATCTTTCACAATCTCCGTCTTCGTTGCCGCATAGAAACGGTATTCCTTAAACGAAATTTGATACTTGATATCGCCAACCGCCCCGCTGCTTTCGGACCAAGAAAACTTCTCGACGCTGACATACATCGCTATATCGATGGCTCCGCCAGTAAAGACCAGACGCATCGGCTGCTTGGAACGCGACCATTCCTGAATCTTCTCCACATAGTGCTTCGGCTCGAATAACCTTTGTTCCGCAACACTCGCCCCCGGGAACCAACTCGCCGGAAATATGCCCTCAAAAGACAACTCGGCAAGCTTTACATTCCTGAGCACGTTGATCTCACCGAGCTTCGATATGTCATAGGTTTTATGATTACCGGATTCGGAAACCTCAATCTTGGCTGGCAGCACCGGAAATTCAATCGCTTCTTTCTCGTTATTGTAAGAGAGCGTCATAGAATATTTATTCATCTCATCCATACACCCCCGCAGCGGAAGCGGCGATTTCCTCTTCCAGAGTTTGTTCTATCCGGGCTACGATCGTATCGATATCCGCACCGTTGTTCACTGGGCCTGTCGTTACCTGGACAGTTGGAGTGAGGGAGACAAAATTCTGAATCGATTTCATCTCAGCCAGCTCCCGCATCATTTTCAGATCCTCACTGCTGATATCTACCGAATTCTCGACTTGCCCTACCTTATCGACTCTTCCGACATTGGGGATGGAGTTGGCATTAGCCGCACCCGAAGCGAAGCCGCCAGATGGATTAGCTCCTCCCATTGGGTTCGTTAACCCATTTGACCCGTAAGGATCAGGTGTGAATTGCATCCCTTTCTTGCCGAAATTGTCAAATTGGCCTTTGACCGAGCTGATTAAATCACCTGTAAGACCGGCTCCTAGAGTATTGCCCTTCGCAAAATATTCAGATGTCTGTTTATACTCCATGCGGTTAACTTTAAATAAATCCTTATTGCTTACTGGCTCCTCCATCCCATCCATCAGACCCTTAAACGAGTCACTTATCGCATGGATATTATCCGCATCGAATAAATTAGCAGTGCTAAATTTCGTACCGAAGATTTTATTGACACCCTCAACCAGCTTGTTGAAACCCTTCAACGCACCGTTAATGCCCTCAATAATTACCTTCATGAAGCCACCAGCAAAATCCTCAGCTGACCGAAGCATATTGTACATGTATCCGCCAAAGGTCATCGCTAAGTCATAAATTAATTTTTTGACAGCAAAGATCGGATCAATGAACAGGTTAGCTAAAAATTCAACAAATGATGCAAAGAGATTGTACAGTAAAGCTACTGTATTGTAGATGTAAGCATAGAGTGCAAAAAACACTCCTGTTACAAAGCCGACGATTTGTTCAGCTGAAACTCCAAAATACAACAGTGCACCAACTAGTGCTCCCACCGCAAGAATGATTAGGGTAATCGGCCAATTGGCTACCATCCAGGCTATGGCCTGTGCAGCAATTGGCGCTACCATCGCCCATAGTTGTGCAATAAGCTGACCGGCATCACTGTTAAAGAATTCGTTCATCTTAGCTATAACCGGATCAAGATAACTCAGAGCACTGTTTTTGAGAATATTGAAGCTATCCCCAACCGTCATCGGCATCTGCGAAAATTTATCTTCAATGTCACCGGATGCAGCAAACATCGAGTTCTTTAACACATCGGCTGTAATCGCGCCACTTGCCGCTAGGTCCATGAGCTCAGATTTACTCTTCCCCGTATAATTTGATAATGAATCGATAATTTGGGGAGCAGTATCTAATAGTGTACTGAAATCGCTCTTTCCCATCGTTCCCGATGCCATAATGGAAGTAATCTGATCAGTTACGGCTTGTTGATTTTCAGGCTGTACACCGCCAACCCGGAATGACTTCTGCATTAACTCATGAAATGCAATCAGCTCGTCATTGCTTTTAAATGCAGATAGGGCTGCTTGCCCCATTTTTCCGATGCTATTAGCAATCTCCATGTAACTGCCCCCGGATCGTTGAGCAGAAGCAAATACTTTATCCTGGAGTTGTTTCGTAGTTTGTAAATTATCGTTAATCGAATCCAGTCTAGAGAAAGTATCCATATAATCCTCGGTAAAGGACTTTGCCGATTTAAGCTTCTCGATCACAGACTCGGTATTAAATTTCTTAAGGAAATCAGAAATTTTACTTCCGGACTTCTCCACACTTTTATTGAGATTTTCCTGTGCTTCAGTGGTTTTCTCGATACCATCCGTTATTTTTTCTTCCGCTTTAGCAACTTCATTCTGAACATATACAATCGTTTGAAAAGTATTGTGAGTCTGATTTAAGGTCTGATTAAAATTGTTAACGGTCTGATTGAGAGTATTCGTTACTTTGGTGAGCTCAAGATTCAATGTATTCGTAATATCGGTTATTCCGAGATTGAGTGTATTTGAAATATCTGCAAGACCTACATTTAATGTATTATTAAAATTCTGTACCGGCTTAGAGCCTTTACCGAATAAGTTCAGTGCACCCATCAATGTCGCCATTTCCACGCCTCCTTTCAAAAATAGTAAAGAGCACTCCCAATACCATTTCTCCGAAAGTGCTCTAAAAAACTAAACCGTAGGCGAGGTAATTCCTACGGTTACTTTTTATTTAATTTGGACTCCGCCTGAATCCGCACCTGAATCATCGCGATCAGCGCGGCCTTCTTCCGCGGCTCAAGCTCGACGAAGTCCCAGGGCATAATGCGAAGCTTGTGGAGGGCGTAGTAGGCATAGTTCGCCTCACCGTCGCCCTCTTTAATTAGTTTTTTACTTCTTCAGCCAGATCGTTGACATCTCTGTCGAAGCCGTTAATCTCTTGCACCTTCTGCAGGAGCGTCGCATACTCACCAGGCAGCAGCATCTTGCGCAGCAGTTGATCAGCGCCGAGTACGCCATAGGATTTCTGCAGCTCGGCATCCTTCAAGTCCGGGAACACGACGCTGGCCACAACGAGCTTGGCCAAATATTCATCGGAGTTCGTATCCAGTGTAACGATACCTCTCTCCTTGATCTTGCGCTGTGACGATTTGCGGATCGCTTCATTCTCGTCCTCGGTCATACTGCGCAGCTTCCACGGAACTGGCTTGCCCGCTTCATTCTTGAAACGGGGCGAAATGATGACTTCTTCAGAAATTTCCGACACTACATTTTGCGCAAAAAATAAACTTAAATTACTCATGCTGCTCCTCCTTAAATTCCTTGGATCGTATTAAACGAATCAAGAATATCGTAGTCCTCGAATGTGAACGGCAGTTCCTCGTCCAGCATATCGTCGCTGGTCGCATCAAGCTTGGCCGCAATGACGCTGTCGAGATTACAATTTTTCAAAATAACGGTCTGCTTGCCTGCCGAGCTGCCTGGTTGCTCATTTACAATCTGCAGATCAAACCAGAAGTCCTTGCCCGTGCGGATATAGTCGCGCATCAATTGGCGGAATACTGAAGACACATAATAAATTGTTAATGTTCCGCTGCCCTTCCACCCCGCAGAACGCTGAGGGGTATTCGTCTTGCCGAGAACAGGTACGTCGACCTTATTCTTCTCGATCGTAGCTTCAATCGTCTTCGCATAGAACAGTTCCTCATTCCGTCCGTCGATAATGACGAACGCCTTTCCGTGCTTCCCGCTTACTGCATCCTGTTTATTAAAAAATGCCATGGTCTGTCCCTCCTTATTGAACTGAAATGCTCATATAAATTTTTTCTGCACTATCTACCGGCTGAACCGCGAGCTGAATCCAGACCACGTCGACATCCTGCCCCGGCATGACCTCGATATCGCTCTGCGAATCGAAATTCTGAATTGCCCCGATTCCTTGCAAATTATCCAGATAGCTGATCACTTCACCCTTCAGCAAATTGCGCCCATCCGCATTGTTATCGGTCTTGCCGACATAATTTTGGCTGAAAATAGACTGGATGTCCTTCGCCATAGAATCGAGTACACGCAGCACCCGGTTTTTGCTGAATTTCTTATCTTTATCGGCTGTAAAAGAAGTCAACGTATTAATATCCTGCTCGATGACTACACGCCCGTTAACGACGCTAAGCACCATTTCGCCTTGATTCAGGGCTTGTACAATCTCCGAATTCGTATATTTTGGCGCTACATCAACCGCATTCGGAATTTCTGTATAAGTGAGCGACTCATTCACATTCGCCGCCGCTTCCATTGCCGCGATCTCCCATAGCAAATAGATAGGCTCTACTGTCAGGCCATCTCCTGTAACGATACCATTCTTCAGACTAATGACGCCTTCGTAGTTGGCCGCAGGATAGTCATATACCACGGTCTGGAACTTCTTGCCTTCCTGTTCGCGCAGGCGTTTGGTATAAGCAACTGCCAGCTGCTTCACAGCACTATCGTCTACAGGAATGCCAAGGACATTGAAGTCCTCTGCTTCAAAAGCCGACAATGCGTCGGAATATTCTCCCGCGCCTCCACTGCCATTCGCTCCGCCTTCCAGGGCGGTTCCCGCAGTCTCTGTCAATGCGCCGCTTCCCGAGAATTCGACGAACTCATTCGCCAGCAGCTTCTCCGCCGTCTCGACGGTTTGCACATCTACTTTCTCACCATCCAACAGCGTCTTCACCTCGAAGAAGCCTTCATAGTCCAGACTGGACTGAATAACGACCTGCAGATCATTGCCTCGTGTACCACCGTATTTTGCTGTCGCTGTCAGAGCTCCAAGCTTGGCTGTTGCCTTCACAGCGCCCTCAGCTCCTAGCCGATAAATCAGGACTTTACTAGCATGAGCCATTGCCGCCGTAACGTGGCGAATTCGCGCATCCGTTGGCTGGAAGCCAAGCGATGGCAAGCATTGCTCCAGGAAGGTCTCACTATTCAGGACCGTAATACCACTCTTGCCCCAAGGAAGCGGTGCCGGGAATGCTGCGATCCCACGCTCTCCAAGCGTGCCAAGCGATTTTGCCTCCGATTTGAAATTGATATAAACGCCAGGTCTTACCTTGTTCTGAACTGTAAATGTTCCACCCGCCATTTTATTTCACTCCTTTATGTTTAAATTGATTTATTTTCACTTCTGCTTCTGCTTTTGTATACCGCTGCCCATCTTTCAGCACGACCGACAAAATATCCTTCTGCATTCCGGAATAGGCCTGCGAAGCTAGAAATTGCGCTTTGGAGAACGATGTTCCCTTATGCGTCTCTTCCGGCTGGTACACAATCGTCTCCAGATCCTCCGCTTGCTTAACTGCCTTTTTTGCTGTCATTTTTCAGAGATTCCTCCTCTTTGAGCGTTTGCATTTTGGGCTCTGCCCCTGCCGGGAGCCAAACCAGAAAATGAAAGCTAAAGTCGAAAAATAGCACCCCATCTCGAACCTCATGCTTCATTTGCGTCCCCATGTATCTGGCACCGTCAATATCGAGCTCGCGAAATAATTCATATAGATGCTCGGCTATATCATCCACCCGCATATTTGGACTCTGAGTCGTCGTCCCACTTACAAACTGCACTTGAAATGAACACGCCCGGTGATAACGCCGATTCAGCTCCTGCTCCTGTGAAGCCTTCAGCATTTCCACATAAAAATAAGGCCCCTCGGCCTTCTGCTCAGACTTCTCACGATGTACCGGGATTTCCGGAAAACGCTCGGCAAGTGATCGCATGACCCCATCTAGCAATGCACTGAAGCTCACCTCAATCATGCCTCTGCTCCCTTCTTCCCTTGATTCTCCACCACGCACCGCGGCAGGCTGCAAAATTGTTTTGTTCCTTCGAGCCGTCCCCATATACAGCTGATGCACAGCTTGGGCTGCTTCCACTCGATTTCAGTAAATGGCGCGGCAGGCGGATTCTTGTTGTTGTTGCACGTTGGCATTGGCTTCCCTCCCGAAAAGAAAAGCCGCTGAATTAGCTTCAGCGACTTTCCTAGTTCTATCCGGCGATGAAGGACCTCTCTAGCCCATTCGCCTGATTCTCACAATACAAATTTAACACGCCATTTAGGAAATGGACGGACATGCAGAGGACAACAAGCGGACATATGTTCGTATTTAACTGATCTCTCATGTAAAAACACTGGATGTCCTTGGTTACGCCACGTGGTCTCTTTGAGATCACGTTTTTAAGTCCTAGGACCAGCAGCTTACTTTCCTGCTAAATCCAAATTTATTGCAACCATTTCCACTTATTTTACGTTTAATATATTAACGGCTATTTTAATTTTAAAGATTCGGAGGTTCGCATGCTTAATAAATGGACATTATCCTTACTGGCCTCTGTCATACTGGCTATTCCCGTATTATCCGCCTCCAGCTTTGCGAGTCCTGCCGCTGTAGAACTGGATAATGGGAAGCTGCAGAACAATCGTGTACTTATTCCTCTTCGGGATGTATCTCAGCACTTAGGTGCCCAGGTTGAATGGGAGAAGCGTAGTCAGCTTATTACTATTGTCAAAGATGACACTACCATACAGCTAGTTCTAGGCTCTAAAAAGGTCCAGGTCAATCAATCCGAGGTTACGCTGGACGTTCCTGCACAGATTATGAATGGAGGAACTACTTATGTTCCCCTCCGTTTTGTAAGTCAAACATTGGGAGCGGACGTAAAGTGGGATCAACGAGTCAGACAAGCTACGATTACATTGAATGATCTGCAAATCGCAGTGAACATGAATCCTGGACAGCCCCCGGCCTCACAGAAAATTACTATGGAACGTTTGCGGCAATTATCCGATATGTTGAATGAAGCCAACGATATCTCTGCCATCCAGCAGGTCCGTTCTTACTTCGCACCATATTTTACGGATCGGTTCATTAATTCAATCATTCGAGATAAGGGGCTTAACAGTAAATACGAGTTCAAAGATCTCACCTCTCCGGCTTATTACACAAGCCCTACGACGGGGAAATTCTCTCAATCTATTGATATTGGAAAAAATGCAAACGGGGATTTGGTGACGATGACCAGGCAGGCTCAATTCGTCTATAGTGAAGGGATCTGGAGAGTGGATAGCATTAGTTTCAAGAAAAACGAAATTCCTATTACAGGGGCCTAACGCCCATCGAATTTTATATAAGGACCTCACCTCCGCTATTCGTGGTAGATGAGGTCCTTTTGCTTGGTACTTTAATCGAACTAAAAAAGACTAGGGAATAAGACGGGTTACTTCAACTTAACAGCAGGAGCCAGCGTGATCTCAAAGGCACGGCCCCATAGAAAATCAGGATTATCATAAGGCAAATTAACACTGCAATACCCTGCAAGCTTCCAGGAAGATCCGCAAATTTGCTTCACATTAACCGCACCATCGGAGTTGCCAATTTGGAAAGCCGGCTTATCTCCCAAGATCGATACCAGGGTTTGCATTCGATCTCGAAGCAAAGTAAGCATATATTCATAATCTTCCGGCGAATTGAAGACAAGCATATTCTGATCTGCCATCGTTTGCGGAAAATTGCTGTACTTGCCATGGCTTCTTGAGTACGTCCGGATTTCTCCGATAGCTACGGCTTTGTAGTAGTAATCCTTCAGGAAGCGCTTGAACAACAGAGACCCATGCGCGTTGACGGCTAATTCGAGCGCCGCCTCCTTCTTCTCCGAGACCAGGAAGGAGTAGCGGGCCTGGCCCATCCCTAAGGAGAGCCCGATTTTATTTCCGGCCGTATTCCAAGCACTGTATCCGAGGAGTCGACCGGTATATTGGCTTCCCAGCAATGCATCTGTTACTGTGGCATTGGCTGCCCCCTGACCGACAAAGTCAATCACAACGGTCGCCCTGTTCTCCGTTCCATTAGCATCAATCCGCGCCATAGCACTGGATACTTGGGCAGCGTCCGTAATGGCGATAATCTCGATATCCGGCGAGTTGATGACATATTGCCCTCCAACAATATCGATATGACGAAGAATATTATCATGTAGGCTCATATATTCATACGGGTTAATAATCGTGGAGCCATGCGGCCCATAATATTGAAGCGAAAATTTTGTTCTGCCTTTTCTCCCTCTATTTAATTGGTTAGCCATACGTGCTACCAAGGAATGACCGAGACCGTCAGCATCGGGCAGAATAATCGCCAGATTCGGATTTTGTCCACCGCAGCCTCCAAGTGAGAGATCAATAAAATTCTCCACGAAGCGGATCTCGTTGATCTGTACCCCTTCTGTCTTCGCA
This sequence comes from Paenibacillus motobuensis, assembly GCF_039521865.1. Classification (NCBI taxonomy): domain Bacteria; kingdom Bacillati; phylum Bacillota; class Bacilli; order Caryophanales; family Paenibacillaceae; genus Paenibacillus; species Paenibacillus motobuensis. Next base: position 480,683 of record NZ_BAAACX010000008.1, on the reverse strand, counting down.
TCATCGACCCCAACTGCTAGAAAATCGATATAACCGCGGCGTGCCAAGCGATCCAATACATAGTAGTTCGTCTTGAACTTATGCTGACGGGTGTTATAATAATGCTCTTTATTAAACTCCGTGGTATCGCCGTATTGTGTATCCGTATCTGAAGTGTTGTATCCGTTCAGAATATCGTTGAAGGCCGTGTATGCCTGGCGAGGCTGGCCCATGAAATTACGAGATTCTACGTAGGCATCGTAGGTAAGCCCTTCTGTAAATGACGTTGTCGCCAGCCGCATAATCGTGTCAAGCACATACACCGGTTTATGAGGATAACGCTTTTTAATCTGACAGATCACATCGAGCAAGTGGGCTGTAGAGGAATCATAGTTTGGATAGTCCCCGCCTCCGTTCTCCCGCAATCGTCTGCTGCCGATCAGTCCGCCGTAAGCAAGCATATCAATCGAAATAATAAATCCCTCTACCTTTGCCGCATGATCAAGGATGAATTGGCGAATGTTCGCCGTATTGCCGAACGTTGGCGAGCAGGTTCTAATCAATTGATCTCCCGAAGCTTCTGCATCAGAATCAATACGGTTCCTAATGTCCATGGGGTCAGGCGTAATAAGCTGCAATCCGGCAGAGTGCCCCAATGTGATCACGTCATCCAGATTTACAGGACGATCATCGAGTGGTACGTACAATACTTTTTTCATAAAATAATCACCTCTATATTGGTTTAAATATATGTGGCATAAAATAAGAAAAGCCGCCGAAATGTTATTCAGCGACTTTTGCGATGTAATCGGCGATGCAGGGTTTCTTGTCATTCTCACCTTATGCCACAATACCAATTTAACACGGCAAAAAGGTAATGATCGGACATCCAAAGGACACAAAGCGGACATATGTTCGGTTCTTTGGAAAAGAAAAAAGCCGGCACTCTCTGCCGACTAAATACCACGTTCTAAGTATTACTGCATTTCGCATATTCCCTTACTCTCTCAGACTCCTCATTTTCGAATACTTCCAGCTTCATAGCGACGGCAAGAATCCGCAGCGCACTTGCCTTGATGCGCCTATATGTTCTGTCGCTAATGCCCATCTCGCCGCAGCTGATGAAATCATACTCGTCCTCCCGGCTCAGATAGCTCCGTTCAATAACCTCACGCTGTACCGCAGATAGACTACACATCGCCTTGTCCAACAATTCTGATTTGCGGATCAATTCTGCCTCGCGATCCACATTCGATATAGCCAGATGTTCAGAAGGCTTGCTGACAAGATTCGTATTTCCGTGATATCTTGGCTCATAACTGGCCGTGATCCCGGCCTCGCGTCGGATAAAGCCAATCTGCCTGTAATGACGGATCTCTTCAAGGCGCTGCTCCACAGCCACTCTTGTTGCAGTCTGATTGATCGGCAGATTCTCAAAGACGGTCAAGTAAATGTTAGTGTTGCGTCTTGCCATAACAATCCCTCCTCAGATTCACCAATAAAATATATGATCATAAGACAGTTGAATTATCAATACCATTTTGGTAACTTATAATGGATAGAATCTTTTAAATCTTTATTCGAATCGCTCTGTCTGATTTTGTCTCCCTACCCCCTAAACTCTTTTTTACCGAAACGGTAACTATATATCGATTATAAATTACCATTATGGTAATGTCAATCTCTGTATCTCCTAAATAAATACAAAATTTTATCTTACCATTACGGTAACTATATGCTATAATAGTCTAAACGATGAAAGAGGAGTCATTATGCAAACCCTTGGTGATCGTATCAAGTACCTCAGAGAATTGAAGCAACTTACACAAAAAGATTTAGCCGCTCAAGCGGAGCTTACGATCGTCCAATTGTCGAGATATGAGACGAATGACCGCAAGCCCGATCCAGAATCCTTGCGCCGCATCGTCGATGCGCTGGATACAAGCGGGGATTATTTGCTGGGCAGAACCAAGGACCCTGCTCCAATGAAAGAAGCGGTGACGAACATGTCTTTTTACGGTGGTCCTGAAGCCTATACCGCTGACGAAATCGCGATGATGGAGGCCGCGCTTAAGGCTTATCGCGAGCAGAAGAAGAAATTGCTGCATAAGGACGGCGGAGACACAGATAAAAACAATCCTAATCAATAGAGGATTCACCGTATATGACGACGAATCTATTAATAATCAAGTTTGACTTTTGATCAGGCCCTTTCTGTGAAGGGCTATTATTTTCCAATATATTGCGAACATACATTCTTATTCGAGGTGGATTTATGTTATTCTCCTATTACCAGGAAACTCCTTTGGAACAATGGATCAGCACAGAATATATGAGCCACGGAATTATGGTTCCTGACCAGCTAGATATCGATAATATTGCCGAAGCCTTTGGCGTTGAACTGATCTATGAGGCCTGTCCGTCCTTCTCCGATAATGAAGATAAAGTTATATTTCTTAATAAACAGACGCAGGAACTGAGTGCCCGACTGATCTTCTTCCATGAACTCTGCCATGTTATGCGTCATGCTGGTGATCAGCGCCGAATGCCCCTGCTCTTCAAGAGTGCCCAGGAGACGGAGGCCGAGCAGTTCGTTCTCTACGCTGCGATGCCGTTCTACATGATGACCAGATTAAATATTCCGGATCAGCATTGTGAGGCGATTCCGTTCATCGCTGAGCAGTTCCAGGTTACCCTGGAATTAGCGGAACGTAGACTCGATCAAGTCCAGCGCAGAGTACTTCAGGGCACATTGATCGCAGCAGCTCGCGAAGCGGATCGGAAGCAGCAAGCCGCTGAGTCATGGTCTCCTGAGACCATGCGGATTCTTGACCAATTGGAACGACAGATTACCGGAGGCAAAGGAGGCAACTGATCGATGCGACTAGCCGTATATTGTGACTTCATCTCGGAAGGGATACATCCACTTCAGCTCATTGTTCAGCCTGATCCGGGCGAATTGAACTGGAGCGAGGTTCTCTATTTACCCTTATCCGGCCCATTTGAACCGTTCGAAGCTGAACAGTTCGGCGACCTGATCGGTGCTTCCGTCCTGCTTGAAGATCTTGTTATCAGTAGCGAAGACCCAGAGAAAATTGGCATACGGCTTCACCAACTATCCGCACGTCACTCCGAAGCCGACATTTCTCTGTTCATTCTGCAGATTGCCGATGTTGAAGAAGTGTTAGGCTATCGCTGGGAGCAGGTCAACATATCTATTTGACTTGCTGCCCCGTTAGACATAAAATGAACACGTTAACATCTATTAGAGGAATATCAAAAGTCTGCTTTTTATCCCGGAGCACACACTACTATATGAAGAATTAAGAGGTATGCATGATTACGATAAAAGATATTGCCCGGGCCGCCGGCGTCTCCCATACAACTGTATCCAGAGCGCTTAATGGCAATCCGATAATAAAGAAGGAAACCCGGGACAAAATTGAAAAAATCGCTGCAGAACTAAACTATGTTCCGAATTTCAGCGCCAAGAGCCTTGTCACGAGAAAATCCTTTACGATCGGCCTGTTCTTCTCCTCGATCGACCAAGGCACATCGGAGAGCTTCCTCGTTGACGTAATCAAAGGCATCAAGCATGTGCTTGATGAGAACTATAACCTGTCGGTCAGCGGTATTGACAGTATCCAGCATCTGGACAGCATCTCCAGCCATCGCTTCGACGGTATTCTCGTCATTAGCCAGAGCGATGCGGATAATGCCTTTATTAATCATGTCAAAAAGGCTAATATCCCGCTTGTTGTCCTCAACCGCCAACTCGAGGATTCAAGCATCATGAATGTAGTGGCCAGCGACCGGATAGGTGTCAAGGAAGCTATTGAATATGCGATCTCGCAAGGTCACCGCAGGCTCGCCATGATTGAAGGTAGACCGGACTTCAAGTCGGCCTCCGAGCGCAAGCAAGGCTTCATCGACAGCATGCTCGCGAAGCAAATCCCCATCAGAAACGAATACTTTGTATCCGGTGATTACACGGTAGAGAGCGGCTTCAGCGCGATGAACGCACTCTTGTCTTTACCTGAGCCGCCGTCCATGGTGCTCTGTTCCAACGATAATATGGCGATCGGCGCAATGAATGCCTGCTATGCCAGAGGTGTTTCGATTCCAGAGCAAATGTCGTTAATCGGCTTTGACGATATCGTCTTCGCCAAGTACACCAATCCCGCCCTGACTACAATTCACAGACCTATCGCTGATATAAGTAAATTAGGAACGCAGAAATTAATCGAACTGATGAACAAACCTGAGGATACAGCTGCTGAACAGCTATTCGTCAAGACACAATTGATCATCCGTCAGACGGTCTCAAGCATCTAAGAAATATAATCTCATTAGAAAAGCCTGAGATGACAGCTAAATCCGCTCACCGCAGGCTTCTTTCTAAAGTGCAATGCTCGTGCAGTCTAATTTATGTTATTGACTAAAATACGAAGTAAACATAAACTGAACACGTGAATATTACCCATCTGACGTACTAGTCCATAATTGATACCTTTTTTACGTCCATAATTGTTAACGTGTGCATTATTATAGTCAAAATGAAGTGCGTGAACTGGCTATTTTCAAGACAGGTATAACCTTGTAACCCGAACTTATATGATATAAAGGAGCCGGTATTATGTTCTTAAATGACGATTTTCTATTAACTACCCCTATGGCTAAGACGCTGTTCCACAACCATGCCAGCAAGATGCCAATTATTGATTATCACTGCCATCTCGACCCGCAGGAAATTTACGAGAACAAGCCATTTGTGAACCTGACCGAAGCCTGGTTATCTGGAGATCACTATAAATGGAGATTAATGCGTGCTAACGGAGTGCCGGAGACTCATATTACGGGCGATGCTTCCGATTATGACAAATTCCTGGCCTGGGCCAGAACGGTACCAAAGACGATCGGTAATCCGCTGTACAGCTGGACACACCTTGAGCTTCGCCGCTTCTTCGGCATCGATGAGTTGCTGAATGAAGAGTCAGCACCACGGATCTGGAAGGAAGTGAACCGCAAGCTGGCGACAGAGTCATTCAAGCGTCGCAATATCATTAAGAACGCTAATGTGAAAATGATATGCACTACCGATGACCCGGTGGATTCTCTGAGCTATCACCAACGTTTGGCTGAAGAGGAACAGGACTTCAAAGTATTGCCTACTTTCCGTCCCGATAAAGCGCTGAACATCGATGCCCCAGGCTTCAAGGAATGGATCGGTCGCCTGGAGAACGCCATTGGGCAGTCGATTTCCTCCTATGCTGAATTAGTCCATGTACTCAAGAATCGGGTTGATTTCTTCCATGACAACGGCTGCCGCCTGTCCGACCATGCGCTAGACGTACTGCGCTATAAGGCCGGTGATGCCGAAACATTGGATATTATTTTCCGTAAGAGACTAGCCGATGGGACGCTCTCAGCGGATGAAATCACGATTTACCGTACAGAGCTGATGGCTCAGTTAATTGCCTTCTATCGTGAGAAGAACTGGACAATGCAGCTTCATATGCATGCGTACCGCAACAATAATACTTCGATGTTGAAGTCGTTGGGACCAGATACGGGACATGATGCCCTAAATGACCTGCCGATCACCGAAGCCCTGGCGAAGTTGCTGGATCGCGCTGAGAGCGAAGCTGGCTTGCCGAAGACGATTTTGTACTCCCTTAATCCGAAGGATTACCCTGTACTGCTGACACTGATGGGCTGCTTCCAGCGGGATACTCCAGGAAAGCTGCAGCTCGGTTCCGGCTGGTGGTTCAACGATACTCGCGGCGGGATGCGCCAGCAATTGTCCTTGTTTGCAGAGCACAGCTTGCTCGCGAACTTTGTCGGCATGCTGACCGACTCGCGCAGCTTCCTGTCTTATACACGCCATGAATATTTCCGCCGTGTATTGTGCGAACTGATCGGTGAGTGGGTAGAGCGCGGCGAAGCGCCTGAAGATTCTGTATTACTAGGACAGATGGTCGAAGATATTTCATACAACAATGCAGCCAGATATTTTGGCTTCTGAGTGGAAGTCAAAAAGGTTCACTTTTTAATATTATGCGAGAACAAGCCCAGCCCATGAGTTCATTCTTATTGAATTCATGGGCTTATTTAATTGCTGAAGTAAAGAGAATATCCGTGACTTCGAACTATTTCAAAAAATTCTTTACTAACATTTTGTTAGGTACTTGATTTAGTAAATGTGGTATGCTATATTCATATCGTGATATTAAGACACTTAAAAATAAGATTGTTCATTAGGAATTAAACGATGTTGATCTGTGAAGAATATGCAAGAATGGCTCATTCACAGAACGGTTATGATTCCTGAAGCAAGTTATTATTCATCTATTTAATTTCAGAGGAGGATTTCTCAATGTCCAAGTTAAACATCGGTATTATTTTAGGAAGCACACGTGAAGGTCGCTTAAGCCCACAGGTTGGCGAATGGGTGAAGAAAATCGCTGACGAGCGTGGAGACGCAAACTATGAAATCGTTGATATCGCTGACTTCAAACTTCCATTGCTCGGTGAAGCTGACGCTACAGAACAAGCAACAGCTTGGAATAATAAACTGAACAGCTTGGACGGATTCGTCTTCATCGTTCAAGAATATAATCACAGTATCTCTGCAGCTCTGAAGAACGCACTCGACTATGCCCGTGAAGCATGGAACGACAAAGCTGCTGGTATTGTGAGCTACGGCTCTGTTGGCGGCGCTCGTGCAGCTGAACATCTGCGCGGTATCCTGGGCGAATTGTCCGTTGCTGACGTACGTGTTCACCCAGCTCTGTCCCTGTTCACAGATTTCGAGAACTTCTCCGTATTCAAGCCAGCTGATCTTCACCTGACTAACCTTAACGGTATGCTTGACCAAGTTCTTGCCTGGAGCGGCGCTTTGAAAACCTTGCGTCAATAATCTTCTCCCCCAAAGCCAAAATCCCCCACTCTCTTCATTAGAGGGTGAGGGATTTTTTTATTAAGCCTACTAATGATGGATCGAGAACTTCTCCTTGTACATTTGCGGCAAATGATTAATTTTGTATTCAATCGTCTCCAGATTCCGCTGAGTATCTCTGATCTGTTGCTCTACATTGTGCTTGTGCTGAATCAGAATCTCCAGGCCCTTATCCACGACAGCATCATTATCCATACAGTACTGGATGAAGGTACGAATATCCTTGATTGGCATTCCCGTATGCTTCAAACAGCAAATCAAGTCTATCCATTCGATATCCTGATCATGAAATACACGTACACCGTTCTCACGATCTACAAAAGGGAGCAGTCCCTCTTTATCATAGTATCTGATCGTGTACACGGACAGGTTCGTCTTCTCGGCAACCTGCGAAATAGTATAAGTCATTGAAAATCTCTCCTCCATTAAGGCCCATATTTGGATCAAATGCCATAACAATGAACATCCTATATTCAGATAAATTTCCGATCCAATTTGTTATTTGACATAGAGTGAACTCTAGCACTTATCCTATTATTGTAGAGAATATGAAGGGAGAATGTAAAGCATGAAGTATATTAACATCGCTGGTACAGATTTGAAAGCGTCAAATATAGTTATGGGCAATATGCGCCTGAAGCAGCTCTCTGTGACCGAGGCAGAGAAGTTAATTCGTACTGCACTGGATCACGAGATTAACTTCTTCGACCACGCCGATATTTACGGACCATCCTATGGGGAATGCGAATCCCATTTCGCCGATGCGATCCAAATGAATCCTGAAATTCGGGAGCAAATGATTCTGCAGAGCAAATGCGGCATTCGTCCAGGTTACTTCGACTTCTCCAAGGAGCATATTATCGAAGCAACGGACGGCATTCTGAAGCGTCTGAAGACAGACTATCTGGACGTTCTATTACTCCATCGTCCTGATACATTAATGGAACCAGAGGAAGTTGCTGAAGCATTCGATCAGTTGCATAGCAGCGGTAAGGTTCGCTATTTCGGGGTATCCAATCAGACTCCGAACCAAATCGAGTTGCTACAGAAGTACATTCCACATAAAATCATTGCTAACCAATTGCAGCTTAGCATTACACACACGCCAATGATCGATTCGGCCATCGCCTTCAATATGGATGTCGATCAATCCGTGAACCGTGACAGCGGTATTCTTGAATATTGCCGTTTGAAGGATATTACGATTCAAGCTTGGTCCCCATTCCAGAAAGGCTTCTTCAACGGACCTTTCCTTGGCGACCTGGAGAATTATCCAGAACTCAACAAGATTATTGATCAGCTTGCCGAGAAATACGGAGTAACCAATACAACGATCGCCGTAGCCTGGATTACTCGTCATCCAGCTAACATGCAGGTCGTACTTGGAACGACAAATGAGCAAAGACTTATCGATTCCTGCAAAGGTTCGGAGATTCCACTCACCAGAGAAGAATGGTACAGCATTTACAAGGCAGGCGGTAAGATTTTGCCTTAACGTAGTAGTTTCCAATATGTATATAAAAGGCGTCCCTGTGTCAGTAATGACATCAGAGACGCTTTTTTATTAAACCTTATAAAATGTATTAGTTGTTCTTCCAGCGATCATAAGCACCTTGGTAAATTTCCTGGAAGCGGTCAGATCCCATTTTCTTAAGGGTTTGGACATATTTATCCCAACCGTCGATAGATTCTTGGCCCGTAATGAATTTAGCTTCCATCTGCGCTACATATGTGCTTAGATCGGAACGAAGCGCTGTAACTTCAGCAGACTCCGCTTCTGTCAAGAACAGGGCTGGGAATAGGAAGAAGACAGAGGAATGTTCTAGGATCCTTCTCCTTAAACAGCTTCAATAGATCATACAGCTTTCATAACTACGCTTCTCCAAACGAGCTTACACCGGCCGTTTGTGAGGAGCGTGTTTCTTTTATCGCATAACTGACTTCGATGAATAATACTATTATCCAAGCCCTAACTCATAAACATATTCTGAATGGGCGGGAATGATGCCCGTGTTCAAGGAGGGATATCATTTAATGGCAAATTCAGAACCAAGCAACTGTGAACCTCCTCGCATCCCCCAACCGATACGCAGCGATGGTGCAGGCGGGCCCGATTATGGACCACGGGATGTGATGAGAGACCGGGAGAACCCTGATATGCTGGTGCCTCCGGTCACCGATTCCGGGCTAATGCCGAATCTGGTTATGTCTTACTCTGATACCCATATGCAGCTTAATGAGGGCGGATGGTCAAGAGAAATTACCGTACGGGATCTGCCGATCGCGAAGACCCTGGCAGGCGTTAACATGAGTCTAGTGCCGGGCGGGGTACGCGAGTTACATTGGCATCAGCAAGCTGAGTGGGCCTATATGCTGCTTGGCAGTGCCAGAGTCACCGCGGTGGATCAGAATGGAAGGAATTTTATCGCTGATATTGAGGCGGGAGATCTGTGGTATTTTCCGGCGGGCATCCCCCACTCTATTCAAGCGCTTGAGAATGGATGTGAATTTTTGCTTGTCTTTGATGACGGCAATTTCTCAGATCTGAATACACTATCCATTTCAGACTGGTTCGCCCATACGCCCAAAGAAGTCCTATCCGCCAACTTTGGAGTAGATGAAGCTGCTTTCGATGGAATTCCCGATAAGCAGCTATATATTTTCCCAGACAAGGTCCCAAGATCATTAGCTAGTCAGGAGGTTCAATCTCCCTACGGTACGGTTCCCATTAGCTTCAAGCATAAGCTTCTGGCACAGACCCCACTGAAGACATCGGGCGGGAGTGTCCGCATCGCTGATACCACCAACTTCCCCATCTCCAAGACAGTTGCGGCTGCACTGGTCGAGATTAAGCCGGGCGCGATGCGCGAGCTGCACTGGCATCCCAATAATGATGAGTGGCAATATTACTTGACGGGTCAAGGTCGAATGACTGTATTCGGCGGTAATGGAGTCGCGCGCACTTTTAACGTCCGGGCGGGAGATGTCGGTTATGTCCCCTTCGCCTTCGGACACTATATCCAGAACACCGGGGACGACACCCTCTGGTTCCTTGAAATATTCAAGAGCGACCGCTTTGCAGACATCTCCTTGAACCAATGGATGGCCCTTACGCCGTGTGAGCTTGTACAAGCCAACCTAAATGCGCCCCCTGAATTACTGGACGCTCTTCGCAAAGAGAAATGGCCCGTTGTCAAATACGATAATCTAAAATAAACCCCTTCCCCAAAATTTCGTTATCTTGCTATTACAGCTTAAAAAGCGTACGATGATCCCAATTAAGGAGTATATTAATATACGAAGCCGATATGAAACCAGGGGGATTACACTTGAAGCACACATCCATGCATCTTCATCCCATAGAGCTAACCCGTGAGCGGTGGAACGCCATTGTAGGCAATGATCCCGCCTATGACGGAGAGTTCTTCTATGCCGTCAAGACAACGGGTATCTTCTGCAGACCGTCCTGTAAATCGAGGCCGCCGAAAATGGAGAATATCCGCCTGTTCGAAAACGCTGAGCAGGCCTTATCCGAGAATTTCCGACCCTGCAAACGCTGCAGGCCAACCGGTCAGCGATTGCCTGATGATGAATGGATTCAGCTTGTCACAGAATACATTGATAACAATTACTCTGCTTCCCTTGCCCTCCAGACCCTCGCTGAGGTTAGTCATGGAAGCCCCTACCACCTTCATCGGACTTTTAAAAAAATCAAGGGTGTAACGCCGGTCGAATACATCCAGCAGATACGGATTGCTAAAGCCAAGCTGCTGCTGCTCCATTCTAGGCTTGAGGTCGCCAAAGTTGGCGCCAGTGTAGGCATGGTAAATACAGCTTATTTTATAACCCTATTCAAGAAACGGACCGGAGTCACCCCGGCACAATATCGCAAAGAACACGCAAGCATTCCGCATGAAGGAGACGATTTATTATGAAGCAAAATTCGCACATGACGGTGTACTGGTCTAAATTGTCGCAGGAAGACTGGAGCATTTACCTAGCTGCTACCGAGCAAGGGCTCTGCTACGTTGGATCTCAGAATAAGGATTTCGAAGAGCTAAGCAAGTGGGTGGCGAAGCATTATAAGGAATACCAGCTGATAGAAAACGATGAAATCCTCCGTCCCTATGTCGTTGAACTGAGCGAATATCTGCAGGGGCAACGGCAACATTTCTCGCTTCCTGTCGCGCTGGAGGGAACCTCATTTCAAAAAGAAGTATGGGACGCTCTTCGTGCGATCCCTTATGGGCAAACATGCTCTTATTCGGACATTGCCAATCATATCCAAAGGCCAGCGGCGGTTCGCGCAGTAGGTACCGCAATCGGAGCTAACCCTCTTCTGATTACCATTCCCTGTCATCGGGTGATTGGCAAGGATGGGACATTAACCGGCTATCGCGGTGGACTTGAGATGAAGACGAAATTGCTGGAGCTGGAGCGAAGCGGATCGAGCCTGCTATAGGCGGGATTTAATTATTAAAGGCATGGTCCCGAGGTTTAACCTTGGGGACCATGCCTTTTTGCTCGATAGTGCTATTATATTACTGCTGTTTGTACGCTTTATTCAGCAACAGCATATACCAGATCAAGGCGATGCCGATAATCGAATGCGATAGACCTGCCATATGACTCAGGCCTGCCATATCGCTACCATTCACCTGCAATATTCCGCGCACCGTCATAGAGCCGATCGTCAGGACCAGACCGATATTATAGACGATGAACCAGACATTGAAAGATTTGATCTGATGAACCGAGAACAGCTTCGAAAGAATCAGACTGATCAGGAAGAACATAAAGCCGAGAATAAGAACGTGGGTATGCAGAACATTCAATACCGTATACCCGTCAAAGCCTTGTATTTTCGTAAATTCTCTCGAAAACACACCAAATCCTAACCCGATTAATAGATAGATAAATGCGGCTATGTATGATTTTCTCACTCAATAACCCTCCATTATTTACTCACTTCAGCCCCTATTGTAAATAACTTAAGCCGGGATTGTAATCCATATCATAAGTTGTTAAAAGATTGTTCACATTTACAAATCTAGGGGGACGGGGTTCTATGTTAAAGTGTCTTTGAGATAATTGTCACAATGCACAGAGAAAGGAATGACAACATGAACAAGACAACAACAAAAGTAGTTGCTGGTATTGCTGTGGTAGCTATGGCGGGAGCCCTGATTCTGATTCCAAGCCTGAACAAATCCAAGCCCCGTCCGCTAGAATCAGCGGATGCCGCACCTTCCGAGACAAATTCCAACACGATAGGAATTGCTAATGAAAAAGTGACCACGCCAGCCAAGGGCACCAATCACCCTTCTGCTTCAGGGGAGAACAATATCGATTCTACGATGACCATAATATATAAGGACAGTTACAAGACTGTTGTCCTATTCAATCAAGATCAGATCGAAGCATTAACCGGACAGGTACTTGACGCTGCTTCTATTAAAGTTGTACAAGACATGCTCCAACAAGAAGACACCTGGACCGCGCAGAACTTCTCGACGTCTGAGGCCAATTTGATCGCCAATGCAGCCAGCCAGGAATCGAATAAATTGCAATCGATCCTCACGAAAATCACGCAAAATAAAGTGGCCGATTTGAAGCTCGTCATCGTGCATAATGAGCATCATAGCAGTGCTAATTTTGGCGCCGATCATCGAGAGCAGGCTAACCAGAACGGTACAGACCTAGGGACGAATACAGAGGAACTGACCACGAGCATTACCAATTTCCTCGAATTCGAGCTGGAAGTTGATTATGCGCAAGGACAATATGAAGTGGATTACAAGAATTATCACGGCATGATTCAAGCTGAAATTGAAGATGAGAGAAGTAAGACTAATACGAATATACAAGGAGCCACAGCGCTGAAGCAGCTTGAGAAGGTTCTACCCAAGCTGGAAATTGAAAAGGATACGCCGAAGCAGGACGCTATCTCACGTACTTTGACGGCATTTCAATTAGCTGACAACTATAAAGAATTCGAGCTTAAAATCCATTTCCCAGATGGGGACCAGCTCACTTTCAAATCTAATAAGTAATACAGAATTATGCAAAACCCACCGTTAGGCTCTCAACCTTTAGCGGTGGGTTTCTGATATTAGGCTTTGCGCTTCATGCTGCGAATCATCTGCTTAGTCGCTTGATCTACACGGTAGGATTCCGTAATCTTCTGCAAGGCCTTGTTGTAAGTAAAAAGATCGAGCGTACTATGCTGTAAATAGGCCAATGTCGGTGCAGGCAGCTTAATATAGCAGATCGAGACCGCCCAAGCTACGGCCATTTTGACATAATAGCCCTCATGTCTGATCCCGTCCAAAATTTGCAGCACTCGATCGATATAATCCTCCAGCACATAATATTCCAACAGCATGACTGCCCCGAAGCGAATGTCGTACTCCTGATCGGATTGCAGATAAGGCTGCAGGAAATCCCATACCTTGTCCAGATGCGATCTCGTAAGCTTTAATCCGCCGCAGAAGCTGTCGCATACCGACCAATTATTTATTTTCGGAACAAACCGCGCTGTATATTCCAGCATCTCATCGATATCCTTCACCGCATAGCCGATAACCATGCCCTGCAGCATCGTCTCCTCGAAATAGTCGTCCTCGGCCTCAGCCAAATAGGAACGCCAATCGGAACGGGCGATTCTCTGGGCGATCTTCCGCAGAGCAGGCAAGCGTACCCCGGAGATATTATCGATATTTGGAATCAGCTTCGAACTAAATAGACGATATTCCTCCTCAGCTAATTCCAGAATCTGTTCCTTGATCGTCTTTTCCATAATATAACCTCCAATCCTAACTCAGGTGACCCTTCAAACAAAAAAAGCCCAACGGTTTCAGTGCTTCCACCTCCCGTCAGGCTCCATCCTAATCCACTATTACTTGCCCGCAGGCTCGTAAATATCAAAATCCTTCACGACTTCATTGGTCTCGCCAGCCTTGAATATAGCTTCAATCAGATTCAATACGCGCAATACTTCGGCATTCTTCACGATCGGATCAGCTTTGCCTTCTAGCACATCTGCAAAATTATCGTAGAAGCTGCTCGAACGCTGGAACGGTTCTGGAAGAACTCCGGTAATCGTCGCTTCTTCAGATGGCGGCGCCATCGTCTTCGTTAATCCAACGCCAGCCCGGATCGGCTTAGGCTCAATTTTGTCCACTTCATTATTCCTTGTTACGGTTCTTCCGGTCAAGGACCAGTCTTCAATCACCGCAGCCCCCTCGGTACCCTTCACATACCATCTTGGCAAAGTAATATAGTTGGTCGTTCCTACCTCAACTAGAGCAGTAACCCCATTCTCAAATTGCAAAACCGCCTCGAATCCATCGTCAACTTCATCACCAAGAATGAAGCTAAGCTGGCTTCTAACGCTAACAATTTTGCTATCAATCATCTCTATCATCTGATCCAGCAAATGAACGCCCCAATCCAGCAGCATGCCGCCGCCATATTGCTTGATATGACGCCAGTCGCCTGGAATGCCATTCGCCCCATGTACTCTGGACTCGATTTGGAACAAGTCGCCAATCGTTCTTTCGTTATACATTTGCTTAACAATCAAGAAGTCCTCATCCCAACGGCGATTCTGGTGGACCATTAGGACCTTGCCCGCCTCATCAGCTGCCGCAACCATGTCTTGGAAATCGCTCACAGACATCGTAACCGGCTTCTCGCAAATGACATGCTTGCCAGCTTGCAAAGCTTGAATCGCCAGATCCTTATGCACATCATTTGGCGTTGCAATTAATACAACCTCAACTGAAGAATCGTTCAACACCGCTTCAAAGCTGTCATAAGCATGGTAGCCCGCTTGCTTCGAAGCTTGACGACGCTCCTCAAGCACATCATAAGTACCTTTGACCTCTACTCTTCCATTCTCTGTAATCAAGTGACCGTGATAGCTTCCCATTCCACCGTAGCCAACGATGACCACGGAATGCTTAGCATTGCTCATGAATGTAATCTCCCTTCCCTTGTGCAAAACAGTATGATTTATTTATCCCTCAGTGCGAAGCTATAAGGGGATTTACTCATTTTACTTCACTGTTCTAGTTTATTCTCTAATAACCCTGATGTAAATGCAAGCGGATTCAGAGATTTCGACATAATTCTTAATTTTCCCGTTTTCCTCTCTATTTTATCCTTATAATATGCTTCATTCTATCAGTAAAATCTTCATCTAGCTATTGCAAAATTGCGACAGGTTATGAATATAGGCATCTCTCCACGATCTCCCTAATATATTGTAGGAGAAAGGCGGAGATATACTTGAGGACAATCGTTGAACAGGAACAGCGTGCCATCTTTTTGGCCGCAGTCTGCGGACAGACTTATGAACAGTTCACTAATACGGATGGCTCATTCATCGTCCCCTTAAATTATTCGGTCAGGGACACGATCGAAGCAAAATCTATTATCAACGTATGGGAGCCCTTCGGCTTTATTCTGGAGTCCCCGCAGGAAATTATTATAGCCTTTCGTGGTACCAGTTCGACGACCGATTGGGTATCCGACATCATCGCCTCCCAGAAGAAATTCAAATATGTGAAGGAGGACTGTCTGACGCACCGCGGCTTTACAGACATCTATTCATCTGCCCGCACTCGAATCATGTCCGCTCTAGCCAACCTGCCCACTGATAAGACAATGTATGTTACAGGACATAGCCTTGGTGGGGCACTGGCGACATTATGCGCAATTGATATTGCCGCCAATACCGCTTACGACTCACCGAATTTATTCACGTATGGGGCTCCTCGTGTCGGCGATCCCTCTTTTTCAAAAATCTTTACGCAGTATGTACAGAGCAGTTACCGCATCGCTAATCAATTTGACGTTGTCACCCATGCACCGCCATCCATCTACAAGCTGCCTAAACGTCAGAAGAAGTTCTATTATAGTCATGTTCAGACTGCCTCTCCCCTGATCTTCCAGAATGGTTCATTCGGCGGTAATCATATCATAAGCAGCTATTTCGCAGAACTAACCAAGCTCCAGCCGCAATATGCCGAGTTGCTCTCTTCAACGAATCCGGGATTCTGTCCGGTCACTGAGACGAAAGAAGAAGCGTAATAGACGCTCCAAACGGGTTTTGGATAGACATTTTTAAAAACAGCCCTTAGTCCCTAATTAAAGGAAGAGACTAAGGGTTTACAGGTAGTGGACCGCGACTTACAATATATTCAATGATTAATTCATTGATTAATCATTGAATATATTGTAAGGAAGTGACGTTATGAGCAATCGGGAGTTACCCCATAACCACGGACAGAATATTGGCCCTGTACTGGAGCGAATGCCTGATATCAAGCACTTCCAAGAGGCTGCCGCTATCTTTCAACAGCTCTGTGATGGCTCGCGTCTGCGCATTCTATGGTTGCTCTGCCACTGTGAGGAATGCGGCATCAACATTGCTTCGGCTGTGGACATGAGTACCGCTGCAGTATCCCACCATCTTAAATCACTGAAGCTGCACGGCCTGATTACAAGCAGGCGGGCAGGCAAAGAGGTATACTACACGCTGGCTGATACGGAAACAGCACAGCTCGTCCACCAAATGGTTGATGACTTCTTCCAGTTGAGTTGTCCAAGTAAAGGAATTACTAACCATACGCATGAATAAAAAATAACGTGCTATCCAAAAAACTTGGAATAGCACGTTTTCGTTTCTATCTTATACTGCCACTTTCTTTGAAGAAACTTCGCTTCTATTTCCTGCATCTTTTGAAGCAGGTCTGTTGAACTCTTTAACATTCAGTGCACGTACAGCGTTGAGAATGGCGATAACCGAAACACCTACGTCAGCAAATACCGCCGCCCACATGGAAGCATATCCGAAAGCCGAGAGAACGAGTACGATCCCTTTGACTGCCAACGCGAACACGATGTTCTGACGTGCAATACGCAGCGTTTTTTTACTTATTTTCATTACAGTAGCGATTTTGGAAGGCTCATCGGTCATGATGACAACATCGGCTGCTTCGATTGCAGCGTCTGAGCCAAGACCTCCCATGGCGATGCCAATATCTGCGCGAGCCAGTACAGGTGCGTCGTTGATGCCGTCACCAACGAAGGCTAACATTCCTTTTTCGCTCTTCTTCTGCATGAGTTCTTCCACGCGTTCCACTTTATCAGCAGGCAGCAGTTCCGTATAAGCTTTGTCCAGATTGAGCGCTGAGGCAACCTTCCTGCCAACCGCGTCGCTGTCGCCAGTCAGCATAACTGTTTGTTTGATGCCAGCTTCTTTGAGATCCACAATCGCTTGTCGCGAGTCCTGCTTGATTTCATCCTCAATACGGATATATCCAGCATATTTGCCATCCACAGCTAAATGAACCACCGTACCGACCGATGCAGTATCCTTGTATACAATATGCTTCAAGTTCATCAGTTTGGCATTGCCTGCAAGAACTTCTTTCCCTTCAACAACGGCCTTCACACCATGACCGGCAATTTCCTCTATGTCCTTGATTTTAGCAGTATGAATCGTCTTGCCATAAGCCTTTTTAATGCTTGTAGCGATCGGATGACTCGAGTAGTCTTCCGCATATGCAGCCCATCTAAGCAGTTCCTCTTGACTAAACTGATCGGAATATACTTCACTAACAGCGAAACTCCCTTTTGTCAAAGTACCGGTCTTATCAAAGACAACCAATTCTGTATTCGCAAGTGCTTCCAAATAGTTGCTGCCCTTAACCAGAACACCCGATTTAGACGCTCCGCCAATGCCGCCAAAAAAGCTTAGAGGGACGGAAATGACGAGAGCACAAGGACAGGAGACAACAAGGAAGGTTAGAGCCCGCTCGATCCATATGCTGAACGGCTGGCCGATGATAAGCGGCGGCAGGATAGCCAAAGCAACAGCAGCAAAAACAACGATTGGTGTATAATACCGTGCGAAACGGGTGATAAAATTCTCGCTTTTGCTTTTTTTGTCGGATGCATTCTCCACCAGTTCCAAAATTTTCGCCACTGTGGACTGACCAAATTCCTTATTCACACGGATCGTAAGTTTGCCGGATTGATTGATACAGCCACTGATCACATTTTCTCCAGTGGACACATCACGAGGTACAGACTCACCGGTCAAGGCTGACGTATCAAGCGTTGAGTAGCCTTCTTCTACAATACCATCCAGTGGAACGCGCTCGCCGGGTTTTACCACAATAACTTCACCAACCTGAACTTCCTCCGGATCTACCTGAACAAGTAAACCATTGCGCAGCACGTTCGCATAGTCGGGACGGATATCCATCAAATCGGCGATAGACCGACGAGATCGGGATACTGCATAAGACTGGAACAATTCTCCCACTTGGTAAAATAACATCACGGCTACACCTTCAGGATTTTCCCCAAGGAAAAAAGCGCCGACGGTTGCGACAGTCATCAAAAAGTTCTCATCAAAGACCTGACCTCGAAAGATATTACGAACGGCTTTCGAAACAATATCCCAGCCGATAATAGTATAAGCACTGAGAAAAACAATTAATTCCAGCGATACTCCTAGAATATCAATTCCTAAAATATCAGTGTAGTGAAGTGGCAATCCTAATCCAAAAATGACCCCCGAAATCAGAATGCGCCATAAAAGTTTCTTTTCCTTTCTGGACATCGTTATCTTCCTCCTTATGAGAAAAGCAGCGGTTGCGGTAACACAACCACTGCCTTGATGTGATTTGGAACCCTATCCTGTATTAATAAGACACCACTTACGATAAGATAACAACATCCGGCTCAATTTTCTTCACGGTCTTCTTGACTTCTGCCAGAACTTCATCGAACTTATCATCCGGCGCTTCCAGTATCATCTTTTGGCTCATAAAATTCACTTTTACATCGGTAACGTTGTCTAACTTCCCTATTGCATTCTCAATTTTGGCGGCGCAGTTAGCACAATCCAAATCACTTAGCTTAATATTTTTTTTCATGGTAATTCCCCTCTCGTATAAAAAATGTTATGATTGAATTTAATCAATACAACAATCAAATGATTGTTTGATTGTTTATGACTACAGTATATTCACTTAGAAAAAACAAGTCAACGCTTTAGACCAAGTAAGTCCGAACGGGCGAAAACGATGTCTATTTGGTATAAAATTTCTTATCAAAAGCGGACTTTTTGAAGTACCTCTATAAAAGGAGATGTTTTGG
The DNA here is from genome assembly GCF_039521865.1 of Paenibacillus motobuensis. Classification (NCBI taxonomy): domain Bacteria; kingdom Bacillati; phylum Bacillota; class Bacilli; order Caryophanales; family Paenibacillaceae; genus Paenibacillus; species Paenibacillus motobuensis. Next base: position 461,569 of record NZ_BAAACX010000008.1, on the reverse strand, counting down.
GTGATTACCTCTGTTTACTCTTATTTCAACAACGGCGTTATCATTGAACAAGATGAGCATCACACAACCTATAAACAGAACCTTGTGGAAGGAGAGGGAACTGCGTCGATCTATCCGCTGCTCTCCGGTATAGAAATCATCCGGCTAGACTTCAAGGCTTCACGCTATATCCCCGCTATTCATAGAGAGAAGAATGTTTTGACAATCAATCATTGCTTGGAGGGTCGGGCTGAATGCCGCATGAGTGACGGCTGTCTGCAATATATCGGCGAAGGCGATTTGTTCCTGAATACAATGCACAATCCCAGTGACAGTATCGAACTGCCCCTGGGATATTACCGCGGTATTGTGGTCATGATCGATTTGGATAAGGTGGCTGCAGAAATATCTGATCTGCTTCCCGGTATCCCCATTCAGATTGGCGAACTTGTTAACAGTTTTTTTATAGAAGATGACTGCTTTCTAATACAATCCAAAGACGACATCCAACATATCTTTTCCGGAATGTACACCGTACCCAGCCAGGCTCGGAGCCTATACTTCAGGATTAAAATTGTTGAGTTGTTGATCTACCTATATTATTTCGATCCGGTAAAGGAAAAGCAGAAAAGGTTTTACGCACGGCAGCAGGTAGATATTGTTAAACAAATCGAGAAGCAAATGATCGGCGAACCCGGTCACCGCTTCACGATCGAAGAACTGGCACAGCAGCACTGCATCAGCCCTACTGCGCTAAAAGCATATTTCAAAGGTGTCTATGGAAAATCCATTGCAGCATATATGAAGGAGTACCGAATCCGTCAAGCAGCTTCACTATTGCGTGAAACCAATCAAAGCGTAGCCGATATTGCCATGTCCGTCGGTTATGAAAGCCAAAGTAAATTTGGGGCCTCTTTTAAGGAGATAATGAAAATCACCCCGCTTGAATACCGCAAGAAGTTCTTTTAACAGGGTTGCGCCAAATCAAGCACGAATTCCGACAGGGGGATACAACGTGCAAAATAAGCTGAGTCCAAAGACGGTGCGAAGCTATGTCTATAATTAAAAAGACTGCCCTGCTTCTTGAACATGACAGTCTTTGAACTATTCATTTATGAATTAGCGTTTCGATTTGTAGAACTCATGATACAGCTTCATCAGAGCCCGCTTCTCGATCCGCGACACATAGCTGCGGCTGATCCCAAGCTCTCTGGCAATTTCGCGCTGGGTTCGCTCCTCGCCTCCATGCTCGAGGCCAAACCTTCCTTTGATGACTTCCTGTTCCCTGGAATCCAGAATATCAAGGTTCTGATATATTTTGCTCTTCTCCATCTTAAGCTGAACCCGGTCGACGACATCGTCCTCTTCCGTTCCAAGAATGTCAATTAATGTAATTTCATTCCCTTCTTTGTCAGTTCCTATTGGATCGTGCAGTGAGACGTCCTTACGGATTTTCTTCAGCGACCGGAGATGCATCAGTATCTCATTTTCTATACATCTAGCCGCAAAGGTCGCCAGCTTCGTTCCTTTGTTCGGACGAAAACTCTCAATCGCCTTGATCAGGCCAATGGTGCCAATTGAGATCAGATCCTCTAGATCCTCGCCGGTGTTATCGAATTTCTTTACTATATGCGCGACCAACCTAAGGTTATGTTCAATCAACAGGTTACGGCTCACGGGATCACCTTCGGCCATGCGCTGAAGATGTAGTGTTTCCTCTGCTTCTGTCAGAGGTTGGGGAAAAGCGTTATTTTTGACATAGGAAACGAGCAGACTAAGCTGCTGAATAAATAAAGCAATCATACTGAATATTCCTGGCATAGATGACAACACCTCCTGAGGAATAAGTGCTTTCTCTGTGGTCTGTTCATTGTATGTAGGCTCGAGCCCAGTCGTGCCTGTACAGCGGAAAAAGAAATAACCCTTCTATAATTATCTTCCCAGAACCTATTCCATCAGTACTTCATACGTTAATGAACCATCTCAAACACATCCTGCTTAATGAGATAAGCAAGCATCCGCTTCATTTCTCACTCGCATCGGCCTTGACAGGTACCATAAAATGAAAGAACAAGTTCATTCATTTTGTAACTCTATTTGACTCATCATCATTCTTTTTCATAAGATTTCAGAGCACTTTTAGCGACACTCCCGAAATCAATAACCCTTTCAATATTAGACGGGAATGCAAGTCTAAAATTTATAAGACTCGAATCCGGAACTCTCTGACGGCCAGATGAACCAGTCATATTAGAAATGGCATGTGTCCTAAAAATCTCAGAACGAGATAGGAAATACGCATATTCACTTAAGTCCATCCTCCTAGAACTGTACGAGATTGTCTAAAAAGATAACCAAAAAAGACCTAAATTATCGGAAGGCAGGGAAATGCTCCCTGCTTCCGTAATTTAGGTCTTGCCTGTTTCACCAGTAACAGCCCTGTATTCAGTTTGTCTTCTTGCTAAGAAATTTAGCACATTCCAAATGGAACAACGCTTACTTAAAGGCGAGCGGAAGCTGATAGTCTATATCCGGCCAATGCAAATGCGCAAGTTTCGGGCTGCTCCAGCCCCGAAACTTGCGCATCCTGCAATCGCCGCAGCTTTGGCACTTCAGACTCAATAGCTGCCCGGGGCTTCCGGATTGGTAAATACCGCCTGCCGCTTATTTTCCCGGTGATCGCCGAACAATTTCCACAGGCTCCAGACCGATAAGCGGTTCATCGTGGACATCGCTTCCATAATCGGGATTTCCATCGGGCAGACCTCCTGGCAAGCCAGCGACTTCGAGCACCCGTCATAAATCCGCTTTGTGTATTCCTTCTTGAACGCCTTGTCTTCACTCATCAATGTCAGATTGACCATAGACATGGCCGGGGCCATACCGGCGAAAATGCCGTCCAGACTATAATTCGGACAAGCCTCCAGGCAACTGCCGCACATTAGACATTGGGATACATCATATTGCATAGGCACCCGGGCGGGCCGGACTTTGGCCGGCTCTTCAAGCCACAATTTCATTTCCTGCATGGCCGCAAACATGCGGCTGCGGTCAACTGCAAGATCCGCTACAACAGGAAACTTGCTTAAAGACTGGATATTGATTTCCTCGCTCGTTTCAAGAATTTCATCGCAGAACATTTGGCAGGACAAGCCCGGACGGTCATTGACGACCATTGCGCAAGCTCCGCACAGCCCTTGCTCGCAGCTGCATTCCCAATGGATCGGCCGTTCTTCTCCCTCCCCTTGCATAATTCCATCGTTCAGCTCATTGATTAAAGTCGCCACCGATATATTCAAATCCCCGCTGTATTTGAATCTCTGCCAATACGCTTCCGCATCGGCATGCTCCTGCCGCAGGACGTTTACTCTGACACTCACCGCACCTGCTCCTTTCTACATAAAAGCTATATTGACCGTTTTGTTGTCGTACAGCGCGGACGATGACTTTTTGAACCGTCCATCGTTCTTCTCGGCAAAATCCGTCCGTTGATGAGCCCCTCGGCTTTCTTTCCGCTCCAGCGCCGATTCCACCATAGCCAGAGCCAACAGCAGATTGGCGTCTAGCGTCCGGGTTTCATAAAATCGGCAAGGATGACGCACCCTTCCGGCTTCCTCGCGCATGGCCTCCAGCCGTTTCTTGGCCTTGAGCAGCTCTCTTTCCTTACGGTAAATCCCCATTGAGCCGTACATGATCTCCGACAGTTCCTTTCTCAGTTCCAGGAATTTCCCCTGCGAGCCGCGCGGAAGCTGATCCCACTGCCGCAGATCCAGCAATGCGGCCTCCACGCCCTGCTCACCCAGCCGGTTCGCGACCGCATGATCAATCGGGTCCGCTGAACCGGCGCTTTTTGCGGCAAAGAATCCGCCGCAGAGCGCGCCAAGCAGCGAATTTCCGCCCAGCCGGTTGGCCCCGTGGTATTGGGCGGAGCATTCTCCCGCCGCAAACAGCCGTTTTATATTGGTTCGATGCTCCTTGTCCGTCTTAATGCCGCCCATAAAGTAATGAATGCCGGGCGCCACGGGAATAGGTTCTTTGTATGGATCAAGCTTCAAATATTTGCGGCAGACGCTAACCACTTCATCCAGTTGAGCGTCAATTACCTGCCGGGGCAGATGAGACACATCCAAATAGACATACGACTTGCCGTCGATGCCGAGGCCCAGCTCATTGCACACCTTGTGGATGCTCTGACTGACCACATCGCGGGGCATAAGCGCTCCCTGCTCGGGATACCATTCCTCCATGAAATACCACGGTTTTCCCTCCTTCGGCACAAACAGCCGGCCGCCCACGCCGCGCGCCGCTTCCGTAATAAGCATCTGTTTGGAAGCGGTATACACCGTAGTCGGGTGATACTGGATCATTTCCAGATTGGCCAATTCTATGCCTTGGAGCAGCAATCTGCCCGCCGCATAGCCGTCATTTAACCGGGACCCGGTTGTCTGCCCGAACACGCCATTGGGTCCGCCTACAGCCATAATGACCGCATCCGCCGTTATGCTTTGCCATTCATTTGTATCCTCTCGCAAAATAACGGCGCCCGCGCACTCCTTGTCCTCCAGCAGCAAATAATAAAATCTCCAACCGGTCAGCCGCCTGATTGCACCCGCCGCCTCATGTTTGCGGCAAGCCGCAATCAAGGCCGTGCTTATTTGCTTTCCGGTACGGGCGCCCGCATATGCCGTCCGTTTCTTCTTCTGTCCGCCGAAGTTGCGCAGATCGACCCGGCCCTGTTCGTCGCGCGTAAAGTTCACTCCAAGTTCCTCAAGCCAGCGGATGATTTCCGGCGCGGTACGCACCAGGTTCTCCACCGCTTCCGGATCATTGATGAAGCTTCCCCCTCGCATCGTATCCTCAAAATGCTGCTCCGGAGAATCGTCTTCCTGCTTCGTGTTCAGCGCGGCATTGATCCCGCCCATGGCCATAACGGATTGCGCTCTCTCCGAATAAGCCGGGGACACCAGCGTAACCGCGGCTCCATATTCAACCAGCTTTAACGCCGCCGTCATCCCGGCAAGACCGGCACCTACGACCAATATTTCCTTTCCCATTGTCTCCGCTCCTTCTCTTACACGTCACACGGTCCAGAATCTGATCTGGGAGCCGGCATACAGCACAAACATTAAAGCCAGAAAGATGTTGGTCCTTCTTTGTATCAACGGATAGGCCGCCCGTTGCCTGATCCATCCCATTGAAATGAAATGTTTGGGCACGCTGACGGCAATATGCACAGACACAATCAGAATAAAGAGCAATTCCACCGCACCGTATATCAGATTCAGCCATACGCCGTCAAGAGACTTGTTCAATTCAATCACCAGCACATGCAGCAGTAAAAAGACGCCGGTTAAAATGCCTGTCGCAAATTGCAGCATCATGCTCCCGTTCAATCCCGGATAGGTTTTTGCTTTTTTGTCGCGCTGCCGGTTCCGCACCATCAGAATAATGGCGAACAGCATGTGAACCGACATCACAATCGAAAGCACGCCGCCGATGCTCATATGAATATAGCTGTACGGCATCAGTCCCGCATAATAAACGCAGGCAAAACCCAGATGAACCATAAACAGCACCGTGCTTAACGCTCCAAAGACAGCCACTATTTTCTTCATTCCCCGATTCCCCGCAATCCATTGGTTTTCCATCTGATAAAATATCCGACACAACATAACGCTCCCAGGTCTGCGCCGGCTAAGCCAGACTTCTGAACCGCTTCTCCCGTTTGCTGGTAATGAAAATGGAAACCGTTAATATGACGACCGCCATCCCGCCGAGCAGCGCCAGCATTCCCGATACATCCGCCGGCCCAAGACCCTGCTGCAAATTGAGAATGGCCGCCATCGCCCATCTGGCCGGAGAAATATACGAAATGGTATTGATCACATCGGGAAACAACTCCACCTGGATAAAGCAGCCGCCCAAAATGACAAACAGCAGATTGGCGAAATTGGAAATCATCGAAGCCGCATCCGACTCCTCGGTAACAGAGACATAAAAGGTGCCCAGAGCTACGGCAACCAATGCGGTCAGGAACAAAATGAGAAACAGCATGCCGGGTTCAACCCCGATGGAGGTGTCCGTCAAATATTCCATGCCGAGCACGGCAAAGCCGATTTGAAATGCGGCAATCGTCAGGTTGCATACCACATTGGACAAGTAATACATCCATACCTTGGCCGGAGAAAGAAAGATTCTGGCATAAATGTTGCGTTCTCTGTCAACGTTGACGACGTTGGCAATTGCCGAAGAATTGAAGAAAACAAATAAAATAAGAAAGCCCAGAAAAATATTCGAGTTATTGTATTCGGTATACAAATCATTGAGCGAGGATTTCTCCACATATTCGGATGTAGCGATATAATTATCCACCGATTGTTCAAACACGGCGGCATCGCCGCCCGATATTTTGCCCAGGTTGCGCAGATTGAGCAGATGGTTCTTAAGGATGGCCTGCAGCAATGTGTAGACATTCTGCTCCTCATTGCCGATGACCCGAATATTTTCTATGGTGTTATTCAGCAGCCCGTCCTGAAATCCGTCTCCAATAACGAGAGCAACGTTGATCTTATTGCTCTGGAAGCCGGCCTCAACTTCATTTTCGTTCATATCGAACACAGTGATTCCGTCCAGCCCGCCGACAATGCGGGTGACGGCTTCCGATACGAGGCTGTGATCGCCATCCGCAAGGCCGATGTTGACCATGCTGCTCGAATAGCTGACTACCTTGCTGGCAATCAGAAGCACAATAATCGGAGCAATCGTCATCAGCAGAAAAGAAACCGGCTTATGCAAAATGGAAATTCTTAAATTGTTTTTGACCAGAGCGGCAAACGACCTCATGCTTTTTGCGCCTCCTTCTTTTCCTTCGCCAGTATAATGAACAGACAGGCCCCAATCAGCACAAGGAACGCGGCGGCGCTCACAAGCAACAGTTGGCTGTCATCCGCATAGATGCTTCTAAAGATTCCGACATTCGCCCACCGCAGCGGAGACACGAACAATATTTTGCCGAACACGCCTCCCATATCATAAGGAAACGGAGTATAGGAGCCGCCAAGGAATGAGAAGATCGGAATAATCAGCACCGAAAGCAGCACATCCACTTTGCCCCGGGTTTTGAGCAATTGCGCGATCAGCATGCCCAGAGCGGCGTTGAACACCGCAAACAGTACAATATACAAGTACATCAGTACAGGGATATCCCCCCATTTCACATCGAGATATGTAATGGAGAACAGAAAGGCCGGAATAAAAGCGACAAGTGCCACAATGGAGTAGGCAATTAAAGAAGCGCCATAATAACGGGCACGGGTCAGGCCGGTCAGCGCAATCCGTTCCTTTACATTTGTTTTGCGGTCATGGAACAGATCTCCGATCGGGATAAGCATCACGTACAGCACCATCAGCGTAAGCTCGGCAACGCCGTAATAATCGTAAGAGCTCATAGCGTTTTGGGATGGAATGAACTCAACGGGAACTTCATAAGCCGCATTGTCGTTTCCGATCAGTTCAATGGCGTTTTCGGCATCAATCCGGTAAGCCTCTTTCACCGTCTGAATGCTGGAAGCCACGCTGCGGAACAAAGCCACCACCCGCGCGGTATTCAGCGGCTCCGACTCATTGCCGTACACCTGCATGTGCTCCCCGTTCAAATGAACGAACACCTTCTTGTTCACGCGCGCCTCCCGCTTGCCTTCCTCCTCGGACCCGGTATTGTTAATAACAATTCCGTAATCCTCTTCAATAGAAACGGATGCGGTGCTGAGCGCGTCAAGCACCTCTTGGGAAATGCCCTCGGATTCATCCAGCAAAGCGACCTCCACCTTGCTCAGGTTGGATTTGTCGGAAAAAGCGCCATCCAAAATGGATCCAATCAATATCATTAGAAAGATCGGAAAGATCAGCAAAAACAAAAACCATTTCGGATTGCGAATCTGATTGCGGACAACTTTCTTTATGATCTGAAACATACCATCGTCCTTTCCTGTTTCCTTCTTGATCAATCACGCAATTTTCTTCCCGTCAAAGTTAAAAATACGGTTTCCAGCGTAACGTCCTTGAAGCCGATGTCCCTTACCTTCACATTTCGGGCGGTGACATAATCAATAATTGCGTTCAAATTATCCACATCCTTATTCGACTCCACCTGAACCTGATTGTCATGAATCTCCACATTGATGACACCGTCAATGGCCAGCATCTCTTCCCTGTCCAGTTCTTCCGCATAATCGACGGTCAACTGCAGTGATTTCTTGTCGTCGATTCGCTCGGTCAACTCTTTCTTCGTGCCCAAAGCGATAATCTGTCCCTGATCAACGATGGCGATGCGATTGCAGATCGCCTCGACTTCTTCCATGTAGTGGGTAGTGTAAACTACGGTTACACCTCTTTCGTTCAGACGCTGCACAGATTTGAGAATATGGTTTCTCGACTGCGGATCAATGCCCACTGTCGGCTCGTCCATAATGATAAGCTTGGGGCGATGCACCAGGGCGGCGGCAATATTAAGGCGTCTCAGCATACCGCCCGAGAACGTCTTCGCCTTTTTGCGCCTGACTTCGGTAAGACCCGTAAACTCCAACGCTTCATCAATGCCCTCTTCCAGCGTCTTTCCGCTCAAACCGTACAGTTCTCCGAAAAACTTCACATTTTCATAAGCGGTAAAATTGTCGTACAACGCGATATTTTGCGGAACAAACCCCAGTTGTTTTCTCCCTTCTTCTACCTTTCCCCCGAACAGGCTCACCTTGCCGGAAGTCGCGTGAAGCAGCCCGCATACTAGATTAATGGTTGTGCTCTTGCCTGCGCCGTTCGGACCAAGCAGACCGAATACTTCCCCTTCCGCAATGGACAGGGTGAGACCGTTCACGGCAGTATGGTCGCCGAATCGTTTCACCAGATTCTCGATTTCAATTACGTTCATCCCTAAATCCCCCAGTCAATTGTAATAGGCCCGTTCGTGGCAAATATCCACCAGCCTGGCGCGCATATGAAACAGCAGCGTATTCGGGTTGTCCACAAAATAAAAATGATTACCTTGAAAAAGTGTGAAGGCAAATTTCCGCGTAGTGTAATCCTTCCAGCCTTCCAGTTCAGTCCTGGTGGCAACGGCATCCCGGCTGCCGCCGTATATCTCAAAGGGAACCGGCAAGGCCCGCGCACCTTCAGAGCAATAGGTCTCGCACAGCTTCATGTCTTTTCTGAAGGTAGGCAAAATGAGCTGCAGAAACTCCCTGTTCTCGCTGAAGGCTTCCGGAATGCCGCCAAGACCGATAATGCGCTCTATAAATTCGGCATCGCTTTTCAAATAGAGCTTGTCATTGCCGTCCGCGGTCAGGCACTCGGTGAACGAGTTCATATGATGGGGAGCTTTAATGCTGGAGATCATAATACAATCCGGCAGCGCGATATTTCGGCTGTATAACCGCTGCGTCAGTTCATACGCCACCAGGCCGCCCATGCTGTGGCCGAACAGAACATAAGGAATGTCCGTATACGGCTTTATTTCCTCCGCCAGCCGTTCGGTCAACGCCCCGATCTCATCTATCGCGGGCTCCATCATTCGCGCGCCTCTGCCGGGAAGGCGAACAAAGGCTGTTTCCACAAACGAAGGCATTTTCTCTTCCCACTGTAGATAAGTGGACACATCCCCACCTGCTGGAGGAAACAAAAACAACCTTAAGTGCACGTCGGATTTTTCTCCTTTTCTTTTGAAAAAAAACCAGGGCTTTACTTCCTGCATCAATATTATCCTCCCATCCTTAAAAGCCGAAATTGAGATACGTGTTGAGGGTATGGGACAATCCGAAAAGAATGGCCAGAGCAAAGCCGAGCCGGTCCTTGCGCCACTTTCCGGCAAGCGCAAAATAGGTGGACGGGAAGACAGCCATGCCCATATAAACGGGAAAACTTCCGCTGATCAGCCCATAATCCCCGCCTCCGGCAAAATAACGGGTCCATAACGCATAATAAAGCAGCAAAAAGACACCCATACCGAGCACATATTTACTCTTCAGGGAAGGCTCCCCGGCATGAACCCGAAATACCAGCGCCAGCATCAGCAGCAGTTGGCTTCCGCGCTCAATCGCGCTGATTACGGGATAACGATCCATCATTTGCCCTGACCGGCTCAAATCTTTGCTCACATAAAGATAGAACAACACATTGGGAAGCAGCACCAGCAGAAGAATAACCAAACCTCTGAACGAGAAGCCGAATCTTTTTTTTCGCAAGCTGTAAAAATCCATGAAGCTTCCTTCCTTTCCTCCTGGAGAGCGCGGCTTAAGCCGTACTCTTATGCTGTTCCCACAGGGTGGAAACCCCTTTTTCAAACACCGATTTTCCCTTTTTCATTTCAAAAAACATCCAGACATGATAGACGGCGCCCATCAAACCGCCCAGTAAAGCGGTAATTTGCATCACTGTCATTTGTCCGTTCTTGAAATAAATAATTGTATCGGTCATCGCGAACACCATGGTCAGAATAAGATCCGCCCCTACAGCAATGCCCAAAATGTTGATTTTGGGTGAGAATACTCCATTTCTTTTGGCCAGAAGCGAAGTAACCAGATACCACAGGCCGAAGCCGCCGAACATCCAGATGAAATCAGGATCAATGGGAAAAGCCGCCACTTCCAGCGCCACACGGTACATTTCGCTTCCTGTCGAGTACAAGGTCATCACTTTCATGATGAAGATTTCTCTCATCCACTGAACACACAGCATGGCCGCCCCGCCGTAGCCAAGAATCGTTACCCATTTGTAGAACCCTTCCCATTCATAGCTTTTCGTTCTGACTACCGTAACGGCAGCCGAAACCCAATAGATGGAAAGGAAACCGACAATGACAAAAATATATCTCCACATATGCGGAATCAGCGGATGCGCGGCAATCTGCTCGTAAAATTCCGTACCTCTGTACCGCTCCGCCGGATCAAGCGGCATTAAAATGCCGATTCCCGTATATAGCAGGCCAATAAACAGGGACACCCACATTCCGCTGTTGTAAATACTCATCTTTTTGGCCTTCACTACATCCAAACGCTCGTTCATCGTTTATACCTCCCAAATTTTTTATCCTCATACGCTTTGCCGCTGGGGGTCGACCGTAAAGAAGCCGGTTTCTATGAAATAATCCAAATAACGGGCAAACATCGCCTCATCCACTTCGGGACAGGCAATTCCGGTATGCCGCAATCCCCGCTTGACATTGGTCTCGTCATAAACAATCTCGACATCCCACTCGGCCATATCCTCCGGAATGAAGGGCAGCATCGCTTTGACAGTGTTCAGCTCCGGATTTCGCGCGGCCCGTTCCACCAATTCGTCTTTCCAGCGCTCATATGGCATGGTGTCGACCTGAAAGCCATAACGCTTCATCCATTCATATACCTGGTGCAGCCGGTTCATTGTTTTGCCGGCAATATGGAAGTTGCGGTTGCGCGATTCCGGTTGCACGGACAAGGCGATGATGGATCGGCTGACATAATCGACGGGAATAAATTCGATCTTTACATCTTCATCGAACAACACCCCGGCTTCCACACAGCATTTGATCATCAGCCACATGATGTCCTTCGTCTGGCAGGCTCCCGTGACACTGGAGCCTGAAATGCGGCCTACGCGGTAAATGCTGACCGGAATGCCTCTTTCTTTGGCCAGCGCCATCATGTTCTCGGCTACCCACTTGCTCTGCTGGTAGCCGAGCACCAGCACCTCGTCGCTTGACGGCACCGTATCCTCATAAGCGACAAACCCATGCTCATGCGCCAGATTGGAGAACACATAATGCGTGGATATATAATGTACCGGCTTAACCGCACCGGCCGCGGCCAGCCGCAATATTTCTTGCGCTCCTTGAACGTTGACGTCTTTAATCATCGGGTAAGGCTCGAGAAAGTTAGTGATGGCTCCCGCGTGATAAATCATATGGATTTCATCCGCAAGCTCTTGGAAGTTCCGCGGGCCAAGACCAAGCAGCGGCTTGGCCAAGTCTCCGACGCGCACAACAATTCTGCCGCCGTATTCCGCTTTCCACAGGCAATACCGCTTCATATTGTCCACCACCCGCTCATAGCCGGACTGCGGGTTCTCCGCACGGACTAGTAGCACAACCCGGTAATCCGTCATCGCCATCAGTTCCTCCAGCAGAAAAGCGCCAAGAAATCCGGTCGCTCCGGTAAGCAGCACGGTCCGGACTGGAGCCGTTTCCGGCGGCTTTCCCTTTCCTTGTGCGGAAACGGCGTCGTCCAGCCATACCTCGCCCTTTAGAAACTCGCGGGTTCTATAACGGAAATTGCTGACCGCCGATTCATCCAGCTCCCGCTTGTCCTCTTCAATGCGGAGCGCATCGATGTACATGGCCATCTGCTCCACAGAAGAGCTGTCGAAGAAAATTCTCACGGGAAGCTTGACACCGAACGCCTGCTTGTATTTGACAATAAGCTGCGCCGCCATAACCGAGGTGCCGCCCAAGCCGAAGAAATTGTCCAACACTCCTACCCGGTCTATACTCAGCACCTCAGCCCACAGCCCGGCGATAAGGCGTTCGGTTTCAGTTCGCGGCTCCTTATATTCCGCCTGAATGCCGGCCCTTGTTCTGGCTTTGGAATCGCCGATGGCCCGCATAATTTCCTCCACCGAACGGGTATCGTCTATAAAACGGACAATTTCCTCCCGCTCGGACGGCTTCATTCCCTTCCACGTATCGGCCATGAACCGGTACGGATCAAAAGAAGCTTCGGTTTGCCCGTGCCGCGCGGCTTCCGCGGCAGGCTTCCGCTCCGCCGCTTCCGGGTCCCCGCCCTGGCCGCTCTGCAGTGAAATGTCGGCATATTCCTCAAGCAATTCGGCGGGAATTGTTATTTTCTCGCCCGCCCGCACACGTTCCGGAGCAATTTTCGCAATATCGGCCAGGAAGCGGGCGGCCAGCTCGTTTCTGCCGTTTGGACGGTACTGCAGCGTCAGGCAATCGCAGCCATATTCCCGGATATTCGAAATCAATTGCTGGACCAGGTGAAACTCGGCGTTTTTGCCCAGCACCCGGCAATTCAGCAGTAAATTATCCACCGTAAAGGTAAAGTCATGGAAGCCAACGGTTCCGATCACCACGCCGGCAATGCCGTAATCACCGAATCGGTCCTGCACGCGGACGGTATAAACCGCTTTATCTTCCTGGCTGAGCATGGACAGCAGTTGATCACTAGTCCATATTTGTCCGGTGAGATTGAAATCCTTGGTTGCATGCAGCAGATGCTCGACTGCTTCCGTCTGCGCCGGAGCCATTTTCGTCAAAGAAAGCTCAAGCCGAATGGAGCGCAAAAAATCCTCCAGCTTATAAGCCTTGTCCGCTTCGGCATCATCGGCATGGATGTCCTCCCTCTCGAAAAAACCGGATTCTGCAGGAAGAAGATCAAGCGCGCCGGACGCCGCCACACTCTCCATCCATAAAGCGGGATCATCCGGCAGCAGCAGGCGGCGAAGGCCATCCTGCGCCCCTTCTCCCGTATCCAGCACAAGAAACGCCTCCTGCACAACGCCATGACTCTCATGTATGCGGGCAACCGCCTCCGCAATTGAAGCGCAATTAAAGCAGGTGTAGCTGAACCGGTCCAGACTGATGCCCGGACCGGCGGAGGCAAATATCCGCTCGACCGCGGCCTGATCCGATCCGGAGCAGAGCAGCATTTCATGACCCCACTCTGCCAGTTCGCTCAAATAGGCTTGAAACAACCTGAGAGAATCATCGTCGGCAAGACTCGCTTCATTCAGTTCCCGCAACATTCCCGTATTTATCTGCTCCTCCCGCCCGCACAGTAAAAATTCCGCATCAAAAGTTAAAATATTGCGCGCGGGCTGTGTACTTAACCGAATGAGCCGGCCTATCACGGAAGCGGCTTCTCTGTAAATTTGATTAACATAAGGCACTTTGGCAAAGGCATACATCGCCATGCTGTAGCTGCTTGCCGCCCCGAAGCTGCGGACCAGTTCCTCCGCGTCGGCAAGCAACACATCTTCCGCCCGACGCAGCTTGTCGAGCAGCAGCAATCTCAACTGCATGGAGGTTTCCATGGCGCCCCGCTCCGCTTGCAGGTCGCCCGCTCCAAGCGGCCTGTTCTCATATACGGCCGGGAGTACGAAAATCAGCTTGGAGCCCAAATGCTCCTTCGCCCGGAGCACCGCTTCCACCAAGAGCGACAAATCATGCCTGCACTCGTCAAAGCTTTGTTTCCGGTAAAAATTGCGGCTGCCGAGAATTTCTTCCAAGCGCGGCCAGACGACGATATAATCCGGCCGCGCTTGGTACAGCAGGCTGTCCCCGTTTATGCACTGCGGGACAATCTGATTGTACGGCCCTGTCGTAACGGCGATATCGGGGCAACTTTTTCCAAGTTCCTCCGTCAAATACGTTTCCAGCATATTCGCGGTAAAGCTGGCCAAAATATAAATACTTTGCTTGCTGCGTCTCAACCGTTTCCCCCCTTTCGCTCTGCTCCTGCCATACCCTCTCACAGTGCGGCGCGAAATTGCTCCATCTTCTCTTTGATCCGGGTTAAAAAGCGAACCGCGTAATGCCCGTTGACGACACGATGATCGTAGGCAAGACCAAGATGGATATAACGCCGCTCGGCAACGGCGCCGTCTGCGAGAACCAATTCTTTCATGACCGCGCCGACGGAGATCATTGCCGTCTGCCCCGGAACGATGATCGGCAGCACGCCAACCACATCGGGATTTGTATTAAGACTTACCGTAATAACGCCATCCAGCAAATCCGCTTCTTCAAAGCTGTTGCGCAGCGCCTTGAACTTGTATTCCGTCATAGCTTCAACCGCGCGCTCCACCCGGAGCAGATCGGCATGCTTAAGAACCGGAATATACAGCCCGGCGCCTGCATCAACCGTCACTCCGACATTGACTTTGACAGCGGGAAGGAAGCTCTCATCTTTCTGAAAGCTTCCGAACATAAACGGAAATTCTTCCAGCAGCGGGACAAGCATAACCGGCAGTACTTCCCCGAACCCGACAAATTCCTCCAGCTTCTCGCCAAGGAGCTGCAATTCCCGCAGCATGTCATCGCAATACACCTTCATCAACAGAAATGCCCGCGGGATGGTAGCATAGGAGGCCGTAACTGTGCGGGACACCTGCTTTTGATTTTTGCTTAAAGCAATGCGCTCTGCCTGTTTCTCCCCTTTCCGCCTGAGCAGTTCTTCCAGATCGTCCAGCTTGATCAGCTTTTTGTTTAAAGAGCGCAGCTCTTCCGGCGAGAAGCGGTGCAGCTCCGCGAAATCCCGGGCCTGATGGGACAGCTTGTACCCTGCCGAATCATGCCGGGCGGGAGCCCCTGCCGCCGTTTCGCGAAAGGCATGCAATTCCTCCAACGTTTCAAACAGACAGGCGATATTGTCGCCGATCCGCACATCCGCCGACTCCCGGACGAGCGCAAGGAAATAACCGTCGGCCTCGCTTTCGATATCGATGGTCGCTTTGGAAGTCTCCACGGTTGCAAGCAGATCGCCGGAGCGGACCGCCTGCCCGTTCAGACAGTGGAACTGCTGGATCGTACAGCTTTCGTCATTTGCATTCATTCGGGGAACAACTACCGTAATCATATTCTCCCTCCCGTAACGGCTGTATCTTGGCGCGCCAGTCTCAGCGCGCGTTCATAAATATCCCTTTCGCTTACGAGCATCCGCCGTTCATGATGGACAGCGGCCGGAATAACAGTGTCGCGGGAACAGAGAAGCTCAACGGCACCTCCCCAATCACGGTTTAGCCGGGAATACAATTGAACCGCGATTCCTTCTCCCCAGCTGCCCCCGCTTGTCCCCTCTTCCACAATTAGCACTTTGCCTGCGGCTGCGGCTTCGCCCGCGATATCCTCGGTGCGGCACGGATACAGCTTGGACGGCACGCACAGCTTTACCTCGATTTCCTCTTCCATAATCAGCTTTTCGGCTGCCGCCAGACATATTGAAGCCATACCGCCCGGACAAATGATGACCACATCGGCAACCGCCTCCTGTTCAATGGCTGCGACCGCCCAGTTCCCGTCCGCTCCCCTGTAGGAATAACCGAACAAATCATCAATTTCCCCGTTTATGTACCTCCATTGGGCATAAGCCGTCTTCTCTTCAAAGAAGACACACGGGTTCTTTTCCTCAAGCATCCGTTTGAACACCGAGTAGTTATCGTGAAAAGGCGACATCTCATACACGCTCAAATGAGGAATGCCGATAAAGTATTTCTGCATGCTCTGGCTGTGCGTAGCCCCATATCCGCGATACCCGCCGTTCGCGCAGCGGACAATCATAGGAATATCAAGTCTTTTACCGTACATGGCGACCGATTTCGAAGCGAAGTTCAACAAGGGGTCGAAGGCAAGCGCGGCAAAGTCCGAGAACATCATATCGACAATCGGCCTCAGTCCCATGATGGCCATCCCGGCCGCCATATTGACAAATCCTTCCTCGCTGATCGGCGTTCCGATCACCCTCCCCGGGAATGAATCCGATAACCCTTTTGTAATTTTGAACGCCCCTCCATACGGCTCCGGCACGTCTTCTCCCATTACGATTACCGCATCGTCCTCAGTCATCAGCCGATGGAGGGCATTTCGGAGATTCTCATTCAACCGCTCGCTCTTCGTGTTCATCCCATACGGCCTCCTTCCGGCTTGCAACAAGCTCCCTTATGGCACGCATCCGCTGGACGGCGCGCTGCTCCAGCCTCTCGAACCGCTCGCAATCCTCGGCCGTCATCCGGCTGTGCCAGTCCTGCCGCTTTACCCGCTCCAGCTCGGCGGAATCGCGGGTATCATCCCCCTTGCTGTGAGAGGCGACCCTATCGGTTATAAATTCAATAACAAGCGGTCTGGATTCCGTGCGCACCCGCTTCACCGGTTCGCCGACAAGCTCGCGGATGGCAGGAATATGCCGGCTTTCCACGCGGAGATAGTCAAGCCCGAATCCCCGCACCCGGCCTTCAATCGTACCGGACATGCTGTCGTGCGGGGATGTCGACAAGGCGATGCCGTTATTCTCCACCACAATCACCATAGGCAAGTGCCAAATACCGGCGAAATTCAGACTTTCGTATACACAGCCTCTGCCGAACGTGCCTTCGCCGATATACACGAACACAATATCGCTGCGGTTTCTAAATTTGTGACTCCAGGCGATGCCTGCGCCCACCGCGATTCCTTCCCCTTGAATTCCCGTTGACAGGAACTGGTCCCGGTAAATATGCTGGCTGCCGCCTACTCCTTGACACACCGCTTCCGACTTGCCCATCACCTCTGCAAGCAGGCCTTCCACATCGCCCTCATCCCTGTATCTGGCCAGATAATGCCCATGCCCGCGATGATTGCTGACGACGAAATCATCCGCCCGAATGAACGGATTCAGCGCAACCGGAATGTACTCTTGCCCGATACATGTATGCGTCGTTCCCTTGATCTCGCCACACGCAAACAGCTCCAGTACCGTCAGCTCGTAATGGCGGATCAGCAGCAGCGTTTCCAGGTCCCCGTCGCTTACGCCTGCGGTTAACCGCTTCTCTTCCGCAACCGTCTCATGCAAGCACTTCATCCCCTATTCCTCTGCTTTTTAATGCGGAAATGAAAGCGGCATAATTCTTTAAACCTTTCATTTCCCTCACGGTAAACTTCACCTTGTACGTTTCCTCGATGGCGGCAATCAATTGGATATGTTTCATACTGGTCCATCCCGGATACACTTGCGGCGACAAGCCTTCATGTATATCCTGATGCTCGATGTTCAGAATTCCGGCTACGAGGTCTTTTAATTGCATATTCAATCCTTGTCCCCTTTCATCCGTTTGTTACGCTTGGCCGCACCGGCGCTCCCGTTCCCCGGTGAAACAGATGCAGCACCGTTTCCGTTCCCATCGCTGCGAAAAATTCCCGCAGATAAGGCACATGGCTTTCCTCGTCTCCCAGCCCGTCATTGTAATGTTCAAGCCCGTATTTTCGGATAATGTCCTCGCCGCGCAGAAGCTCAACATTGCGGCTTCCGGCCAAAGCAGCGGCTATCCGCTCCTCCAGCCGGCCGATAAGATGCTTCAGCGCTCGGTTCCCGTCCACCTTATCCGAAGAGGGACACAACAGCAGCAGCAAACGGGAGGAAGGCCTGCCAGCAAAGCTCTTGACGTATTGAATGAAGCTGCGCGTATTCTCCGTCAACGCCACCTCCACGCCCTCTTCTCCAGCACCCGTTCCCTGCATCCAGTCCTCCAGACGAAGCATAATAAGTCCGATGCCTTCGCGGCTTCTCCCAAGCAGGCCGTCCTCGTCAATCAACTGCTGGAACACCTGGCTGTAAGGCGCAAATTGCAGCTTCGCGCGAATAGAAAGCCGGTCCAGCCAAAACTCGATGGATTCCGCTATCGGTCCCGACTCAAAGGAAGAGACTACGGTAAGCGGAAACTTTTTGCGCGATACGGCGGCAAGCAGGCGTTCAATCGGCTGCTGCGGATCATTCACCGCCAATCGAAGCAATATTTTAAAATCTTCAATCCAGCCCGTTATCGTATTCCGGCTGAACAGGTCGGTGTTGTATTCGAAACCCGCGGTAATTCCGTTTTTCATCATGGTTGCATACAGGGACAGGTCAAATTGGGCGGTGTCGGTCGATACCGGAATGGCCTCCGCTTCAATGCCCGGCATGCGGATATTGAGCATGGATTCTTCCGTCTGCACATACAGCACCTGAAATACCGGGGACTGGCGCGCCTGCCGCTCCACACCAAGCTCTGCAACCACTTTCTCAAAGGGGATCTCGGCATGGTTGAACGCCTCCCTGCAGTCATCCCGGACTTGAGCGAACAGTTCAGCGAAGGTCATCCCCGCCTCGAAACGGCTTTGTATGACAACGGTATTGATGAAAAGCCCGATCAAGGACTCCAGTTCCATCCTGTTCCGGTTAGCGACAGGGGTACCGATGCAGATCGTCTCGTCCAGGCTGCAATGATGCAGCAGGAGGCTCAGAACGGACAGCATCAGATGATAAGCGGACCCTTTAAGACGCAGGCCAACCTCATGAACGGCTTTCGCGGTATCGCCGTCAAGCGTAAAATACTCTGTGCGTCCCCGGTAGGTCTGCGCCCCGCTCCGCTTATAATCGAAAGGCAGCCGGATGGACGGCGGTGCATTCCTAAGCTTCCCGCTCCAATACGCCAGTTGATTGTCCAGCTCGCCGCTTTCGATTTTACGCCGCTGCCATTCGGAATAATCGGCATACTGCACCGGGAGAGGCGGAAGAGCCGCCTCCCCGTTGAGCAAGGCCGCGTAAGTCTGCGCGAGCTCCCGCATGATGACGCCGAAGGACCAGCCGTCGCAAACCATATGGTGGAGGGACAACGTAAGAACCGTCTCCTCCGCGGACAGCCTCATCATGCAGAAACGCCATAACGGTCCCACCGTCAAATCAAACGGGCGGTTCGCGAACTCGCGGTTGATTTCCCGCACCTTGACCATCCGCTCTTCCCTGTCCCCCTCTTCCAAGCAAATCACTTCCACCTTGAAGGGCTCATAGGGCTTGATGATCTGAGACGGTACATAGTCGATGGTATTGAATACCGTACGCAAACTTTCATGCCGCTCGACAATCGCATTCAGCGCCGCCTCCAGCAGCTCCGGCCTGACCTCGCCTTTCAACAGATAGGATTGCGGCACGTTAGCTGCCCCGCCGCTCATAAGCTGTTCCATAAACCATTGTCTTTGCTGGGCGTACGACTGGCTGAACGAGGAAGAGGAACGGTCCGCCCGAACGATTTCGTTTTTCTTGTTCTCCCTGGTCTTGGTCAACAGCGCTGCAAGCTGTTCCCTTGATAAAGCTTTGATCATATCCTTTTTGTTCTTCATTCAGCCGCTCCTTGCCGATTACTTTTTAATTATTTCCTTGAGACGTTTCCGGTTCGCTTTCATCGCTTCCTTATTCGTCTTCATCTGCTCGCCGACGGCCGCTTCATCCGCCCGTGCAGCCGTATTCTCCAGAAACTCGCATAAGCTGCGGATGGTCGGGTATTTAAACATATCCACAACCGTCAGCTCCGTATCGAACTGCTCCTTGATCTTGTAATACACCTGAAGCACAAGCAGCGAGTGGCCGCCGATATCGAAAAAGTTGTCGTTTACGCCGATATTTTCACTGTTCAGAATGAACTCCCAAATTTTTTTGACCTTCTTCTCCCTGTCGTTCGTGGCTTCCGCATATTCGGTCAGAACGGTTCTTCTGGCATGCTCCGGTTCCGGCAGAGCCTTCAGGTTCAGCTTGCCGTTGGGCAGCAGCGGCATTTCCTCCAGCACCACGAAGAAGGAAGGGATCATATAATCCTGCAAAAAGCGCTTGGTATACTCCCGGATCGAAGGAATGTACTCCTGGTTGTATTTCCACTCCAGCGGACGGGTGAAGTAAATGCTTTTGTCCCCGCTGAAGCGGAGCCGGCTTGGAAGTTCATAGGCATAGGCTTCCGCATGCGCGCCAAACTTCTCTTTGCGCAGCAGCAGCAGTTGGCAGGCTCCGTTCTCCGCATGGCCATTCCACAAAGCGCGCACAAGATAACGGCTGTCCGCGCCTCTGTTCAACAGCTCATACAAATCCGGCGCATGCGCTCCCCCTGCTTCAAGCTCCGCCCTCAGCTCACCCACGGTAGCAACCGGCGCAGCATCACCGCCGAGCAGAGCCTCCGCCCGGTTCTCGCGTTCCAGCTTGTCCAGCGGAAGGTCGCGAATCCACACGACATCTTCCGCTCCCTCCTCCAGCAATCGCTCCAGTGCTTCGGCAGACCCCGGACCGGACCAATCAAGCGTCGCGTCTGGCCGGAGGAACGCAGCTTCCTTCGTGCCAATGACAACCTGATACCTGAACTTGCTCATCTCGTTGCCGAAACGGGCGCGTTTGGGCAGGATGGCCACATGGCGCACCCGCTCCTGGGATTCCTTCAGGCTCAAGAAATATTTGGAATCGACCAGCAGTTCATTCTCCGACGCGACGGCTCCCTTGATGCGGTCCCGCAGCTCCGCCACCGTCAGTGCATCATCGGCCTTGTGCAACTCAACCGACGTGTGGTAGCTTTTCAGCAGCGGCAGGGAACGCACATCGCCGAGATAGAGATTTCCGCCTTCGGCCAGCATGCCGAGAAGCCGGTCCAGCACGCGGTCCAGATACTCCCCGCTCGGAAAATATTGAATGACCGAATTCAGAATAATCGTGTCAAAGCTCTCGTCCTGCAATTCTCCCAATGCATCTGCAGCCCTCTGGTACAACCGGACGTTCATCGTCTCATCGAGATTGGCGCGCACGTACTCCAGGGCGGTGCGCGATAAATCCACACCGACATATTCCTCGCATAAAGGCGCGATCTGGAACAAGACCATTCCGGTTCCGCAGCCAACCTCCAGCACCTTCTTCGGCTTCAGATTGCGGATGATATCCACCGAATCCGCCAGCCACTCCTCCATTTCCCGTTCGGGAATCTTCTCGCCCGTGTAGCTGCTGTTCCAACTGACCGTGTTAAGACGATAGTCCTGGATTTCCTCTTCCTTCGTGTAGGCGTGGTCAAAAACCGATTCCCACTGCGTAACCTGTTCCTTGCTGTCTTCCTCGGTTTCCTCCTTCCGGTACGTCTCGTCGCGGACGAGATAGGATACCAGGCGGACATCGCCGCCGCTGTCCCTGGCAATAACCGCATTGTCCTTGACCGAAGGATGGGACTGGATAACCTTTTCGATCTCTCCCAGCTCAATGCGAAGCCCCCGGATTTTGACCTGATTGTCGGCCCGCCCGATAAACTGAATATTGCCGTCCGGCAGCAGCTTGACCACATCGCCCGTCTTGTACATCCGGTCCTTCGCAAATTTGCTGAACGGGTTCCCAATAAATTTGTCGCGGGTCAAATCATCCCGGTTGTGGTAACCCCGGGCCAGGTTGACGCCAGCGATATACAGTTCTCCGCTCACATGATAAGGCACGGGATTCATAAATTCGTCCAGCACATACAACTGCACGTTGGCGATCGGCTTGCCGATCGGGACGATATCCTTGTCCAGTTTCCCGCCGCAAGGATAATGCGAAACTTCGACCGCAGCTTCAGTCGGCCCGTACAGATTGTGCATTTCCGCGTTCAACGTCCGGAAAAATTGCTCTTGCAGCAGGTAAGGCAGAGCCTCGCCGCTGCAGAATACCTTTTTCAGGCTTTGCACTTCACGCACTCGCGGATTGTCCAGAAACAGCTTTAAAATAGAAGGAACAAAGTGGCAGAACGTAATCCCCTCGTCCTTGATGACATCAATTAAGTAATCAACATCCTTATGTCCTTCCGGTTTCGCCAGTACCAGACAAGCGCCCACGGTAAGTGCCCAAAAGATTTCGCTGCAGGAAACGTCGAAGCAGAACGGCGTTTTCTGCAATTGCCGGTCTTCCGGCTGCATGCGATACTGCGCCTGCCCCCACAAAATGCGGTTCCGCAACCCGGCATGCACGTTAATGGTTCCCTTGGGCTTGCCCGTGGAGCCGGATGTATAGATCATGTAGACCGCGTTGTCCTCCCTGACCTTCACTCCGGGATCAGACGCGCTGAATGCTGCAAAAGCCTGGCTTCTCATATCTATCGCCTGCACATTCCGCAACGCCTCCGTTTCATCGGCGCAATGCAGCACCAACCGCACGCCGGAATCCTCAAGCATATAATTCACCCGGTCGTCCGGATAAGCCGGGTCAATGGGCACATAAGCGGCCCCGGCCTTCAGAATGCCGTACACGGCCACAATCATCTCAATCGACCGTTCCGCATAAACTCCGACAAAGCTTTCTTGTCCGATTCCCTGCGCGATCAAATAATGGGCAACCCGGTTGACCCGCTCGTTCAGCTCGCGGTAAGTCAGCTCTGTCCGCCCGTATTTCAGCGCCGGCGCGTCCGGAGTAAGCCGGGCCTGCCGTTCAAACAGTTCGTGCACGAACAACGCGGCTTCAAACGAGCGTCCCGTCGCATTTTTCCCGTACAGGATCTCGTTGATTTCATCCTTGTCCATGAACGGGAATTGTTTGATCTTCTGGTAAGGATCGGCGGTCAAGCGCTCGATCACATTCTCCAGATGACGCATCATTCTCAGGGCGGTCTCCCGCTTGTAAATGTCCGTATTGTATTCGCATAATACATGAATGCCGTCTTCAAGCTCGCGCATGGAAATCCAGAAATCGAACATCGCCGCTTTATTGTCCATTTCCATCCGGGCAATGCGCAGATTGGGCAGCTTGAACTCGGGCAGCTCCTCATTCTGGAGCGCAAACATCACCTGGAACAGCGGATTCCGGCTCAGATCACGTTCCACCTCAAGCTCGTCCACCAGCATTTCAAACGGCATATCCTGCGCATCGTAAGCTTCCAGCGCTCCCGCCTTTACCCGCTTTAAAAGCTCCAGGAAAGTAAGATCGCCCGACAAATCATTCCGCAGCACCAAAGTGTTGACGAAGAATCCGACCGTATGCTCCGTTTCCTTGCGCGTCCGGTTGGCAATCGGCGTTCCGATGGCAATATCATCCTGCCCGGTATATCTGGCGAACAGCACATTGACGGCAGCCAAATAAATCATGAACGGCGTGACGCCCGTCGTTTCCGCCAAGGCCTTCACCCGGTCCATAATGGGCCGCTTAAAGACCAAAAATTGTTTCTCGCCGTTAAATGTCTGCACGGCCGGACGGCTGTAGTCCGAAGGAATATCGAGCGTGGTCAAATTTTGCAGCTTGTCTTTCCAGTAGGCCAGCTGCTTCTCCTTGACCTCACCAGTGAACCAGCTCCGCTGCCATTTCGTATAATCGGCATACTGCCAGTCTATTTCGGGCAACCGGACCGGCCGTTTATGAACAAACGCCTCGTAAAGCTGAACAAACTCCCGCACAAATACACCCATCGACCAGCCGTCCGAAATAATATGATGCATAGTCAGCAGAATGGTATGCTCATCTTCGGCGAATTGAATCAATTTGCAGCGAAGCAGCGGTCCGTTCGCAAAATCAAACGCCTGATTCACCTCAACCTCCGCCAACTCGGCAATGACGGTTTCCCTGTCTTCCGGCAAGGTGTCCATTCGGTCTACCACCGGCACGGGCACGGGTTCCGCCTCGCGCAGCACCTGGACCACCTGTCCGTTTACATAGGCAAAAGCGGTCCGCAATCCTTCATGACGCTTTACCAGCTCGGCAACAGCACGGCCGAGACAAGCCGTGTCCAGCCGGCCTTCCAGCTCAACGGCCTCCAGAATGTTGTAAAAGGCGCTGTCCTCGTCGTATTGTCTCAGGAACCACAGCCGCTGCTGAGCATAAGAGACCGGTACGCCACGCCGCTTCTCTTCCCGCGTCGGCTTGATTACGGCCTGTTCCTCTCCGCGCCGCAGATCGGCATGAAGCCGTTCCTCTACCACCTTGGCCAATTCGCGGATTGTAGGATGATAAAACAAATCATTGATTGCAAACTCGATCGCATAGGTTTTCTTGATCCGGGAGACCACTTGCGTCGCTTTCAGGGAATGTCCGCCAAGCTCGAAAAAGTTGTCGTTCATCCCAATAACATCGTTCTCCAGCACTTCGGACCAAATAGCGCGAATCTTTCTTTCGTTCTCGGACGATGCTTCTATGAACAAATGCTTTTCTTCGCTCTCAACCGCTTCGCCTTCCGCATTTACCGTGACTAGCTTCAGCGTGAGACCCGTTCCGAAATCATCCAGCAACCTCGCCTGTTCCAAATACGGCCGTTCGCTCGCCCCCTCCTCCAGATAAGCGGTGAGGCAGGCTTTGGCATAAGCTTTCTCGTCAATTCGATCAGCCATATGGGCATTATATTCATCAATGCCGACATAAACGGCGCTGTCGTTCAAATGCAGCAGAGCTTCAAAAAACAAAATTCCGTCCTTTGGAGAAAGGACATGCTGACCGATGGATTCGCTGAGAATATGGAGGGAATGCAAATTGCCCGCCGTCATTCCGACGTTGTTCCACATCGTCCAGGATATGCATTGGACCGCATAACCGAGCCGTTCAGCCGCATATTGGCAGAACATCTCCAGGAAGCTGTTGCCCGCCGCATAAGCGCTGAACGTCGCACCCCCCAGAAACGATGTCACCGAGGAGAAGGCAATCAAGGCGGCATGCCGTCTCTCGGTCAGCAGCCGGAACAAATTCAGCGTCCCGTATACCTTGGCTTTATATTCATCTTCAAAGGCTTGCCTGTTCCCGGCTGCGATCAGGTAAACATCACGGCGGTCCAGATGCTCCTCATAGCTTGAATTGCCGGCCAAATGAAGAATGCCATCAATTTCATAACCCTCTGCCTGCTCGTACTCCCGAACCGCTGCGGCCAGCGCCTGCGAATCGCAAATGTCAACCTGCCCGTAACGGACGGAAGCGTCCAGTTCCCGCAGTCTGCGGAAGTTCTCCGCCCGCTCCCCGTCCTCCGCCGGATGAGGAGTCGCGCTTCTTCCGAGAATAAACAGCTTTGCTTCATAGCGCTCGATCAGAGTACGGCAGACTCCGGCCCCGATCCCCCCTAGACCGCCGGTCACGATATAACGTCCGCCCTGTTTTATTTGCGCCTTTGTGTCATGCTTCTTCAGCGGCACAGGCTTAAGCTTCCATGCCAGACGCCGGCCGCTGCGGTATCCGACTTCGCCTGCATCCGTCTCGCTGTGTCTGATTTCTTCATACAGCAGAGCCGCGTCCCGGTCCGCCTGCTCTCCCTCCAGATCTATAAGCAAGCAGCGCAAGCCGGTATCCTCGGAGCGGAGAGCCGCCATGAACCCGCCCAAAGAGGCGTTCACATAATGCGGCTCCAAACCGCTTGCGCCCTGGAACACATTCGAGCTGGCAACATACAGCGCCGTATCCCCGCTCCATTCTTGTTCGGCCATCGTCCGCACAAGCTGAAGCAGCGAGTACACGCCCAGCCGATCCGCCTCCGCTACGCCCTCCGTTCCGTCTCCGTTCAGGCCGTAAGTGGGCAAGTAAACGATATGTCCGGCCTTCCAATCCAGTTCATGCAAATAACGGAACAGTTCGGCGCAGCCCTCAGCGCTGGTATAATCACAGCCGACATGATAGCGGCTCTCCGCTGCAAATTGCGGGCTATGCCTGACGGCAATGACGCGGCCTGCATTCAGTCCCATGCGCTTCAGCAATGCTTCCGCCAAACCGGCGTTATCGGCAAAGACGAGACAGTTGCCCGCAAGCTCCGCGCCCGCCGCCTTGCCGGATTTGAAATGAAGCGGCTTCCACACTTTCTTGAACACCCACGGGTTCAAGGCGTTTTTATCGCGGATGAGGTCCATCTGCTTCAGCACCGGATCATATTGGCCGCGAAGCAGCGCATCTCTCAGCAGGATGCGCTGGATTTTGCCAATGCCCGTTTTCGGAATATCCTTCTTGGCCAGCGGAACAATGTACTCGATCACAATGCCGATTTTGGAGACGATTATCCGCTGCATTTCTTTGACAATTTTGCGCAGCCGCACAGTCTCCATCGAAGACGGATGGAAGAACACAGCCAATTGCTCCTCCCGAGCTCCGCCCGGTTTCACGGTTACCGCAGCCGTATACGACACCTCCACGCCGTCAATCTCCTCAAGCACGGCTTCAATTTCCGAGTTGTTGTAATTGACACCGTTAATAATGAGAATGTCCTTGGCCCTGCCGGTAATAGTCAGCCCGCGTTCCGAAATCAGCCCTAAATCGCCAGTATCAAACCATCCGTCGCTGGTGAAAGCCTCGGCGTTCGCTTGCGGATTGTTGTAATAGCCCGGCGTAACGGCCAGCCCCTTAATCTGAAACCGCCCTTCCGTGTTCAGCGGCAGCAGTTCATTCTGCGCATTTACAATCCGCACCTGATGGCCGCCAAGCGGATAACCTACCGATACCTGCGTATCTTCCGGCTTCAGCAATCCTTTACCGATATCGAGCGAATAGATGATGCCCGAACAGGTCTCCGACATTCCGAAGCAAGGACGCATGGCAGACTTGCGCAAATGGAACGGCGCCAGGATTTCATTGAACTTCAAAGCCACCTTGGCGACAACGACTTCGCCCCCGTTCGTGATAACCTTCAGCGCGGACAGATCAATATCAAGCTGCTGGACCTCACGCTCCAGGCTGTTGATCAGATTGTAGGCGAAATTGGGCGCCCACGTATTCGTGACCTTGTACCGACTCATCAGTCTGAGCCAACGAAGCGGCGCTTCCAGAATATAATTGACCGGAGCCAAAATTTCCTGGCTGCCAAGATAAACATCCCGCACGTTGCACATCACGGTTCCACCGACATGGTCCATCGGCATCCAGTTGAAAGTGACCTCTTCGGGACCAAAACCGTTGCTTTGGCAAGCGGCGATCGTACGGTATAAAATGTTGCGGTGCGTCTGCATCACCGCTTTCGGCATACCAGTGCTGCCGGAAGTAAGCAGCAGCAGCGCCAGATCATCCGGCTGGACCACATAGGAAATTTCCCGTTCCCGGCTGTCCGCGAGTTCTTCGGCCGTATACACGGTGAATTCTCCCTGCTGCTGAAGCATGCCGGGAATGCCGCGGATGGCGGCAGCCAGCGCGGCATCGGCGACAATGACCGGCCGTTCCAGCATGCTCCAGGCGTTATACAGCTTGCGGACTGCCGCGTTATCCTCATGATAGACAGCGGCAACCGTAACCGGAATTCCGATAAATCCGCCGAGCATGCACGCCCAGAATGTATTTACATAGTTGCGATTGTCGTCCATCTGATAAATCACTTTGTCACCGGGCTTTAATCCGCGTTCGATCAGACCGGAGCACACCGCTGTCGCTTCCCGGTACAGCTGCCGGTAGGAAGAGAATGTATCACTGCCGTCATAGTGAATAAAGCGGATGCCCCGATCCTCAGACGCGATGGCCGCCCGTTTCAAATAGTAACCGAGATCGAATACGGTATCTTCGGGAAGAAGTACGTCCTCTCCGGCAATCAGCGACCATTCCGTCCCGCTTTCGCTCTCCCGGCGGCGCTCCGGAACTTCGGTTCTGGCCGCCGCGCCGGACTGTGTCCCTTGAATAAAACAATGACGGTCCGAAAGATCAGCAATATGGACCTTATCACGGCTTGGTTTCGCTTCCTGCCGGACGATAACGGGCGGAAACGCCGTTCGCGACGCCTGGCCCCCGCTTTCGCGGACCAGACCGTTCCATCTGTCAACGAGATGGTCGTTTACAACCGCCAGCTTCAGCAGTTGCCTCATATTGACCGTGCCGTCTGCATCATAGGGGATGGCCGATACATGCACGAATTCGGCAACCGCCGCGCAAGCTTGGCTGCTGATGCCGAGCAGCACGCTTAGCTCCGCAGCCAGCGCCGCTTCTGCGGCCGCCGCGCGCTCTTCGTAAGAAGCGGCTTGAGTAGTTCCGCCGCCTGCCCGCTCGGTATAATAAACGACCAGTTTCGGCTCGCCTTCCATATTGGTTCTGCGGACCATTTTTACATCCCCTACGAGTTCCCGCGCCCGCAGCGCTTGCTCCAGCCCGGTCAAATTGCGGCTGATTCCCTCAATCGGCATGGCTGTGCATCGCGTTTCGTTAAGGACAAGTGTCCCATCCGGTTCCATACGGCCGACATATCCCGTATCTTTTCCGCCTTCGGCGGGAAGTGTAACCGCCCCCTCAAACCCGTCCGGAAGCGGATGACCGTAACAATCGACGACAAGGACACGCTCCCAGCCGCGGGGAACTTCTCTTTTCCCGTCCGGATGAAAATTCAGCACAGAGGCAACCGGCTTTCCGTTGTCTGAAGCAGCGTCAGCCTCCGCCGAAAGCAGGCCCACCTCACAGACCGGTTGAGTTATGTCATGGACAATCTTATGCAGCAGAGTGAGATAACTTTTTTGAAATTGCCGAATGAGCGTTTCGCTGAAATAAGCGGTGTTATACACGGTCTCAATGACAATTCCGTCATCCGGTCTGACCACCCAGGCCAGCGGATAATTGATCTCTTCCCTTAAATGCAGGTCGGTAATGGAAAACTCGGCCACATTTTTGTAGGCTTCGGCATTGGCATAATTTTCGTAGACGAAAATGCTTTGAAACAACTGCGGCATCCCTGCAGCGGCGCTGATCTCGGCCAATGACATATACTCGTGCCCGGCGCGGCTCGCCTGCGCCTCTCTCAATTCCTCCAGACAGGCAAGCAGCGGCAGTTGGTCCTGGAGCCGAACCCGCACCGGAACGGTATTAATGAACAGTCCGACCGCCTCGGCAATTCCGCGGATTTCCATCGGTCTTCCCGAAACGGTCGTGCCGTACACCACATCACTTTTGCCACAATATTTTCCAAGCAATAGCGCAAAAGCCAAATTATAGATCTGAAACGGGGTGATTCCGTTTGCCTTGGCCGTCGCCTCGATGTTATCCAGCAATTCCCCGGAAAGACGCACTGAATATTTCGCTGTTTCTCCAGCCGTCTCTTCCGCCGGTTCGTTAGTCCAGGCCAGCGGCTCTTCGAATCCGTCAAGCGCCTTCTTCCAATAGCGGGCGGTAGCCGCCGCATCCTGCCTGTTCACCCAGGCGATATAATCCTTGAACGACCTTCCCGGCTTCTCCCCAATCGGCTCTCCCGTCATCAGAGCGCGGTAATGCTCCAGCATTTGCCCGAGCACCAGCGGCAGCGACCAGCCGTCCATAACGATATGGTGAAAGCTCCAAACGAAATAATAGCGGTCCTCGGAAATTTGAATAAGCGCAAACCGCATTAAAGGAGCTTCCTCAAGCGCAAATCCGAGCATCCGGTCCCGTTCCAGCCACTTCAGATAAGCTTCATCCCGCTCCGCCGCGCCCATGCCTCTCCAGTCATATTGGACATAACGGCATTCGCATGCTTTCAGCACAACTTGAACCGGCTTCTTTAACCCTTCCCACATAAAAGCGGTGCGCAGCGCTGGATGGCAATCAATCACCTTCTGCCAGGCTTGCCAGAAGCGTTCAACCTCAAGCTGTCCGCTCAAGGTGCAAGAGAATTGCTCCATATACATCCCGGCGCCTTCACTTTTCAGACTGTGAAACAGCATCCCTTCCTGCATGGCGGATAAACCGTATATATCCGCGACATTTCCTTTGTTCATGGGTTTCCTCCCGGACGCATTAATTGAATTTTGACAAAATAAGATCCAAATCTTCCGTGTCCACCTCATAAAAATCCGAGACGGAAGTTCCGCTGTCCTCCGACTCGATGCAGTACTCAATGATTTCAAGCAGCGCCTGCTCAAAAGCGCGGGCCTGGCGGCACAGGGATTTTTCCGATTCCCGTCTTGCGCTATAGACCCACTCCAGGGTCAAGCGGCCGTTCAGCACATAAGCATTCACTTCCAAACGTCCGACCCGGGCATTTCCCGGTCCTCTCGCCCCCAAAGATTCTCCGCCGATGATTCGAAAAGGGGAATTCCCTGAACTGCCGCTGTCAAGCTGTCCCATGTAGTTGAACACCATCTCCACCGGCCCCCGCGTATAATTGGCGAGCAGAAACTCAAATGAGCGCTTCTGGGCAACCGCCAATCCGTCTTTCACTTTCTTCAAGGCGCTTCCAAGGTCCGGCCATGCCGCATCATCCAAATATAAAGGGTACAATTGGGTGAACCAGCCTACCGTCCTTGAAACATCCGACTGCTCGGCAAAACGGTCCCTGCCGTGGCTTTCAATATAGATCGCCGGGCAGGTTCCATCTTCGGCACGGAGCATTATTCCCATTGCGGCAAGCATCGCTTCCATCGGCCGAATGCTGTAATGCTTGGGCACTTCGGTAAACAGCCGGAACGTCGCTTCTTCGCTCAGAGCGGACCTCCATAGCCCGGCTTCTCCTTCGTAACCGGCGTCCGCCCTCGTTCTGCTCCCGGCGGTGAGGCGCCGCTTTTCCAGTTCCTTGTTCCATTCGCCGATTTTGGCCGCTGCTTCGAAGCTGCCCGCATATGCTTCCGCCTCCCGGCTCCATTGCGGATAGGATACTGTTTTTGACCGCGGCGCCGCCTCTTGCCCTGCGGCCAACGCCTCATAGAAATGGAACAAATCTTCGACAATAAGGCGCAGGGAATACGCATCGCACACGAGATGGTGAGCGGTCAGCACAAGTCTGTCGCGCCTTTCTTGTCCCCTCCGGATCAACAGGCCCTTGAACATCTCCCCCGCCTCCGGCCGCAAAGAACGCTGCAGCCCGGCGATGGCCGCTTGCATTAAAGGTTCAGCCTCACCGTTTCCCGATAGGTCTGCCGTTTCTAAACGCGGACAGTGGACATAAGGCATAATTTCTGCAGTTCTTCCCCCTGCCCGGCTTGCAACCCGTGTTCTCAAAGCATCATGCTGCCGGCACAGTTCATTCAACGCATCATTGAGAATGCCCGGCTCCGGCGGCAACGCCAATTCAAGACATACGGACTGGTTCCAATGATCGGCTTCCTGAAACTCGTTGTTGAAGAACCAGCGCTGAATCGGCGTGAGCGGATAAACTCCCGTCACCTCGCCCTGATTGTCCTGCACATTTTCAAGCGGTACGGCACGCAAAGCCATTTGCTCAATGCATTTATCCTCGTAGAATGACTTAAGTTCGAGCTTGATTCCCTCTTCCGCCGCCCGCGCAATGACCTGCATGCTGATGATCGAGTCCCCGCCGATTTCAAAGAAGGAATCCTTCACGCTGACCCGTTCAACACCAAGCAGACGGCTCCAGATGCGTTCCAGCTTTTTTTCCGTCTCCGTCGCCGGCGCCACATAATGGCTCTCTGCCTCCAGCTTGCGCCTCATGACGGCCAATTGCCGGGTGTCAACCTTGCCGTTGACATTAAGCGGAATGGTGTCGACCGTGAAGTAAGCGGACGGCAACATATAAGCAGGCAGCCGCTCTTTCAGAAAATCGCGGATTTCCGCCAAGCCGGGCCGTTCGTCCGCAACGAGATAAGCGGCCAGAGAAGGTTCGCCGGATGTCTCTTCCTCTACAGTTACAACTGCATGAATAACGTTTTTATGAGAATGAAGAACAGCTTCGATTTCGCCGCTCTCAATGCGGTGGCCGCGAATCTTCACCTGATGGTCCATTCTGCCGAAAAAGGCAATGCTGCCGTCTTCGAGCCAGCAGGCATAATCGCCGGTACGGTACAACTTGCCCGGCCCCCAGGGATTATCGATAAATTTCTCCGCCGTCAGTTCGGGCATGTTCAGATAGCCGCGCGCCACTCCGACACCTGCTGCGCACAGTTCTCCGATGACGCCGATACCGCACAGGCGGTCTCCGTTCATCATATAAATCTGCATGTTTGGAATGGGGCGGCCAATCGGGATTTTATCCGGAACCAGTTTATCCCGTTCGTAACGCCAGTCCGATGCGCATACCGTCGTTTCCGATGGCCCGTAAGCATTGTAGTAGACGAGACCGGACGGCAGTTGCTCCACCAGCTTCCGATTCGATGCCGAGCCTGCCGTAATCAGCAGCCGCAGTCCAAGCTTGCGATGGGCAATTTCTTTCCAGTATTGCGGCGGCAGCGTAGCGACTGTGACATGATGCCTCAGCATTTCGCTTTCGAACCGGCCGGGGTCGAGCACCGTTTCCTTGCTTACAATGCACAGCTTCGCTCCGGTCAACAGACCCATCACCAGTTCCCAAACCGAGGCGTCAAAGACAAGGTTGGCGAATTGCAGCACCGTATCCTCTGCGGAAATGGCATAGCTGCCGATAAAATAATCCCGCAAGTTGACAATCCCCGCATGCTCCACCATTACACCTTTCGGTTTGCCTGTCGTTCCCGACGTATAGATCAGATAAGCCAGACTTTCCGGTCCGGCGGCATCGGACGGGTCAGCGCTTGGCTCGGCCGCAATCGCCTGGTCGAAAATAGAGATTTCCGGCACGCCGGGCAAACGCGGATAATCTCCGGCTCCCGACGTAATGACACAATGAGCCGCGCTGTCCTCCAGCATATAGGAAATCCTTTCCTCCGGGTAAGAGGAATCCAATGCCATAAATGCGCCGCCAGCTTTGGAAACACCCAGAATGGCAACGAGCGCTTCAATGGACTTATCCAGCAAAATGCCAACGACGCGCTCCGCCCCTACTCCCTGCTTCCGCAAATAATGGGCAAGCTGATTGCTGCGCCGGTTCAACTCGCCATAGGTGATGCGTTCGTCTCCGCAGACGGCAGCAACCGCCTCTTTCCTTGCTTCCGCCTGTGCTTCGAACAGCTGTTTAATCGTCTGCGCCCGATAGCCTGCGGAAGGCCGGTTAAACTCATAGAGAATGCGCCGCTCCTCTTCCGCCGTAATCATCTCGATCTCTCCAATGGCGCAATTATGCCGGGCCGCGAACTGCTCCACAATTTGGAGATAATAGTCCGTAATCCGCTGAATTCTCTCCCGCGAAAATTTGCCCGATTTATATTCAAACCAGCCTTTCAGACCGCTTCCCGCTTCATTGATTTCAAGCGCCAGTTCTACTTTGGCAGTCTTTAAATCCAGTTCCCCGAACGCAATGCTGAAATCTTTGGTTTGAATGTCGTGAAGCACATCCGTCTCATAGCTGAAGATTACCTGATACACAGGGGTGGACAGCAGATCCCGCTCCACGCCCAGTTCTTCCACGATCCGGTCGAATGGAATATCCTGATTCCGCAAAGCCTGCAGCACTTGTTCATTCTCGCTGCGGATGTAATCAAACAGCGGTTGTTCGGGATGAAGCCGGCTGCGGATCGGCAGCATATTCAAGAAACAGCCGACAACCGCCTGAAGCCGCTCATCATTCCGGCCCGCTACGGGAACGCCTATGATGATGTCGTTTTGATTTATGTATTTGTGCAGCATTACCTTCAGGGCGCTGAGCAGCAGTACGAATAACGTCACGCCATGCCGCTTGGCCGCCGTTTCAAGCTCCGCCCGAAGCGGCTGTCCGATTTCGAACAGCACCCGGTCGCCCTGATAGTCCTGCTCATGCGTCGGCCTGTAATCGGCGGGAATGGTACAAGACAAACTGCTTCCCGCCAAATGCTCCCGCCAAAATTGCAGTTGATCGTCGAATTCGCCTTGTTCTGCTCGCTGATTGAAATGAATGACATAATCATAATATTGAAGATCGGTTTCGTTTGCGGACAGCCCGCTTCCGCCTGCATAACCTTCATACCGCTGCAGTAGTTCTTTAATAAAAATTCCGATGGAATAGCCGTCGGAAACAATATGATGCCATACGATCTGCCCAATCCAGTCCGAATCGCCAAGCTTGTACACAATAAGCCGGATCAGGGGGCCTTGGGAAAGCGGGAACGGCCGAATCCCCTCTTCGTACATCAGCAGCTCCAATTCCGGCATGCCCGCTCCATGCTCCTTGCCGGAAAGATCGCACAGCTTAAAAGCCTCATCCCCGATATCCCCGCGCAGCTCCACTTGGAGGCTTCCCTGTGCCTCTTTAAAGACGGAGCGGAGCGCTTCCTGATGCATGCATACATCGGCAAAAGCCCGGTGCAGCAGCTCCGGCCGCAGCTTGCCGTGAAACTGGACATAGCCGGAGAGGTTATAGGCGATAGACTGATCATGTAGCTGCTCCACATACCAAAACTTTCTCTGCATATAAGTGCTGGGCAGAACCGTCAAACCGGGTTCTCTTTTCTGCATGCCGGTCTTTCCTTTTTCATGCAGCAGGGCTGTTCTTTTCTGTGCGCGCTGTTCCTCCAGCAAGCTTTCCAGCAGCTTTCGTTTCATTTCAGACAGAGCGCCAACGCGGTCCTCCAGGCTTCCTTTATTATTGCTCTCCATGCCTCCACACCTTTTACAAAAAATTTTAACGTTGCCCGTTGGCCACCTTTATTCTGCCATGACGCCAAGATTAAGCCGGGACGACAGCTCATCCAGCACAAATTCGGCCAATGCCCTGACCGTCGGCTCTTCTACAAATTGCGCAAGCTGAGGTTCAATGCCAAACAGTTCTTTGATGCGCAGCATCACTTGGGTAATCATGAGAGAGTGTCCGCCAAGCTCGAAAAAATTATCGTCAATGCCGATCGGCCGGATGCCCATAATGTCTTGCAAAATATCAACAATACTCTCTTCAATTGCATTAGTGGGCGCCTCGTAAGCCGCCGGAAGCTCCGGCCGGTTGTATTCTTCCGCTTCAGCAGCTTCGCTCACTTCCTGCTCCTGAAGCGCAGCTTCCTCCGCTTGCTCCGAAACGGCAATTTTACGCCCGGGTGGAATCCAATGCCGCTTTTTCTCAAAAGGGTATGTCGGGAGCGGCACCCGGAACAGCTCTTCGTTCCCGTAATATTGGGCAAAATCAATCGCCAGCCCGTGCGTCCAAGCCTTCTTCACAAATTCGGCCAGCCAGTTGCCGTCGTCGCCCGCTTGCTTGGCTTCCCGGACGGTTTGATAGAATACGCAATCCTCATGCCCCTGAGCATTTTCCTGCATAAAAATAGATAAGGTCCGGCCCGGTCCAACCTCGACAAAGTGCTTCAGACCGTTTTGCGCCAAGCGGACCGCAGCATCTTTAAACCGTACCGTGCCCAGCATATGCTGAATCCAATAATCCGCGTCGGCCGCCTCCTCCG
The DNA here is from genome assembly GCF_039521865.1 of Paenibacillus motobuensis. Taxonomy (NCBI): domain Bacteria; kingdom Bacillati; phylum Bacillota; class Bacilli; order Caryophanales; family Paenibacillaceae; genus Paenibacillus; species Paenibacillus motobuensis. Next base: position 425,994 of record NZ_BAAACX010000008.1, on the reverse strand, counting down.
GCTTCAGCCAGTCGCCCGTGACATTGGACATCAGCGGAATTTGCGGTGTTCCGAAGCGGATGGTAGCCAGCACCTCCCGCATTCCCGGCGCCGCCTCCCGCATCATATGGGAATGAAAAGCATGCGAGGTATGCAAAATCCGGCAGTCAGCCCGGTCCTTTATTTGCATCATGACCTCCTGCAATGCTTCATGCTCTCCGGCCAGCACCACCCGCTTCTCCGCATTGACGACCGCAAGCGATACACGCTCGTTCAAATAAGGCCGGACTTCCGGTTCGCTCATATTGACATAAAACATATCGCCCGTCGGTGTTGACTGGATGATCCGTCCCCGCATCAGCACCAGTTTCAAAGCGTCTTCCAGTGAAAACACCTCGGCGAGACAAGCGGCGACATATTCACCGATACTGTGGCCAAGCAGCGCCTTCGGCCGGATGCCCCAATGCATCAGTTGCTTGGCAAGGCAATATTCGACAACAAATATGGCGATCTGGGTATGCCGGGTTTCCGTCAGCCGTTCCTCATGTCCGGCTTCTGCCCTGTCCGCAAACAAGACAGCTTTAAGATCATAGCTGAAGTGATTGGCAAGCAGAGTAAAGCAGGCATCCATTTCTTGACGGAAGACCGGCTTGGTTTCATAGAGCTGCTTGGTCATATTGACATACTGAACGCCTTGCCCCGGAAACAAAAAGGCGATCTCATGCGTATGGTCTTCCTTCCCCCACGCACCGGACACACCGCCGGCAAGCTTTGCCATCAATTCTTCCCGGCTGCCGCATACAAGCCCGCCGCGATAAGGAAGCCTTTTGCGGCCTACATTCATCGTATACAAAATGTTCCGGTAGTCGGTATCTTCATGCCGCTTCACATAATCCAGCAGTTGAGCCGCCAGTTGGTGATAAGCGGTCTTGGTCTTGGCGGAGAGCAGCAGCAGATGCCCGGTCTCCCCGCTGCGGATTTCCCGTGTCTCAACGGCCTCTTCCAGCACAACATGGACATTTGTGCCGCCGATGCCAAACGAACTGACTCCCGCTCTCCGAACCTGCCCTTCCGGATTCCAGTCCGCCAATGCAGTGTTGACATAGAACGGAGAACGTTGCATTTCCAAATTCGGGTTCAACTCTTTAAAATTGATCGACGGAACCAGCTTCCTATTCGACAGCATAAGCGAAGTCTTGATTAACCCGGCCACACCCGCCGCGGCATCCAAATGGCCAATATTGCCCTTTACCGCGCCCAGCGCGCAGTATCCGGTTACGCCGCTTTCTTCCGCAAAAGCTTCCGTAAGCGCCCGCACTTCAATCGGATCTCCCATCGGGGTTGCCGTTCCATGCGTTTCAATATAAGTGATGCTTCTGGTTTCCACCTCGCTAAGAATGTGGGCGCTCATGATCGCGTTCCGCTCGCCTTCAACGCTGGGAGCTGAATAGCCAATTTTAGATGATCCGTCGTTATTGAAGGAAGCACCCTTGATGACCGCGAAGATATGATCTCGATCGTTGACAGCGTCCCCCAGCCGTTTCAACAGAACTGTGCCAACTCCGCTTCCGGCCAGAGTTCCGCTGCAATCCTTGTCAAAAGGGCAGCAGTGTCCATCCTTGGAGAGCACATCGCCCGGAATGTACAGGTATCCGGCAGTCTGGGGAATCGCAATCGTACATCCTCCTGCAATCGCCATGTCGCATTGATAATTCAGCAGCGCCTGATATGCCAAAGCCACCGCCGTCAACGAAGTGGAGCAGGCGGTCTGCACATTAACGCTCGGCCCCTTTAAATTGAGCTTGTAGGAAATCATGGTGGAAGCGAAATGAACATCGTTGCCGATCCAGATTTGCCGGATTTCGGGACTGGAATCAAGGTCGATGCTGCTCATAATATTTTTCAGCAAATATTTGCTTGTTCCTGTGCCGACGAACACGCCGATTGAGCCGTCATATTCGTCCGCATTATATCCCGCGTTCTCCAGCAGCCGCCATGAACTTTCCAGCAGCAGCCGCTGCTGCGGATCCATGAGCGCGGCCTCCCGTGGGGTAAATCCGAAGAACCCGGCGTCAAATTGTTCAATTCCGTTAATAGTGAATGCCTGTTTAATGTAGTCGGGATGACGGAGAAGCTCTTCCGCTACTCCCGCCGACCGCAGCTCTTCGTCCGTGAAGTAAGTGAGGGATTCAGTTCCGCTGCATAAATTCTCCCAAAATTCGTCGACCGTCTCGGCTCCGGGAAACGTGCAATCCATACCGACTATCGCAATATCCAATTCTCTGGGCTCGTGTTCCATGGAAATCTTCATTGCATGCGTGTCTCCTCTCCCTATTTGGCCAACAGACGGGCAGCCTCTTCCTCGGACATATTCTCCAATCGGCTCAAAATATCTTCCAGTTCCTCCTCCGATTGCTGCGGAACGACTAGTGCCATAATGTCATCGAAATATTTATGAGCCAGGCCCGCAATGCTGATTCCGCCGAGAATATCGACAATAGATACATTGACGCCGCATTTCTTGTTGATTTTATTCCGTATTTCAGCCGCTATGATGGAGTCCACACCTATCAGATTGATAGATTCGTGTAGCGGTATTTCCTCCGGCTTGGCATGAACCGTCTCGGCAATCATCTCGGCAAAATAGTTCATTACTATCGCCAATTTCTGGTCATCCCCATCGGTCCCAGCCAATATTACGAACAAATCGTCCTCTTTCTTTTCTTCCGCTCCGGCTTTGCTTTGCAGGGCCAGGTGGTTGAACAATACCGGCTTGCCCGGATAGTTGGTTAGCGCCAGCGGCCAATCCGCCTCCCCGATGACGGCATGGCACAGATTCTGGCCGAATATCCGCTCCAACGCCTGCATGCCGTTGACGGCATAAATCGGATTCATTCCTCTTTGATATTTATAGTGGTCAATCAAATTCTGTTCCTTGACCATTCCGACTCCCCACGGTCCCCAGCCGAGGCTCAATGCCGGTTGTCCCTTGGCGCGTCGGTAATGAGCCAGCGCATCCAGGAAGGAATTGGCGGCTGCATAGTTGACCTGGCCCACCGCCGTCACCACCGAGCCCGTGGAGGCATACATAATGAAGAAATCCAACTCCCGGGTTCCAAAATATTTATGCAGCAGCCAGGCTCCCTTCACCTTGGTGTCATAGACTTCATCGAATTCCCGCTGCTCCATCCGCATCATCAATTTGTCGCGGACAACGCCGGCGATATGAATTACTCCGGCTACGGGCATCGCTTCTTCGTCTTTTAGCCGTTCCGCAAGTGCCTGGACCGCTTCCTCATCGGTGATATTTAATGATTCTATCCGGACGGTACAGCCTTTTCTTTCAAGCTCATGAACAAATTGAATCTGCTTGTACAGCCTGTGATCCGGTTTGATTTGCTTTCTCCCCGCTTTGACTGGGAACGGTGTACGCCCGATTAGCACAAAATGTCTGGCGCCCTTCTCATACAGCCAATTTACCGTTATTTGTCCAAGCGAGCCCATGGCTCCCGTGATCACATAAAGGCTGCTGTCGGAGAGTTGGACCGGAACGCTGCCGTCCAGATCGTAAATATGTTCCAATCTTGGAACATAGCGGGCTCCGTTCCGGTAAGCGATCTGATCTTCCCGAGAGCGGTTGTCCAGATCGGCTGCAAGCATATCCACGCTTTCGGAACTGTGATCCAAATCTATGGTGGCTCCCCAGCTTCCGATACATTCCGAATGGCCGATAACCCTGCACATCCCGATAGCGGCGCCTTGCAATATATCGACGGTTTCGCCGGGAGTCACCTCCACCGCACCGCGCGTCACCGCCCAGGCGCAAAACTTTATCCCATTCTCGTTCAGCGCATTGATTAAATGACGGATGCTGTTGACGGCCTTCGCTTTGGAAGTCTCAATCTCTGCGACACCCATTTCATCTGTGCTGCAAATATCCAGGCTCCACATATGGACAACACCGTAATCCTTCTCCTTGTCCAAAGTGCACACCCAGTTGTCATAGTCGGCTCTGTCGTTGCTGCTGATACTGCCGCCCTGTGCCACATTTGCCTTGTTATGATAATCGGCGAACAGCAAGGTGCAGGTATTTCCGCGGTCGCGCAGCTTATCGGCAAGCCGCTCCCCTGCGCCCGAAGCGTCGCACAAGATGATCCAGTTGCGGCGGACGGCATCCGTTGTCAGCAACGGCTCGTCCTCTTCCCGCGTCTGCTCCCTCCAATGAATGCTGTAGAACCATTCGTTTAGAGCTTTCTCACTGATCGCTGCTTTCTCTTCGCTTTTTTCCACCGATCTCGCTATAAAGTTATCAACATATACTACCAGCTGGCCGAGCTCATTATAGATGCGGATATCGCCGGCGATGCTTTCCTGTCCAAAAGCGCGCAAGGTGGAATGGGCCAGCAGTTGTCCGGCAGCTTTACCATATACGGTAACCGAATCAATAGTGTCCGGCAGCTTGATATCGGCTTTCCCGTGCAGCCTTACTTCTTCAAACTGGATGGCCAGCAAAGATTGGAAAGCGGCATCCAGTATGACCGGATGCAAAATACTGTCCGTGTCTGCAACTCCTACTTCTTCAGGCAAGCTTAATGCGGCCAAAACCTCATTTTCTTTGATCCATATTTCCTTCAAGCCCTGGAACGACGGCCCGTAATTGAAATGAATCGTCTCCAGCAGCCCATAGCACTCTTCTTTCAGCAGATGTGAATCGGCCACTTGCTTAAAAGCCGCGAAGTCGCTTGCCTGCCGGTCTCTGCGGCTCTGCTTCCGCCTGAAGGCAGCCTGGAAATTCTCGGCGCCGCTTCCCCCTTCTCCGTTGGCGACGCTGCCGATTTTAACAATGCCGCTGCCGGGATCATAGGTGATGGACATGCGTCCGCAGTTGTTTTCGTCCAGAAAGAACGCTTTTTTGAACCGGATGTTATGCAATGCGTAAGCATTCTCTGCGCTTGCCCCGGAATAACTCCTCAGCATCTGAAATGCCGATTCGATGTAATGCGCTCCGGCGAGCAGCACCTGCCCGTTAACACAATGATCTTTAACAAAAGGAAGGATATGGTCATTGACCTCCGTCTCCCATTGGGGAACAAAACTGTCGGTGCGATAGCCGATGAAGACATGCGCTTTCCGCCCCAGCCGCCGATCCATATGCTCTCTTGATTCCTTCCAGAATTTCTCATGCTCCCAGGCATAATGAGGCAGCTTCACGTAACGGAATGCGCCCGAGTAATACGCAGTCCAGTCGATCTCATATCCCGTGCAGTACAGATCCCCAAAGGAGTGAAGCATACGCGGCAGCTCTGGTTCATTTCTTCTGAGCGAAGGCGAAATGACAATTTCCATATCCAATTCATAAGCAAGCTCATTGACGGAGTTGGCCAGCACCGGATGCGGGCCAACTTCGATGAATTTGGTATAGCCCTCCTGCAAAATCGCCTTCATCGCTTTGGCGAAATAGACGGGGCAAGATACGTTCGACCACCAATATTCATTATTCAGTCCCGTTCCGTCGGATGCTTCACCGTCGGCGGTAGTGTACAAAGCAACCTCGCTCTGGCGGGGCTGAATATCCTTCAGCGCTTCCAGCAATTCCTCCTTGATTTCGTTCATAAATACGCTATGATAAGGCACCGTGACCCGCAGGAACTTGTTGAATATGCCTTCCGCGTCCAACTTGCGCTGAATATCGGCAAGGTATTCCATATCTCCCGACAGCGTAATGCTCGTGCTACTGTTAATGGCGGCAATCGACACCTTGTCCGAACAGCCTTCCACTAGGGCGCTTGCCTCCGTCTCGTTCAGACCAACCGCAAGCATCCCGCCTTTGCCGGTCAGTCTCTGTTGAAGCATGCTGCGGTTATACGAAATCTTGACGGCATCCTCAAAGCTGTAAACACCGGCCGCATACAATCCCGCCACTTCACCCACGCTATGCCCGATAATAAGATCCGGCTTGACTCCCATGCTTTTCCACATTTCAAACAACGCTACCTGAACCGTAAAGTTCATCGGCTGGGCAACTTCCGTGAACTGCATTCTGGACTGGGCTTCATCAACCAGAAATTCATCAATCAGCGACCAGCTCAAGTAATTGGAGAACTCGGCATGGCAGCGTTCCACCGTCTTCCGGAACACTGTGTTGGCAGCATACAGCTCCCGCCCCATGGCATACCACTGCGGCCCCATGCCGGTAAAAATGAATGCCAGCCGCTTGTCCGTGCTTTCCGTGCCGGCCACCACATTCTCCGAGCGTCCATCCCGCTCCAACTCGGCAAGCGCCTGAACCATTTCTTCCTTGTTCGTTCCGAACACCGCCAGAGATTTCGAAAACTTCTGGCGTTTATAAACAGCCGTATGACAAATGTCAGCCAGGTTCTCCCCGGTGCTGCTCAGAAATTCACCGTATTTCCGGGCAAGAGAGTGTAGCGAGGCGTCCGATTTGGCCGAAAGGGGCAGCAGCAGCGGCAGCTCTTCGTTGACCAATCCGGTGCGGCTCGTCCGTTCCGGCGCTTCTTGCAAAATCAAATGAGCATTGGTGCCCCCAAATCCGAAGGAGTTGACACCGATAATCGCCGGCTTGCCATCCTCCGGCCAGTGTTTGGTTTCAAGCGGAACGCGCAAATGAAACTTGTCCAGTTCCAGCGCCGGATTCGGTTCTTTCATCCCAATATGTGGGACAATCGTTTTGCGATCCAGAGTAGCGGCCGCTTTAATGACAGAGGCTACTCCGGAAGCCGCTTCCAGATGCCCGATATTGGGCTTGACGGAAGAGATCATGCAGTGATTTCCATCGAATCGGCCGGATCCGAAAAACTCGCCCACCGCTTTCACCTCAATCGGATCGCCAAGAGCCGTTCCCGTTCCATGCAGCTCCACATACTGGACATCCCCGGGGGACAAATCTGCTCTGGCGTACACCTCTTCCAGCAGCGCCTTCTGGGATTCGCCACTTGGCACAGTAATGCCGTTGGTGCGCCCGTCCTGGTTCACCAGACTCTCCCGGATCACGGCATAGATGTAATCACCATCTTCTAACGCCCGGTTCAGAGTCTTCAGAACCAGAATACCGCCGCCTTCTCCTCTTACATAGCCGTCGGCGGATGCGTCAAATGTTTTGCATTTTCCGTCTTCGGACAGGAAGCCGCCCTTGGATTCGGCTACGTAATATTCCGGGGCATAGATCAATTCGATTCCCCCGGCCAGCGCCAAATCGCATTCCCGGTTATGCAGACTTTTGCATGCCTCATGAATGGATACAAGAGAAGAGGAGCAGGCCGTGTCAATGGACAAAGACGGGCCGGTGAAATTGTATATGTATGAGATCCGATTGGACAGCATTGTCATCATGCTGCCTACAGCAGCGTGAGTTCCGATCCCGGAGACATCCGCAAACTGCAATATTTTATAATCCAGGGTGAAGCCGCCAATAAACACACCGGTCTTGGAGCCGCTGAGATCGGCAGGCCGGATGCCTGCATCCTCCAGCGCTTCCCAGACAATTTCGAGCATTTGCCGCTGCTGGGGGTCAATCTGATCTGCTTCCCTTGCATTAATGCCAAAAAATTTGGCATCGAATTCATCGAAACCGTCAATAAACCCGCCCCATTTGGAATGGCTTTTTCCTTTAACCTGCTTATTGCTATGGTAAAACTCCTCCACACTCCACCGGTCCTCCGGAACTTCCGTCACGGCATCGGTGCCGGTTTTTAACAGATTCCAGAATTGTTCAATATTGTTGGAACTCCCCGGAAACCTGCATCCCATGCCAATAATGGCCACCAGCTTATCCTGTTTACTTTCCATACATTCAACTCTCCTTTATTAATAGCTAGAATAGAATAGCTAAGCTGATCAAAACCAATCATTATGTATTTACATAAATGATAGATTTTGGTTTTTTAAATAAAAAATGGACTATACAAATCCATTTCATAACCGATTCACAGTTGTATAATGAAATTCCTCTAATTCCATTAGAGGCCACTAAATAAATACAATATTATCCCTATTATGGATTTTATTAATATTTTTTGCGAAATGAATTAAATCAGAGTGATTGACTAAGATGAGAATGAATAACTAAATGAAAGAGTTCGCCCGAGCAAATGGGTCTTATTCAGATAATCATTCGGACTGAACCAGGAGGAACGGATAGAAAGAGGAGAAAAACCTGTCGTTTTATGTAACATTTTTATTGATTGTGAAATTTTAACTTGTAAAATATACCCAAACTCTCTTTTGCAGTAAATTATCATACTTAACACCAATTTCATATTAAATATGTCACATCTCAAATGTCTAATTGCAATTGCTTGTTGAACCAGATCCATTCTTCTAGTAAATCAAGTATAAACGTGCGAGCCAGTGGCCAATCTTGCCTTTCAATAAAAATAAAAGCTATAAAATAAAAGTATCAGCTATGAATAAAAATAAGCCGGGCAGGCCTATTTGCAGCCCGGAACCGACTTATTTTGATACATTCACTTTTTTCCATTCCATATTTACAATATCATCAATGTTTGTTTCTTTTATTTTCCCGCTTTGACTATGTTCCCTTATTGTACGAACTAATAAACGCAGCAGGTTTCCCAACCCATTTTTCGTTAGTGTGTCTTGTTTAAACGTTAATTGAGCGAAAAGCATTCTCTAACTTACGAAACAGATATGGTTCGAATTTCGTCATTTGGGCAGATTTCTCCGTTACGATAGCAACGGCATAAAAAACGCCCCCACTTTGAACGTGAGATAGCTCGCGGCTATCTGATCCTTGAACCTTCGAAATATTCTTCTTCTGCCGCTCATTATATGATTCAGGCTTGATCTCAATTCTTCTTTCTGTAACCGTCTCTAAATCCATCGTATTTCAGCATGTATTTCAGCCATATTATCATGAAAACCCCAGCCAATTCCTTCTGTCTTTGAGACGGTCGCTTCAATGCGTTCCCCGTATTGATCGAACAATTCTGCCGTTTCATCTTCATTCACTTGGTCAATGATAGCGGCATATACGGACACCATGCTGTTGTAGAAGCGTTCATCAATATCCCCGAAGCTTAAAGTAAAGTCAACACCATTTTCAACGTAAATCAACTTCAACTCTAGGGCGTACCTGGCGCTTCCGGTCAATTTCTCGAATTCCGAAATTGCTTTTTTCGCTTCCTGAAGCCTCAGCTTGCCAAATCCCCGCTCAGGAAAAAAACTTGCTCAACCTTCTTGCGATACTCTTGAAATAGGGACTCTACCGCTTCATCACCAGTATTCTTACCACAAGAAACTTCTTCATATCTTTGCTAGCACCATAACAAGCCTGGACAAGATCGATCAACTGATCATTGTTTAGCCGCTTCAGATGTTTATTTAGAACGGACTTCGTTAGCTTAACAGACTTTTTACTTTCCGGCCGCTTATTTAGTGATTTGGGAATTAGACAGTCCGAGTAAGTACCGTACCTGACATAGGTTTATTTACACTATATTCCCCGCTAGAAGTGTATGTAGGGGCCGGATCTTCGCCCACGGTAATGAATGACAGCTCCTGCGATGGCGTAGCAGAGCACAACTATGGCAATTCCGATGCTATCGATCCCCACATCGATGGCCTGGCCTGTACGATTCACAACAAAGGTCTGATGCCACTCATCGGATATCGCATACATCAATGCGATGGCAGCTCCTCCTGTAACGGAGGACGCACGCTTCCATTTCAGGGCACGCAGGGTTTGAACGGACAGAAACGTCAGTACGGCGAAGATGCTGACATGTGCGCCCTTGCGAATAAAGAATTCGATAAAGTCGTATGGCTGCTGCGAAGTTACAAGCTGACCGTTATAATGAAACTCCACATCAGGCAGGCTTTGCACCAGCTTATCGGGAAGATGAGCCGCCAACGAGGGGCGGAGATCCTGCTCATAGTAGGGCTGCGAGGATTTATAGAAGATAAACGTCATACAGATAATCGTCAGTAGAAGCCAGATCAGAAATTTTTTACGCTGATAAGTCATGTTTGCGAGATCCTCCTGTTGTTTTTCCTTATTCTATCTATTGTTTGTCCAAAAAGAAAGAGACCAGAGTCTTGCATGCTCGGTCTCTAGCTGTTGTTCTGCTGCAGCAGGCTTATGTAAACATCTGCCATACACGCCTGCTAATTATGCCCGCATCCCAGCGATAAAAGACGCTGAGCATGCCAACCAAGCATTCAGCGCCTTGCTGTACTACATTTAAACCTTGCGATTCATTCTGGCGAGTATGGGCAGGATTAGGCCAAGCCCTAACAGGATGAACGGAGTCGCGATGTTTAAGCTTATCTGGAAGTACCATTCGCTCGTGAAGGATTCAACCTTGGGGAACATCCCCATCAAGCAGGCGAAGGCGGTAAATAGGAAGCACCATAGGCCTATGGCAAAGCCGAACGTTTTATTCTTCACAAATTGGTAAGTCGATTTGAACTTGTTCGACATAAGCATCAGCGCCATAAAGGCAGCAAACACCCACAGATAGCGAAGCGGCATTACGATCGAGTTCAGATCAAGCAGCCAATTGAACAAGCTGTTCATATTGCCAATACCTAACGCTGGGACAATGATCAATATACCCACCAGGATGGCTGTCATAATATAGCCATTGACCGGTGTACCGCGCTCATTAATCCTAAGCAGCGACTTCGGTACGTAGGCTTCATCGGAATCCGACAGCAGTACACGCAGCGGTGCATCAATGGAGAAAGCTAGGGCTGATATTTGTGCCAACACGTTGGCGAGCGCGTAGATGATCATGATCCAGTTGCCAAGTCCATAATATTCACCCAGAATCTGAAAGGCATAATATTGCCCGTTCATCTTCAAGTCTGCAGGAATTTCATTGGAATTGAACATGAGTCCCATCGCGTAAGAGCCAAGCAACGCGCAGATCGCAACCATAATCGCTAACGTAAGCATTCCTCGTGGGAACTCCTTCGACGGATTGTACGTGTTGTTTACGTAAGGCGATATTTTCTCCGCGCCGCCCACAGCAAATACGAGCATGGATATCGTTGTAAAATAGGCGAAGTTAAAGTCAGGGATGAACGTCTTAAACGTAATATTCGGGGTTGCCACTTCAATTCCCCGCAACGAAGGCGCGGCAATCGCGAGCACAATGTAGAGAATCGACATCACAAAGACGGACATGCCCGCGATCGTACCAATTCTCCGGAGGGAAGTAACCCCGCGTGAAGCCATCCATAGAAAGATCAAAAATATGACCAAGCATAACGATTGAACTAGAAGAGTGGACAATTCTTTGATAAACATGCCATTTTGTTTCATTGCCCATCCCAATGCGATCAATATCGCCTGCGGCTTCTGCGCCAAATAGGGAACATGAACGACCCAATAGGTCCACGCTGCTAAATAAGCGATCCTGCCGCCCATTGTTTCTTTAATCCAGCTGCTTACCCCGCCCTTGCCATGCCGGAATGTCGAACCTAACTGTCCAACCATCAAGGAGTACGGTACAAAGTACAAAGCAATGATGAGAATCCATGAGGTGATTACGGTAAGCCCTTGGTTGGCGTAATTGTTAACTACATTTCCGAAGCCCCAGACGGAAACAAAAGCCATCAGCGCGACATTATACCATCGCAGCTTCTTTATATCGTTGTCTTCCATATTACTCAATCTCCCCTTCTGTCTTGCGCATGGGTGCATGGATTGGAAGTGCTTCTGATACGGCCTAATTCCTAGTGCTGGCATATTCTAGGCCTACATACTAACTTTAACTTTGCCTGTAATACGCCACTTCATGCATCAGGTAGGGGATTGAGCAAGAGGCTTGCTTCCCTACAGCCGGTCGTAGGTCAAGCAAGCCTCTTGAGTTCTTGGTCACTCTATATTCTTAACCATAAATGAGATCGACCGTCGCAGATTATCCGGCCCTATTACCTAGATAAGGTTTACCTATTTGGACCCTTTAGCGAATTTTCGTCCATTGGAAGCCATCGTTCGAAATACTCATCTCACCTTTATCCCCATAACCAATTAGTTTGGAGCCTGCCTGAATTACTGTCATAGTGTTCGGTATGGACTTAGTCAAGTTAGTTGTTTTCCAATGGACCTGATCAGTCGAAGTCAATACTTTGGAACGAATAACCCCTGGGCTGAACCAATACTGTGCAAAGATCATGTAATTCTTCCCGACTTTGAACATTGGGGAACGTGAATAATTAGCATCCAGTGTTTTTTTAAAACTCTGCACTGTAAAGGTGGTTCCGTTCTTTGAGATCAATCGATTACCAGAACTATCATACAAGGTAATGATGCCGTCAGAGACCGGCTTCTCGAGATCATAGTAATAATTATTTCTTGGGACACCATTAAATACGAAAGAATATTTCAAGTTGGATTTAATACTACCGGACTGCATGGTCCAATTTTTAAGGTCGTTTGAACTATAGATAAGCATTTCCGCATATCTATTCTGAGCTGCATCGACGACAAGTTGATTTCTGGAATTCGGTTTTGACATAGAGTAGAAGGTATATCCTCCACCAAATGCGGAATAAATCGTTCCATTCCAAGTTATAAAGTAGATTTCCGAAGGAATTTCCACCTTTTCATACCAATCCATCCCGTTAGAAGAGGTGAACAATTTGGTCTCGTTATTATAAGTGTGAGCGAGTAAAATATATTGCCCGTTTATGTACTGTACGTTAACAATCGTGTATGGGTTTGAATTATGGTTTGAATTATGGTTTGAATTATCGTTATCTAAGTCAAAGGAAAACCACTCTTTTCCGTCTGTAGACGTATAAGCATGTATGTTGGAATAACGTTGGTCTACATGCATATTAGCCATATAAAATCTGCCTTTGTCATAAAGAATCCGATACATTGCATCGGTGGGAAGGCGGTAAGACACCCAGCTTTTCCCATAATCATTGGTGACGTTCAAATATTTGTATGTCACAACGATGATCGTTCCCTTTTCATCCGCCGCAATCGACACGTAGTCATCCCCTGTTGCGCGATTGAAGGCAACCTGAAATTGCACCGGGTCACCTGTAATATGAATTTCTTTCAGTTCTTCAGCTGCGTTGATTCCGCTTGGCAACATATTCGACAGAATGCAAACGAGCACAAAAATTGCTATATACTTTCTTACCAACCTAACTCCTATTTTTGTATCACTATCCATTTGGCTCACCTATTTGCCCCCATTCTTTAAAATGTTAAATCTAATCATAAGTATAAATTCGACAATTTCCCTGGTTTTTCCTCTAAAATATACAAATAAAAGCCAATCTATTGAAGTTTCATAGATTGGCTTTTATTTATTTATTCCATTCTCATCTTCCCAACATCGCCCCTACACCACCTCCACCTGCGGCACAACGGCCTGATGCAGGGCGATGTCCAGCTCTTCCGTATACTCAGTTCGCTGTTCAGGTGTCCAGCCAAAGATAGAAGTCATAAATTCAATCACCCGCTCTTTCCAATCTCGCACCCACTGAATATTGAAGAAGAGCGCTCCGGTGCGTCGGATGAAGAAGTCAACTGGCTTCACCGTCATTTCCTCCTCGATAGCATAGACAAGTGGGACAAGCACTTCGAGCGGTAGTCCGCTTGCTTCCACTTGCCCACGGCAGCGATCCGCAAGCTGGAAGAGCCGGTCTGCATTGGAGCCGTAATGATGCGCCCAGAATTTAGCGATTTCAGTTTCCAGACCTCGCTGCGCACCTTCTTCTGTTTTCTTCTGAACAAAGTCTGGAAATGCATCGGAACCACCCACGTGCCCGCCCGAGATCGGCAGCTTCTTCGTCATCGCTGGGACGAACGCCTGCCCCTCTTCACGGCTTAGCAACTGCATCACCAGATCAACGATCGTCTCGGCCATCTTGCGATAACCGGTAAGCTTGCCGCCGGCAATCGTAATCAGTCCGGAAGGAGATTGCCAAATCTCATCATGGCGGGAGATTTCCGACGCGCTCTTGCCTTCCTCATAGATGAGCGGACGAACGCCCGCCCAGCTGGATTCGATATCCTCCACACGAAGCTGGACCGTCGGGAACATATAATGAATCGCCGCCATAATGTAGTCGCGATCCTCCTTCGTCATGACAGGCCGGAGCGGGTCCCCCCGGTAGAATGTATCCGTCGTGCCTACATAGGTCTTGCCATCACGTGGAATCGCAAACACCATCCGGCCGTCTGGCGTGTCGAAGTAGATCGCTTGCTTTAGCGGAAATCTAGATTGATCGATAACTAGATGGACTCCTTTTGACAGCTGCAGATGCTTACCCGTCTTGGAATGGTCCTTATCGCGAAGCTCATCAACCCATGGTCCTGCCGCGTTAATGATCTTCCGCGCCCGGTACTCGAATCTCTCCCCATCCAGTTGGTCAATCACTCGCACACCAACGATCTTATCATTCTCATAGATGAAGGAATCCACCTTCATATAATTGATGGCCATCGCCCCTTTGCGAACAGCCTCCTTCATCACCTCAATCGTCAGACGAGCGTCATCGGTGCGGTATTCTACATAATAACCCCCGCCAAGGAGCCCCTCCCGCTTAAGCAGCGGTTCACGGGCCTTCGTCTCTTGCTCCGACAGCATCCGCCGCCGTTCATGATGCTTAACCCCAGCCAGGAAATCATAGATACGAAGTCCGATACCTGTACTGAATCTGCCGAATGATCCGCCACGATGAAGCGGCAGCAGCATCCATTCAGGCGTCGTCACATGCGGACCGTTCTCATAGACGATGGCGCGCTCCTTGCCGACCTCAGACACCGTCTTAATGTCGAATTGCTTCAAATAACGAAGCCCCCCATGCACCAGCTTGGTTGAACGGCTGGACGTACCTGTAGCAAAATCCTGCATTTCGAACACCGCTGTACGAAGTCCTCGCGTCACCGCATCCAGGGCAATCCCCGCCCCGGTAATTCCTCCGCCTACTACTATCAGATCAAGCGGCCCCTGTCCCATCACTTCTGCCATCGATTTACGTCCTGTTGCGGAAAATGCAACTGTCATCCCATTAACCTCCCTCGTCATAAAGACGGTATATTGAAGTGGGTCATTGTAACAAAAAAGCCGCAATAACACTAAAGTCACGGACTCAAGTGCAATTGCGGCTTCTCTATTCTCCAACCGAATTTAAATATTAACTTATTAAAAATTGTAGCATATTCGTGTAGTTATTTAAATACTTTTGTCGCCTCAATTGCTTTGCCCCAACCTGTGTAAAGTTCATCGCGGCGCTCTTCCGACATCGACGGTGTGAAGGTGCGATCGATACTCCACTGCGCCGCGATCTCATCCCGGCTTTCCCAATATCCGACAGCCAGGCCAGCAAGGTACGCCGCACCGAGAGCTGTCGTCTCGAATACCTGTGGACATTCTACCGGCACGCCTAGCATATCGCTCTGGAATTGCATCAGGAAGTTGTTCTGAATCGCCCCGCCGTCGACGCGCAGCGTTGTAAGGCCAATCGAGGAATCCGCCTCCATAGCGTTCAATACATCCTTGCTCTGGTAGGCTAGTGACTCCAGGGTCGCGCGGATGAAATGCTCTTTACTGGTACCCCGCGTCAGACCGAAGATGGCTCCCTTCACCTCGCTGTCCCAGTATGGCGTTCCCAATCCAACAAAGGCTGGAACCACATATACGCCGTCCGTGGAATCTACCCTGCTCGCGTATTGCTCGCTATCCTTTGATTCCTTAAGCATACGCAAGCCGTCACGGAGCCATTGAACCGCGGAGCCCGCCACGAAGACACTGCCTTCCAATGCATATTCCACCTTACCATCGATTCCCCAAGCGATTGTGGTGAGTAGGCCATGTGAGGATTGAACCGCCTGCTCGCCGGTATTCATCAGCATGAAGCATCCAGTGCCATAAGTGTTCTTGGCCATGCCTTGCTGGAAGCATGCTTGCCCGAACAGGGCAGCCTGCTGGTCGCCAGCGACGCCGGCAATCGGAACTTCTTCACCGAAGAAATGATAATTCACCGTGTTGCCATAAACTTCAGAGGACGAACGCACTTCCGGCAACATCTGCTTCGGAATCGTCAACAGCTCCAGCAGCTCATCGTCCCATTTCAATTCATAAATATTGTACATGAGCGTGCGCGAAGCGTTGCTGTAGTCAGTCACATGCACCTTGCCGCCGGTAAGCTTCCAGATCAGCCATGTGTCGATCGTGCCAAACAGCAGTTCACCACGTTCCGCCCTTTCCCGAGCCCCGGGGACATGATCCAGAATCCACTTCACCTTCGTACCGGAGAAATAGGAATCGATCAACAGTCCGGTCTTGGAGCGGAATAATTCCTCGTAGCCTGCAGCCTGCAGCTCATCACAGATAGATTTCGTCTGTCTCGATTGCCATACGATCGCATTGTAAATTGGTCGGCCCGATTCCTTATCCCATACGACGGCTGTCTCACGCTGGTTCGTTATGCCAATCCCGGCGATCTGCGCTGGCTTCACCCCAGATTCGATCAGACAGGTAGCGATAACAGCGAGAATAGTTCCCCAGATCTCCTGAGCATTATGCTCCACCCAACCCGGCTCCGGGAAAATCTGAGTGAATTCCTTCTGAGAGACGTGCACGATCTGACCAGCTTTATCAAATAAAATAGCTCTGGAACTCGTTGTCCCTTGATCAAGAGACAGAATGTATTTTTCCATGCGAATTTCCCCCATTAATAAGTATTATTCAATGAATCGGACATACTGTGACAAGAGTTATAAGGCAATTCTTACACCTTACATCGACACACTTCGTTTTGAGGTTCTACCGGAGAGGAGCAGGGAGAGAAGGAGAATAACGACCGCTATTCCAATCACAATCCATATGGTACCATCCACGCGGCCCAGGAACACATTTTTGTAAAATAACGCTCCGAACGATCCCCCAAGCAGTGGACCTACAACAGGAATCCAGGCGTACCTCCAGTTTGAGCTTCCCTTCCCGGCAATCGGGAGAAGCATATGGGCAATTCTCGGTCCCAGGTCACGCGCCGGATTAATGGCATACCCGGTAGCCCCACCTAACGAGAGTCCGATACTAACAATCAGGAAGCCAACAATAAGCGGATTGAGTCCATCCGTGAACTTATTGGCCCCAATTGCAAGAATGCCAAGGACGAGGACGAAGGTTCCGATGATCTCACTCATCAGATTGGAGAATGGGTGATACACGGCTGGACTTGTCGCGAACACACTTAATTTCGCTCCAGGATCATCCGTTACCTTCCAATGTGGCAAATAATGCAAATACACGATGACTGCACCGACGATGGCGCCCAACATCTGAGCAGCCATATATAAGGGGACGTCAGACCAAGGAAAATTCCCGATGAGCGCAAGCCCTAAAGTAAGGGCGGGGTTCAGATGAGCTCCGCTTATCGTTCCTACGGAATAAGCTGCGATGGCAACAGCTAATCCCCAACCCATCGTGATAACAATCCAGCCTGAATTTGCCGCATACGATCTCTTCAGTGATACCCCTGCACATACGCCACCGCCTAGTGCAACCAGTATCATGGTGCCGATAAACTCTCCCCAAAATGCCGACATAATTTACCCCTCCCATGAGTTATGACTGTTAGAACACAAAGAGACCTACATCAAGTTAGCACCCCGTTCCCACTATACAGGGAGGGCGATGCATTTGAATGTAGATCTCCAAGTCTCCATAACATTATTAACTTGATTCAAATTTTATTTAAAATTGCAAACGTTGTCAAATCCTTTTTTTCAAAGTCTGTCCATAATTGCTTGTTGGAAGTGGTCACCGCCTCCGCGCCTGCCTGCAGCGCAAGCTTCACATCTTCACTCGTAGAGATGAATCCTCCCGCCAGAATTGGCAGATTCGTTCTCTCCTTCACCTTGCGAATAATGCTTGGCATCCCCCCTGGCAATACTTCAATAACGTCTGGCTGCGTGTTCTCAATCAGCTTGCAGCTCTTCTCCAAGGCACTGTTATCAATCAGGAAAATTCGCTGTACAGCAAGAACTCCTTTTTGCTTCGCCTTTTGAATGACACTCGACTTCGTGGACAATATTCCATATGGCCGATACTCCTGGCAGAGATATTCGGTCGCATGCGCATCGCTCTGCAGCCCCTGAATCAGGTCGAGGTGCAAGAACAGCTTCTTGTTCGCTTGTTGTACCATGTTGCAGGCATGCTTCAACTGGGAAATATGAACGTCGAGCAGTACAAGATATTCATAGGATGATGCAACGGCCTTCTCCAAATCCTTCATCTGTCTTGATGCGGGTAGAATCCGCTGTTCATAGAACTTCATAGTCTCGGGCTCCTTTGCTCAGATATTTCCAGTTTGTGTGAAATTCCTATTTCCTTTCATTGTACAAATCCCATGTTCATTGTGGGTCAGATCATACGCAAGCCTTTTATAATTCTATTCAACGTAAATCGGCAAATGACAAGCATATTAACTACAAGTGTTCCAGCGCATACGCCGTAGTCATTGTAATTTTGTCGGGCATGCTGTTGATTGGGAACCATTGCACATCTCCCAGAGCATGAGGCTCGCGATTCTCTACAATTCCAGCAGCAATATGGGCCAGAAAGGTTGGCGCCACGTAGTGTGTGTTCTCCTCTGGTAGGATGTGATTAGTGACACAGAGCAGCCCATCAATCGCAATTTCAATGCCTAACTCTTCTCGGATCTCGCGTCTAACTGCATCTTCAATCGTCTCCATGTAATCGACCTTGCCCCCTGGCAGACTCCAATATCCCGCTTCAGGCGCTCTCTTGCGAAGCACGAGCAATATGCGGTCCTGATCATCTTTAATTACAGCTCCAACGCCTACCCTTGGCTTTTTTTCGGCATTCATTACTTTTCCCCCTCTTCTATTGCAAAAAAACAGGGCCCATCCCTTGTTCAGAAGACGGCCCTTAACATTATATCAAACTACTTAGCCGCTTCACGGCCATAAACTTCGATTTGGCTTAGCGCCGGGAACGGAGACGGATCATCTGACTTGATCAACTCTTTGAGCGTAACCCACTTCACTTGGCGCGGCGTAAGCTCGAACGTTTGCTTCAGATGAGTCTTCACCAGATCCAAAGTTTCTTGGCTGCCGTCCGAGAACGCTAATGTAACACGCTCCCAGTGACTATCATGTGGGAAGTCCGCACGAATCGTCAAGACAACCTTATCAATCTCCACAATTCGACCAAAATCAACGGTCATCTCAGCATCAGGATTTTGATTAATTCCCCAGGATTCAAACGGCCATTTGCCATGTGAGTAGTTCACACTGTTGCCATTGATCGCATTTCGGGCAGCAAATACGGATTCTCCGCGAGTCTCTACATTAGCGAATGCATGGGGGTAGCTGGTGCTATTCTCATGTTGGTCATATACATTAAGCGCCAGATTTTTATAGGAAAGGATCTCCTCCTCTGTAGCCAGGCGCGCGGTTAGCGTATGCAAATCACCTACAAATGTCTTCGGAGAATATGAGATCTTCTTCTCATCAAAAGGAATAATAAAGCGAATCTCTTGCCCCGTTAAATATACAAATGCCGGATCCATCGCATCCTCTAGCTGAATCACCAGATAAACGTTTTCATTTTCACTCGTCAGAACAATCTGATCCCCAGGTTCATAGTTTTTATCATAAACCAGATGAGCCTGGCCATGGTCCGAAGCGGACGCCAAAATAGCGCCATTCGCGCTTTGTATCTCAAGCTTCAGTTGTGTCATGTCGCATTCTCCTATTCTAGTATTAAATTTGGATGATATCTACATCTTATCTTATTGACTCAGGAGAGACCAGTCTCGAAGCCAAAAGGTATAGAAAGTGCACATCTCATGCAAAAAAGGTCAAACATTGGCACTAATCCGTTCCAATTCTTAATGGAAGCAGATTCTGATTAGGATGGCAGGTCGGATTCCACTCCCTTCAGGGAAAGTGCGCTGAAGAAGAGTTTAAACGCATATTCCAGCTTTTGTGATTCATTTCATAGTTTTGTACCTTGATAAAAAACATAATTTAGTGTGATAATAATAATCTATTGACTATTACACCGAGAAAAGAAGGCTCGAAAATGAACCTGGGCAAATACCCTACATTTATTGAAAAACCAATCAAAGCTACACTGAAACCGATGCATGAAGTACTTATCACTTTATTGTCCGCATTTCTGGTCGCCGTCGGAACGAACCTGTTCCTGGTCCCGCATCATCTTCTGTCCGGTGGGATTACCGGCGTCGCTTCCATTATCGGCTATATGACGGGCTGGAACATCTCACTGCTATATTTCGTTCTCAATTTACCGTTAATCGTATGGGGCTGGAGAGCGGTTGGCAGACGTTATATTCTTCTAAGCTGCCTGTCCGTTGTCAGCACAACCTGGTTCATGGCCATCATTCCACAGTACCAGGTTACAAAGGATCCGATTCTAGGTGCCATCTTCGGCGGGATTATTTCCGCAATCGGCATCGGCTTATCATTACGTGTTGGCGGGTCTACCGGCGGCTTTGATATCGTCGGCTCCATCGTTACATACAAGCATGACTTCGCTATGGGAAATATTCTGTTAGTATTGAACGGGATCGTCATTCTGGTCCTAGGCTTCTATAAGAGCTGGGATTTGGCGCTCTATTCCATGCTGTCAACCTACATTAAGGGAAAAGTCGTTGATATGATCCACGTAGATCATGTTAAGGTGACCTGCTTCATCGTAACGAAGAAGAAGGACGAGATGCTCTCCCAGCTGCGCAAGCTGCATCATGGGATCACCTGTCTCCATTCCGAAGGCGGCTACAGTGAGGAAGACAACTATATGCTTATGACCGTGACGACACGGTATGAGGTGCCGTCCGTTCGCAAGACAGTCATGACAACAGATCCGAAAGCGTTTATGAATGTCGTGCAATCGACAGAAATTCTTGGCCGCTTCAGAAGGCCGAGAAGATAGCAGGCATCTCAGTTCTTCCGATTATAATCAAGCCAGTTCGGCAGCCATCTGAGGATGGAGCTGAACTGGCTTTTGTATGTCGAATCTTAAATTCACTTTCTATTGTGCTCAGCACGCCAGTCGTCAAGCTGCTTCTGAACCTCCGCCCGTACTTCATCGATACCCGCCTGTTTGAGCTCATCATTGAACTTTGGCAGCTCAGCGTCCACATCCAGGCTTCCTGTCATCAGGCTGGGATAATATTTCTCCCAGACCATTTCAATATTCTTCCGCTGAATCGGCATAGAGGATAGATTCGGCGTAAATCCAAATATGCTTGACTTGAGGGCATGGCTGTTCGAATCACGATACTGTTCCCATTTATTCAAAGGATCCGGTACGTCTCCCCCCATCGTCTTCAGGATAAACCAGTTGCCCTGGGTATACTGCACTCCCGTATAATTTGGCGGTGCGTCAGGTATAGGATCCCCGTGGCTATCCTTCGGCCTTATAAGTACGACTTGACCATTGGAATCCAGATTATAATGTACGCCTTCGATACCATAATTGAATAGATTACGAACCTCAGGATCGGTATTCAAGACATTTAAGAATTTCATACACTCTACGGGATGTTTAGTATCTGCACTAACCGCTATGATTCCTCCTCGAACAGATTCTGTCGTGACCAGCAAAGGGGTTACAGGATGGGCCACCACCTTATATCCACGATCCTTACTCCAGCTATTCTCCGAGAGTGGGCCACCTCCCGCGGCTTTCCAGAAGACTCGTTCATTTCTGCCCAGCCCCTGGTTCTCCCGCAAAGCTGCATCTTCGTTGATATAACCTGCTATATAATAACGTCTGAGAGTATACAGCACCTTCCTTGCTTCCTTCGTCTCGAAGATATTCACAACCGGAGCATCGGGATCTTGTGACAGGACCATCAGGGGAAGTTTTTTGTCGATAATATACTCATAACCATCCAGTGCAAAAAAATTCTGAGAGTCCTTATCCAACTCCACCGGCTGGTAAGCAGGTTCCTTTTCTTTGATCATTTTAAACAGCGGTTCAAGTGATTCCAAAGTATTGTATCCAGAAATATCAATATTGTACTTTTTCACAAGTTCATCTGGGTACATCCATTGCTCTCGCGTGGCCAGCTCTTTGTTGGTCGGTACGCCGTAAATGCTGCCATCGTGCATTCGCATACCTTCCCAAAAAATAGGATCGATAACGTCATACATTTCTTTGCCTACGCTGGAGAGATAATCATCCAATCGCAGCCAGGCCCCTCGTTGGATGTAGGTTGCGTATTCCGGAGCAAAAGCGATATCAAAGGGAGTGCCTGCAGATACCATCGTGTTCAGACGGTCTTCATACTCTTGCCACCCTATTTTAACGTAAGTAATGGTAATACCAATTTTTCGAGCCAGGATCTCATTGATCTTATCATTCACCATCTTAAGATCTTTGTCCGGTTCCCCAATTGTATAATAGATGAGATTCACCGTGTCTTCGTCAGAGGTGCTCTCCTCCCCATTGCTAGCGAACAAAGAACAACCTGCCGAAGCCATGACAACACCCATGGTGAGCATTAGTATCGTAACGAGTCGACTTATACCAAAGGTAAGTTGCTGCCGCGGCATAACTTGTCTCCTTCCCGCCCTCCTAGAGCACAGTATCTACTTCCTTAAATCTGACGGCGACTTACCGAAGAAGCTGTGAAAATGCGTGTAAAAATAACTCAAGCTTGGATATCCTACGGATATCGCAATACTAGCTATCTTCTCGTCGGTGGATAAAATTCGTTCACGTGCCCGGAGCATCCGGTAAGCCATAACGTATTCGGAAAATTTCATTTGTGTTTCCTTTAGAAACAGCTGCCCCAAGTAAGTTCCATTCATGCGGAACTGTTCCGCTACCACCTTCAATGATATGTTCTGAGTATATTCCGACTTGACCATCAACAGGATCCGGTTGATAAGTTTGGACAGACTATCATAACGTACTCCTAGAACGGGATCTATGTTGATATCATCATGATCTGTCCCTTCAATAGTGCCATGCAGATCTTCTACAATGATCTTCTCAACAACATGCTGCAGTATCGATCGATTTACAGGCTTGAGCAGGTAATCCTTGACCCCGCACCTAATGGCTTCTTGAGCGTATTCAAATTCACTGTAACCACTCATGATAATATACTTCGCCGGTAGGCCCAACTGATTAAGCCTGTGTATGGCGTCATAGCCCCGGTCCTTGCCGATACATACATCAAAGATGGCTAGATCTGGATAGATTGCCACGGCCTTTGAGATAGCATCCTCTACCGTCTCGCTCGTCTCAATACAGCCAAAGCCATACTTCTCCCAATTCAGGGTTCGTTTCATTCCTTCTAAAATCTGAGGCTCGTCATCCACAATCAGAAGTTTGTACATGCAAAGCGACCTCCTTTGGAATGATTACAGAAATCTTGACACCCGCTTCTTCATTATTTTCAATCTTCATGGCAAAGCCTTCGCCATAGAAAAAATGCAGCCGAGTATACACATTATGCAGCCCGATATTCTTCACTGGAGCATCATCCTTGCGAAATAAAGTGTCGCGGATTTCTTTCAAACGCTCCTCGGTAATCCACTTGCCATTATCCACAATTTCAAGCATGAAATGCTTCTCGGCTTCCCATCCTTTAATGACCAATAAATTGAACTCATTGCTTGGGTTAAACCCGTGCACGAAAAAGTTCTCCGCGAGGGGCTGCATCCAGAATTTGACGGTAGGTAAAGATAACAATGTCTCATCTACATTAAATTGATAATAAAACCGGTCCGGATATTTAAATTCCATGATTTTGAGGTATTCTTGCAGCAAAGATAGCTCCTTGCCGATCGTAATAATGTTCTCATGTTTCACTATACCACGATATAGAGCGCCTAGAGTGGCGATGGCATCGGCAGTGTCAACATCGCTATTCACTAATGCTCTAGAACGTATAGCCTCTAAGGTGTTGTATAAGAAGTGGGGATTGATCTGATTCTGAAGCGCCTTCATCTCAGTTTCTTGTTGCTTCAGCTTCAGCAAATATTCTGTACGGATATACTTATCCAACTGTCTGGCCATATCTTCTAATTCTCGCGAGATCATATCATATTCGTTGCGCCGATAACGTGCAGGCGTCTCTGGCGTGAAGTCTGCGGTTTTTACTCGTCCCATGGAATGAATAATATGATGAAGAAATCTGGCGTCATCTCTTAGATTATGAACAATGAGCATCAGAACGCTGATCATCGCTGACAGAACAATAAGAAAGACGGTTAAGAGCACGCCCGCTTGATTACGGATCATCGCACCCAGATCCACTAAGCCAACGAACTGATAATCGAACTTGGTAGAGGGATGCGTGACGAAAAAAACACCGTTTAGACCACCCATGGACAGATAGCCTTGGCTGCGCCCATCCGCCACGGCCTGACGGGCTAGCTCTTCAGTATGACGATTAGCCCCAACGATCGGGTATATATCGCCAGAAACACTGACAATAGCCGCTTGATCAACGCGGTAATTATTAACATTCCTGAATATTCGGTCACTGCTGACCAAAAAGCGAAATTCGCCCAGTTGGCGCGAAATCTGGTTCGGGTCGGACAATTTTTTGCGGTAGACGAATCCCTTATGAATAGACTCCTGGAAGGCTTCGTCCGTGTTAGGAAGCTGAAACTTGAAGCTTGCATTGCCGTTATTGTCAAAGCGGATCATATTCCCTAGCTGCTCGGTATGCAAGCTTACTTGAATGATGTCTCCTTGGCCCCCGCTATACAAAAAAGACTTCATATCATCCGGAAAGGAAACGAGCGGCTGGTTATAGCGGCTTTCCTGAAGTCTGCTGGTAAGATATCCTTCAGCGCTATTACCTAGAAAACAGCGGACATCAGCCATTAATCCGCTGTTGGAGTAGACTCGCTGCATATAGGCCTCAATACGATCAGCATTATACTGGAAGGTATTCTCCACACGAATAAAGGCACTGGAAGCCTCGTTCCGAGCGTTATCTACCCACTGATACAGAAGTATGGCGCAGGTAAGTAAACCGATGCCCAGACCGACAGACACCACAAATACCGTATAAGCAATGAATTTGCCGCGATATATTTTAATCTGTAAAAAGGACACGATGCGACGCCTCCTTTGCCATAGGCTTATGTAGTTATGTATCTGATACCAAAATAAGTTGTTGCCTTAAAAAAATCAATTCTATCTATAAGATAGCATACAACCTGAATAGGAAAACTCGAACAGAGGCTACCCCCTGTTCGAGCTTTCGAAACAACACCGTCATTTCATAATTATTTGAAATATGCCTCGATCTGTTCCTGGGCAGCCTTCATGATGGCCTCCATACCTGCTGCTTTCATTTCAGCAACAATCTTTGGAACCATAACTTCTGGATCGGAAGCACCTGTCATCAGTTCATAGCGATATTTATCCCATACAGCCTTGGTATTGGCTACTTCGGTAGATAGATTGCTAATATCCAAGGCAAAGCCCAAGATGGATGAGGAAGATGCTTCTTCATTCAGCTTGCGAACTTGCTCCCACTGATCTTCAGGAGCCCCCTTCGTCACCGCCAAATCAAAGAATGTACCTTGTGTATAAGCAGCTAGCGGCCAAGTATCTGTCTTCCGCTCGATCACCTTCTCACCATTCACATTATCATAGTCCACGCCGAGTTCACCAAAGGCCAGCATATTACGCAGTTTCGGATCTGTATTCACCAGCTCAAGATATTTCAAAGCTTCATTCTTATATTTAGAGTTTGCAGAAATGGCATTTAAGGAACCTTGAATCGTACTCGTTGTGAACAGAGGACCAAAGGTCTGCACCATGTCGTATTTTTCTACGCCCTCAGTAATCTGCCAGTTCGCTTCTGCGCCAGGGAACGCTTGAGCGCTAAAGAACGCGCGGCCTTTATCCGGCTCTCCCTTAGTAGGAGCATCCGGGTTAATGATACCATCCTTATACCATTGATGCAGCAGTTTGAGGTTTTCCATCACATCCGATTGCTCCAACGTCGATACCACTTTACGGGATGGATCATCGAACTTCACACCGATTGGAGCAAGGCCGAGAGTAAGATCATCATAACTATTCATAAAGCCGTTGAATCCATCGCTTTGGGTTAAAGGCAACGGATAGAAGTTTTTACCTTCCCCAGCTTTCATGTCGTGCAATGGCTTATCAAGATCCTGCAATGTTTTGATGTTGTTTAGATCGATCCCGTACTTCTGTACGAATTTGTTATCAAATACCCAATATTGAGTCACGGACGAGTCTTTATAGGTTGGAACAGAGTAAATTTTACCTTCGATCTTGGTTCCATCCCAGACTTTCTCAGGAATAAGTTTGTATAATTCAGGCGACTCGCTTTGAACCAAGTCCGTAATGTCGGCAAAAGCGCCCATCGACACCTGCTGATTGTATTTCGTATTGTTCGTGAACATAATGTCAAAAGGCTCACCGGTATTCACAATCGTGTTGATCTTGGTATCCCAATCGCCCCAGCTCGCCACCTTGATATCGATTTTGACACCGATCTTCTCAGCCGTATACTCGTTCATTGCTGCGATAGCCTTATCAAAGTTATCAGGAACTGTCCCCCCGATCGTCCACCATACCAAAGTAGGAATATCCGCCGAATCCTTAGCCTTGTCCGTATCGCCCGAGTTTGTCTGAGCTGTGGAATTCGCATCTCCGCCAGAGCCTTCGGACTTGGAATTCGAGCCGCCGCATGCGGCAAGAGACGACATTAACAGCATGACAATACAGAGTGTAGATAGAAGCTTCCATGATCTTTTCACAAATATTTACCCCCTTCTATGAATGTTCACCGTGTGCATGTTCTGAGATGATATGATAAACCAGAAAGTCTGGTTTATTTCAGGTCAACCTTTGATAGCTCCCACCGTCAAACCGGAAATAAAGTATTTCTGGAAGAAGGGATACGCAAAGGCCACAGGCAGTACAATTAAAATTGCCACGGCCATGCGTGCAGTCTCTTTCGGCATAGTAGCTACTAACATAGAGTAGCTGACGCCCATACTGGATGCATTTCTAGCAAGCGCATCTACGTTGCTCATCAAGTTATTAAGCAAAGCTTGCAGCGAATAGAGATCCTGATTATTGATATAGAGCATGGATTGGAACCAGTCATTCCAATAAGCAAAGCATAGAAACAGCCCGATGGTGGCCAAGACCGGCAGTGATATAGGTAAAATGATCGAGAAAAAGATACGAAACTGGCTGGCGCCGTCTATTTCCGCCGATTCGATGAGACCATCCGGAATCGTGCTTTTGAAGAAGGTTTTGCAAATAATTACGTTAAAGGATGACACCGCTAACGGTAATATAAGCGCCCAAACCGTATCCTTGAGTCCAAGCAGGTTCGAGTTAATATAGTAGCTGGATACCAAGCCGCCGTTAAATACCATCGGGATAAAGACGACCCAGGTCAGCAGTCCTTTTAATTTGTAATTCGATTGTGAAAGTACATAGCCCATCGATGTTGTCAAGAGTACGCCCAGAACGGTTCCAACCACGGTAACCAATACCGATACCCCTAATGCCCGAAGAATCATCGTACCTTGCTGGATGACAAAGCTATAAGACTCGGTTGATAGCATTGTTGGAATCATATGATATCCCGTCTGCCTGATGGATTCTTCACTCGAAAGCGAGATGGAGAGGACCACTAACAAAGGGACCACACAGACCAGAGCGATTAGAATAAAAATCAGGTGAAAAAGAACGTTCATTCCTTTACCAATTCGGTTAAACTTCTCAAGACCGGTCATTCCTTCAGCTCTTGATGCCATAGACTCGCCCCCTTTACATCATCGCGCTGTCCGGATCTATTCTGCGAACGATCCAGTTGGCGAGTAGAATGGTCAGACAGCCCATAACGGATTGCACAAATGCAGCAGCGGATGCCATGCCGACGGTAGCAGTCTTGAGCTGTTTATACACCAACACGTCTATGGTGGTGGTTACGTTAAATAGAGAGTTGGAATCCCTTGGGACCTGGAAGAACAAACCAAAATCTGTATAGAAGATCCGGCCGACAGCCAAAATGAACATCATCACGATAACCAGCTTCATCATCGGCAGAGTGATATACTTGGTCTGCTGCCAAATGGACGCCCCGTCAATGACGGCCGCCTCATAGTAAGTACTATCAATGCCGGTAATGGTGGCCAGATAGACAACCATACCGTAGCCAAGACCCTTCCATATATTCATGAATACCAAGAAGAACGGCCAATATTTGGGCTCCATATACCAGTTCACGGGTTCGCTGCCCATCTGGATCAGCATCTGGTTCGCAATCCCCTTGTCGAAGCTCAAGAAAGCCCAAATGACTGCAGAGACAACTACCCAGGATAGGAAGTAAGGCAAGAACATCATTGTTTGATAGACTTTACCCGCTCTACGGTTATGCAGATGGCCAATCATCAGTGCTAAGGTCACGGGAATTACAATGCCCAGAATAATGAACAAGAAGTTATAGCCCAGCGTGTTGCGGATAATGATCCAGGCATCATTGGATTTGAACAGAAATTCAAAATTTTTGAATCCGGACCATGAGCTATTGAAGACATTGCTCAGGAATCCTCCCGTTATTTTGAAATTCTTGAAGGCGATGATGATGCCGAACATGGGCAAGAAGCAAAACAATATATACCAAACGGTAGTTGGCAACGCCAAGAGCGTTAGTTCTGTATCCTGTTTGCGCCAGCGCGTCCGCAGGCGTCTTTGTCTCACCTTTTTCATGTTCACTCCGTCCCCCCCGTTGATGTATTGTACTGATAATTTAATTGTAAAAGAAACCGCTTACATTTTTCTAGACAATAAACGTTAGACCACAGTCCAAAAACGTTATATATTCCTAATAAAGTGACTCAAAATCATTCCAACACAAATAAAGGCACCCCGAGCCCTCACCAATCTCATTTCCGCTACGTTTATGAATAATTGAGTACACTTTAGATGCAGCTAATACGATCCTCGAATTTGAAGAACTCCTGGATTAACTGGCTGAAAAATACAAAATATAGTATTATTGTTGTTATCAGGTGAAGAGAGGTGCTGCAGTACATGCGAAACTCAGCGATCGTATCTACTGCCCTTATAAGCTTCATTTTACTCATGGCGGGATGTACCCCATCGGGAGCTGGGCAATATTCTCAAGATCCTGAAGCCAACCTGGATCAGACAGTAATCGTCAATGACCAGCAATTACCTGCCGCCGCTGTGGAAGAAGCTACCGAGCTCGCCAAAGCCTATAAGCTGGCGGAGTATGAAGTCGATTATGTTGAAGACTTAGAATCTGGAGAAGCCTACCAAAATATCCTTGAGAAGATCAAGCCTTATTTGACGGATCAATATTTTGAGAGGAAAGTCAGAGATCGGAGTCTGCTCGTTATTATTAGCAACAAGCAGAAGGTGTCTTTGCGGCCCGACAATCTTCAGTTTGATTTTAGAAATCAGCAGGAAGATATCGTCTCTCTGAACTATAAAGTAGATATTATTATGTTCAATGCAGATAACAAGGAGCAAGATCGTATTCCGATTGAAGGACAAATCACCGTCAAAAGGGTCAATGAGCAATGGCTCATCCAAGGCGACCGAGCATATGGTTTTGATGCCGTTAAATGTTATGTTTACGATTGTCAGAGAGTCGAATAATGATTCTGTATAGCAGAAAACCACCGGAATTTTTCATCCGGTGGTTTTTCCATGCATTGACTTTACCTCTTATTTGTCCAACAATTTGGCCAGCATGACATAAGCCTGTTCCTTGGTTAAATTATCCTTCGGGCGAAATTGATTCTTCCCCATTCCTTGAATCAGTCCCAACTGATACGCGGCATAGGCATCTTGCTTGGCCCAGGCAGCAATCGCGGCATCATCTGCAAAAGCAGAGCTTGTACCCTTCAAAGCGGAGACATCACCGCCAAGCTTCTTGTAGAGATTCATCAGCATGATGACCGCTTCCTGGCGGGTAAGCTTCTGCTCGGGAGAGAATTTCCCCTCCGAAGTCCCCTGAATCAGTCCAAGCCTCGCCGCATGGGAGACTCTGTCTTGATCAATATCACTGAACGGACTTTCTATCCCCTGCATTTCATAACCTGATTTATATTTATATAGATTAAAAGCGATATAGGTAAACTCCTTGCGGCTGATTTGGCTTGCATGATTGTTGCCTTCTAGACCTTCCAGCAGTGAATGTTCGCTAAGCTTCTGATAATCCTCCTTAGCCCAAGGGCTGATCTGAACCGTATTCACTGTTGGACTCATTGGTTGTTCTATCGGTTGTTCTGTCTCCTGTTTGGCCTTGAAGAACTGAGTATCATACGAGAGCGAGAGCGGCTGCCCGCTTCCCTTGTTATAGAGCCCTGTCACTTCGATATGGAACTGATCCTCTGCCTTATATTCCATCGGTAGATCCGGACGGAAAATGATGCAGTAAGGAATCCCGTAGCCGCCCTTATCCACGGTAAAATACTTGCCGGCTTTATCCCGATCCTCCGCACTGAAGCTCCATACCTTGCCATCGGATTGGCGGGTCATTTTGACCGTGACACTGCTTGTCTTTGTATTATCATAAATATCCGGATTCAGCGAGATCGACCATGGGTCCTTGTCATGCCATACTTCAAGCGGGAACTGCCCCGCCGCTGGCCAGGCAATATATTCATAAGTGACTTCTCCTGCAGGCCGAGACTTATCGAATGAATACATATTGGAATATGCAACTTCGTGTGTTCCCGACTGCCCTAACGCAGCGCCGAACATCGTCTTCTTCATACTCGGATTGAGTATCCAGCGTCGATGCCCAACCCTATCGATATTGCCCGTGCTCGAATCGGCCATATATAGATCCACCACGGCTTCCATGAAATTATCTGCCCCATAAGCGATATTGCTGCTCTTGGCTCCATTAGCCCCGAGGCTGTATAGACTCGCGCTCATCCCCTGAGGCTGTGTGGGATAATGATTCAATTCCCCATGTACAGCATTGAGAAGCGCTGCTGCCTGCTGTTGATTGCCCAGTGTAAGATCCGCTTCGATATCGTCCGGCAGACCAGCTAGATATCGGACCCAATTCACTGCTTTAAGACCTTCCCGTATGTATGCTTCCTTTAATTTTCCCGGAGAATAAGAAGAATTTATGTCGGGCTTCTCTTCATAAGCCTCTTCCCATAGGTACTCTTCATCGGAACGCTCCGATACGTACTCCTTCATCTTCTGCACGATTTCCGCACGCGTATGCTGCTGCACATGCTCATTCACATTATGCTTGGCATAAGCAGCGTTAGCGGATAGAATCGTTGTCATCAATACAGCCGCAGCTGCAGCGATCGTTAATATCCCTCCTTTACTTCTGATTGGCTTCGCCAATTTCCGAAATGCGATCTTCTTGTCCATTTCTCTAACCCCTCTCCTTGATAAATCATATTTCTTCCTCTATATGTCGGTTGGAATGAACAAAATTTGAAGTAAAAAAACATAGCCCCTTTCTCCAATTACAAGAAACAGGGCTATGCCTCTTTTAAAACGACTGTTTATAGTCCTTCGCCAGCTTCACAAGATGATACTTCTTCTTCCCTTTGCGGATAATGATGAAGCGGCCTTCAATAGCATGATCTGCGCTAACTTCGAACTCAAGCTCGCTGATACGGTCTCCGTTCAAAGTGATAGCCCCGCTAGAAATATCCTCACGCGCTTGACGCTTGGACGGTTCTATGCCAACATCGACAAGCCAGTCAACGATATTCTTGGATTCCTTGGTCGCTTCGAAGGTTGGCATTTCCTTGAAGCCTTGTTCGATCTCATCAGCCGTCAGCGATTTGATATCTCCGCTGAAGAGCGCTGCCGTGATCCGCTGAGCTTGGGCTAGCATTTCCTCGCCATGCACGAATTTGGTCATCTCTTCAGCAAGCGTAATTTGCGCCTCGCGCTTATGCGGCTCGGTTTTTACTTTTTCGGACAGATTTTCAATCGTCTCTTTGTCCAGGAAGGTGAAGTACTTCAGGTATTTCACCACATCGCGGTCATCGGTATTCGCCCAGAACTGGTAAAATTCATACGGCGTCGTCTTCTTCGGATCGAGCCAGATTGCGCCGCCGACCGTCTTGCCGAACTTCGTGCCGTCTGCCTTCAGCATCAGCGGAATCGTCAGGCCGAATGCTTTTGCTTCAGAGCCTTCTTTTTTACGGATCAGATCCAAACCGCTTGTGATGTTCCCCCATTGATCGGAGCCGCCGATTTGCAGCTGCACGTCTTCATTCTGGTAGAGGTGCAGGAAGTCCATAGACTGCAGAATTTGATAGGAGAACTCAGTGAAGGAGATTCCGCTCTCCAGGCGGCTAGCTACAATATCCTTGGCAAGCATCGTATTGATGCTGAAGTTCTTTCCGAAGTCGCGCAGGAAATCAATGACGTTCAATTCATGCGTCCAATCGTAGTTGTTCACCATGCGCAGTTGGTTATCCCCGTCCGTCAAGAACAGCTTCTTCATTTGCGCGGTTAATGATTCCACATTCGCCTGCACCTGCTCCATCGTCTGTAGAGTCCGCTCCGTCTGACGTCCGCTTGGATCGCCGATCGTTCCTGTCGCTCCGCCAATCAAAATTACGGGCTTATGGCCTGCTAATTGAAATCTCTTCAGCATCATAAAAGGAATCAAATGTCCGATATGCATACTGTCTCCAGTCGGGTCCACCCCGCAGTACAAGGAGATTGCCTTCTCTTCCGTCAGCTTGCGAAGCCCTTCCGCATCCGTCTGCTGATTAATCGCATCGCGCCATTGTAGTTCATCAATAATATTCATTTTTACTTCCGCCTCCCATATCATCTCTTATCCTATCAAGCTAGATATACGTGACTTCATCACCAACTAAAAAATCGCCCCCAGTTCTGCATAGCAGATCCAGGGACGATTGAATAACCGTGTTACCACCCAATTTTGTATGAGAGCATTAACCTCATCATACCACTCAGAGCTATGTATCGTTAGCTATCCGCTTGGCATTACCCAAGATACTCCAGAGTGTAATTCGCCGGTTGAACAGTATGCTGCCAGGTTCCATCAACCCCTGGCTTTCTGAGAACAGTGACTGCCGCTACTTCGCTCTTTCAACGTATATCAAATATAGAATTATGAAAGATTATATTGAATTTAGCGAAAGTTGTCAAATCCATCCGGCCGAAATTCCGCATTTCTGTACTGTTTGGGGGTCATGCCGGTAAATTTTTTGAACACTTTAATGAAAATAGCTCTGGTCGTGAAAATTAAGCCAGGTGGCCTGCTCACTCGGACATTTTTGACCACATATAAGTGCGATCACTCTATCGATGCTGCTCATAGCGATTCGCTTCGCTAATCTGCTTAATTGCCTCTATCTCTTCTTGGGTTAGAGAAGGAGTATTGGCTGCAGCAATATTCGCCAGCAATTGCTCTCGTGAGCTTGCACCCGGAATAACTGTCGCAACTGCAGGATGGCTGAGCGAATAACGAATTGCAAGCTCTGTCATCGTTCTATTACATTCCCCAGCTACAGCACTTAACTTTGTACGAAGTTCAACAATTTCTTCTGGGGTGTAGTTCAAATATCCTTTAGTAACCTCACGTTCAGCAGCAAGCGCCCCGCTAGCTAGCGGTCCTCTGGCAATCACGCTAATCCCTTTCTCATGCAGCAGCGGCAATACCTCTTCCTCAGAACGTCGATCAAGAATACTATATTGATTCATCACGCTAACCATTGATGATCGAGTTGCAAACTCCCGTATAACATTCGGCCTAATGGAAGATATCCCATAGTAGCGAATTAAGCCTTCTTGCTTCAGCTCCTCAAATGCCTCGATCGTCTCATCGATAGGATCCTCGATCGTTCCCCCATGCAGTTGATACAGATCCAAATAATCGGTCTGCAATCTACGCAGACTTTCCTTAATAGCTGATTTGATGTAAGCTTTGCTAGGGTCCCAGACCAAGCCCTCCCTACCCTCAATCCGCCGATTCCCAGCCTTGCTGGCAAGTACTACGCGATCGCGCCTTCCCTTAATTGCCTTGCCTACCAGCTCTTCATTACGTCCATGATCGTATATATCCGCCGTATCTAGAAAATTAACACCTTGATCTAAGGCTTCATGGATAATTCCAATTGCTTTTCGCTCTTCTGTTCCCAAAGACATGCAGCCAAGACCGATCTCGCTAATGATTAGATCAGAGGAGCCAAGTGACTTACGTCTCATCAATTATCGAATCCTTTCCATACATATTGTGATAACTAATTATAGCTTAATTAGCCTAACCTCGTTGACAAAAAGAAGCTTCTCATTAATTTGTACAATTAACGAGAAGCCTCAGTTACAATCCTAATCCGCAAAACATGCCTCTAACTCATTTTACCTACAACTTTGACTCTTAACCGAGTTGCATTCTCCGGGTGATAGGCAAGCGGGGTCTCTTCAACTTCAACCAAATTTATCGTAGCCGGATCGGCTCCTGCGATGACTGCTTGTTTCACTGCTTTTTCCTCAGCATCCTTAAGCGACTGCTCTCGCGGTTCACGGGAATAAATGTAGATTTGTTCGTACTGTCCGCTAATTTGAGAGATCGATGCTCCGATGGCATTCGCAACTCCGCCGTTCTCCACTTTCACGATATCCGCTACCCCAGGAATCTCATCTGGAATAATCACGCTACCGCCGCCTACGAGTACGATCTGCACATCTACGGAAGAAGTTTTCATCTTATCAATCGCTTTGGCAATGATCGAAGAAATTACGGTTTGGACTTGTCTTGCAAACTCTTCATCGATATGACTGACCAAACTCTTATCTCCCATGTCAGCTAGTCCGAGACGAACCGCGATGTCCGTCGCAGTCATGGTGCTTCCACCAAATATAAGCGCTTCTTCTCCGATCCTATAGCCTACACTATCTGGACCAACTGTTATCTTGCCACCCTCTACACGCACAATGCTTCCGCCGCCGAGCCCTACTGAGATAATATCTGGCATTCTGAAATTGGTGCGAATATCGCCTATTTCTACCGCTACAGAGGATTCTCTTGGGAATCCATCCTGCAAAACACCGATATCCGATGTTGTACCGCCTACGTCGATGACCATTGTATCTTTAATGTTTGCCAAATAGGAGGCTCCCCGAATACTATTCGTTGGTCCGCAAGCAATCGTAAGAATCGGGAATTGCTTGGCATATTCAATCGACATGAGCGTACCGTCATTCTGGCATAGGTACACTTCAACATCTTTAATCCCTTCCGCTTCTAACGCATTAGCAAAACCTGTGGTGGTCGTTTCGATCACATGGCATAAAGCCGCATTCAGAATCGTTGCATTCTCTCTTTCAATCAGACCAACAGATCCGATCAAGGACGAACAGGACACCGGATAGTCTTCCCCGTATGCTTCCCAGATTAAGTCTCGCACCTTGAGCTCCTGATCATTTTTGATGGAGGAGAATACACCAATGATCGCAATAGCTTCTACTTTATCACGCCACTTCGTTAGCAGCTCGTTAATCTCCTGCTCGTCGACCTCACTAAGCAATTGACCATCATATTCGTAGCCACCTTGAACTAGAGCATAGTTTCCTGTTAGTTTCTCTACCATGTCTTGAGGCCAAGCCGTATATGGAGGAACAGAAGCGGTAGCGGGGAATCCCAAGCGGATTACACCGACTTTGGCCAATTTCTTCCGTTCAACGATCGCATTGGTGCACTGCGTTGTCCCAAGCATCGCATGCGTAATTTTCGTCTTATCAACATTCGCTTCCATCAGTACTTTTCGCAGCGACGTCACAATCCCTGTCTTTATATCTAGTGTCGTTGGGGATTTCACGCTATGGATTAACCGGTTATGCTCGTCCAAAATAATAGCATCTGTATTCGTGCCGCCTACATCTATTCCAATTCTATACATGGCTAGCCACCGCCTTACTTATCAATTCTTCAATCGGAGCATAATCGTAATCATACCCAAAGTATCTCGGTCCTACCGTCTTGATTCCCATTTCGGTTCTCCACTTGGGATGCGCTGGCAACCCGATGACGCGAACGCGTTTTCCATATTTCAAACTCTCCGTCGTCACGGGAAGCAAGGTTTCATAGTCGACCAAACATATTAAATCCGGCGTCATCGCTACAACCTGACCGTTCTTCTCGGCAAGCAGGTTCTCATTCTGAAAATAAACCTTCATCTGCTCGTCTTTGTTCATCTCAATGCCTTCCAGGTTCATTTTTCCAAAATTAAAGCCGCCCTTCGTTTCCCGGATGACATCTGTTATTTTCCCCTGGAACAACTCATATCCGGAGGTCAGACTTAAAAGCTGCTCAAGCTTGTCTTTTGCATCTCTATTTTTGGAGGAAATGATCTCTCCGATCTGCTCCGATAGAGTCACGATGTGATGGACACCGCTTTTCTTGATTTGAGCTCCCGTCGTCGGATACAGGCTAACTAAAGCACTTGCCCCCATCTCCACCGTTGCTGTACGTGCCAACCGTTCCGTCCATTTATTGTCGATCGTCTCGAAGATACCGATGTTCCCTTTCTCATCTGCAATGGCGATCGGTGCAGCCGAAATGCCATCGAGGTTAAACGTCACCATTTGCAACTCAGGAAATGCTCTGCCCATGCCATCGCAATCAATAAGCGGTAAATTCAACTGTGCTGCAACGACGATCGGAATCATGGAATTGACTCCGCCCGCTTCCATCGGAAAGGTGCCTGAAATTTTCTCTCTGCCCAAATACTTGGCCAGCTTCTGAAACACCTTGACAAATTCGTCTCCTTTCGGAAATTTCTCTATCAATACGGAAGGCGCGCCCATCATGGCAGAAGGAATGAAGAAATCCTCATCTTCAATTTCATCCACAGAGTAAAGCTTTACTGGTCCGTTTTTTTCAATGGCTGATAAAGCCATGAGTTTACCGATGTAAGGATCTCCTCCTCCACCTGTTCCTAAGAATGCGGCGCCTACAGCAATATACTCAATCGCTTGTTTATCTAAATATCTCATTTAATTCCCCTCCAATAGGACTGACTTTCTGGCCATGATCCGGTAGCAAACCACATACATGGCAAAAGAAATAATGATGCCGATCAATGGCTGATTCGATACTTGGGGTAAGCTTGGGAAGAAGGACAGAACAACTGGCATACAGGCTATAATTGAACCGATCAGCCAGGAAATTACGCCCAGACGATTAACCCCCTCTGTTTCCTTCCAACGGTTCTTATCCCCCTTGTTCATTATCCAATAAGAAGCGATCATAACCCCTGCTACTGGCGGAACCATTGCTGACAAGACCGACATGACTGGCGTAAAATAATTCAAAATTCCGATCACTGCAAGCACGGTCCCGATGAGTCCCGCCACCCCTACTGTCCATTTCTCTTTATCCTTGGAAATATGCAATACGTTGGTGAGGGCAAATCCACCTGAGATTGCATTAACCATATTTGTTTTCCATGTAGCCAGGATTAGCACTGTGCCCCCAATAAAAGGCGTTGTAATATTTATAAAGACGGCTGCAATATCACTAGTCTGATAAGCAAAAGATAGAATTGCACCTACACTAATCATCAATACGCCAGAAGGTACAATACCGATTAACGCTGCTTTCAATACATCGGAACGCTTTCTCGAAAACTGCGAATAATCGCCTGCAATAACGGCCCCTAAAGCAAATGAGCCTATGGTTACAGCTAGTCCATCCATGAAGTTCATTTGCTTCTCAGGCCGGTAGCTCCAAATATGATGAATGGAATCCATCGTGAACGCTTGGATTAAGCCATATATGCATATCACAATGAGTAGAGGCACTGCTATATAACTAAGTACTCGCAGCACTTTAATACCGTACATCGCTGAGACGACCATAACCAGACCACTAATCAATGAAGCCAGGGGAACTGGGATTGTCATTCCATACTCCGCCAGCAGATTAGCCAGTGCTGCTCCGCATACATTAGCCTGAATCCCGAACCACCCGAGGCAAGCAATGGCGAGAATCATGGATAAAATGGTGCGCGAGCCCTGTTTGCCAAATACCTGAGCTGCGACTTGAACGGTTGATTTGCCGAGATCCGTGCTCTGAATGCCCTGAAGGATCATCAGGACAACGATGATGGAATAACCCAAAAAGGCGATCAATAGTGTTTTAGATAAGCTCATCCCTGCGATCAGCGTATTCCCAACCAGGAGACCTGGTATACTGATCACCGCTCCGGCCCAAACCATCCCCAAGGTGAACCAAGACTGATGCTCCCCGTCCTTTCTCATATCATTTCTCCCCCTCGTTAAGTGAATTTTTCTTATTATAGAGGGATTCATGGCATTACGTCTTTTGCTAAAACCCAAAAAAAATCCGTAATTTTTGTCCTTTTGACAAAAGCTACGGATTTAACTAGCTGTGTATCAGTCGATAAATCATACAAGCAATGCAAACATCATAAAATTCGGAGTTCACCGTTACATCATAACCAATTAATTCGCTGATCTTCTTAATCCGATATTTCACTGTGTTTTTATGCACGAACAGCATTTTTCCACAGTCATCATAATTCCCTTTGGCATCTAACAAAAAGGTCATGAGTGTCTTAAGTGAATCTGGATCACCCAGAATGGGATCAATAACAGCCAACCATTCCTCAAGGACTTCCTCTCCTTGTGCACTCATATCGATCGCTTGTTTCATCGAACGCATCTCAGCTGCCGTATACAATTTACGGTGCTCATAAATCAGATGGACCTTCCGTCCCACACTGTTCACCAGCCGGTACATGCGCCTTACATCTTGCGTATTTCTCATTCTAGGGGCATAGACCATTTCGGATATAAGCGAGGCAGAATTCGTTGTGTCGATATACTCGGCTGCAATTTCATACTCATTGTACTTGTAAGAGCAATTTCCCATGAGGGCAATGATACAATGATCGATGGTTTGAATGACAGCTGTTTTGTAATATTTGAACAAATACTCTTCCAACTCTTCGCGAATCTGCTTTTCTTTCGACAAATCATCAATAAATACTAACCACATCATCTGAATGGAAGCAACATCAATATGGAGAAGATGAGCCAGTCTTCGCATTTTATCGCTCTCATCATTAATAATCGCTTTTACCAGGGCATATTCGCTGACCTCGTTATGCTTATCCCCCCACAAATTGATGGCCACCTGTACAACCTCGCTGATTTTATCGATAGTCTTCGAAGGTAATTTTGAATTCTCTTTAATTAGAAATAGATACAGTACTTCTCCGTTTTTTTGATGAACACTCTTGTATTCCACATAGCAATCGCTATTAGACTCTGGTTGTCCCTTCGCCCCATTCAATAAATAGGGAGCATAGTCATCTATAAGATGAGCTACATCTAACGATGAATTACGAGGCCACATCACTTGATTCACAATCTCCATATGCGTGTTCGTCAGGATGATGTTCGCTTTCAGCCGATCAGACAGAAATTTAAGTGTAATTTCTACGCTTCGTGAGTGTTCTGGCAGCAAAGATACTTTCTCTAATGCTTCATTCACAAAATTATCATTGAACGTCTGATTGTTCAGAACAATCGCTTCCATCACTTCATAGATCACTTCATTATATCGGAGTGAAAAATCATTTTCAGGCATGCAAATGATGATGAAATTTTTGGACTCTGCTAATTGCAGTACCTCTTCGGCTACTTCCGGAATAATGATTCCCACATAATATAGAATCAGTCCAACTTCACCGAGCCCATACAAATACTCAACCGCTTCACACTGCTTCTCTATACTATCTTTAATGGAGTAAAAAGAACTGATCACCATCTCTTCCGCATACCACTCTTCTTGAACCGAATTAACGATTCGAGAGGAATAATCCGCGTTTGAAACCTCTAGTACGGATAAAGAGGAGACGGTACGGTGAAGATTACTCTTTCCAGTCAGTACCTTTGCTCCTCGAAAAGAAGGCAATTGCAGCATATCTTTTACAGTTATCCCATGTTACTCACCACTTCTTCTGTGTTATCTAAGGTTACTTCACGAAATGAATTACCGACCAATATATCAAATTAAAAGTAATATGTAAAATGATTGTTACTACCAGCTAGATGACTTCGATTCAACACCATAAAAACCATTATTCAACAACACATAAACCATTAGGATGGTGATCGGTTCGTTCCTATGGTTAATCCGGATGGTGTAACCCTATCACAGCAAGGAACTGCAGGTCTATCAGCAGATCTGGCAAAAACCTTAAAACAATATAATGGGAATAGCACTAACTTTAATCGCTGGAAAGCCAATATGCAGGGAATCGATCTGAATCGCCAAGGTTCATCCAAGAATTTGGCCTCCCTGGCTTTACCATCGAGGTGGCAGATTACGCCGGAGAAGGAAGCGTGCCATTAAGTGCTTTTAATGGAATCTGGTCCGAAAATAAAGAGGTTCCGTTATTTACAGCGCAAAAATCTTATACTCTTTGGCTAGAGAAACAAAAGGTTCAATAT
This sequence comes from Paenibacillus motobuensis, assembly GCF_039521865.1. NCBI lineage: Bacteria > Bacillati > Bacillota > Bacilli > Caryophanales > Paenibacillaceae > Paenibacillus > Paenibacillus motobuensis. The sequence continues at coordinate 385,510 of NZ_BAAACX010000008.1, read as the reverse complement.
CTCCAGCAATCTATGAGTCTATTAGCAGATACCAAATTGTATAGCAAGATTGGAGCTGCAGACAGCATTTCCAATCTGAAGCCACAGCAGGTTGAAGTTACAGCTCAGAAGGGCGACTGGTATAAGGTGGTTAGCGACCAAGTGACGGGTTGGATTAGGCCGTCACCAGGAAAGCTGGTCGTTGTTGAGGATCTGAATGCAGCTGCCGATCTTAAGGATAACGCTAATACCTATAAATATCCGGATGCTTTCTCCCCTAAGGTATCCTCTCTCGGTCCACAAACCGTTCAGGTCATTGGGCGTTGGTCCAACTGGCTTCTTATCAATACTAACAATGGCAACTGGTGGATTGACAGTCGCCATATCGAGCTAAATTCGACTTCTGAGGAAGCCGCTCCTGAAGTAGCGCCTGAAGCAGTAGTACCTGAAACAGCAGCGGGAGCTGCCTGACACTGAGGTCCAAATAGTTACTCAACATTTAATGAAGCCTCTCATCAGTCCAAATGAACTGGTGAGAGGCTTCTTTTATAGAGAGTATGTTGCATTGTTTAGTCAGATAAACACTCATAATACACATTGCATATTACAAAATAGCCTGTACACGCCCTACGGTCCCGTCTGTAAGCCTTACTTTAATGCCTCTCGAATGATTGGGCGAGTTCGTCAGCAGCTTCTCGACCACGCCCTGCGTGCGTTTACCTGTACGCTGATCTTCCTTTTTCACGATTTCTACGGTTATTCCCGGCTTGATATTCGCCCGGATCATATGCGATTCCATATCTTTCACGATCCTCTCTGTCTCTTATCACTCTGCGTAGTATGTCCTTTCATCATAGCACAAATGAAAATGGTTTTCCGTTCAGGTATAATTAAATAAAAACAACTTGTGGAGGGCTTCATGGACATGGAAGAAGAACAAAAACAACAGGCTATCCCGGCCGAAGATGAACAAGGCAATTTCAAATTGCTCGACGTAGAGTCTATCCTTTCGATCACGTCAGAAATCGAAGGTGATGAAGACAGCGCCGCAATTTTTCATTACAAAGATGGTAAAACGTATAAATACGTTCACAGTGAAAAAGCAATGAAGCAGTTTGGTGAATGGATTCAAAAAGGAGAAAGCTAATTGTAAAAAGTTACACCCATTGCGCATTGCGGGACATCTGTCTAGCCTTGTCGTTGTCCTGCAGAGCATGATATCTAGATGATGAAGAATAAATTAGAGCAGTTTCATCATAGCACTCGTCAAGCTGCTAATTCGGAAAAAATCCGCCATTCACTAGGAATGGCGGACCTCTAAAGCCTCTCAGATATTGCTCCTGAGAGGCTTTTATTAAATAATGTGCTCAAACGGCGTTTTCCTTCCGAGAAACCCTTAATGCATAAGGCTTTGTGAGCCTTATTACATCATGCCGCCCATTCCACCCATGCCACCCATGTCAGGCATAGCTGGCTTTTCTGGTTCTGGCTTATCAGCGACTACTGCTTCAGTAGTCAGGAACAGGCCTGCTACGGATGCCGCATATTGCAGAGCGGAACGTGTTACCTTCGCAGGGTCTACGATACCTGCATCGAACATGTTCACCCATTCGCCAGTAGCTGCGTTGTAGCCTACGCCGACTTCTTCCTTCTTCAGGCGTTCTACGATAACGGAGCCTTCTTCACCCGCATTCGCCGCGATCGTGCGAACTGGCTCTTCCAGTGCGCGAAGCACGATGCTTGCGCCTGTCTTCTCGTCGCCGCTCAGGTCAAGTGCTGCGACTGCATTATATACGTTCACGAGCGCTACGCCACCGCCCGATACGATCCCTTCTTCAACCGCTGCGCGTGTTGCGTTCAGGGCATCTTCGATGCGAAGCTTGCGTTCTTTCAATTCGGTTTCTGTTGCTGCGCCAACTTTGATCACCGCTACGCCGCCAGCCAGTTTAGCCAGACGCTCTTGCAGTTTCTCCTTGTCGAACTCGGAAGTCGTCTCTTCCAGTTGCGCACGGATTTGGTTCACGCGAGCATCGATATCGGCTTTGTTGCCACTGCCGTCCACGATCGTTGTGTTCTCTTTCGTAACGATAACTTGGCGTGCATTACCAAGCTGATCGATAGTTGTGCTCTTCAGATCCAGGCCGAGCTTCTCCGTGATCACTTGGCCGCCAGTCAGAGCGGCGATATCCTGCAGCATTGCTTCACGACGGTCGCCGAAGCCAGGAGCCTTAACAGCTACCGCGTTGAACGTTCCACGCAGTTTGTTCAAGATCAGCACCGTTTGTGCTTCGCCTTCGAGGTCTTCGGCGATCACAAGCAATGGTCTGGATTGTTGCACGATCTTCTCAAGCAATGGCAAGATTTCCTGCGTGCTGCTGATCTTCTTGTCGGTGATCAAGATATATGGATTATCAAGGACCGCTTCCATCTTATCGGTATCTGTGATCATGTATGGAGATACATAGCCACGGTCGAATTGCATACCTTCTACCACTTCAAGCTCTGTCAAGAAACCGCGGGATTCTTCAACCGTGATAACACCGTCTTTACCTACTTTTTCCATCGCTTCTGCGATTTGCTCGCCGATTTCTTCGTCAGCTGCAGAGATCGCAGCTACTTGAGCGATCGATTGCTTGCCTTCGATCGACTTGGAGATCTTTTGCAGCTCTTCAACCGCTACTTTCACGGCTTTGTCGATCCCTTTGCGAAGACCGATTGGGCTAGCGCCTGCCGTTACGTTCTTCAAGCCTTCACGAATCAACGCTTGTGCAAGTACAGTTGCTGTTGTCGTACCGTCACCAGCGACATCATTTGTCTTCGTCGCTACTTCTTTTACGAGCTGAGCACCCATGTTCTCGAAGGCATCTTCCAGCTCGATCTCCTTAGCGATCGTTACACCGTCATTGGTAATCAATGGGCTGCCGAATTTCTTCTCCAATACAACGTTACGGCCTTTAGGACCAAGCGTTACTTTTACTGCATCAGCCAAAGTATCTACACCACGAAGCATTGCGCGACGTGCTTCTTCACTAAATTTAATTACTTTTGCCATGAATAATTACCTCCCTAAGTTTTGAATCTTACTGTTCAGTCGTTATATTCAAGCCAAGTTGCGTGTTATTCAATAATCGCGTGGATGTCGCTTTCCTTCATAATCAAATATTCCTTGCCATCATACTTCACTTCAGTACCAGCATATTTAGAGAACAATACACGGTCGCCTTCCTTCACTTCCAAAGGAACACGAACACCATCATTCAATACACCGCTTCCGACTGCAATGATTTTGCCTTCCTGTGGCTTCTCCTTGGACGCATCTGGAAGTACGATGCCTAAAGCTGTAGTCTCCTCTTGTTTGATTGGTTCTACCAGTACGCGTTCACCTAATGGTTTGATCATGAAAAAGAGCCTCCTTTAGTAATATTGGTTCATTTGTAAGCTTCCGCTTCAATAATTAGCACTCGATGCATTACAGTGCTAACAACATCTATAATGATAATAAAACCGAACGTAAATTTCAAGTTTTACCATCATCTTTTTTGCGCAAATTTAGAATTAGGGTTGAAACCCGTACAGCTCGCTTATGCAGCCATAGAGATTAAGAAAAGGGCCGCTCTCAGCAGCCCCTTACCTTCGTCCCCTATCCTATTACTGTTAAGAGGAGGAACACTCCGTTAACGAGTCCATGAATGATTGCTCCAGGCCAGATCGAATTGGTACGCTCATAAGCCCATGCAAAAATAACACCGCCTAAAAAATTTGCAGGCATCGCATTGTAAGTTGGAATGTGGACAATCGTAAAGATCAGCGAGCTCAGTAGAATCGCCGAGCCTAAGCCTATTCGTGTTCGTAGCCAACGATATATAAAGCCGCGATAAAATATTTCCTCGTATATCGGCGAGATAACCGCAGCCGACACAAAGGCAATGCTAAAATGGAACATCGTTAAGTTCTGCTGGATTGCCTCCGTCTTGCTGTTCTCGTAAGTGTTCCCGATGTAACTAGTAAGCACCATGATAACGGTACTGCCAACAATTAATAGCAGAGTGAATAATACAATGTGCCCCCAGTCCTTCACGGAGAATGATCTTAATCCTACCTCACTCCATGACAATCTCTTGGGGCGAAGCGCTACAAGATACACCCCTAAAGTTAGAACAATTGCAATCGTAAGCCCCAGCAATGTCCCAGCATACAGCTCGTTGCCGAGCCATTTTGCGTAGACAGGCTTAACTGCAAATTTTAGAACCCCTATTACAAACACAAACTCAAGCAGCAGCAAAGCGACAAACTCTCTCCATGTCCAATGATCTCTTTTTTTCCAGACTGTCATACTGTTATTCATTCATCATTACCCCTTTGAATACTGTGATATAATCCAATATAATTGGTGACGCAACGTCACCTTCAAGTACATTTTATCGGGGGAATGACATGAATCGCTGGACTACTGGACAAGTGTCGAAACAATTCAACATCTCTGTACGCACATTACGCTATTATGATCAAATTGAACTTCTTGCGCCTAGCTTCAAAGATGAAAACGGACGGCGATACTATTCCGAGGCCGATTTATTTACGTTGGAGAAGATTACGCTGCTAAAATCTCTTATGCTTCCATTAGAGGAGATTCGCAACTTGTTAGGTAAACTGTCTTATCGGGATATTTTGCAAGCCCACTATAATCAGCTGCAGCAGCAGCTTGCAGAGCTACAGACCGGCATCTCGAATACGGCCGCGCTCATTAATATGATCGATCTGGAAGACTCATTATCTTGGGAGCGTGTATCCCATCTTGTCAAAATGTCCAAACGCAGTCCCAGAAAATGGATTGAGTATTTTCGCGAAGAAGAACAGAAGTTTCTAAGGCAAAACCTGCCCCGCCTTGAAAACAACGACCGGGCGACTCAGCATTATTTCTCGCTGCTTAAGCGGATTGAATGGTGCATTCAGAACGATATCCTGCCGGAATCTGATGAAGGCTATCGAATCGCTTGCGAGCTGAACACTATTTCCAATGATACCTTTGGCGGGGACGACGAGCTGATGAATAAGTTCTGGGAAGTAAGAAGGAAGCCCGCGGATATTACAGGGCTTTATCCTTTGTCTGATGAGGTGCTGGAGTTCACGGAACGTTGTATCGCATTCACCGAACGGTTACAGAACCAGGAAGCGAAATAGGCCAAAAAGGATCGGCAGCTTCGCATTGCTCAATGAAGCGTCGATCCTGATCTGTTATACTCTGTTATGCCTCCGCACGCTTGGCGTCTGCAGCCAACTGCTTCTTGTGTACCCGGCTGGACAGCAGCACGCTAATCTCATACAGGATAATAAGCGGGATCAGCACCAAGAAGGCCGAGAACAGGTCCGCAGGGGTGATCATCACCGAGATAACAACCAGTATAAAATAGGCGACACGGCGCATTTTACGCAGCAAGCCCGGGGTCAGAAGCCGCAGCTGCGTCAGGAACAAGATCACGATTGGCAGCTCAAATAACAGCGAGATCGGAAACACAATATTCATCAAAAATTTGAAATAGTCTGCCATTCCATAGGTCTCGATCAAACCAAGTTCCTTGTTCAGCCCGGCGGTAAACCGCATCGCTAGCGGGAATACCACGAAATAACCGAATGCGATTCCGATTAAAAAGCAGAGAAATACATAGGGAATATACCTTAGCGTCGCCTTGCGCTCTCTGGGTCTCAGCCCGGGACTGACGAATGCCCATACTTGATAGAGCGTAAAAGGCAGGGTAATGCCTAAGGCAACGACCATCGCTATTTTCATATATACGCTGACGCCATCCCAGAAGGAAAAGGCATTCAGCTTGATCTCCACGCCTGTTATCGAATTAATCGTCAAATATTGATAGATCGGATGTACGACAAAAAAAGCAGCGACGAGAACAAACGTGAACACGAGAGCCACGTAAATTAATCTCCGCCTTAGTTCTGATAAATGCTCCACAATCGTCTCTGACTTCAGTTCATCAGCCATACTTGTCCTCCTTAGGCCGATTTGTCCGGCTTAACGCGCCAGTAGGGCGGCAAAATTCAAACAAAATCCCTCCCTAATAACAACAAGGAAGGGATTCAATATGTATCTTCTATTCTGGCAGACGCCGATCCTCCTGCTTTGGAGCTTCATTTACAGGAGTTGCTTCCGCTTTCTGAGCTTCGGGACGATCCTCTACAATATCGCGAGTGGCATTCTTGAACTCATTAATCGTGCGCCCGACGGCGCGGCCGAGCTCCGGCAGCTTCTTCGGACCAAACAACACGAGAGCCGCTATAACAATTAACAGAAAGGCACCTGCACTCATGCTCATTCTCCCCCGTTAGCATAAATTAATAGACTCATGATGGGGCGCCATCATGATACGCCCACATCATACCATAACAAAGATCACAGTTACAGCCCGTTCAGCAAATTTATTTGCAGAAACATGAAATTATGCCAACATCTCTATGCGGATTTGACCAACTCGCAACAGGAAAATTAAAGACGGAATTGACCCGTAACCATAAGCAGCGCTTCCGGAAGCTGATCCATGATCGCTGCCAGGTTCTCGTGCACCCCTTTTGGAGTTCCCGGCAGATTGACGATCAAAGTCCGTCCGCGGATTCCGACAATACCACGGAACAGCATGCCGGCCGGATTTTTCTGCATCACCCTGTAGCGCATCGCTTCGGCCATTCCTGGCACCTCACGTTCAATGACACGCCGGGTCGCCTCGGGAGTCACATCCCGAATGGCGAGTTCTGTACCGCCAGTAGTCAAGACAAGATCGGCTTGAAAATAATCGGTCATTTCAATCAGTGCAGCGATAATCTCATCAGGTTCATCAGGAACGATGCGATATTCGATGATTTCGCCTCCCAATTCTTCCTCGACCAGTTCCCTAATCACCTGTGCGCTCGTATCTTCACGTTCGCCCCTGGCTCCTTTGTCGCTTGCCGTAAGAATCGCTGTTTTCCAAACCATGAAGCCATCCTCCTCACCCTTATGGAACTTCTATTTAAGTTGAATTCATCGTTTTATTCTGCGCACTACTGTATGTCATTGTTCATCAGATCCGATCAGATCCGCGAATAATCTCCGTGGACACCACCGCTCTTGGCCTGCAGCATCGTAGGACCGATAACGATATCCTTCTGTAAGGCTTTGCACATATCGTACACCGTTAGCGCTGCAGCCGATACTGCCGTAAGTGCTTCCATTTCTACCCCTGTTCTTCCTTCCGTTCTGACTGTAGCTTCTATATATAACTCATCATGGTTGTTATCCGTAAAGACGATGTTCACTCCAGTAAGCATCAACGGGTGACACATCGGGATCCAATCAGACGTGCGCTTAGCCCCTTGAATACCGGCCACCTGCGCGACGGCAAGCACATCTCCCTTGCTGATCTTGCCTTCCTTAATTGCAGCCAGGGTCGTAGGTTGCATAAGCACCGTCGTCTGTGCAATGGCCACCCTCATTGTGGATTCCTTTGCCGAGATATCGACCATCCTCGCCCGGCCCTGTTCATTGAAGTGCGTCAGGGCTTGTCCTGATTCCGTTTCCATAAATGCGCTCACTACTCTCTTTCATATATATATCATACCGGATGCTGTAAACAGCATATCCAGTCTAAAATCATGCTCTTCCATCGGAATTCGCCCCGGGATGATCTGCTCCTCAAGCGTCAGTGAGGCCTTAATTGGGATCAAGCCAGTGCTCTTGACCGATGATATTTGTTCAATGAAGCGATCATAATACCCGCCTCCGAAGCCAATTCTCCCGCCATAGCGGTCATAGGCAAGACCCGGAACTATAATGATGTCAATCTCTGCATAACGCGCAGTCGGCCAATGTGGCATATTATCTCCCGGCTCCGGGATGCCCCATACTCCCGGGATCAGATCATTTACATCATTCATTTCATGAAGCTCCAGCTTCCGTTCCTCGCTAATCACTTTGGGGACCAGTACCCGGTCGCCCCGCTCAAGGCAAGTTCGAATCAAATGCAGTGTCTCAGGCTCGTCTCGAAATGATACGTAGCAGAATACATTCAGTCTTCCGCCGCGGCTTTTTCTTAGGGGGGATAGCACCTCGTTCTCTGCCAGCAGGCTGGCAGCAATCGACTGGTCCCTGCGGGAAGCTGCAGAGACATGTGAGCGGATCACTGTCATTTTGTGACGTAGCTCTTTCTTTTGTGCGGATATATCTTGTGCCGAAGTATCCCTCACGACGTCTCTTCCCCTTTCTCGTCAAGAAGGATATATTTTATGTTTTGTCAAAAGTATATATTCTTCCTTCTAGTGTATCATTGTTAGCGTAAAATGAAAACCAAGCTTCTTTTCGCAAATGGCATGACAGCGATCATTAAAGTGCGGTGCATTTGCAGGTGTTTTCATGTACACTACAATATATAGTAGTAGGCTTATTAGAGGAAGTTCTAAATTCCAATTTGATCAGAAAACACTGGTCGAGTCATTTCAACAAACCTCATTCAGTAATTTTCAGAACATACTTAGTAAATCGTTGGAGGATCAAATTCATTATGTTGCTTCAAGCTGCAAATATTACGAAATTATTTGGCGTCACTCCGGTATTGGAGGGCATTAACCTGCAGATTCTGGAAAGAGAACGGATCGGGCTGGTCGGTGTTAACGGCGCAGGAAAATCTACATTGCTGCAAATCCTTGCAGAGGAAATATCTTATGATGGCGGGCAAATCTTCAAAGCCAAGGAGACGCGGATCGGCTATCTAGCTCAGAACAGCGGACTACAGTCCGAACGAACGATCTGGGAAGAAATGCTGAACGTATTTGCCCCTTTATTAGAGACTGAGCGTGAGCTAAGAGACATGGAGACGCAAATTGCCGATCCTGCGGCGGCTGCTGATGAGAAAGCTTATCAGGAACTGCTTAACCGCTATGCGCTCAAATCGGACTGGTTCAAGGATAACGGCGGCTATGAGATTGAAACGCGGATCCGCAGCGTACTATATGGAATGGGCTTCGGTAATTTCCCGTCCGATACGGTTATCTCCACCTTGAGTGGAGGACAGAAGACCCGGCTAGCGTTGGCAAGGATTCTGCTTCAGGCTCCAGAACTGCTAATGCTGGACGAACCGACGAACCACTTGGACATTCAGACCTTGACCTGGCTGGAGGATTACCTCCGTAATTATTCAGGGGCATTGCTGGTTGTCTCTCATGACCGTTATTTCCTGGACCGTCTAGTTACAACCATCGTCGAGATTGAACGGCATCAGTCAACCCGATATACGGGCAACTACAGCCGTTATATTGAGCTTAAGGCCGCTGAATATGAGAGTCGCATGAAGCAGTATGAGAAGCAGCAGGACGAAATAGCCCGGATGGAGGACTTCATCCAGAAAAATCTCGTCCGCGCTTCAACGACTAAGCGGGCACAGAGTCGGCGCAAGGCGCTGGAGAAGATGGATCGAATTGAGCGCCCACTCGGCGATTTGAAGCGGGCTAGCTTCTCCTTCGAGGCGGAGATTCAGACAGGCAAGGATGTCCTGTATGTGGATCAACTGTCCTATGGCTATGATGACTCCAAAACACCGTTATTCCAAAATGTATCCTTCTATCTGAATCGCGGTGAGACCGTAGCTCTAATCGGACCGAATGGGATCGGCAAATCCACCTTGCTGAAAATACTAACCGGCGATCTACGGCCTCGTTCAGGATCGCTAAACTGGGGCTCCAAAGTAAAGGTCGGCTACTACGACCAGGAACAAACGCATCTTAATCGCGAGAATACCGTGTTAGAAGAGGTCTGGAGCGCATTTCCTCATATTGAAGAGGCTCGTATCCGTAGTGTACTTGGGAACTTCCTGTTCAGCGGAGAGGACGTTCTGAAGAAGATCGCCGCTTTGAGCGGCGGAGAGAAAGCCCGCGTTGCTCTGGCCAAATTAATGCTGGAGAAAGCTAATGTCCTAATCCTTGACGAACCGACGAACCACCTGGACCTATTTAGCAAAGAAGTTCTGGAATCCGCTCTGCTCGATTACGACGGTACACTGCTGTTCATTTCCCATGACCGTTACTTCCTAAATAAGATGGCTGAGAGAATCGTCGAACTCCACCCGAATGGAGCGCAGCATTTCCTGGGTAATTACGATGACTATCTAGAGAAGAAGCTGGAGCTGGAGGAAATAGCCGCAGAGAAGGCTGCTCAAGAGGCCGCCAAGCAAAAGCCGGCGGAGCGTACGAGCTTACAGGAGGATGACGACGCCGTAAAAGGGAAATCAGGGGCTGCATCTTATGAAGCAGACAAACAAGCGAAGCGTGAAGAACGTAACCGTCAGCGCCGACTTGAGCAGTTGGAGGAGCTCATTTCCAAGCTGGAGGGGGACATCGCCTTGATTGAGCACGAGCTTACCCTTCCGGAAGTATATCAGGATTATACGGCCGTCCAAGAGCGGCAAACAGCAATCGATGAACATAAGGTGCAATTATCAGCTTGCTATGAGGAATGGGAGCAACTGATGGAGAATTAAGAGGAATGTCGAATTAAAGCTTCGGTACTGAAAATTGGCCTTTTGGGAGACGAGCTTTAAGTTTTTCATAAAATCGTAAAAAATTCCTTGATCACAGCCTTATCCACATATCAATTGATAATAAATGTAAAAAAACGACCAATCAGGTCGTTTTTTTACGCTTTAAACTAGGCTTTTTATGCAATTTCCCAAATTATCCACTAAGTTATGCACATTATCCACAGTTTTTCTGAAAAAATTATCCGACTTCCATTTATTAAATCTAATCCGTTGGCACATAAGACTTTTTTTGATTTTCATTACAAAAATGCTCCATTTAGCCCTTTCCTTGTCCACATCTTGACAGCAACCTCGAAAACATGCTTTCTCTTGAATTGGCAGTACCTGCCAATGGACGTGGACTTCGCTTCACCTCTCTATTTCTCACATACTATCCTTGAACAGAATCATTCTCGATCTCGATTTCATCCTCCACCCGCTCCTTCAGATACGATTCATTGACTTGTGGCAACACCGTCACAATCTGAATTGCCAATCCAAGCGCGATATAGAAAAGATGGACAAGAGCAACGGCATTCAAGATATAAGTCTCTACCGAGATCCAAATAATTAGGATGATGGAAATATACAGCGAGTAAGCCCAGGACCAGTGCGATTTCTTGAATACATTTAAGCGTTCTGCCCATTTACACTCCCGCCTCGTCATTAATCCCCAGGCGACGATTAACGGAAAGATCCCTATGAACACCAAAAGAATGATCCCAGGAATAAGATAGTCGGGAAATAGCTCAATTTGCATGATGTCGGTGGGCATTCCCAGCAAACTTCCGCTCGGTTCGATCACTAAGACCGCGCCGCCAAACACTGCGCCTATCCCCAAAAATAAATGAAGCCCAATCAACAGCCAGACTGAAAAAGAACGCCTTGGTCTAGTTTTCACATCCATCATCCCTTCGAATAAAGTTTTTACCAGATTTCCGAACAAAATGTGATAATTTTCACTAATTAGACGGTCATGTATGAAGCATGCGGTATGTCGTAACATGATCACGATGATGTTTCTTTCAATTTATCATATGTTGCAGATGATGGGAATTGAAATCAAAGCAGTATATGGATATGATAGAAAATTGAACGCAGTACTAACGAATTATGAGCTTACAAAAATATGAATAAGAAATGGGGAAAATCGAGTGAGTGAAATCATCGGTGGTATTTCGCATATCGATTGCGATGAATTGCAGCATATACTTCAAAATTCAAATAATAAAACTTTAGTTATTGATGTGCGTGAACCGGAGGAGTACATAGCTGGACATATTCCGGGCATCCCACTGATTCCGATGAATGATATTCCTGATTATATCGGGGATTTCGATATGGACCGAGAATATGTATTCGTGTGCCGCAGCGGCGGAAGAAGCTATCAAGTCGCCAGATACTTCAAACATAACGGATTTGACAAAGTCCATAACTATAGCGGCGGTATGCTGGAATGGTGCTATGATATTGTGGAAGGTCCGGAGAATATTATTCAGGAATTCGATCCAGCTCGACTTGAGCGAAAATAAATTCCAGCATGAATCCTACCGTCTCAAGACCTCGCCCATTTGCGAGGTCTTGAACATATTAGCATCATGACTTCTTGCGATGTACCGGCAGCCACGCTGTCCCATAATCAACAAGCTGCTTCTGTGGAATCAGCATCGCCTCCGCACCACCGATCTTGCCACGCTTGACCAAGCCGGTCGCCCGTTCAAAATCGTCGCCAATAGCTGCAAAATCAGATGAATCATATTCAATGTCCTTAAACTGTGCCCAGTGCCTGGTCCCATCCATCTTGATCGGTGCCTGATTCATGATCTCCTGTTTGGTCTCATAATCTGCCCGAATCTCCGATAAATGCAGCGAAGTATTGCTGTCATTCCCTACACCAAGCAACAGAACATACCCTTCCAGCTCGTAAACCCGTGCCAGGGGAGATTGTTCTCCTAGGCTGTATTCCAAAGAATGGTTCCCGACAATATACTCTGCCTTGTTCCCCCATGCAGCAAAGGATAGCTGTGGGTGGCTGCTGCGGATAACAGAATCCTGCTTGCGGAACATCTCCGGTATAACTCCCATCCCCCATAACGGCGTTAGATTCGTATCATAGGCCGGCATCTGCTCACGAATTGTCTCCCACCATTCCTTCGGAACCGGTGGATTCTCCCATCCGGCAGGATCGCTCAGATCCCCGGAATGAGTTGGCATGACCACGTTCCCTTCCTCGCCAACCGCCGCTTCCAGGGCCAGAATGACCGCAGGCGGCCCTCCGACTACAAATGAACCTATCGCTTTAAAAGAAGAATGCATAATAACCGTCATTCCCGGACATACTCCCAGACGGACAAAATCCGATTTCAGCGTCTCAACTGTAATTAAGCTCCCCTTCACTTCTTCCATACCTTCCAACCTCTTTTCTATACTATATAAAGGTAGAACTAGGGTTTCTACTCCCCTATTACAACACAAAATTGCCGACAAATTAAGCCCCGTCTTATTCATTAGGATGAATAATGTGGCGAACATCAACAAAAGATAAAGGCAAACATCTGACAATTTTCGCACAGGGCAGGGATTTGGAAGGTTTTGACGAATGATAACTATTAGCTTGTCGTCAGAAACTTAGGTCCCATAGAATGATCATCTATTCGTTCAGGAGGATTTCATGAAATTCAGATTCAAACCGACCAACAAGCGGTTTACCATTCTGATCGTGCCGGAAGGCACCAGTCCGGTATTTCGCTTCAAATTAAAATTATCTCTTCTGCTGACCTCAGTCGTAGCAGTTGGAAGCATGGCTGTACTGCTCCTCGTTCTGTTCATAGTGAACCGCAATCACTCCGATCGGATCACCTCTCTGCAAGCAGAGCTCTCCCTATCCAACGATCAGCTTCAAAGCACGATAGATAATAAAGAACAGAATGTCGATAAGCTGCTATCGGAATTGCTTGAATTATCGGAGAAATCCAAAGATATCGAGAGTAAGATCAAAGAGCTGGAGAAGATAGAATCCGAGTTGAAATCTTTAGGTGGGATGTCTGGTCTATCTTCCGATTTGACAGCATTGCTGCCGCTCTCCGATGGTGGTATTGGTGGTGAAGACATTCCACTGACTGAGGATGAGATCGTGTCTTTAGCCGCAGAAGCGAAGGATAACCTGTCAGCTACCCTTGATAAAATGCCTAATCTGCAAGCCAAACTTGATCAGACCAAGATCAACCTGCAGAAGTACAAACAATTGCTGAAGATCTTACCGACTTATTGGCCAACGACATCTGTGCGAACCACCTCGGATTTTGGCAAGAGAATAGACCCTTTTAACGGCAAGATGACTTTACATAATGGGCTGGATATCGGAGGAGATGTAGGAGATCCGATTTACGCGGCTGCAGACGGCAAGGTGACTGATACTGGTTATAGCCAGGCTCGTGGGAATTACGTAACCCTATCGCATCCGTCAGGTACAGAATCTATCTATATGCATCTGAAGAGATCACTAGCTAACAAGGGAGACGCTGTGAAGCAAGGCGATCAGATTGGAGAACTAGGCAACACAGGCCGAAGCACCGGACCACATCTTCATTTTCAAGTCATGAAGAATGGAACTGCTGTCGACCCATTGCTCTACTTAAAAATCCCTGGAGAGGATGATAGAAATTAATGCTGCGGAATAAAGCCACAAAAATTGACCCTAACTCAACGGATACACTAATCGGGGAAGGCAGTGTATTTGAAGGAAAGCTCAAATCCAGCGCCAGCGTGCGCATTGAAGGGCAGATGATCGGTGATGTAGAATGCGGCGGGGATGTCACCATCGGGGAGAAGGGCGTTGTCGAGTCCAGCCTGATCAGCGCCAGGAATGTGACGATCGCCGGCCAAGTCAACGGCAACGTCCAGGCTAGCAACAAGCTAACAATCACGTCCAAGGGCAAGCTGTACGGCAACATAGCCGCGGCTTCACTAGCCATCGAAGAAGGAAGCCTATTCGAAGGTACCAGCCGGATGGGGAACTCGCCGGATATCGCATTGGCCATGAATGAAGCAGCAGCTTCTGCTGAATAGAGCTTGAACTTATTGTGATTGTTCGTGTTCAAAAAGGCCGGTTTTCAGCACCGAGAAGGTTGGATGAAGCTAGGGCGTGAGGAGCGCAGCGTACGTAGTTTGTACGTGAGCACCGGAAGGCCCGGCTGAATTCAAGATTCGATGTCGAATAGCTTCAAGATTACTTCGTGATCAAAAGTGGGCTTTTTGAACAACCTCTAATTGCAAAAAAAGGCTGCAACCCAGTTACACCGGGCATGCAGCCTTTATCTATTACACTTCCAGCAGCCATTCCTCTAAAGACAAGGATGGGTCGGCTTTTAATTCAAGATCGGAGAACTTGCTCTCCTTCCACTTCAGATAAGCTGCGGCACCAATCATAGCCGCATTATCCGTACAATATTTGAACGGCGGAATGATTAGTGAAATCTGCTCGCTCTCACAACGCTCAGAGAGGCTTGCCCGTAGACCACGGTTAGCTGCAACCCCACCGCAGAGCAGAAGCTGCTTCGCGCCCGTAGAACGAATCGCGCGGATCGCTTTTTCCACCAGCACCTCAATGACTGACTCCTGAAAACCGCGGGCAATCGCCGGCTGATAGCCCTCTTCGCCCCGCATCTTATGTTGATTCACCGCATTTAGCACGGCGGACTTCAGCCCGCTGAAGCTGAAATCATAGGAATCCGGTTCCAACCAGGCTCTAGGAAGCTCCTCGCTCTGCTCTGCCTCGAGTGCCAGCTTATCAACATGCGGGCCGCCTGGATAAGGAAAGCCCAGTGCCCGTGCTACTTTGTCATATGCTTCGCCAACGGCATCGTCTCGGGTCTGGCCAATCAGCTGGAAGCTGCCCTCTTGCTCCATCAGCACCAGCTCCGTATGACCGCCCGAGACGACGAGTGCGACACAAGGATATTCAATCGGCTGAACCAAGCGGTTGGCATAAATATGTCCGGCAATATGATGTGTGCCGATCAGCGGTTTGTCGAGAGCGAAGGCCAGGCTTTTTGCAGCCATGATCCCTACAAGCAGAGCACCTACTAATCCAGGTCCTTCCGTCACCGCAATCGCACTCAGTTCATCCGGCTCTATATTGGCCTGATGAATCGCCTCTTCCAGCATCAGCGTAATATTCTCCACATGCTTGCGTGAAGCAACTTCAGGTACGACCCCTCCGAACGCCTTATGGGTCTCAATCTGGCTGGCGATCAGATTCGACAGCACCTCTGTACCATTCTTGACAACCGCGGCAGAAGTCTCATCACAGCTCGTCTCTACCGCTAATATATAGCAATCTTGATTTACCAAAGTTCCTCTCTTCCTCTCTGTTCCTCGGTTCAGCCCTGCTGTACCCGTACCGGCAAGTCACACCACATAATCAGTGCATCCTCATGGTTGTCCGAGTAATAATCCTTACGCTTCCCCGTAGGGACAAATCCCATTTTACTGTAGAGCGACTGTGCTACATAATTCGAGACTCTGACTTCCAGTGTCATGCGAACCATCCCCAGTTCGACAGCCCAATCCATCACCTCTCGCAGCAGACGCTCACCGAGATGATGGCCGCGCAGAGCCGTTCTTACAGCTATATTGGTAATATGCGCTTCATCTACGATCGTCCACATGCCGCAATATCCAACCGTCTTGCCTTCAACCTCCATAACGAGATACTTGGCAAAATGATTCATCGTCATCTCATTGCGGAATGCTCCCTCACTCCAAGGCAGGGAAAAGGACTCATGTTCAATGACCATAATGTCCGGTATATCATCCAATGTCATAGGCCGAAATACGATATTGCCAAGTTCGGCGTCTTTTATAGACCGCATGAATGGTCTCCTCCTCTATGCATTGCGAAGCCGCTTCGCTTCTGCTTCTGCAAGCTGGGTATAGTTCGGTTCAATTGCGTGAACATCATCACCTTCGCCGCTCCGGCTCCGAGCCGTTCCGGCGATTCCCATCCAGATCCCTTCTAACTCATAGGAAACAATATGAAGACGATCCCCCATCAGAGGGCGTAAAGCTTCGGCGGCCGCTTCATGCAGAGCAACATCGCCAACGATCCAGATCCCTTCCGGTCTGTCCTCCGGCACGTAGGTTTGCAGCAACTCGGCAAGTTGTTCTACCCAACGGTCCATAAGCCGGATGCCATCCTGCTCTAGTCGGTGAGTCAGCGTGTTATCTTGAGCTGAGAATAACGCTGTATAGACTTGTCCACGCCGTGCATCTACGAGCGGAATAATCCAATGCTCTCTCGAACCGACAGTTGTTTCTGCAGTCGTACTCGATTCTGCGGTAGCGTCCGCCACCATAGAACGATCCCCCATCGCGTACGCTCCCAGCGCCGCTGTATCTTGTCCCGTCTCTTTGGCCCAAGCTCCCAGCGCCGTCGCCTCTAGACTGGAAATGCCGAACACCGGGATCTTCAAGGCCCAAGCCAGCGTCTTGGCTGTCGTCACCGCAATCCGAATTCCTGTATAAGAGCCAGGCCCCACACCAACGGCGATGCCGTCAAGCTCCTGCTTCGTTATGCCTGCCCCTTCAAGGACCTTCTCAATCGCAGTCACCAAATAAGCTGAATGATTGCGTTCCGCATGTATATTTTGCTCCGCCAGCAGCTTGCCATTCTCCATAACCGCTACAGCCAACGAAGAAGTGGAAGTGTCAAACGCCAATAGCCGCTGCTGCGGCCGATTACCGTCTATATTCATTGTTCAAGGACTCCATTCTCTGTCAAAATGTTAATCCAATCGTCATAGGGCTGACCCTGGGCTTTCAGATATATTCTCCGCTCTGTCCCAGATAGGGTCTCCAGATAAATGTGCAACAGATTTTGCGGCAAAATATCCGTAATAAGACTAGCCCATTCCACCAATGTGACGCCCTGCCCATAGAAATATTCGTCCAGGCCAAGCTCCTCGGCTTCGTCCAGTGACAACCGATATACGTCCATATGATAAAAAGGCAGTCGCCCCTTGTATTCCTTGATCAAGGTGAAGGTCGGACTGTTCACCGTTCCCTTGACACCCAGATGCTTCGCGAACAATTGCGAAAAAGCCGTCTTCCCGGCTCCAAGATCCCCGTCGAGGGCAATAACCGTTCCCGCCAAGGCTTGTCCCGCCAGAAAAGCAGCCAGCTTCTCTGTACCGGCAAGGTCTTTTATCTCAAATACGAGCTTTGCCGACAATTTATCGAATTCCATATGTTGACCACCCTCATCTACAGCATTCGCCAGCAAGATTCTTCAAATCAAAAATCTACAGAAAACTATATAATTGGACTTTCTTGGCCATCCTAAAAGAAAACCGTCAGTTCCTGTCATATTAATTGCGTTCTAAATCATTATATAGGTCTGTCAAGACAGCCGCAACACGGAAGCGATGGGAGTAACATAATTGTCCAAGTCGCATAAACGTAGAAAGCTTAATTTTTGTATAACCTCTTAAAGTACTTTTTGAACAACCTCTAATAAGAAAGGGAGTGCCTAGATGCATACCGTTTGGAAAGGTGCCATCAGTTTCGGCCTGGTCCATGTACCGGTGAAGATGTTCTCGGCTACAGAAGACAAGGATATATCCATGAAATACATCCATAAAGTGTGCGGCAGCCCGATTTCCTATGTGCGCCGTTGTCCTGCCTGTGATGTAGATGTGACTTGGGATGATATTTCCAGAGGCTATGAATACGAGAAAGGCAAGTACGTGCTATTCTCCAAGGAAGAGCTCGATCAATTGTCCGCACAGACGGAGAAGACGATCACCATTCTCGACTTCGTTGATTTAACAGAGATCGATCCGATCTATTTTCAGAAGACCTATTATTTATCGCCCGACCAAGCAGGAGGCAACGCCTATCGGCTGCTGCTCGAAGCGATGCGGGATTCCGGCAAGATCGGGATCGCCAAGATCGCCATTCGCTCCAAGGGAAGCCTGGCTGCTATCCGGGTGATGGAGGATTGCCTTGTCATCGAGACGATTTTCTATCCGGATGAAATCCGTCCTGTATCGCAAGTTCCGAATCTACCGCAGGGCGCCAATGTGAACGACAAGGAGCTAACCATGGCCAAGCTGTTGATCGAGCAGTTGTCCACCCCATTCGAGCCGGAGAAGTATACCGATGATTACAGAGAGAATCTCTTGACCCTGATTCAGCAGAAGATTGCCGGGGAAGAGATTAGTCTTGCTCCAGCTAAGCCGGAGGCCAATGTAATCGATCTGATGGCCGCGCTTCAAGCAAGTATCGAAGCAGTTAAGGGGCCGATCGTCACTGATCCTGGCGAGACCAAGCCGAAGCGGACCACGACCAGAAAGAAGAAGGAGGCCGCAGCGGAGTCTGAAACACAAGCAGAGACGAACGAGGCCACGCCTGCCGCAGTAACCAAGCCGAAGCGTAAGCCTTCCAGCAAAACAGCCAAGAAGACGATTTCATGAAGCAATTCACCTGTGCTTGTCATACCTGCTGAGTGAAGACACAGGTCTCCGGCGGAACGTCAGCCCAGCCTTGAAGAACAGGATGACGCAGCGTTCCACCGGGGGTCCACTCAGCGAACTGCACCTTAACCGTCAGCTCCGGTTG
This sequence comes from Paenibacillus motobuensis, assembly GCF_039521865.1. Taxonomy (NCBI): domain Bacteria; kingdom Bacillati; phylum Bacillota; class Bacilli; order Caryophanales; family Paenibacillaceae; genus Paenibacillus; species Paenibacillus motobuensis. The sequence continues at coordinate 366,356 of NZ_BAAACX010000008.1, read as the reverse complement.
CATCCATACGACTCCCTTTACCCTCCCCGGAGGTGCGGCAAAGGGTTCTGCAAATGGACGATTCGCTATCGCCAATCTGCGCGAGTCCTCTGTAATGCGGGAGAGATCATCTCCCTTCCATTTTCCGGGGCCGGCATTTCCGATATAGATAAGATTTCCTTGCTCGTCATATAGACCAAGCAGTAAAGAATTGACGATCCCGTCGCGATAGGTTACCCCGCCAATCACAGCGTACAAGTCATAGGTCAGCTTCATCTTGCGCCAACGGTCATCCTTACCGCCAATCGCATAACTGCTGTCGAGCTGCTTACAGACAATACCTTCCCATTGACGCTCTTTCATCACGGTATAGAGGCCTTCGGCATGATCAACATTCGGGACAAGTTGTACGCGCGTACTTGGGAGTATATATTCCTGGAGCAACTGCTGACGCTGCACTAGCGGCTGGTCCGTAACCCAACTGCCGTTGCAATACAGAATATCAAATATCATATAGACGACTGAAATCCTTGGTACTGCAAAAGCAATTTCCTGCTGCCGACGAAGGCTGTCCCGCTTCATAATTTCATGAAAAGAAGGTTTGCCATCCGCAATTGCGATCATCTCTCCATCCAAAATAGCGGATTCTGCTCGGCAATATTCGGATGGACTCATGAACTCCGGATATTGCAAAGAACGTTCATTTCCGCGGCGATTAATGAGGCGAACCCGCCCTTTATCAATATAGGCCAGCATCCGCACTCCATCCCATTTGACCTGGGCAATCCATTGCTTCCCTTGTGGAAATTCAAAGACGCGGATCGGTTCAAACGGTACGACTGGCGTAAATTCCATCATCCATCATTCTCCTATTCACAGCCTGCCACTGACGAAGCTCTGGCAAGACTTATATTACGTACTCACCTTCTTATAGTTTTCGCATAACAAGGTTAGCCTAATCTGTAATCAGCTCTTCTCTATTCTCAATCTTTGAAAGGAGGATTCCAATGGCAAGATCAATCAAAGGCACGATCCGAATTGAAGGCGAGGAAGTGACCATTACGAATCCAGACAAGCTGCTCTGGCCGGAAGCCGGCATTACCAAGCAGCAATATTTACAGCGGCTGGCCGAGTTGTCCCCTTATTTGCTCCGCTATTGCCGCAACCGCTTCTTAACTACCATCAGATATCCAGGCGGCATCCATAGCAAATTTTTCTATCAGAAAAATGCTCCCGAACCACTGCCGGATTTCGTCAAAACCGCTCAGCATGAGGATATCAACTATATTGTGCTCGACAATCTGCCAACTCTACTCTGGCTTGGCAATTTGGCGGCGATCGAATTCCATCCTTCATTGCATTATGTTGGGGACATCCTGCCTTGCGAATGGATGATCGATCTCGATCCAAGCCAGGATGATGAGCCGCGGATTATGGAGGCTGCCACTTATGTTGGCGACATTCTTGCTTCTCTCGGCATTTCTTCCGTCCCCAAGACGTCGGGTGCTACTGGCGTTCAGATTATTATTCCGATTGAATACGGCGTTACTTTTGATCAACTGCGCTCTATCGGTCAATTCGTAGCCCGCTACGCTACAGAGAAGTATCCTTCCTTCTTCACCATCGAACGCCTGAAGAAGGATCGCGAGGGCAAAATTTATTTTGATTATCTCCAGCATTACAGCGGAAAAACCTTGGCAGCTCCCTACACCCCACGCGCACGGCAAGCGGCCAGTGTATCAACGCCATTAACCTGGGATGAGGTACGCAAGAATCCCCATCCATCTGAATTCAATCTGCTGAACATCGGTGAAAGACTGCAGCAGAGAGGAGATTTGCTGCAAGAGGTGAAGCCGCAATCGCTAGAGCTGATCTTACGACATCTACAATCCAAGGCTTAGAAGGACTCGGCTCTAACCGTATCTTTACATAACAATGCCTATCTTCCACTCAGCCTTTTCCACTTTGTACAACGTTTATTCGTAACACGAGGCATTGAGGAAGAGTGAGTGAGAGGTAAATGACTACAACAAAACTGCGTTTCTGCAGGAATTGCTAGTCTAATACGCCATCAAAATTCATCTAAACTAACGGAGTCTAGATCTATTTAATCAAGGCTAATTCAGCAAATTTAAGCTTTGCGATATATCAGACAAGGCAGTTTTTTGACATGATTTAAGAGATAAAGGAATAGATAAAATATATAGTGCGTTTTTTCTATATGAGCTCTATTAACTGTGATCAGAACAGAAGTACGAAGTACTACTTCTAGTGTGAGAGGAAAGGAGTTGCCATGAGAAGTGCCACCTTACCGAATCCAAACCGGATGACATTGCTCGTTCTGCGAGAAGCAGGACAGCCCGCCAAGCAAATGCACATGTCAAAGCCGCTCATCATTGCCGTTCCACTAGTCGCTATTCTATCGATATCGGGCCTGATTATAAGCCTGCAACTGCAATCCAACCAGACGATCGCGAGGCTTGAAGATCAATTGCAGTCTCAGAATCTCAAGTTCGAGGCCGTTGTCTCTGACAAAAATGCGGCCATCGAGAGACTTCAGAATGAAGTCATCTCGCTCTCTAGCCAATCACAGAACATGATGAATCGGATGGAGCGAGTAGCTGAGCTGGAGGATCAACTGCAGAAATTTATTGAGAAGTATGGAGAATCGGACTCGGGTGCAATGAGCAATCTATCCGCCCTGTCGCTGAAAGGACTTGATGTTGACGACCCCAATGAACAGCTAGGTGTAGGGGGAGAATTTATCGCTGTCCATGAGAATGAGATTGAACAATTGGCTGAGTATACGAAGGATCAATTTCTTGAAATGAATGCCATGCTGGACGAGATGGAGAAGAATGTGCCCCTGACGCTGAAAAGGGCGAAGCAAACCCAGTACTCCCTATCGGGGACTCCATCAGAATGGCCGACTTTATCGAAACGGCTTACCTCTAATTTCGGCTACCGTACCGATCCGTTCACAGGCCGCGCCTCCTTCCATGCCGGCATTGATATCGGCGCCAAGCAAGGCGATCCGGTATATGCTGCAGCGGCAGGCGAAGTCATTACAACGGCGCAGGACAATTCTCACGGCAAATACATCATTATCCAGCATCCTGGAGGACTGCAGAGCTGGTACCTTCATCTAAGCAAGATCAGCGTCTCCGAGGGGGACTTCATCAAGAAAGGGCAGACGATTGGTAAAGTCGGCAACACCGGACGCAGTACCGGGCCTCATTTGCATTTCGAGATTGTTAAGAATGGGAAGACGATCGACCCATTGCCTTATCTGCAATAATTCGTTTTATTAAGAGGTTGTTCAAATCGTCCAACCAGCCTTTTTGAACACTCACAATAGTGAACGGAGGAATAACTATGCGGAGGAAAAATGCAAGGGCACACGGCTTGACCGACACACTGATTGGCCAAGGCAGCATTGTCGAGGGGAAGATACAGTGCGAATCTAATGTTCGCATCGATGGAGCCTTTCACGGTGAGATCGATTGTAAAGGTCAGGTCATCGTCGGAGAATCGGGCGAAGCCAGATCAAACATCATAGGGGCGAACATCATCGTAGCCGGCCACGTCGTCGGCGATATATCTACCAAGGGCAAATTGACGATTACGAGCAGCGGGCAGGTGGACGGAAATGTCAGCGTCTCTAAGCTGATTATTCTCGAAGGCGGCCTGCTTAATGGCGTTAGCACGATGGAGAAAATCATAGCTGTGGCCCCGATCAAGGAAAAGGCGCAAAAAACACCACAGCCCGAAGTGGGGTAATTCATTGTGAAGAATCAAAAATAGTTCCCGTCTGCATAGCAAACGGGAACTTATTTTTTTGCTTAGGCGGCTACATCCCGCTTGTTGAACACCAACCAGGATATCACCAGAAATAACAGGACGTAGGAGGTCAGCATGGTAATCGAGAAACCAAGCGTCATTCCAGCTACCCCTTCTTGTCCACCTCGATACTGGCTTAGATCCATGTTAACGAACAGTGTATATTTTGCCCATGGATAGCGGACGGGATTGAAGAGCATCGTGAAGATGCCTCCGGTGAACAGAATGAACATGGACAAGCCAATGGCGATTCCACTGGAGCGAAATACCGTAGATATCATGAACGAGAATAAGGTAATAACCAGTAGATCTATATATCTGTACAGCATATCCTCAAGTAAGTACGCGAACGGACTGGCGTTATCCGAGAACATCATCGATGTCTTAACCGGATACATCGCATAAGAGATCAGCATCGAACTTAAGAAGAACAGAACTGTAATGAGCAGGGTGAACAGGATCAATGCCAACAGCTTCGAAGCGAGGACCTTAGTGCGGGTCCATGGACGAATCAATAGAAGCTTGATTGTTCCCCAGGTAAATTCTCCAGCTACAATATCAGCTGCAACGACAGAGGCGAAGATCGTTACTAGATAATATAGAAAAGAAAGTTGGCCTGTTGCATCCCAAGCGCTTATCGTTGAGCCGCCTCCGCCCAGACGGAACAGAATCGCGAAGAACAGCACCATTAGCACAATAATCCCGAACATAATCCAGGTACGGATGCGCCGGTATATTTTCATATTCTCGTTCTGAACCAGGTTTATGAAATTATTCAATGCCCACACCCCCTGTCAGCTCGATAAATTGATCTTCCAGCGTTCTCGTCACGACGCGGATTCGGTATACCGATATTCCCCCACGTACTAATTGCTCATTAATGACAGCCGCCGCATTCCGATCCAACTCAAGCAGCAGACCACCATCCACGACCTGACCCTGGCCGATCAATTCCCAGGCCCGCTGCGGATCGCTAACCTCGAACACCGTCTGCTTCCGTTCATTCTCCAGCTTGTCCTGATCATGCAGCTGCCTCACATCGATCAACCGCCCCTGCTGAATAACAGCAACGGTATCACACATCAGCTCCATCTCGGATAGCAAATGACTTGAGACGAATACGGTCGTCCCTTCCTTCTCGGCCAACTGGCGCAAATAACTGCGCAGTTCGCGAATTCCTTGCGGATCAAGCCCATTCGTTGGCTCGTCCAGGACAAGCAGCCTTGGCCGGTGTAATATCGCCTGAGCAACGCCGAGACGCTGGCGCATCCCGAGCGAATAAGTCTTCACCTTGTCATGAATCCGCTGCTCCAATCCCACCAGCTCGACAACCTCAGCAATTCGCTGTTTCGTCACACCAGGTGACATCCGCGCATAATGCAGCAGGTTGTGATAGCCGCTCAGAAACTTATACATTTCCGGATTCTCTACAATGGCTCCCACATGAGAGATCGCTAGCTCGAATTGTTCTGATACGCTGGCGCCCTGGATTTCAATATCTCCTTCAGAGATTGACATCAATCCAACCATCATCCGAATTGTCGTCGTCTTGCCCGCGCCGTTCGGTCCGAGAAATCCGTACACCTGGCCCGGAGGAATATCAAGTGTTAATTTATCGATAATCGTCTTGCCACCAATTCGTTTGCTGACCTGCTTCAGCCGAACAACCGGCTCTAAATCCAACAAAGCTCTAACCTCCCAACACTCCACTCAGCAATATCCACCTTCGCGAAGTTAAAGATTTCCCTCATTTTACCACAGAATGCAATTTTCATTAAAATAAACGTCAAAAGACCTGAACTTGTTACACCGTTCAGGTTCTTTTGCTCTTGTTGTCTTCCCCGGCTTATTCAATTTTGCTACTGGTTGTCTAGGCTATCTGTTAATTGGATGCAGTTTTTTGGCTAGGATACTCCATAGATGTCAAGAACTTCTGCTCTAGTTGTCTGCTAACTGGATACGGTTCTTGGCATGGACAGCCTCGGATTAAAAAATGCAAAAGCGCAGGTTTTTAAACCTAAAATCAGCTATTTTTGAGGAATTCCTGCAAATATGCAGGAATTCTCGCTCTTTATTGTGGGAATCCGGTCGATACTTATTAAAAACTGCATTTTTGCAGGTATTCCTATTCCAAGCTTGTTAACCCGGTTAAAAAGCTGCATTTCTGCAGGTATTTTCGCTTTGGACTAGAATGGGTGGGTTCTTGCGTGATCACTGAATTGCTTTAACATACAAGAACCTGTACGCATGCCATTGTTATTTACGCCTTACCTAGCCTTACCTGGTTTTACCCTAGCCTTACCTAGGAATTTAGCAACCCGTTAGCAACTTTTACACCAATACCAGTCCGGGCCATTTCCCGCGAATTCGCTTCGAAAGCGGCTAGCAGTGCTGCTTCGCCCTGCAAGCCCTTCTCCTCGACCTTGCGGATCTGTTCCAGCATCCGTTTATAATCCTGTGGAATGACACGGACAAATCTTGGAAGCATCTCGTGCCAGCAATCCAGTATTCGCCGTCCTACAGCGCTATCCGTGTATAGCGAATGACGACGGATCCAGGTTCGCAGCTGCTCGGCTTCTACCTCGGACTCTACCTGTTCCAGCAGCACCATCTCTTGGTTGCACCGCTTCTTGAACTTGCCATGTAAATCTAGCACATAAGCGATGCCTCCAGACATGCCGGCTGCAAAGTTACGGCCTGTATCGCCGAGAATAACGACCCGTCCCCCGGTCATATATTCACAGCCATGATCGCCGACACCTTCAACAACAATGTTTGCACCGGAATTGCGTACTGCAAATCGTTCTCCAGCGATACCACGGATATACGCTTCTCCGCTCGTTGCACCATAGAAGGAGGTGTTGCCGATAATGACATTCTCTTCTGCAGCAAAGGTCGCGGATCGGGACGGTCTGACGATAATCTTCCCGCCCGAGAGTCCCTTCCCAGCGTAATCATTCGCATCGCCTTCGACCGTAATCGTAATACCGCGCGGCACAAATGCCCCTAGACTCTGTCCGGCCGAGCCTTCGAAGTTCAGTAGAATCGTATCGTCCGGCAAGCCCTCCGCACCATAGCGGCGCGTTACCTCACTACCCAATAACGTACCGGTTGCCCGATTCACATTGCAGATCGGCAGCGAGATGCTTACAGCCTCGCCGTGATCTAGCGCCGGCGCAGCTTGCTTCAGCAGCTCTACGGCATCCAGCGTCTCCTCCAAACCGTGATTCTGCTCACGCGAATGGCGACGTCTGCTCTCTTCCTCCTCCATCACAGGCGTGTGCAGTAGTGCGCTTAAATTAAGCCCGCTTCTCTTCCAATGCTGATCTGCCTTACCCGCATCCAGACAATCTGTACGGCCGATCATCTCATCCAGACTGCGGAAGCCCAGCTCGGCCATCCACTCGCGCAGATCCTCGGCGATGAAGGTCATGAAGTTTACGACATGCTGCGGATCGCCGGTGAAATTCTTGCGCAGCTCCGGATTCTGCGTCGCAACCCCAACCGGACATGTATCGAGCTGGCAGACCCGCATCATGATACAACCGACGGAGACAAGCGGAGCTGTGGAGAAGCCATACTCCTCCGCACCAAGCAGCGCAGCGACGGCCAAATCACGGCCGGTCAGCATTTTACCGTCCGTCTCGAGCACGACCCGATCGCGCAAGTGATTCAGCATCAGTGTCTGATGCGTCTCGGCCAGACCAAGCTCCCATGGCAAGCCTGCATGACGGATCGAGCTCTGTGGTGATGCGCCAGTTCCCCCGTCATAACCACTGACTAGAATAACATCGGCGCGGCCCTTGGCGACCCCAGCAGCGATCGTACCTACACCGACCTCTGAGACAAGCTTGACATTAATGCGAGCGCACGGGTTCGCATTCTTCAGATCATAGATCAGTTCAGCCAGATCTTCGATTGAGTAAATATCATGATGCGGTGGCGGCGAGATGAGACCAACGCCTGGTGTTGAGCCGCGAACCTCAGCTACCCACGGATAGACCTTGTTGCCCGGCAGTTGACCACCTTCCCCCGGCTTGGCTCCTTGAGCCATCTTGATCTGGATCTCATCCGCATTGACCAGATATTGCGAAGTAACGCCGAAGCGGCCTGAAGCCACCTGCTTGATCGCGCTGCGGCGTGAGTCCCCGTTCGCATCCTTCACATAGCGAGTAGGGTCCTCTCCACCTTCGCCAGAATTACTCTTGCCTCCGATCCGATTCATTGCGATAGCGATCGTCTCATGCGCCTCCTTGCTGATCGAGCCAAATGACATCGCTCCGGTCTTGAACCTGCGCATGATCGATGCAGCGGACTCAACCTCCTCCAGAGGTACCGTCGGTCCGGCTGGCAGCAAGTGGAGCAAGGAACGCAGCGTATAGCGCTGCTCGTTCTCTCCTTGCACGAGCCCAGCAAATTTCTTATACAGACTATAATCCCCGCTGCGCACAGCCTGCTGCAGCAGATGAATGGTCTGTGGATTGAACAGATGCTCCTCTCCCTCGTTGCGCCACTGATATTGCCCACCGGAATCCAGAACTTTCTCCTGGTCGCCTTGTACTATGGAGAAGGCTTGTTGATGTGAAGCCAATGTCTCAATAACAACCTCCTTAAGACCAATCCCCTCAATCCGCGTTGGCGTCCGGGTGAAGTAACGATCGACGAATTGTTGATTCAATCCTACTGCCTCGAAGATTTGCGCTCCTCGATAAGACTGAATCGTAGAGATACCCATTTTGGACATTATTTTAATGACGCCTTTGTTCACGGCCTTGATATAGTTCACTTCAGCCCGACTAATAGATACGCCGCGCAGCATGCCCCCGTTGATCATATCCCTCAAGCTAGCCAACGCGAGATACGGATTCACGGCATTAACGCCATAGCCTATCAATAACGCAAAATGATGCACCTCTCTAGGCTCGCCGGACTCCAGCACAATGCTGACCTGTGTGCGAGTTCCTTGCGAAATAAGATGATGATGAAGGCAGGATACTGCAAGCAAGGCCGGGATTGCTACATTTTCAGCGTCCACCGTACGATCCGACAAGATCAGTATCGACTTGCCTTGAGCAATCGCTTGATCAGCCCCTGCACAGAGATCATCCAGCGCTTGCGCTATTCCAGCAGCCCCCTTGGTCGCGGCGAATAAGATCGGCAGCACAGCTGTCTTTAACCCCTCCCGCTTCACATGGCGTAGCTTGGCTAGGTCTTCGTCGGACAGAAACGGCGATGGAAGAACAATCTGCCGGCAGCTCTCTGGCCCGGGATGTAGCAAATCCCGTTCAGGACCGATCAGTGTCAGTGCTGAGGTAACCAGCTCTTCCCGTATTGCATCCATCGGCGGATTCGTTACCTGCGCGAACATTTGCTTGAAGTAATTGTACAAGCGCTGTGGACGCTCCGATAGCACAGCAAGCGGCGCATCATAGCCCATAGACACCAAGCCTTCGCTCCCTGTCAGCGCCATAGGCTCCAGTACTTTACGCAGATCCTCGTAGGAATACCCGAATGCCATCTGTCTAATCGTAATCTCTTCATGAGACAGCCCCGACGTAATAGAAACCTCAGGCAATTCTCGAAGAGTGATTCGATGCTCAGCAAGCCACCTATCATAAGGCTGCTCCTGGACGACTTGTGCCTTCACTTCCTCGTCCGAGATAATTCTTCCTTCCCTTGTATCAACAAGCAGCATCCGTCCCGGACGCAGGCGATCTTTATAGAGGATGTCCTCCGCCGGAATATCGAGTACTCCCACCTCGGAAGATAATATGATTAAGTCATCCTTTGTTACATAATAGCGGGAAGGTCTCAGTCCATTTCGATCTAGGATCGCCCCGATCTGAATTCCGTCCGTGAAGCCCATAGCCGCTGGCCCATCCCAAGGCTCCATCAAGGAGCTGTGATAATCATAGAAGGCCCGGCGCGCTGGTTCCATCTCCGCATGATTGTTCCATGGCTCCGGAACCATCATCATGGCTACATGCGGCAAAGAACGACCACTCAAGTATAGAAATTCAAAGGTGTTATCGAACATCGCCGTATCCGACCCATCCGGATTTATGACCGGTTTGATCTTCTCCAGATCGTTGCCGAACACATCGCTCTTGAACAGCGACTGACGCGCATGCATCCAGTTCACATTTCCCTGTAGTGTATTAATCTCACCATTATGGATCATAAAGCGATACGGATGCGCCCGTTCCCAGCTCGGGAACGTATTGGTGCTGAAGCGGGAATGCACCAATGCGATCGCTGATTCTACTGCTTCATCCTGCAGGTCAAGATAGAATTGTCCTACCTGCTCTGTTGTCAGCATCCCTTTATAGACAAGTTTGCGGCATGACAAGCTGGATACATAGAATGAATTCTCCTCCGTGTCATCCGCATGACGAATTGACAGCTCAGCACGGCGACGGATAACATACAATTTGCGTTCAAAAGCCAGTTCATCCTCCAGATCTGCGCTGTGGCCAATAAACACTTGCCGTACATAAGGCTTGGCAGCCTTCGCTGATTTCCCCAGCATTTCATCATTCGTCGGTACATCGCGAAAACCGAGAACCCGCATGCCTTCCTCTTTGGCAATACGAGTTAGTACAGCCTCTTGAGAAGCTCGCTCTTCAGCGATCTGTGACAGGAACAGCATCCCAACCCCATATTCCCCAGGCTCTGGAAGCTCGAATCCCAACTTTAGGGCTTCTGAAGCCAGAAAACGATGCGGAATCTGCACTAATATACCCGCGCCGTCTCCCGAATTCGGCTCGCTGCCCTGACCGCCGCGATGCTCCATATTCGTCAGCATGGTGAGCGCCTGAACAATGATCGAGTGCGAGGCTTTTCCTTTGATATGTGCGACAAATCCCATGCCGCAGGCATCTTTCTCAAATGCAGGATCATAAAGTCCCTGCCGAGGTGGTATAACAGTATGTCTATTTGTCATCTTCAGCGCAACCTTTCTATATCTTCTCCGTAGGTTTATTCTAACGGAAATCAGCTGCACTGTTTTTGCACTATCTTCCCTTTCTTTTGTACTATTACTTATAAATTTGAAAAAGATTGTAAACGAACCGAGATCAGGGACTCTCCTTATGCATAGCGGTCATAAAAGCTGCGCACAAATGAGATGAACCTGCGAAACATACTCAAATCGGCTTGCATTATATATATAAAAAAAGAAGCTCGCTCCCCGGCAAAATACCGGAGGACGAGCTTCTTGATACATTCAGTTAACTGTCTTAGGCTTGCAGACTAGCTTCTGCGCTTACTTCTTCAGATACATGCTCTTTATGAGCCAGGAAGTATACAAGCGTGAGTGCCAAGAATACAACAGCAACACCAAACAGAATACCCATTTGACTCCAAGCGACACTCATTTCTCCCGAAGAGATTACCGCTTTATAGCCTTTGACGCTAAATGTCATTGGCATGAACGGATTGAATGCCTTCATCCAGGTAGGAAGCAATTCCACAGGGAATGTTCCTGCAGATGTTGTCAATTGGAAGATCAAGAGCAGGATCGCCAGGAAGCGGCCTGGATTGTCGAGCCAAGTGACAAGGGCCTGAATGATGAACATGAAGCACAGGCTGGTAACAAATGTGAACAGGTAGAACATCGGTACATTCTGTACCTCAAGCTTCAAGCCGTAGAGTACCAATACTACTGCGAATAGTGATTGGAAAAGGCTCATTCCTGTGAAGGAGAGCGAACGGCTTACGAAGCGATTCCATCCGCTTGCTTCCGATACGGAAGAGCTGCGGAGTGGAACGACCAGCGTCGAGATCAGAGCTCCGACGAACAGACCGAGGGACAGGAAGTATGGTGAGAATCCTGTACCATAGTTCGGTACTTCATTCATCTTCTGCTCATCAATGTCTACCGGTTGAGCAAACATATCAATAAGGGCATCCGACTTCTTGACGGAAGAAGTTTCTTCCGCTGCCTCGTTCAGCTTGCTAGCCAATTCCCCCGAGCCTTCGCTCAGCTTGCTTGTGCCATCCTTAAGTTCACCGGCACCTTCATCCAATTGCTTCGAACCATCAGCAAGTGTAGCGACACCACTAGATAATTGACCCATACCGCCTTCGATTTTCTTAGCTCCTTCGCTAAGTTCGCCAGCACCTGTTGCAAGCTGGCTGCCGCCGGCTGCTGCTTCGTTCAGCTTCGTGCCGAACTGCTTCAGACCGCCTACAAGTTGACCTTGACCTTCCGTCAACTTCGCAGCGCCTTGTGCCAATTGCTGTTGACCCTGAACAAGCTGTTCACTGCCTTGTACAAGCTGTTGTTGTGCACCGTGCAAATCTTTGCTGCCCTTCAGCAATTGCTGTTGACCTTGCGCTACTTGCTCACTGCCCGTAGCAACTGCTTGGCTGGCTGCCAGAAGCTGCTTCACTGCAGGATTCGCTGCCAGCTCTGGGCTAGCTTGTGTTAATTGTTCAAGACCTTGGGCAACTGCTTTCGCACCCTCTGCGACCTTTGTGCTGCCTTGTGCCGAGGATTCCAGTCCGGATACCAGCGAGGCACTGCCTTGCTCGGACTGTTTCAATCCTTGAGCCAGAGCGTTAGCTCCATTCAGCGAAGCACCAAGTCCTTCGCTCAATTGATTGCCGCCTTCATTCGCAGCGGTAGCCCCGTTAAGCAGCTGCTTATTGGCATCTGCCAATTGCTTTAAACCGGAGGCAAGTGTGGTAGCACCTGTCTTCAAATCGCTGGCCCCTTTATTAAGGGATCCTGCGCCTTCCGTTAATGGAGAGATGCCATCTTGCAGCTTCACAGAACCATCTACCATTTTGGCCAGATTCTCTTTCAGCTTCTGAGCACCTTCATCCAGCTTGATTGCCCCGTCGTTGATCTCGGTCGCGCCTTCACCGGCATCGCCAAGACCACTAGATATTTTCTCTACCTGATCAAACAGAACATCTGTGTAAGATTCCGTTACTTTCGCAGAAACTTTACTCTTGATTTCCTTCACTGCTGTTCCGCCAATTTGCGCGGCCAGGAAGTTGTAAGCTTCGTTCGGTTCATAGATGATCTCAGCAGGTTGCGGATGATCATCCATCAAAGTTGTAGCTTGTTCCGAGAAGTTACTCGGAATGACAAGCGTCATGTAATACTCGTTGTTCTTCATCCCTTCGTCCGCTTGTTCGCGGGAGACGAATTCCCAACCAAAAGCTGCGTTCTTCTTCAGCTCTTCGACCAAATCATTACCTGCTTGTAGCTTCGTTCCTTCGTATTCAGCACCGCGATCCTCATTGACAACCGCGACAGGAATCTCATCCATTTTCCCGTACGGGTCCCAAAATGCCTTCAGAAACATTCCGCTGTATAATACGGGAATGAACATGACGACAAGAATTGGGATAATCACTTTGGGCTTTTTAAAGGAAGATGCAAGATCCTTAAAAAATACCGACATTGATTTCATAATCATTTCTCTCCTTATATCCCTGAATCTTATCTCTTATCTCTTTCTCTCATTACCGTACGGGTCCTTTCCTATCTTTGACTATGTCTTGGATAACCCGCCTGATAAAAATATTTGAGAAAATTCTCTGATCTGCTCTTTGCTTAGTGGCTCGTGAATTTTATTCCAATCCGAAGTTAGCGCAATGTACAGCTTCACAAGCACAAATGCAATTACTTTAGGATCAAACTCGCGAATTTCCCCATGTTTGGCCGCACGATCGATTTGACGCTCCAAGTAATCAAGGATGGCCAACTCGATCTTCTCCAGGCCCTCACGCGCTTGCGGCGTTCCAAAATCTCTTACCTCCTGGAACAGCTTCACAAGCAGCTCATGTTCTCTTCTGAATTCCAGAAGTTTATCCATGCTCTGGTACAGATTCTCGAAGAAAGGCCTGTCGTCCTGAACCTCTTGTTCCGTAATTTTCTTCATCTCTATAATGACGGAACGAAGAATTTCATCAAACAGTTCCTCCTTATTCGCAAAAAACGTGTAAATCGTGCCCTTGGCGACATTTGCAATTTTAGCTACATGATCCATCGTTGTAGCTTTGTAACCAAACAATGCAAATGATTTTTCTGCCGCTTCAACGATTTGTCTTCTGCGATCCACTACAGCCAAAAAAAGCACCTCCTTTATCTTAGACTTACTTTTTCCACGAAAATGACTAAAAGTCCATTTCGGTCATTTGGTCAATTAACACTTTAGCACGTTCTGAAATGCATTGCAAGCTATATTTTTCAGGTTTTTTCACTTTTTTTCACTTCTATTTTCCTTGGTCTGTATGAAATATCACATTACCTGCATAAAAATAAAACTATTTTCCAAAAGGAATCTCGGCAACCTTCTCATACATCGGCTGTTGATGCATCTTCGTACGATAGATAACTAATGCATCCGCAGTCCATGAACCAAACTGAGGATTGGCAATCGTGATGTCCGTTTCCAGCTTATGTCCCTCTCGGTACTTCCGGGCCAATGTAATATGCGGCCGGTAAGGACGATCCTCCGGAATATAACCCAGCCCCTTGTTCTCTTCCGCAACGTTATTCTGCAGCTGCTTCAACAGCTCCATCTCTCCACTTAGCCCTGCCCAGAGTACCCTTGGCTGATTAGCACGTCCGAATGTGCCGCAGCCATGGGCTTCCATATGTATAGGCCGAATATTTGAAACAGCCCTCATGGAAGCTAATCGAAGCTCATCCAACCGCCCCGGGGATGTATCGCCCAGAAACTGCACTGTTATATGATAATCCTCCTGATGCACCCATTTTTGAAAAGATAACTTATCCCTCTGCTCCTTACACCAGTCGCCAATCGCCTGCTTAACAGGGGACGGGATAAGAATCGCGATAAATAGGCGCCAAGCTTCTGAATTATTAGACATGAAGTCTCACTCCTTGTGATTTTTTGTTCAAAGTTCGCTTTTCCGACACAAAGCGACGATATTCCTTATTATTCCGCAAACAATTCCTCATTATAATGTTGAATAGATGTGCCCCAAAGTTCCAACATCATCTTACAATAGATAGGAGATTTATATGGGATTTGCAAAAAAAATAACTATAGCCATTGTTACCCTTCTTGGGCTTATCGGCGCCATTATCGGTGTATTCGGCTATCAGACAACCTACCGTCAGGTAGAGAAATCCGTCGGTGTCGAAACAGTAGGTTGCGCTAATATTACGACCGGCTTGATCAATCCTGCCGTCATCGAACTTCTCGCCAATGGAGACAAGTCCAAATTGGCCGAAGTAGAGCAGCAGCTGAACTGGACGGTAGACCATAAACCATTGTTCAAGGAAGTTTTCATTCTCTCGCTCGATGGCACCATTCTAGCTGCTGACCAACACCTTAAGGAGCGCGGCTATAACGCCGGCGATGCCTTCTATTTCGACCCAGCCGACCGGGATATGATCATGGACATGAAGCATTCCGTATATACGAAGGTCTATACATATGATGACACGGAGCTGCTGACAGGATATGGTCCTATCTTCCAGGACAATGATCCGAATAAGTCCATCGTCGGATTAATGGCCATCAATTTCGATGCATCCATTATTCATGACAGAACATGGGAGATCATCACTTTACCCTTTATAATTGGCGCTGTGGTCTTCCTGCTTGCTGCTCTGGTTGTCTATTTCATCATTCATCGTATGATTCGCCCGCTTGAACATTTATCCAGCCAGGTGAACCAAATTGCACAAGGTGATCTTACGATTACGCCTATGGTGCTGAAGAGTAATGATGAAGTTGGCAAGCTGTCACGGGACTTCAGCAATATGATCATCAATCTGCGGAGCCTGATCACCGAGGTGAGCTCGACTTCCATCCAAGTAGCTTCATCTTCCCAACAGTTGTCTGCAAGCGCGGAGCAAACGGGGAAAGCCTGTGAGCAGACCGTCTTCATCACACAGGAACTAGCGGAAGGAGCAGAGACGCAACTGCATGATCTGGAGCAGAGCTCGAATACTCTACGCAGCATGTCGACCTCCACGAAGCAAATTGTCCATATTATGAGCGATGTGTCCGAAGCTGCCCAGAGTTCCTCAGCAGCTGCAGGACAGGGCGTAGCGTCCATTCAGCAGAGCATCCAGCAAATGAACAAAATGCAGGGTAAGATCAACGAATTGTCCACGAACATCACTGAGCTCTCGAGTCAGTCCAAAGAAATTCATAACATTCTTGAGATGATCACTGCAATCGCTGAGGAGACTAATCTGCTGGCTATCAATGCTGCGATCGAAGCAGCCCGGGCGGGGGAATACGGCAGCGGCTTCGCCGTGGTCGCTTCATCCGTCGGCAAACTGGCCGAACGTTCAGCTGAATCAGTGAAGCAGATAGCCACCCTCGTAGGCTATATCGTTACACAAATGGAAGCGACCGGTACAACAATGATCGAGACCGCCCGAGAGGTTGAGCTAAGTACTTCTCTAGTGTATAGTGCCGGTGAATCCTTCGACGAGATCGAGAACCAGTCCACAGCAACTGCCAAGGCAATCGGCAACATCAGCGGCGCTGTTCAAGAGCTCTCGAGCCAAACCGAGTTATTGGTGAAATCGCTCGAGAACATCGTGGAAATCGCTAACAACAACGTCGATGGCGCCCAGTCCATGTCTGCTGCGTCCCAGGAGCAGCTTGCAACGATGGAGGAAGTAGATGCCTCCGCCGGCTTCCTGGCCAATTTATCGGATAAGCTGCACACATTAATCGAGAAATTCAAAGTATAAGTGTGTGTTCAAGAAGTCCGGTTTTCAGCACCGAGAAGGTTGAATGAAGCTAGGGCATGAGGAGCGGAGTGTACGTTTTGGGTACATGAGCACCGGAAGGCCCGGCTGAATTCAAGATTCGATGTCGAATTTGCTTCCTGATCCGCTTCGTGATCAAAGGCGGACTTTTTGAACAACCTCTATAAGAAGAACAAAGAGGGACCTGCCGCTCAGCCTTCAGGCTGTAAGCGGCAGGTCCCTCTTTCATCATTCATCAGTGACACGGAGATTAGTTATTCAAGAATGCACCCAGCATCCAACGATGCTTCTCAAGAGTAGAAACAACGCCAAGCAGCAAGTCACTTGTTGCTTCATCTCCAGCTTCTTCAGCGATGGACATACCTTCGCGAAGTTCCTTATCCAGTACTTCAAAGTCAGCTACGATAGCAGCTACCATTTGGTCAGGAGTCTCATTACCTGCAGCTTCCTTAATGGTTGCCAGCTCTAGAGATTCACGTAGTGTTGCGACCGGTTTGCCGCCAATAGAGAGCAGTCGTTCTGCAATATCATCAATATATCCAGCAGCTTCGTCGTACAATTCTTCAAATTTAACATGCAATGTGAAGAAGTTATGTCCTTTAACATACCAGTGGAAGTTATGCAACTTCGTATACATGGTTGTCCAGTTTGCGATCAGGAGATTCATTTGTTTTTCCAATGCTTGATTTGCCATTTCTCGTTCCTCCATTCATAATTTTAACTGTTCAGATAAACGGCGAAATGTTTGTGTTGTGAAACATTTCTTTAAATTTAGACTAAATCTAAATCCTGTTTATATATTACCACTTCCTTCACACAGATGCAATGATTAAAAGATGAATATCAAATGAATTTGCAGAAAACTGCAATAAACACCCGATTTTTAACAACAATCAACCTAGTTCAAGTTTGCGTTGGAATGGCTGCTCTTATTCACAAAAAAAGAAGCCGGCATCTTCATTGCCAGCTCCTTCGCCTCACTTCAATCCACCATTAATAAATTGCTTAAAATGCTCAAGACTACGTTCCAATTGACGGATTCCGTCATCTACAAGACGGCGGTCAACTGCATTCTCCGTATCTACTTGCGGCTTGCGGGCGGCCATAGACATCATCTTCTTCTCTTCTTCCCAATAAGCCTGTCTGCGCTGAATCTCTTTGTATTTGTCCAGCAGATCCGTAATAATATCGTAGAACCGTTCGTAATCAATAATGATATCATCTAGAAACCGGTCTACCTCTTCTTTTTCATAACCCCTCATTTTTACATCAAAATCTTTCTCATGAATGGTTAGCGCATCCAATTTGATGCCAAGCTGCTTGAACAGACTCTTCTGATCGTCCAGCTTGCGCGCGTAATCATCCTGCATCAGTATCCCTCCATGCCAAAGGCTTGCTTATAGCTGACAATTTCTTCTCTTAAGATAACATAATTACGATCATTTATCGACTTCTCTACTCTTACTCTCCTTATACTGCGCGTAAACCCAGAATTATTAATGAGTATTCAGGACTTCGAAGATGTATTCATTTGCAACTATTTTCTTCAAAAAAAAGAACACCTTCATGCAGGTGCCCTTGTGAAATCTAAGATTTATTCGATTCTTGGGCAGGCTTGACTTCTTGCGGAGTCTCCTCTATAAAATCACCACGTGCCCCTTTTCTGAACTCCTTCAGCATTGTACCGAAGCTGCGCCCGAGTTCCGGAAGCTTGCTAGGACCAAACAGCAGCAATGCAGCAATGACTAACAAGAGCAGATGAGACGGACGCAATAAATTCTCTATCACATTTATCACTCCTCCGGTATATCTTATTGAAGATTATACTACTATTTTCTCCTAAATGGGAACTAATATTGCAAATAATGCAAAGATTTATTCTCACTCCCCTCCTATAGGGGTACAAGAAACCAATACGGACTCCTGGGCATATGCTGTGGCATCAAGCAAATGTAAAGGAGCGAATATCATGGATTCATACAGTCTGGCTGCTATCGTGATCATCGGTCTGGCCTCCAACCTGGATAATGCCGGCGTGGGGATAGCCTACGGTGTCAGGAAGATCCGCATCCCCTGGTATTCCAATCTGACGATTGCCTTCATCTCATTCCTGGCTACCTTGCTATCGGGTCTGTTCGGAAGCTGGCTGTCGGTGTGGGTTCAGCCTTGGATTGGGCAAATGATCGGAACAGTCGTAATCGTTGGGGTTGGTATCTGGGTGCTGCTGCAGCCTTATCTGGAGAAGAAGCCAGCGCAGCAAGACGATGATGCGAATGCACTAACCCGGCTGCTGCGCAACCCGGAGGAAGCCGACAAGGATAGCTCCCAGTCAATCAGTCTAGGCGAATCGATACTGCTTGGGATTGCTCTAGCGATGAATGCACTAGCCGGGGGATTCAATGCCGGGATTACCCGCCTCAGCATATGGGGAACCTCTCTATCCGTAGGCATATTCAGCTTCATCCTGTTGGCGCTTTGTGCAGGCTTCGGTCAGAAATTCGCCGCTGAGAAATTCGGCAACCGAGCTACCGTAATCTCAGGAGTATTGCTGATCCTCATCGGCCTACACCAACTTTTCTAAATATGCATGAACAAGCTATATACACAATGTCTGCTGCTGCCCCTTTACAGTCTTAAGGTATTTGCATAAATGGGCGCAGCAGCATTAGTTCCTCGCGGAACTTGGCTGTATAAGTTACAATGATTTAGTAAAATGGTCGTGATGCAAAATTCATATAAGGGTTGTTCAAAAAGTCCACTTTTGATCACGAAGTAAATCATGAAGCTATCAAGGCATCGAATCTTGAATTCACCCGGGCCTTCCGGTGCTCACGTACAAACTACGTACGCTCCGCTCCTCAGGCCCTAGCTTCATCCAACCTTCTCGGTGCTGAAAATCGGCCTTTTTGAACACACATGTAAAGGAGCGTTGATATTTTGATGTGGCTAACTCGTTTTGAAGAAGATCTAGGTCTCATTTTCTCGCAAGCAGAATCGATTCTTGCCGCGATCCCCGAGGAATTCAGAAGCCCTGCCCTTAGTTATCTGGACAAGTTCCATCCGCTAAAGGAACACCGTTCCAAGAACTATATTTGCTATCTCCTTCCCTATTGGCTCAATGAGGAAGTTCCAATCGCCCCAGACCGTGTGCACCAAATTTCTACAGCTAACATTATGGGAATGCTGTACTACCATCTGATCGACGAGACGATGGACAACCCTTCTCTGATATCGCGATCGCAGCTCCCTCTAGCTCAGTTAATTCATTCGGAATTCATCAAAATTTACAGCGCACTCTTCCCCAGTTCCTCGCCATTCTGGACATATTACGATAAGTACATAGGAGAATGGGCCGTCGCGGTAACTTATGAGAATGAGCAGGACTTTTTTCAGGTGAATCCGGTTTGCATTGCTCATAGAGCGGCACCCGTAAAATTATCCGTTGCGGCGATGATGCTTCTATCGGGGCAAGAAACGCGGATCCCCCAGTTGGAGGAAGCTGTCGATCTCGTGCTAATTACATTGCAAATGATCGATGATTGGCAGGATTGGGAGAAGGATCTGATCGAGGGAAGTTATAACTGTCTGCTGTCCATGGTTCAATCAGATCTACATTTGTCAGATCGGAGACCTACCGTGGAGGAGATCAAACAGGCGGTATATGTTGAGGGATGTCTAATCCGCTATTCTAAAAGGGCTGATGTACATCATGACGCTCTATCTCATACCAGTTCTAGCTTCCCACTACTCTATGAATTTCACGCTTACCTCTGCGATCAATTGGAAGAGATTGCACAGCAAATTGAGAGGGACCGGAGTCTATTACAGCGTGGCGGTCTGGAGTATCTACTCTCTCAACAATTGACTAAAAGCAAGTAATAACGCAAGTTAATAGATTTGTCGAATATTCCATGATATACTGAATAGGAAAATTTAACTATCTTTGAAAGGGTGATATCTATGACATCAGAGTCCGTTCTTCAAAGTCAAGTTATCCAAAGAGCGTGGCAAGATCCCGACTTCAAGGCACAACTTCTCAAAAATCCTAAAGCAGCTATTCAAGAAGTGCTTGGTGTAATTCTCCCGGATCATATTAAAGTAACTACCGTCGAAGAAAATTCGAATGAGCTCTATCTTGTATTGCCCCCTAAGCCATCGGATGTCATGAAATCAGATAACGTGCAACCGCAAGTTATGTGGGGTGAATAAACCTAGTCTTTCAAGGAGTTGGGCATTGAGGTGATCTCTTGTCAATCAGCTTTTGATAGTTGATGGAAAGCGAACACATACCTCAGTCCCAACTCCTTTTGTGCTTGTAAATGAAATTCCCCCCTTCATAACTTCAATAATCCGGAAAGTTACCATCAACCCAAGTCCAGTGCCCTTTGTCTTGTTTGAGAAATATGGCTCGCCTAAGCGGTCCAGGACCTCAGGATCCATGCCCTCCCCATTATCTTTGATGTAGATATTCACCTGTTCCGTATCTCCATGCGCCCAAATCTCGATTTCTCCTTCACCGTGAAGCGCCTCGATACTGTTCTTGATAATATTAATGAAGGCCTGCTTAAATTTAGAGGAATTCCCCTTGATGTACAAATCACTTGGAATATGAACCGATATCTTTCCTCCCTGCAAATTCACCAGCGGGATGAGAATTCCTTCAATATGAATGAATTCCTCCAATACATTAAGTGTCGTGACCTTCCCGGCCTCCGGCTTGGCAAAGGTCAGAAAATCAGTAATTATCGTAGCGGCTCGATCCAATTCATCAAGAGCCATATTCAAATATAACTGATTCGACGAAGAATTCTTCTCAGATAAGAGCTGCAAGAATCCACGCGTTACTTGGAGTGGATTGCGAACCTCATGTGCAACTGAAGCTGCCAGTTCGCTAATAATCTCCATCTTCTCTGAGCGTTGAAGCTCGTTATTGAACATTTCTAACTGCTTCGAGTACTCTACGATTTGTTCATGATTGCGGGCAAATCGTTTCCCCATAATTACGATAAGGGATATGAGAAAACTGACTACTCCCCACTTCCATAGGAATAGATCATAGTAGCCTTCCTTAAAATAAAACCAAAACAACTCAATTAGACTCAATCCCGTAAAAATGGCAAATCCAAATGATAATATCTGTGCTTCTTTGTTCCCCTTAACCGCATAGGTTATTGCTGTGGCAATCAATAGCACAAATTGAATGATCATTATCATTCCAAGCAACTGTGTGGATGATAAAAGCCTATAAAAACCATAAATCTTATTGTGACTAAGATAATTAATTGCTACCATAGCGATACCGATTGATGAATAACAAAATTGAAACACCCGGAACTTCGTAATAACTGCTTTATAGCCCTTACCAATCACTTTCTCAAAGAAATATGTAAATGAAGGCAGTAGTATATACAAAGATAAATCGAATAAGGCCACATATATCTTCCCATACTCCCCATATGTAGAATATAAAAATGAAGAATACGTAATCATAATGAATCCACAGGATAAAATCAGTAGGCAAAGTGCTACCCAAGTTGAAGCATATTCCGCATTCAAGAAAATAGCACAAACGAGCATGATAAATGCGATAAACATAAGGCTGCTACCTATAATAAAATCGCTCAAACTGCTTTTGACATACATGTTATGTAAATTATAAAAATCGCCAATATATACCCCACTCTGAATACCGATTCTATTTGGTGTTCTAATACCAAGATATATTGTTTCTTCTTTATCAAGATTTTCAGAAGGCAGTAGGACAACATTAATCGCATATTTATATTCTCTGTGGGACTCATATATTTTTTGGTTTCCCTGTTTTACGATAATGTCGTATCCATAAATCTTTTTAAACAGCATTGCTTTTCCTTCAGAATTAGCAGGAGTCTTAATCTTGACCCATTGGGCTACTGCACCAGCAGGCCTTTCCACTGCTTTGTCATCCGCCGTTACACTGATCCAGCCCCTCTCCCTCTCCAATTGCTCTACAGTCGTTTCTGGATCGAAATGATCCATCCATAGAATCTGCCACTCATCAATTGTCTGCTCCGTACTCTTCTTATTGTTCGTACTTTCAATAAAGAAGACACTGAAAACGGCTACTACCACAACAAATACAGTAGCTAATACTTTTACTAGACCTTTCATCCCAGCACCTCTAACTGTAAATTCACAAGCTAAGAAGTTACAATATATAATTCGATACTTTCCACCGTAAAACCTTCAATAATATGGAAGAAATACAAAATAAAATAAGCTCCTATCCAATATGTAACAAACAAAACTATTTTAACGTGATTAATGAATTTAATCCATGAATACTTTTAGGCACTATGTACTAACTATAAGCTTCCTGCATTTTCTCCCAATATCCCCATCGTATCCCTTTCATAGTGAGACAGCAACAAGATATTGATATTGGTCCAGATCTCTTTCATGATCTTGATTCTGATATTTAAAAAAGATAGCCCCTGAAACGTTAGACGTGCCAG
Organism: Paenibacillus motobuensis; assembly: GCF_039521865.1. NCBI lineage: Bacteria > Bacillati > Bacillota > Bacilli > Caryophanales > Paenibacillaceae > Paenibacillus > Paenibacillus motobuensis. The sequence continues at coordinate 343,325 of NZ_BAAACX010000008.1, read as the reverse complement.
AAGCTATCAGATACGCTCAATTGCCATAATTATTAGTATAATTCCACTAGCCAAGTTCAATACGAATCGCTGCGAATTGGCCGGCCCGGACTTGCTCCGCCAGCCTGCCGCTGATTACAGGACCGTCTACTTGAACAGTATCGCCGTTCTCATGCTGTAAGACGATAGATTGAACCGTGGCCCCGTCCGGACCATACGTATTGCCTCTCCCCGGATTATGATAAGTTACTTCTGTCGTTCCCAGGAATTTGAACGCAACTTCCCCCTGTTCATCGAACAGCCAGCTTGGTAACGATGGAGCGAAGGCGAGCTGAAGCTCTTCTCCTTGCATTCGGAACACATGTGGACCCGCCATCATCATCATCCATATACTGATAAATTCAGCCGTAGAGCCGCTAAGTCTGGCCACAAATCCCCGGCCATGCACCTTAGGGTCCGGATTTACACTGGTCGCGATGAAGGACGAATTCTCCAGCGTACTGCGTCCATACACTGCCGGATCAAGGAACGGAATCAATGAGGTTCTCATCTCATGGAAGAACTGCTCCTGCAGCCCGCTCTTTAATAGTGCAAGCAGATATTTATAGCTCATATGAAGAAAGACGGATTCCCGCTCCAGCCATCCTGCGGTGAAAGCACGGATCCGTCCGATCTCATGGCTCTCCCCGTCAAGACTTACCGAGGTCTTATACATTTGGATCTTATCATCGAACAGATCGCTGCGACGGATTTGCTCATAAGCCCTTCTCGCTTCTTCTGGATCATTCAGCGTCTTCATCCAGCGGGCCGGACCCTCGAGGAAATGCGGCAGCGGTCTTGGATCAAGCCGCTTGACCCGGGCTTTCGGCAAGCCGTAGCCGCTAATGACAGGCTGACCCAGCTCATCAACGACCGCTTCATATTCTACCGCCTCGTATACAAAATAGGTTGGTACAAGTCCGTTCCCGAACTGGATTGCCAGCTTAATGCCTTGATCAAGCTTCTGTTCCATCTGGCGGTAGATTGGCAGTAATTCTCCTGCCTTCAGCATGACTTCCTCTCCGCTGATGCCGAATCGGATCTCGTCACGGTAATGCTCACGGGCCGAGGCTACTTGATCCCAATAATCGAATTCTGTCAACTCACCCGACAAATTCTGCGTTAAATATCCTGCTACCTTCTGGAGAAGTGTGGACATTTCCTTAGGCACTGCAACCATTTGGTCAGGCAATTCCGCAGCCGACTGCAATACAAATTTCACAATCCGGGTTAATTCGACAGTCTCGCTCATACCTGATCCAAATAAACCTGGCAAGCCATTCATCGCATCATTCCAGCCAGGCTTATTGCCTTCCATCTCGATCCCCATTCCATAAGGATCCAGCGTGGCGAACTTCACCAGGGAGAGTGACAACAGCTTAACGAACAGATTTGTATGATACACCTCTCCGCTGCCGTATCCGGTTCTAAGCCAGTTGGTATGCTTCAACGACACCCCGAGCTTCTGCATTTTCTCATCATCATGGACCGTCGCTCCGTACTGGCGAACTTGATCGCCATTGAGCACATACTTCTCACTACGCGGCAGAACGCGAACCGGGCTGTCGAAGTAGGTGTATTCCTTCTCTCCGAACAGCATCTCCGCTTTGTGATCCGGGAAAATATCCAGATAACTGTCGATCAGGTCCATATTATAAGTCCAGTGATCCGACCAGTAGCCTTCGCCGAAGGATGCCTCTATATTCTGAACCGCCAGCTTCAAAATTCCGCTAAGCAATTCTTCCTCACTGATCTTCAGCTTCACACTGCGGCTGGCGATATAGGTAATAATCTGGCCGGGAGTGAACTTGCCGAGGCAGATCTTCTCCAGCTCCTGCCGATGTGAATGAAGCGCATTCTCCAGCCATTCCTGTAGCTGCGCTGCCTTGTCAGAAGGCACCTGGAAGCTTGTGCCCTCCACGCTCAATGGATTGTAGCCGTCAGCCTGAATCAGACTGAAGAAGGTTCTGATATTGAACGTGCCGACCTGCGGGTTGAAGTAAACATCACTGCGCCGGTTCTGATTCGCATCCCGGAAGTTCCCGTTGCCTTGGGAATAAAATTCAGGTGCGATCGAGAAGAAGTTGTAGTCCCGCTCAAGATCCCCATGCTTGCGTGAATATAAATGAATGACGTTGCCATCTTTTCCGTTATCGAAAATAAATGGATACCCTCCGCGCAGGAAATTATCAAGATAGCTCTGCCTGCTATAGGCGTCGAACAGGGGTTCAGCTGTTTTTGTAGCAATATCCTCGGTTAACTCCTCGGTCAGCCTGCTCGCTTCCGCATACTTTAACTCTACATAAGCTGGGGAAGCAATCGAGGACACCTTCTGATTTAATCGCTCCAGACTGTCAATATTTCCGATTAAGCTATAAATGACCGTACTCTGTCCAGCTTGCAGCGACACTTCCGTTCCGCTGAAGCCGCATGGTACTTTATTCGTACAGTATTGGGTCTCCCGCTTGAGATCAGCAACAGAATGGTCTGCGAAGCGGTCGGGATAGCCGAGCGATGTATTATCGCCGAAAACAATCTCAAAATCAGCAATTGGCCGAATCAACTGACCTTCATCGTTGAAGGAGAGATAGAAGTGGCCGTTCTTCACCTCACTGACCTCAGCTTCGTCGCCTGTACTGGAACGAACGCGGTAATATGGAACGCCCTGATCCAGATTCTCGACCTCCATCCAGCTGCGCAGCAGGTTGCCGATCTCCTTATAGCCTGAATTCTCTACTCCGTACGGCAGTATTTCCGGCATCCCGTCAAGAGCTTCCAGATGAATCGGCTGCCCGGAAATATTCGTCAACTCAACCTTGCGCACAAGCGCTGCGAAGTCATCATTGGGAATATGAAAATAAGTCACCTTGGTCTGCAATCCTTTGGACGCGTGAACTTCTGTGATGCTGATATCGTTAGAGCGGATTTCCATCCTGCGCAGAGCATCCTGGTCTGGGGCAGTGCTCTGGAATGGTTCATATATAGAGTCCTGTCCATCCATCTTGATGAAAGTGCGGAACCCCTTCATCGATACCGACTGATAGGATATGCTGGCAGGAGAGAATTCCATAATCGGACTGTTCTTGTCGCGAATCCCGAAGCTGCATACTGCCTGGCCGCGGTTCACATAGAAGGTCCACATCGGAATCCCTTTGAGTCCGGCAATCCCTGGCAGGAAGCTGGAGAATGGCTTCGCTTGATCGAACTGCTCGATAACAAATGCATTGTCCTTGAACATATAATTAGGCATAGATGATTGCCCCCCAATCGTATTTACTTGATGATATAAGTCGCGATCGAATGTGCTGGGAGCACTTCGGAGATCCCTTCTGTTCCCAGAACAAGCGAGAAAGCTTGCTGCTCATCCGTTTCATTCATAACCACAGCGGCTATACTGCCATCCGGATTGCGGAATGCCGTCGTACCGAGGGCCGCATTCCCGGAGCTCACGCCGATTCGTACCGCACCCGGTGCGATGTATTTGCTGAAATGGCCGATATAGTAGTAGGAAATATTGTAATGAAGCTTATTCGTCTTCGTATCAGCAATGATCGGTGCATCGCACAGATTGTTGACATGGTTCGGTCCGCCGGTCTCATCCAGAACCAGGTTCCAGTCCAGATAGCCCTCTGTCCATTGGTTCAGGTCACCGATCATATTACGGCCATAGTGCTCGCCATTCGTCCAGCTGCCGAACTTGGCTCCGCCTTCCTTGCAGCCTTCTGTGAAGAGCAGATGCTTATCCGGGAATAGATCATGCACCTTGCCGACATTCTCAAACTCCTCACTGACATACCAGTGGAACCCGGTTCCCCATACATACTTGGCAGCCTCCGGGTCCGAGAGCACCGCCGAGGCCCGTTCCACCATCAGATCGCGGTTATGGTCCCAAATCAGGATATTCACATCCGCCAATCCTTCGCGATGCATCGTAGGGCCAAGGTAATCGCGCACGAAATCGCGCTCCTCCTCGCCGCTGTAGATACAGGAATCCCAAGTCTGCACTGCAGCCGGTTCATTTTGGACAGTAATCCCCCAGATTGGAACACCTTCCTGGCGATAGGCCTTGATGAACTTGGTATAGTACAGCGCCCACGCATCACGGAATTCAGGCTTCAATTGACCGCCGTTGTTCATCTCCCCGTTCGTCTTCATCCATGCTGGCGGACTCCAAGGCGATGCAAGCATCGTAATATCCTTCCCTGCTGTCTTCACGGCATCATGGATCAGCGGAAGAACCCATTTCCGGTCTCTGGAAATATCGAAGCTGTTCAGATCTATATCGTTATCCTCTACATAAGTGTAATTCTCCAGTGCGAAGTCACAGCTATGGATATGCACTCTGCCGATCGTATAGCCCAGACCATGTTCTGGATCAAAATAACTGCGGACGGCTTCATCCCTCTTCTCCGGGCTCATACGCGACAACGTATAAGCAGCCGCCTCGGTAAACGCCCCTCCGAATCCAAGGATCGTCTGGAACTGCTGCTCCGGATCAAGTTTGATTGCCGATTGCTCCAATTCGCTGCTAACGCTTACAATCTGTCCCTGAGATGCAAGCCTCTCTCCTGAATCACGTGCGGTAAGAATTTTAGACCATTTTGCCATCTTCATCTCTCCTTATTCTTGTAATCATTGAAACGAAACCGGTTTCGAATTTCGTTAAAAAAAAGGAAACCGGAACATCATAGCGGACGGCATGAATCCCGGATTACCAATTCAACTGGAATAACAGCCTGTTGTAATTCTGATCCGCCTTCTATGCAATAGATTAACATGTCAGCGGCGCGCTTGCCAAGTACATATGTATCCTGCCGGACCGTCGTTAAGGCCGGTGTTAAATATTTCGCCATTTCTATATCGTCGAAACCAACTACTGAAATATCCTCCGGCACCGAGAGGCCATGTGCCTTAATGGCACTAATGGCGCCAATTGCGAAATTGTCCCCAGCCACGAAGACAGCTGTTGGCAACGTATCCGACTTCAACAGTTCCTCCATCGCAATCCGCCCGGATTCCACCGTATAATCATAGCTTCCCTGTACAATACGCTGCGGTTGAACTGGCAGACCCAATTTCTGCATCCCCTGCATATAGCCCTGCAGCCGCTTCTCTCCCGCAAAGGTCTGACCGCCGTTAATATAAGCGATATCACGATGACCCAGCGAATATAAGTACTCAATCGCCTCAATACTTCCCGCCACATTATCCGAATAGACCGTACTCTTGCTGTCCGACTCTTGATCCAGCAGCACACAAGGGATATCGGATTCCAATAGCTCGATGAAGTAGGGGTCCGTATAATCCGGTAACACAATCACAACACCGTCGACGCCACGAATTTTACAATGCTCCAGATAACCGCTCTTCTTGCCGCCGATATCCTTGGAGACAAACATCAAGTCATATCCTTTAGAAGTAGCTACCTTCTTGAACCCCTCGATTACTCCACCGAAATAAGGATGGAGAAGTCCAACCCCAGAGGTTTCAATGAACAAGATGCCGATCGTCCATGAGCGCTTCGTCGTCAATGACCGGGCATGAGCATTTGGCAAATAGCCCAGCTCCTTGGCAGTATCCATAATGATTCGTCTCGTCTTCTGGCTGACATCGGAATAACCGTTGAATACCTTGGAGACCGTCGTCGGGGAGAACCCGGTTTTTTTGGCTATATCATAAATGGTAACTATACTTCTCGCCTCCTGTATCGTCCGCACGATTCATGGAAATTGTAGTCGTCCTCCAGATTGAAGTCAATAGCCAGACCAGAATGTCAGTGTTACGGCATAACTTCAAATTCATGGTTGAACCTGGGTGATCCGGGGTAAACTTCCCATATGACCAACCAATCACCCTATAGACTATATACAGGAGGAACTTCATCATGGACGATTACCCGAAGACGACTGGTGATCTTGTCTACGAGCAACATAAGCTGCTTGCAGAATACCGCTTCGAGAACGATATCCCGCGCGACGATGCACTCCCCTTCGATACCCGAATTACCCAAGGTATAAGCGAACCCGGTCCTGAGAACAGCAGCAGCGATGATCGCGAAGAAACATTCCCAGATGTTCCCGATGCAGACGCGATACAGTCGGATACCCCTGTAGATCCAGCTATACCCGATATCGATACGACGATGCATGGTATAGATCTCTTGAACGGCTACAATGGAGATGAAGTCGAAGAAGAACAAGACTAACAAGAACCGGGCTAGAGGAATGTACGTTACATTCCCCTAGCCCGGATTTCATTTCTTGTGAACTTTTCTCCTTATAATCAATGTGATCAAACTCTGATTCTCAAACATAAGATTATAAATAACGGAGGACATCGTTGGATAGATCACTCCAAGGAAACCAAATCCAAGCACTGCAACACAGCCCGGATTGCAGAATAACAGTAAGCATATCATAAAAATCCCCCGCTTTCCTGAGCTTCACATTTTCAATTCAAGGGAGGACATTTCATGCCTGATTATCGCATCATTGTGGATTTATCGGATCGTCAACTCTACTTATTGGACGGTGATACAGTAGTCAAAGGGTACCCGATCGGCGTCGGCAAGATGCTCACTCCAACTCCCATTGGCGACTATACCATTATTAACAAGCAGCCCAATCCCGGAGGTCCTTTCGGAGCTTTCTGGATGGGGTTGTCCAAGCCGCATTATGGCATTCATGGGACGAATGATCCCTCCTCGATCGGCCATATTGTCTCCCATGGCTGTATCCGTATGTTCAACAGTGACGTACTGGAGCTCGCTTCCCTTGTAGCGATTGGAACCCGAGTGACAATACGAGGCTAGTTGGGGGACAAAAGTATTCGCATTGGGGAACACTCGTGATATAATGACTGCAGTTATTTAGAAAGGACGGGGAACCAGTTTGGACAGCATGTCTGCAGCTACACATGATCCTATCGATATATGTCTTCTGGCAGGACGAATCATGCTGCAAAGCGGAGCAGAGACATACCGGGTGGAGGATACGATGATTCGGATCGCCGACGCATTAAATCTGACCCCTTCGCAGAGCTACGTTACCCCTACTGGTATCATCTTTCAGTGCGGAGAGAAGCAGCAAGCGAAGCTGATCCGGGTACAGGACAGGACAACGGACCTGCAGAAGGTGTCCAGGGTGAACGACATCTCCAGGAAATTGTGCAGTCATGCACTATCAGTAGATGATGCCTACAAGCTATTGACTGAGGTCGATACTGTGAATCAGGCTTATCCCGTATGGGTACAAATTGCAGCCGCAGCTCTATCGAGCGGTTGCTTCACTTATATGTTCAAAGCGGGTTTATCCGATTTCATCCCCGGAGTACTATGCGGCGGACTAGGATTCCTGGCATTCATTTTGCTGCATCGTTGGGTAAAAGTAAGATTTTTCGCCGAATTTGTCGCCTCTTTGCTGATCGGACTACTTGCGTTCCTACTTGTCTCTATTGGAGTCGGTTCACAGCTGGACAAGATTATTATTGGCTCAGTGATGCCGCTTGTACCTGGTCTGCTGATTACAAATGCTGTCAGGGATTTGATGGCTGGCCATTTGGTCTCAGGCCTGTCTCGCGGTGCGGAAGCTTTTCTGACCGCCTTTGCAATTGGCTCGGGTGTTGCTGTGATATTCACGATATTCTAATTTGCCAGAAAGGGAAGGCTTGATTGACATATGACGCTTATTCTGCAGCTAATTACCAGCTTCTTCGCCAGCGCCGCATTCGTCGTCATCTTCAATGCACCACGGCGTACCTTACTGCAGTGCGGTCTGTCCGGGATGTTAGGCTGGGCAGCTTACTACTTGCTAGCCCCCCGCATCGATACAATATTTGCCACCGTCACGGCGACCTTCATCATCGGGGTGATTAGCCAGTTCTTCGCCCGAATTTACAAGAAACCTGTTATTATTTTCAGCGTTGCCGGAATTATTCCCCTTGTTCCTGGAGGACTAGCTTATGACGCGATGCGAAGATTCGTGGAAAATAATTATTATGCAGCTGTTCAGCTTGCAGCCCAGGCATTTCTGATCTCCGGCTCCATTGCCATCGGACTTGTCATATCCGAGGTTCTGAATCAGCTGATCCGCAAAATCCCAATCCGGGTACCGAATAGGCTCCGCAACAAATAGACCCCAGCTTCCATCATCGGGAACCGGGGTCTTTGAACTGCTGTGTTTAAGGACATAGTTTGTAATGAGGATGAACCACCAGGATGATTATCGAGATATTGCTGGATGTCTGGCGATGTCTCTACAGGCTCACCTTGGATACAATAACAAAGTAAAAAATCAGGGATAATCCGCAGAATTTTCGTGCCAGCGGATATCCCTGATTTTTCATTTTGCAAATTTGGCTTAGGCTTGAGTTTTTCCGTTCAGCTCAAACGCAGTCTGATGCAGTTCTCTGATCGACATCTGCAGAAAGTGACTTTCTTGCCTTCCTAATCCGTATTGGTTCTCCTTGGCGATCAATTCGCCAATCCGTCGTTTTAGCATTTCACTGCGGCGCTCCAACATCTCATGATTACGCAAGCAAAGTCATCTCCTCTAAGTTATAGTCACGATTAATAAATACAGTTTCTAGTATAGAGCTTTCACCCTCTCAGGGGAAATCCAATACACTCCCTTCAAGCCAAAAATACTACAATCCAGCGCGGCCTGATTCATCTCATAAATCACATTCTTAAACATCCTCCAACATCCTCCCGCATGGTCTTAATCTCTCTTGCAAATTTTTCTCAATTTCTGAAAATTGAGTTTTTTTCAGCAATCATGAAACTATGTGCTATCTAATTCGTAAAAATGAATAGTTCACGTGCAAGTCCCATAAAGTACTGTTAGCAGTAAATGAGGAGGAGAATTTATGAATTCAAGAAGAAGAGGCTGGTTAATACCAGTAGTCATTATTGTTGCTGTAATTGTCATCTTCATCGCCATGTTCGCAGGTAAATATAATTCGTATGTTACTGCGGAAGAGACGGTGGATCAGCAATGGAGCAAGATTGACGTACAGCTGCAACGCAGATATGATCTGATTCCAAATCTGGTCAATACGGTAAAAGGCTATGCAGAACATGAGAAGGAAGTCATTAAGTCTGTCTCCGATGCCCGCGCGGCCTTGGGAGGAGCAAGGACTCCAGCCGAGATGGCAGATGCCGACGCACAGCTCTCGAGCGCGCTTAGCCGCTTGCTGGTCGTAGTCGAGAACTACCCTACGCTTAAGGCAGACACGCAATTTACTCAGCTGATGGACGAATTATCAGGTACCGAGAATCGCATCGCTGTTGCCCGGAACGACTATAACAATGCAGTTGCCGATTATAATAAACTGATCAAGCGTTTCCCAGGCAATCTGCTCGCCGGTATGATGGGCTTCGATAAGAGAGCCTATTTCGAGACAACCACAGAATCGAGAACGAATCCGCAGGTCGATTTTGGCACAGGAAATACGTCGCTTCGCTTTGATGACAAGGCTGCTCCAATGAGCGGAGTATTTGCAGCAGCAGTCGTACCGATGGCCGGTGCAAGCGCATGATCAGCCACTCGAAGCGGCTTCTGCGGAATCTGTTCCGGCCTGGTCTGCTTCTGCTGGCAATCATCTCCCTGCTCTTTCCTTACAGTCTAGTCGCTGATGCAGCCCCGAAGATACCTGCTCCTCGCGGAGATATTTATGTTCAGGATTTCGAGAAGTTGCTATCCAGCGACCAGATGTATGAGCTGAACAGGCTTGGACGGGCGTTGGAGGATAAGACAAAAGCGCAAATCGCCGTTTTAACGGTGACTTCACTGGATGGTTATTCCGTAGAGGAATATGCGTTGCAAGCCTTTCGACAGTATCGTCTGGGCGATCAGAAATTGAACAACGGGGTGCTGCTGCTCCTCTCGATGGAGGATGGAGAACCTGGTAATCGCCCGCTGCGGATTGAGGTGGGATACGGCTTGGAAGGGGCCCTGCCCGACGGGAAAGTTGGACGAATCCTCGATCAGGTCACGATTCCCTATCTTGTTCAGAATAAGCCTGGCGATGCCATCGTGGAGACTTATAAGGTACTCTACAATGAAGTAGCCAAGGAATACGGGGTAGAGGATCAATTAACGCCGCAAAATGTAGTCGTCCCGGAATCTCCTGGTGATGAGGGCGGCGATCTTCCTCTCGGCTGGATCATCTTGGTAGTCGTCTTCTTGGCGATCGATTTCATCTTCTTCGGAGGCCGAATGACCTTCTTCCTGCTGGCAATGCTCAGCCGTGGCGGTGGCCGAGGGGGAGGCGGCGGATTCGGCGGCGGCGGATTCAGCGGTGGTGGTGGTGGATCCTCAGGCGGTGGAGGCGCAAGCCGAAGATTCTAGCCTTACACTCATCTGACTGAGCTATATCTGAGCAGCTTACCCATACATCCGGTATAATGTCTAGTAGACCCATATTTGATGTGTGTTCAAAAAGTACGGTTTTCGGCACCAAGAAGGTTGGATGAAACTAGGGGCTGAGGAGCGGAGCGTACGTAGTAGGTACGTGAGCACCTGAGATGTTTCCGTAGGAAACATGACTTCGTAAGCATCCGCTTAGCCCCAGCTGAATTCAAGATTCGATGCCGAATTAGCTTTCTGATTCACTTCGTGATCAAAATCGGACTTTTTGAACTACCTCTTGAAGGAGAGAGTCTCTAGAACATGAATATCCCATCATCACAAGCTGCTCTAACCCCGCAGGCCGTATTCTTTGATGTAGATGACACCTTATATGATCATCTCATCCCGTTTCGCCAAGCACTGCAAAATGTACTTCATACCCATGAACAGTTCCCCTATGAGGCAGCTTATCATCGGATGAGATATTATAGCGATTACTTATCTGCCCAAGCCGGGGGGACGCCAACTCATGGTACTGTACTTCTGGAAATGCGGCGTAACCGATTCAAATTTACCTTAGAGGAATTCGGGCTGCATGTCACAGATATGCAAGCGGACAAGGTGCAGGAGGAGTATTTGCAGCATCAATTCACGATCCAATTATTCGCTGGAGCCAAGGAGCTAATCAGTCAATTGAAGGATAATGGTGTTACCGTCGGATTGATTACGAACGGACCGCCACAGCATCAAATGCAGAAGATCACTGCTCTGGGACTCCGGGAAATAATCCCCGCCGAGCTCATCTTCATCTCCGGTGCAGTCGGAATCACGAAGCCGGACCGTGGTTTATTCGATCACGTCGCCGAGAAGCTCGGGCTTCCTGCCGAAGCTTGCTGCTACATTGGCGATTCCTGGCGCAATGATGTCATCGGCGCATTGAACGGCGGCTGGAATGTGATCTGGTTCAATCATCGTAAGGTTGGACCCGAATCCGAGCATCGTCCTCATTATGAGGCTGCAAGCTATGATGAATTGGCATCTCTTCTGCTATAAGGGTTGTTCAAAAGTCCGCTTTTGCCTTTTGAACATATATTGTAAGATGGCTTATATGTAGAATGGGGTTTGTCCCATCAACAAAAAAGCGCTGCAGGATGGATGATTATCCTTGCAGCGCTTTTCTTACGCTGAGTATATATTTTGCCTGATCCAGCGGATTAACACCTCGGCGTTGTCTTACCGCCTTCACCTCAGGCGGACATAGCTCATAGCCGTCGAAGAAGGAAGCGAATGTACTGCGTCCCTTCGTATAGGAGTTGAGCTCTACCGGGTAATTCATCGATGTCGCAAGCGGAACCCTGCCTTCTATCAGCATCCGCTCTCCTTGAAGCACAGGCGGATCGAAGGTACCGCGCATCTGTACCAGATCATTCATGACCCGGCCCCCATTCTCTTCCGGGACGATGATCCGCACACGTAGCATCGGCTCCAGCAATGCTGTTCCTGTATTCGCCAAGCCATCCATCATCCCCATGGGCGTCGCCACAGCGAAATCAAGCGGATGTGTATGCCATACATGATGCTGACCATATACCAGGGTGACCTTCAGATCGGTCACTTCCCAGCCATAGAGTCCCTGCATAAGTGCCTCCGGTACCCGCCGCTGTACTTCGTTCTGGTATTGTGCCAGCAAATCCTCGCTCTTGACCTGTGATTCATAGACTAGTCCGCTGCCCCGAGGCCCCGGCTCAATCTTGAAGCGCAGTATCGCCCAGCACGGCTTAGGCATTGTATATGCGATGAAGCCCTCACCGCTCTGCAGCGGCGTCTCCTTGTAGATGACCGAAGGCTGCCCGAAGGTTACGGCTAATCCATATCGCGTCTCTAGAATACTGCTCAATATTTCGAGCTGAATCGGTCCCATCACCTTGGCATGCAGCTCGCGCTCATCCTGCAGCCACTGCACATCGAGCAGGGGGTCTTCATCGGACAGCTCCTGCAGTGCCTGAACGACTTGCGGATATTGTTCCTCATTCGCCCAATGAACGCGTACCGTCAGCAATGGTACTGCGAGATGGGCCTCCGGCGGAATCGCCTCTGGTCCCCCCAGCACATCCCCGATTCTGACCTGTGTCAGACCACAGACAGCGGCAATATCCCCCGCTTCCAGCAGCCCGAGATCTTCGGTACGGCCTCCTTCGACCTTGCGGATTTGCGTCACTTTCTCCTGAATGCCCTGTGTATGGTTGTATACGATATCCCGGTTACGCATACTCCCTTCATATACACGAACATAAGCCATCCGCCCCATCATCTTGTCCCGTTCTATCTTGAAGACAATGCCAGATAGAGCACCTTGCGGATCGCCCCCCGCATCAGGCAAATATTGTACGATAGCATCAAGCAGAGCTGGGATGCCTATTCCCCGCGATGCCGCTCCATACATGATCGGAAAAATAAGCGCCTTCCTGATCATCTCACTCATCGTGCTCATCCATCGTTCTACTGGGACTGGATCATTCTCCAAGTAGGCTTCAAATAAGGCCTCATCCCGCTCCGCGAGAAAATCGTAGAGTCGGTCGCGCGCTTGTTCAAGATCCCGTTCTTCCTCGTCAGTCCTATTTTCAATCGTTCGATTTACTCCAACGAACTCATATTCAGGGCGATCATTTGCAGGCGACTCCTCACCGTTTGCCGAATATTCGTCTAACAGATGTACCGTACCACGGAATCCCTGTTCCCTTCCCAGTGGGATTTGCAGCGGTATGGCATCAGGCGAGAGATGCTTACGAATTTGCTCTAATACCACCTCCGAATCAGCTCCGACCCGGTCCATCTTATTCACAAATAACAAGGTCGGAATACCCAGTCTAAGCAATCCGTTCCAGATCAGCTCTGTCTGTGCCTGTACTCCTTCTACAGCCGACACGATGAGGACAGCACAGTCCATCACGCGCAAAGAGCGCTCCACCTCAGACAGAAAATCGACATGCCCCGGTGTATCTACCAAATTAATCTGAGCCCCGTTCCAATGGAATGCAGTAAGCGCTGATCGCACGGAGATGCCACGCTGCCGCTCTACGTCCATTGAATCAGTCAAAGCCGTCCCCTCGTCCACGCTTCCCAATTCCCGGGTTCGACCGCTCTCAAATAAAATATGCTCTGTCGTCGTCGTCTTTCCCGCATCCACATGCGCAAATATCCCGACGTTTAGCCGCTTTATTCCGGATTGTGCCATATTATTCTCCTTACTAGGGGTGTTAATTGTTCAATTATTATAACCGACATGGCCATCCCATGATATAAGAAATGCCGATTCAGATTCTTCCCATAGCAAAAAACGAAGCACCCTGTGGCGCCCCGTTGTATGATTTTGCTCAAACAGCCGATTTACACTTCTCATTCCTATAACACTCTAGTTAAAAAAGCTTTTGTCCGCTCATGCTGTGGATGATCAAATATTTGCTCCGGTGTTCCTGCTTCAATGAACTCACCGTCGGCCATGAACATGACCCGATCGGCGACTTCGCGCGCAAAACCCATCTCATGAGTAACAACGATCATTGTCATATGCTCCTCAGCAAGCTGCTTCATGACTTCCAACACCTCGCCCGTTAACTCTGGATCAAGCGCTGATGTCGGCTCGTCAAAGAGCAGAATCTCTGGACTCATCATTAGTGCCCTTGCAATCGCCACTCTCTGCTTCTGCCCGCCGGATAGATTGGCCGGATAGACATCAGCCTTATCAAGCAGACCGACCTTCTCCAACAACTCAGAAGCTCTATTACGCAGTTCTACACCGGGAAGCTTCTTCACTAACCGGGGCGCAAGCTCCAGATTGTCGCGAACTGTTAAGTGAGGGAACAGATTGAAGTGCTGGAATACCATCCCCATCCGTGATGTAATCTCTTTCACCTTAGGAGCGGCAGAATAATTTCCATCCTTGGCCAGACATTCTCCGCCAATTTGAATGCTGCCGCCATCGATCTTCTCTAGATACGCCAGGCTGCGCAGCATCGTGCTCTTCCCAGAACCAGACGGACCAATAACGGCGACCACTTCCTGCGCATTGACCGATAAGGATACATTCTTCAGCACATCCACGGCACCGAACGATTTTCTAAGATTCATAACCTCTATGATTGCCATAACGATTCTACGTCCTTTTATTCGAATTTGAGCTTCCGCTCAAGTGCTTTGAACAGCAAGGTCAACACTAGCGTCATCAATAGATATATAACCCCCGCTACAAAGAAAGGCACAATCGTAAAGTCGCGGTTCACCGCTGTCTGGGCAAAATGAAGGAGCTCTGGCACCGCAACGGCATAGAGCAGAGCAGTATCCTTCACAAGGGTAATCGATTCATTGGCTACCGCCGGAAGCGCGATTCGGAACATCTGCGGCAGCACGACTCGCGTTGTCGTATGCCATTTGCCCAAGCCTAACACTTGAGCCGCCTCATACTGTCCCCGATCGATTGCCAGCAAGCCGCCGCGGAAGATCTCAGCAAAATATGCGCCATAGTTCAAGGTGAAGGCCAGGCAAGCAGCGACGAAGCGATCCATGACCAAATACTGTCCAATCCCCGGAATGACAGGCAATCCGAAGCAAATGACGAGCATTTGCAGCAATAGAGGCGTTCCCCGCATGACGTAAATATAAGTATGCGCCAGCCCTGCCAGCGGCTTAATTCGGCTCTTCACCATTAAGGTGACGAGGAATCCGAGCGGAACGGACGTGATGATGGCCAGAAAGAACAGCAACACCGTCATTTTCACGCCTTCCAGCATAGGTCCAATGAT
This sequence comes from Paenibacillus motobuensis, assembly GCF_039521865.1. Lineage (NCBI taxonomy): Bacteria > Bacillati > Bacillota > Bacilli > Caryophanales > Paenibacillaceae > Paenibacillus > Paenibacillus motobuensis. Next base: position 328,159 of record NZ_BAAACX010000008.1, on the reverse strand, counting down.
CTCTAAGATGTAGTCCAAGCTCATATCCAACGTCTCCTCACGAATCTATTTCAGCACTTTATCCTCGCCAAACCATTTCTTAGAAATCTCCGCTGCAGTCCCATTGCTGTTCAGTTCATCGAGTGCCTGCTGCAGCTTGTTCAGCAGTTCTTCATTGCCTTGCTTAACGCCGATACCATAGAGTTCAGGAGCCAACGACTCTTCCAGAATCTTAAAGGTCCCTTCCTCTTGCGATAGATAGTAGCGAGCTACCACTTCATCGATAATAACCGCATCAAGACGCTTCGTCTTGAGGTCGCTTAATGCAAGCACGTTATCGGAAAATTCAGATACGGTCTTGATCTTGTCTTTGATCGGATTGGCATCCAGCGCATCAGCAGCCGACGACTGTGCCTGCAGACCGACAACCTTGCCTGCCAGATCATTCACTCCAGCAATCTCCGAGTCTGCCAGCGTCACGATAACCTGGCTATTCTCCAGATAAGGCTTCGTAAACAGCACCATCTCTTTGCGTTCATCAGTAATCGTATATCCGTTCCAGATCAAGTCGATCCGGCCGCTCTTTAGCTCAGATTCCTTCGCCTTCCAATCAATTGGCTGGAACACCGCTTCCTTACCCATCTTCTCCGCGGCAGCTCTAGCATAGTCTATATCGAAGCCTACGATATTATTATCTTTGTCCCGGAATCCAAGCGGTGCAAATTGATCATCGATCCCGATCACCAGCTTGTTCTCATTCTTGCCTGCTCCCGATGTGCCGCATCCGGCCAAGGCCACAAACATTGCCATTACGATTAGGCTAATTAATCCCGTCTTCTTCATCATTTCTCTCTCCCCCGTAATACTCGATAATCCGAACAATCATGGTAATTATGTTGAAATAATTTTGCTCTTTAGTTCGTTTGCGCTTGCTCTTGAATGATTACTCCAGCCTCAAGATTCAGCCCAAACACTTTAGTTCGTTACCACGTTATCAGGACTCTATAATAGCACACTACTGTAAAATAGTCGATAGAAAGAAGTCATTTCCAGCTGACCTAATCTACTAAATGAAAAAGATGTAATAATGCAGGTTTTTTACACCCACATAGAACAAGGGCTGCCTCTTGGCCATAAATCATGACCATGAAGCAACCCCCTGCAATATCCTGACCCCAATTATCCGTTAATTAGTCTTGCAATCATCTGAGCAGCCTCAGCCCGGGTGGCCTGGCTCTGTGGTACAAATTGGCCATTGGCCCGCCCCGTAATGAAGCCAAGCGCATGCGCTTCTGCTACAGCCTCCTGGGCCCAGGAGCTAACGCTCGCTTGATCTGCGAACGCCTCCACAGCTACCGTAGAAGTCACCTGGCCCCTGCTGTATTCGTAGGCACGAACCAGAATAACAGCCATCTCCTCACGGGTGATCGTTGCCCTTGGGTCGAAGCTCGAAGTGCTGCGCCCATTTACAATCCCCAATTCACTAACCGCTGCGATGGCTTCCGCATACCAGTCTGAAGCCGCTACATCGGTAAACGTTGTCTCCACTTGACTTATAGCTTCGAGCTGTAGCGACCTAGCGATCATTGCCGCAAATTCCGCCCGGGTGATTGACTTCTCAGGTGCAAATTGAGCTGCGCCCGTTCCTTCAATAATGTGCTTCGCAGCCAACAGCTTCAATACCGGCATCGCCCAATGCGTTCCGGCAACGTCGCTGAAGGACATATCATAGCTTAATGGGCCATATACGCCGTTCGTAGTCAGATCTGCTGCCAGCTTGCCGTCTTGGGTCGTCCCGCCGATATATTTAATAAGTCCGTCGGAAGAGATAAGGTACATACCGATCAGATCCTTATTCACACCAGCATCTACATTTAAAATCATGGTGAGCGGCTGCACAAATCGATCCAGCTTCAGAACAGGATTGTCCTTCCCAGCAGAGATGGATAGCGAGAAATTCAAAATTGCTCCTGCAGTACGCACATCTACTTCTTCACGACTATTAATCCGATCCAATAGGAGAGAACGGTCGCCATCTGTCATCTGGCTGAATTGAATCGTGATAGTCCCATTTTTCAATTGCTCCTCTGTTAACAGGGCCTGCAATTGTTTGTAGACTTTCCCCGGTAACTGCAGTATGAAATCCTCACCTTTTAGCTCGATGACCGTCTTATCTGTAATTCCTGTCGCATTCGCTGCAATTATCGCTTGTTCTGCACCTTTAGCGATTTCCACAGCGATCTTGCCGTCTTGATCCGGCTCTGGAAGTACGATGATCTCGCTTCTTGAACCGTCCGAAGAATTATTGCCACTATTGCTTCCGCCACCGCTACTATTCCCGGAGGTGCTTCCAGAATTGCCGTTATTACCGCCTCCACCGCTATTCGAATTATAAGGAGTGGCCTGCTTCTCTATCGAGTTCGCACTTTCTCCCGATTCGTTGCCAGCGGACACTACATAATAATAAGTGGTTCCATTGCTTAATCCGGTATCCTTATAACTGGTTGCTTGAAGGTGAGCCGCCACTGTCGTATAAGGCCCGCCCGATTGAACACCACGCTTCACGTTATAATATTGGGCGCCTGCAGCTGCTTCCCAGCTCAGTGTTATAGATCCGTCGGCTGCTTTGGCCTCCAGGCCGCCGGGAACCGCCGGTATTGCTACATTCGATCCGTCCGTAAATCTGACATTATCGATGTACATTCTTCCCGCAAAGTCGCTATCCACATCTGAAAAAATAAGAATCATATTCCGCAGCTCGGTATCGTCCGTAATCCCATCTATTCCCCTCATATTAAGGCTCACTGGATAGTGGTATACAGAGTCCGTTACCGTGGCTCCTCCCATCTGATCGAACTCAATATTATAGCTCGTTGGAGCCTGCTTCCAATATCCCGCGCTAGGCGGCTGGAATACGAGATTAATTGCCATCGCTCCTATGCTTGCCCGTTCAGGCTCAAGATACAGATCGAACATGACATAATCATGATCCCCACGAATGAGACCATCCTTATAAAGGTCAAGCCTTGCTGCGGATGCCCAGCCATCGGATGGCTTAACGTCCGGATAAGCAAGCTCCCAGGAGAGAGCCTTCGAACCTTGGATCTCCTCTATTGTAAGAGGACCTTTTACGGCTGATTCCGGATTCCAGTCCCAGCCTTGTCGTGTACCGTCTTCGAAATCAGAAGGAAGCGTGGCCGTTCCTTTCGGAGCATGAATAACCGGAATCTCCACCTTGGTGCCTGTCACTGTGATATTATCGAGCGAGATCACGTTCGTATCCTTCGCCCCGATGAACAGAATCAAATTGTTCATCACATTATTTTCTGCGCTCTCAGCGATCGTCTTAAATGAAGGGGAATCCTCTGTCGTGATGGAAAGGACTGCCTTGTATTTATTACTACCATAAGGCTCAAAATCATCTTCATTCACTTGTACAGCCCGCTCCGGATTTGCCCATCCTGATGAAGGTCCTTGCGGAATCGCCGCGATGGATACCGTCGTCTTCTCGTCTACGATAACATCCATAGACAATTGTTCTGCGCCCAGGATATTAGCAGACTTCCCCCAGCCATCCGCAGATAAGCGGATATTCGCCCAATAATTCCCTTCGCTTGTATCCGTGCTCACGTTCAGCCCAGTAATTTGCAGGGCATCGTCCACATTGCTTAATGCAATGCTCTCTGGATTCGGACTATCTCCATTGACCCCAAAGCCTTGGGTCGTTCCGTCTTCGAAATCCCATAGAACTTGAGAATATTTGTTCCGGTCGATCGGCTCATACGCGATCCCCTTGATTCTTGCCCGTACATATTCACCGGACACGGTTAACTCGGGAATGGACCAGACTTGATCACTGCCCGGATCAAGGTCGGTTGCCGGCTGCTTGCCGAGTTCCAGTGGCATGAAGGCGGCGGAGGTCTCGTTCTTGTTCGTTAACGACCAGTTGATCCAACTGATGTTATTCTCATTCAAGAAGCTTAGCCATTGATCGGCTTCCTGTAGATAAGGTCCTCCGTCCCCGCTGGCCTGGCTCGTCCCCCATTCCGTAACAAAAATTGAGACACCATGCTCCAGCGCATATCTGGCATTGCTCATGACATTCGATCTATCGGAGCTATCCGCAGCAGGCATATGTGTCCCTGTATAGAAATGCACCGTGTACATGATGTTATCCGCTTGAATTGGATCATCCGCAGCCAGATCTGGACGCTGGCTCCAATTCGGAGTACCCACAATGATAATGTTGTTCTCTGCATCACCTTGACGCAGCATCTCTACAATCGGTTCGGCATACTCCTTAATGGCCTGCCACCCGGATTCATCATTCGGAATTCCTGGACCATCTGTATTATTCGGGCTTGGCTCATTCGCTAATTCATAGATGATATGCTCATTATTCGGGTAAAGTGAAGAAATATCTTTGAAGAAATCCATGGCACCACTATATATATCCGCCCTAGGGTCCCCCGGTGCATGCACATGCCAATCCACGATCACATACAGATCGTTAGCGATGGCGAAGTCAATTCCATCGATCACCTTCTGCCTGATCTTTTCTTTATTAGCCGGCGTACCATATCCGTTCTCACCAACATACATCGCCAGCCTGATCACATTGGCCCCCCAATCATTAGCCAAAGCGGCATAGGCATTTTCGTTAATAATCTCCGGGAACCACTGCAATCCATGTGTACTCATTCCCCGCAATTGAATTGGATTCCCACTCTGATCGGCAAGTGTCTTCTCCCCGTCAACCTCGACAATCTGCAATGCGCCCCCTACTGACGGCTTCACCGCCGGAGCCACAATCAAGCTGGAGTCATTACCTGTATTACTGCCCTCCGGCTCCGCAGCAGCCATCATTGGCACAAGCGAGCTTAACAGCACTAACGTCATCATCATAGCTATCATTCGCTTCCTGAGCTTCTTTCTCACCCTCAGCCCTCCCATAACTATATAAAGTTTTGATGATGTCTTCACAATGATGAGACGATTCGGAAAACGTTTTCCGAAAAAATCAAAACAAGCTATGGACCTTCTTCCACCCTACTTTTCTATTCTCTGTTGCGCCAATCTCTCCTCCCTTCTACCAGACTAAATCATTCACTTCCCCTGATAAAAGCGGTTTCAAATATATAAACGCGCGTTTATCGAAATGTATGTGGATTTGGTTCATGATTATAGCACACATGTAATAATTTGTATAGAAAACGTTTTCCGATATTCATTGCAAATTGCACACGGAACAGCTATCCTTGAGTTATTATTCCAGGAAAGATGACAGGAAGAAGCTAGGTAGGTGGCATCTATGGCGAAAAATATTCATGATATTGCAAAAGCTGCAGGCGTATCAATAACGACCGTGTCCAAAGTTATCAATAATCGCCCCCATGTCAGTCCGAAGACGAGAGCACGCGTACAGCAAGTGATTCGTGATGAACAATTCATTCCCAATCATACGGCCCGCGGGCTTGTACAGGGAAAATCGAAAACGATCGGGATGTTCTTAACCACCGGGTTGACCCACCCATTCTTCTCCAGAGTGGTCGTCGGACTCGAAAAAGCACTGAAAGAAACCGGATACGATTTGCTCTACCTTGTCCAGTTCGACATGGGCTCGGACTATAGTATTGTGCAGCATTGCCTAAGCCGCAATGTAGACGGGGTCTTGATCTTCGGATTCCAGAGCCATGATCTGAATTTCGAAGAGATGCTGCAGTCCGGCATCCCAACTATATTCATAGATATGGACTTCACCGGACCACGTGCCGGATATATTACTTCCGAGAACATTGACAGCATCAAGACGGCTGTACGCTACCTGCATCAACTACAGCATCAAAGGATTGCCTTCATCAACGGCCATCTCGATTCCTACGTCGGAAAGCAGCGTTTTGAAGGCTATCGATTGGCTATGCAGGAGCTTGAACTGCCTTATGATCCGGGGTACATATCCATTGGGGATTTTAGTAAAGAATCGGGTTATGCCGCGATGAAGGAATTCTTGAAGCTAAGCAATGGGCCGACATCCGTCATATGCTGCTCTGATATGATTGCGCTTGGCGTGTTAGAGGCCGCCGCTGAGGCTGGGCTATCCGTTCCGGACGATCTATCCGTCATTGGCTTCGATGGCATCGAGATGTCCAAGCATACTCAGCCTGCGTTGACGACGATTCAGCAGGATTTTCTCACTCTCGGAGAACAGGCGATCCGTTCCCTTAATGAGATGATTCATTCGCCTAACTTGCCTCCTCCGTCTATCATCGTCCCCACCAATCTGGTCATTCGTGATTCATGCGCCGTCTGTCCGCTGTGATTCCCTGGACGAAGTATAGTTCTGTAGCTGTACTTCTAGTATATGTTCAAAAAGTCAGTTTTCAGCCCCGAAGCTTATGCTTTTGCTTAGGCCCGGCTGAATTCAAGATTCGATGTCGAATAAACTTACAGTTCTGCATCAGGATCAAAAGGGGACTTTTTGAACAACCCCTTATAAATGGATATGATCTCCTCCATTGGCATCCGCACTAACCCACTGGAGGAGGGGGCTACAAATTCCCGTACATCCTCGATGATCGGCTCCTCTTGGAATCCCCACTTCACATGAGAACGGCGGCTAAATTCCGTATATACTCCTTTTCCGACAAAGCAAGCCACTTGTGGACGGTAAAGCTCAAGCTTATCGCGTAGAATTTGCCTGCCTTGCGCATATTCCTCGCGGGTGATCTCCTCCGCCGTGCGCGTCGGCCTGGATACAATATTGGTGAAGCCGTATCCTAGCTCCAGCAGTTCATGATCCTCTGCAGCCGTATACAAGCGAGGTGTCAGTCCTGAACGGTGCAGAATACGCCAGAAGTTATTGCGCGGATTGGCATAATGATGACCCACCTCCCCCGATTTCGGGCTGGGATTGAATCCTATGAACACGACCGATAGTCCGGTTCGCAAATGATCGGGTATCTCCTTCATGATGATCGAGCTCCTTTCCTGCTGCGGTTATACTGCGTTATTTTATCGGGAAGTAAGAAGAAGATGACATACAATATTATAAACATCATCAGAGCGATTCCTTCCTCCACAAACAAATAATATGGATAAGGGCCTAATAGATCGAGCAGAGACGCAGTATCCGGTTTATGAGCCAGGAACATGTAGTTCGCCCCAATGGCATAGTCCACTCCCCACACTGCAGCCGCTGAAATATTCAGCAAGAGCATCGCCCAAGCAATGGACTTCCAGCCAGGCCTGTAACTTTCAATCCAGGTCATGTATAACGAAGCTAATATAATCGCCGCATGAGAGATGAAAAATTGAAAATAGCGGAAATGCGGAAATTCATACAACAAATTAGGCGTAACCAGTGCTTGGAGAGCACCCCCGATCCCGGCGAAGAACAGAAAGGGATAAAGCCAGCGGCTGCCCGTCAGCAGCATAATGATGGATAACAGCAGCGTAAGGCTGCATAGCTCAAGCGGCAGCGTGTAACGAGCATCCCAGACGTTCTGCTCCAAATACCAGATATTCAGGCTGACTTCAGACAGAAGCAATAACAAGGCCAGGCCGTAGCGGACGGTTCTCCTTAACCACGGGCGATTGCGTATTGTAATTCTCGTATAATATAAGCCTAGAATCAGAAGCAGCACGACGGCAAGCGCCAGCAGGTGAGGGAGAGATAGAAGGACAAAGCCGGACATCGCCCCGGAGGAAAAGAAAGCATCCATGAATCCTTCACTCCTTCAATAAAAATGGTTCCTGTAATATGTTCATAAGATACGGTTTCCTAGTAAAGCTTCCCCTAATTATATGCAATAGTACCATGAGCTGACTGAGGATGAACAGTACTCTTGGCAAGGCGTGATTCATAATAATGAAGGTAAGTGATTTAATAAGGAGTCTTGCCAAGCCGCCCGGAACATGTAAGGATAAGAATGATGCTAACAGAAATTGGATTTGTTACTTGAAAACGATTACATAATTGGAGGGTGAGAAACGATGAACGGACAGGGGCCACGCAATATTGCCGTAAATCAAATCGGCTATCCTAAGAACTTTGGCAAGATCGCTGTTATCGCTAACGATAGCGGTATTTTCCATCTAGTTGACGATCGACTCGGAGAGATTGTGCATGAAGGGAATACCACTAATCCCGTTATGGATCATGTGGCTGGAGTATCCATCTCTCATGCCGACTTCTCCAGTTGGACTACACCCGGGATATATCATATTGAGCTGAACGGCCGCAAGTCAGCTTCTTTTGCCATTTCAGAGCAACCCTACGAACAGGTTCACCGCGGGCTATTACGAGCGTTCTATCTGTTCCGCTGCGGTATGGAACTAGAGGAGGAATATGCCGGGAAGTGGACGCATCAAGCCTGCCATACCCAGGAAGGGATCGTATACGATGATCCTTCGCGCAGGCTGGATAGCTGCGGAGGCTGGCATGATGCCGGAGATTATGGCAAATACTCCGGCCCCGGAGCCAAGGCCGTCGCTGATCTGCTTCTCGCCTATGAACTCCACCCACAAGCTTTTTACCAAGCTACGCCTATTCCGGAGACGGACGGGAAGATCCCCGATATTCTACATGAATGCCGTTATGAGCTGGAATGGCTGTTCAAAATGCAGGATAAGCAGAGCGGTGGCGTGTTCCATAAGCTAACGACCAAGTATTTTCCTGCGCTTAATATTATGCCAGAAAAGGACCGTGATGAGCTGTACTTCCTTGCTGTCTCAGCCACTGCCACGGGATGCTTCGCCGGAGTCATGGCTATGGCATGCCGGATTTACAAATCCTTTGATCCTGAATTTTCTCAGCATTGCCTTCAGGCAGCAAGACGGGCCTGGTCCTGGCTTGAAGAACATCCCGACGTCCGTGGCTTCAGAAATCCAATGGATGTGTACACCGGCGAATACGGAGACGACATGGACCTGGACGAGCGCTACTGGGCCGCAGCCGAACTGTACCGAACCACTGGAGAAGCCGTTTACCATACCACCTTTCTGGAGCTGGCAAGAAAAGCTTTTCCCAAGTATGAGCTCGGTTGGGCAGATATGGGTGGGTATGGAACGATCGCCTATCTGCTGAATGATAGCTTCGAGGTTGAGCAGGAGCTGCGCTCTTCTCTATTAAACGGACTGATCAACGAAGCAGACCAATCGATCCGCCACAGTGCCACGGACGGCTATTTGATCTCCCTTGCAGAGACGGACTATATCTGGGGCAGCAATATGGTTGTAATGAATCGGGCTATGCTGCTATTACTTGCCTATCATTTCAGTGGACAAAAAGAATACGAAGCTTGTGCGTTGGATCATGTGCATTATTTGCTAGGGCGCAATGTGTTGGATATAAGCTATGTTACCGGATATGGAGATCGTCCCGTCATGCATCCACATCATCGTCCTTCTGTCGGAGACAAGATTGATGATCCCGTGCCTGGCCTGGTGGCTGGCGGTCCGAATCATGGACTTAATGACGATTATATGATGGAGCATCTACAGGGCAAAGCTCCGGCACAATGCTTTATCGACCATCAGGACAGCTTTGCCGGCAATGAGGTCACGATCTATTGGAACTCTCCTGCTGTATTCGTCGTATCTCATTTTATTAAATGAAATCATGCACTTGGAAATAGCTGCAACCTTTGACCGTGAGCCTGCGTTATGATAACCAAGAAGCATCGCATCTAAAGAGGAATCTTGCATTGCATAAGAAGATGATGAGGATAACGTTGGCCCTTGCACGGTATTGGCGCTTGGGTTTTTGGAGATTGGGCCTGAGTAGCCGTTAAATGATGAAAAACCCGAAAGAGAAGCGCCTGTAAGAAGGAGGCTTAACTTTCGGGTTTATTTTATTCTAGGCTAGTAAACGAAGCAGCAAAATGCCTATCAGCGCGGTCGACAATCCCAAGACCTCTCGCCGCGACATCGACTCCTTCAGATAGAAGCGGGCATACAGCAGCACGAACACAACGTTCATGGCGCTGATCGCTGAGACGATCCCGGTCACTCCCCCACGAAAGGCCGGGATCAGGAAGATCATGCCGGCGATATTGGAAATCCCGACAAACAGGCCCCAGCCAAGCGTCTTGCCGCGGCTCCATTGCACAGGAGCGGGAGCTGTTGCAGTAGAAGCTGCACTCGATACAGAACCTTCAGTCTCTGCGACTGCACTACCGGCCACCTTCTTGGAGGTCCTGTACTGGCTTATGGCCCACTGCGTGCCAAACAGCACCGCTCCCGTTCCGTACATCACGGATAACAACGGAAGCGTGGAGGCTCCCGAAAGTGTGGCTTGCTTGGAGGTTAAATCCGTCATACCGAAAAACAGCATGGTCAGAACCCCCCATTGAATACCTTTTAATTGTCCGAGCTTTAAATCCTGGGAGTACTTAATCAGCAATAGTCCGAGAATAACCACGGCAAAGGAAACAATCTGCCACGGATTCAACGTCTCTCCCCACAACAGATAAGCCACAATAACCACGACCACGGGCGGTAGACCGGTGAATAAAGCGATCAACGATGCCTTGCCGACCGCGTAGCCTTTATACATCGAGGCGTTGGCGATGAAGGAGAATCCCCCCATCAACAGACCGATCATAGCCCCATTATTCCACGCTTGACCTGCAAACACATTGCTGGCCAGCGCAATGATTGTTCCCGACAAATAAACGCCAAACAACAGTAAATTCCGATCAAGCGGACGCTGGGACGTCCACTGATACAAGATTCCCCGCATCCCAAAGCATGTTGCCGCAGCCGCAGCAAAGACAAACCACATTTCTCTCGTCCTCCTACTCTATGATCTCTCTATTTATGTATTTTTCCTTGAAACCGTAAGAAGCTCATAGAAAAAAAGCTGACACCTCCGTGTCAACTCTATTCCTTGACATGATTATGTATGAGAAGCCATCTTCAGATGCTTAATATGAAACTCTTAAACTTTGATTATACACTAGATTTGGAGGAAGGGACAGGGAAATTAATAGCATTGGCTCATCTAATCACAATGAAAAATCAAGAAATTTAATATATATGCGTACAATCTTTATTTTGGTACAATAGTTAAAATATTACTTTTCATGCCATGAAGGGAGGTGAAATTAATGAAAAAAGTTGCATTGATCTTATTACTGGCCTTATTCTCTTTCTCTACTAGCGCATTTGCTGCCTATACTGCAACATCCCATGATTTGACAGTCAGTCAATCAGCTCAATATAAATTAAGTGTCGGACTATGGAGCACTACGAATGAAACTGTTGAGTTATCGCTTTATTCCAAAGGGCCTTCCGGTCAACTCAATAAAGTCTTCTCGACTACTGCAAATATTGGGCCAACCTCTCCAAGTCCAGTCGAGTATTCAGTAGGTTATCTTAGTGCAGGCACTTATATCCTTAAAGGAGAATTCCAAGGATCATATGGCAGTCTAGGACCTGTAAGTTTGAATCAAGCTTATTAATATTCGAAAACGGCCAGACGTATTATTTCAATCGTTTGGCTGTTTGTTTTTCATATTATTGAAGACAGTGGAACGGAGATACTATTTTCTTTTTGATTACTTATGTTAATTAACTACAGGATTTTTACTGGGTCTGTATTGATCCTCCATCCACTATTGTTAATATTGACAAATTCAATTTCTATCGTATCTGTAACTCCGTCGATGTCGGGAACAATAAATTCATATACTTTAGCATCCGCCTGATCCTTCTTTAATGTTCCTTTAGCTTCATCCCATTTAAGCATAGATCCCACATCATAGGGTTGATATGATAACTTACCGTTAATTTCCAATATAGGGTACGAATCAATCAGTTCTGAAACAATATCTTTACTAAAAAACGGTAGAAGTGCCGCTTTTATTTTTTTCAGTGAATCTAGATCATCACAAAAATAATAATAATATTCATCGTTCGCGATTCTTTCATCATTTAACTCTGCACTTCCCCCTCCATCATGAAAGACGCTATAGAACTTCGCAATTGCTTCTGTCCTTAGCTTTAGAGCCGCCTCTTCATTTAGTGTTGGTATCACAGGTACATTCTCCTTCGTATTTGTCATATCTTTAAGACCGCATCCTACTATAAAAGAGACCATTATTACAACAGTTAGTAGTTTATATAAATTCCCTCTCACTCACTTTCCCTCCTTAGTTATAAACCTAATAGATGTAACAGGAGCTTCATTATATCTGGATGCCTTATCCAAGGTTTTTTCTACCCCACCCCAAGGATCGACAATAGTAAAATCTTTAGCAGCTTTACCATCTCCCTTATACCCTATCGCCACCACAAAATGGGTTACTCCATTTCCGTAAATTTGTATCAGAACCGGTTCTCCCTTATCTATAGTGAGCGGCCAATCTCGCTGAGCCATTTATGTATTTCATCCAACTGTTTTTTGGCCCAAGCCCCTTCAAAACCACCCTTGATCACTCAAGTTTTTAAAAAAACCTTCCTTACGACTTCCAATAATCACCCTATTCACCATCGCACTTCGTTTCGTAGAGAATTGGTTCCGCCTTGCTGTCACTATTGTCTACTCAAAACAACTTGTTCGCCATTTAAAAACACTGTAATAACAGGATCATAAATTAAAGTCCCGTCATATGCTAAAGCGTACCATTCTCCACTTTTAAGGCTATTATTTACCATCTTTGTGCGTTTATATTTTGTTATAACATCGTTTAATTCTTCTGCAAAATAAGCAGTATCGGAGTTTGAATCATCAGGATTTGATACTATTACTTTTTCTATATTCATCTCATCCATTTGAACAGATGTGCTCTCAATTTTTAAATCCAAGCCTACTAACAAGGAGCGTTCATCAGACTGCTCTGTAATATACGACAAGAACTCATATTCATCATCTTGATCGGCTATCAAATTTATGGCCTCTTGATAGCTTTCACTCTCATAAGATTGTGGCGAGATTATCGCTATAATATGCTCATTGTTTGATGAATATCCAGAATATACAACGGAATGTTCCAAGACACTCCTTAATTCCTCTCTACCTTTATTTACTTGATAGAACTCGTCTTCACTCAATTTGAAAAATCCCAACTCATCTAACGTGAGCAGCCCCCGGGCTCGATCCGAAGCCAATATTTGATTATACTTGGAATTATCGCCTGCATGAATTAGTTCTCTATAATGTTGAAATTCTTCCCATAACTTCTTCTTAACAGGGTTATCCTGCCTATGCAGTGCAACTTGAGAATAATCTTCGGTAATAGGGCTATTCGTTCCAAGCTTATATTTCGAGATTCCCCAGCTAGTTATCTTAGAATCGCTAGCAAATACCAGGAAATAATGATCTTCCTCCCTATATTCATATACCTCCAATGTCGCATTCTGGGAATCCTCAACCATTCCCAAATCTACCAATTCTTCAAAAGAGTATAATTTATACTGATTTCCATACTTCTCTTTCATAAGTTCTATTTTGTCTCCAACTTTAACCCCTAACTTAGATGCTTCATTATTCTCATATATAATTTCATACAAAACATCATTTTGATCAAAAGAGAAGCTGGCACCTTCTGTCCATATAGATTTATTTCCCCAGTCCCATGCCTCTGAATCCCTAGTATTTTCAATTTCATTTAATATTTCAACATTATGCGCCTCAAGTACTTCTCTTACCTCTTCAATAGTCATTCCAAGATGAAACAAGTAAAGCCCTCCTAAGTTGTTTTCATTCTCATTCTTATTCTTCTCTGTATTGGAAGATAAGCTGTTATTTATTGAACCATTTATGTTTGAAACTTTACCGTCATCACATCCAATAAATAAAAAAGATGTACATACAAGTAGAAATGTAATTAATAGATATCTCACAAATTCCACTCCTTATTTTAGTCTTTACCTCTACCTAGTACTTTGATTATTTCCAGAAGAAGCGTTATTGGGTATTGTCCCCAATTCTGTTCCACCATTCACCCCGTAACCGACAATATTATTTTTCTGATTTAAATTGTAGGAACGTCGTGCAACTTTATCTGAAGTATTTCCTTCAATCGTGTAAATTGTTTTCGTTTTAGGATCGTACCCTGTTATAATACCTGTATGGTTTTGGTTGTTTTTCCGAAAAAAAATAGTGTCTCCCGCTTTAGGAATATAACCTAAAGAACTATCTTTATATCTCCCTTCTTTTTTATACCATTTTTTCCCTTCCTCAACACTCGCAAACTTTGGAACAATCGTACCTAAAATTCCTGCTTGATCTGCACAATAAGAAACAAACATTGCGCACCACGGCTGATAGTTTAGACCGTACCATTTACCATAAGGTGTATTATTATCACCTTCTTTTTTACCCTTTGGTACATTTTCTTTAAATCCTTTCTCAAGTTCCTTTTCTGCGCTAGCAAGAAATCTCATTATTCCCTCATTCGCTACAGTAGTATTGGTATTAGGAATTTCCCCTTTCGAATTAACTTCTTTTACCCCCGGTTTAGATAATTGGGAACATTCTGTATATGTTAGTTCCCGTCTCTTAACATATTTCCCCATTACATCATCTGAAAGCGAGACTTCATGAATATTCGTCAATGTTATCTCTTTACCAGAGGCCTTAATTTTATTAAGAATTCTTAAAGCTCCTTTAGGAGATTGATTATATAAATCAGCGAAATAAATGAGTGCCTTTTCGTCAGTAATCCCCTGTTCTTTACCTATACTTAAATAGCCCTGCATATCAAGTCTAGCTTGCTCATCCTGCGACCTTTTTCCAGTATCCGTTGATATAAGCTTTGATATTGCCTTTGCCTCTTCATCTGTTAGTACCCTGGCTTTCCAACGGTCTGTTTTTTTAGCTAAGGCTGGATCCGTTAATTCTTTATAAACTTTGGAGTTTTCACCTAGAATTTTTTTAGCCATCTCTAAATCTTGCTTAATTATTTTAAGAAGTAGATCATACGCCCTACTTTCATGCCACTGTAATTTTCCAATGCTAATACCTCCGGGATACCCAACCTTCAAATTCTTTCCATCATCTTTGGAAACTGTACCATATCCTCCTTCATTCCCGAATACGATTTGCTGTGCAATAGATATTAAATCAAATCCTAGTTGTCCTTTTTCAGAACTTGTAGTGTTTGATGATGGATTATTTTCCGGAACATTCAAATACTTCCCCGCAGCTCCCATACCTGTCCACATAAATTTAAAGTCGACATCGTCTACCATTTCTGAGGACAGGGAGTATTTATTCTTCAACTCAGTTCGGAGTTTCTCGGCGTATTTATGGGCTCCTTCCATTTCTTTCTTCATATCTTTTAACTTGTATTCATGCCAAGCTACCTGAGCGCGGCCAATCTCGCTGAGCAATTTATGTATTTCATCCAACTGCTTCCTGGCCCAAGCCCCTTCCGCACCGCCTTTCATCACTAAGCCCAGTAAATATGTATACTGATTATCTTGGGGCATGAGAACCGGAACTTGCTTCCCGTCTTTTATGATTTGTATGGATGGATCATATGAGCATGCTTGCAGTACCATTGCTTTATATAGGTGACTTAAATTGACACCTTCTTTGTAAAGCTCTTCGTTTATGCCATATCCCTTTAATATTACTCGCTGTCTCATTGCTTCTTTATGGGCCCTCTCCATTAAATAACTGTTACCAAACGATTTATAGGTTGCATAAGCCACTTGCGCCCTCGCAATCGTATCCCGCGCTTTGAATATGGCATCCAGCTTCTCTTTCGCTTCTTGCCGTTCTTCTTCTGTTCCGTTCATTGCTTTTATGTGCAATTCCTGCACTACAGGATCTTCGAACAATTTATCCATTAAATAGTTGTTCAGCCCTTCACCGGCGAGGTCCCCACCACTGGAATAATAAGTAGAAGGTGGTTGGTTTTGACCGATCATCCTCTGTGTCGCTTTTTCTTCTGCCAGATACTGTCCGGAAGCCTGTAATAATGCGGTTGACTTTTTTACTAGACCTTGCGTTACCTTGTCGGCTAGCAGCCTTACTTCCCGTAGATCCTCCTCGACTTGATTCAAAGCCAGTTGTACATCCCGTTGTTCAGAATACTGTCTTCGAACATCGCGAATTAATTCAGTAATGATTGAATTGATGTACTTCTCCCGATCCTCAACCGTTCCACCTAAGCGCTTCAGACTAGCAGATAGCTCCTCCAGTTTAGTAGAGTCCACTTTGATACTACTCATTAATAATTTCCTTTCCCATATCAAGTTCTAATAACAAACATGACGACAAAAGTTCATCTTTCGCCGCCATGTCTAGTCTAATTATTCAAATCATCAAACATTGAACCTACTACAGTTACATTGATTGAATCCATGTCTGCAATGCCTTTTAGGAGGTTTAGCTTGCTGTACATATGCTTCATTCCAGTTAACTTCGTATCATCAAACCAAACCTTGATGCTATAATTTCCATTTGGCATATTGGCATGGGTGTATAAAGGGATATTTTCAGGATTTACTTGAATGGTTATCTTTGACGTTTCCGTAATTTTGTAAATATACTGTCCTTCCTTTACATATTCACGGTAATTATATTTGGCATTGCTGCCTTCTGTACGTGAATCACTGTATCCCTCCATCATCATTTTCCAGAACTTGTGAGAGTCCCCGCCTCTTTTTTCTGTAGACTTAATTTGATCAACATTTTGTTCGAATCTGGATTCTTCACCTTTTACAGACCTATCAATGACTTTAAGGAGTTCTATCCCATTGACACTCTTATTATTTTTTAGTGATAACACGCCCGTTTTCTTGTTAAAGCCGCCGCCTTTAGGAGTGAGATCTTCTTCTCTAATATTCACAGGCTTTTTCTTATTGTTGATAAACATCAAGTCAGTTTCATAACGGAAGGAATCAATCAGGGCATTTACTAAATCCCGATGATCGTCTGTTACCTTTCCTCCAGGGTCCTTATCTTTAAACACTACTGTCTTCACCGTAAATGTATAGCTTCCAGCCGGATTGAAATAGTAACCTGATTTAATAGGATAATCATACTTCTGGAGGTCACTATCTGTGGCAAATACCGCTTTGTCATATTGAGATTTAACGTTCCTCCTCTTGGCAGCCGCTTCTCTTGCCTGGGCGTATTCACTATCCATCTCACTTGTAATGCTGTAATTAATCACAGCACTTTCCTGCTGGACAAACTTTCTTGGGTACTGACCCGGAACCTGTTCCCAAGGGTCTTTTTTCCCCTTTTCATCCTGATGATGCATCCAGCGGATGACATCAAAAGGAATAGGATCATTCTCCCAAAGCATCGTCTTAGAACGGGAATTATCCGTATTATTTTTGATTAGCTTATCAAATTTTTGCTCAGGGAGAACCTTCATCCCGTTATAAACGTACATGTCATAGGGCTTAAACACAGAGTCGGAGTCGAATTGGGCTGTGGCCACTCCCTTCTCAGTTTTAGATTCAGTCGTACACTTTTGTTCTTCTCCCTCCTCCTTACATACTTCATAGTAATACGTATACTTATAAGGGCGACTTACTGAGCCACTATAATAGATCTCCCCTGTTCTCGTTAGAGGTTCATCAGGATTGGGTAGATTGAGCCATTTCCTGTGAACCGGATCATCCCAAATGTCTTTATTGTCTTTGTCTTTCACCTTAAAGTCTTCTCTCTTAATTGTGTAGGTGACATAAGGGGAGACGGTTACTGTTTCGCTATATGCACTAACTTCGTTATTATAAAATTTAAAATCCCTTAATAAATCTGGGGTTCTACTGGAAATGTTTAAAACACCCGTTGCAGGTCCAGTCCATGTAGCATCCGGCAAATCAGGGAGGCTTAAAGTTGCCGTGTTACTTGGCAGTTCAAGTCTAACCTTCTTCGATAACATATCATAAGGCAAAGGTTGAGGGGTTACCAATTTCACAGCTAACGGATCCGAATCGAGTACATTATTATAGAGTTGTTTTTCCTCCGGTGCTTTTCCATCCGCGTTAATCTTGAACTTGATTCGGACATCACTTTCAGGCATCGTGAAGGAAACTGCTAATCGTCGCTTGTTTTTCTTCTCTATCTCTAGTGAACCCGTTGCCGAAGTAATGGCACCACCAAATTGCAGGTTATCCTTCTCCATCGTCAGGGTTCTTCCCTCATTCTTGTTGATAACTTCCAAAGAATAATTAGGAGTTACCTTCGAGGGAAACGTAGATCTGACAATAATCGAAACCGTGACTTCATCTCCAGCAACTGCTCCTGAGGGAAGATCCTCGAACTCTGCTGAAATGTCACTCCCCGGAGAAAGTATAAAGGGGGCAATTGGAATATCTTTATAAGTCGAGCTCATGTATACTCTGCCAAACCCTTGAGATAAATATGTTGGAGGCTGAATAACATGAACATAATTTATCCATCCACCATTGGGAGCTCCGTCCTTCTTATAGACTGGCAAACTTGCATATTCCTTGTTCTTATTTTGATACATAAATTCGGAATAAGGAACACCAGCATACTCTGCATTAAGGGCTATGATAATTTGTTCTTCAAAATCCCCAGTGGGGAGGTATTCTTTTAATTTATTTGGGATTCCGCCTTTAAAATTATCTGGAAAGTGATCAAAGATTCCTCCTATAACTTTTTTATTTAACCACGGATTTTTAATCATTGGTAGATTGTGAAGTTGACGCCCACTCCAACCTGCGTCCCACGGAAAGCCTCTAGTTGAAACTTCGTCCCCTTCAACGTTATAACCAGAATATCTATACATTTTCTTACCTTTATGAGTAATCAACGTTCCGTGACTAGTTCCGTATACCATATCAAAACCTTTAAAAGATTTAGGATTCTTAATTCCCTCATCAATTTGCTCCTGTACAAGTGAAGCATTAAATGAGCCATTTTTCGTTGAATTAGGATAATAATTATCCTTTCCGTACAATTCTTTCATTTCTTCATTAGCTTTAAGTCGTACTTTTTCCGGTGTGAGCGTCTTTAAACTTTCGATTAATTCATTTAAAGTCTTGTCTTCATTATTAGAATAAATATTGGATTCAGGAACAATCGTTAATAATAAAACAACTACAACGAAAATTATGCCAAGCCTTTTCATATATTGCACCTACTTATACCCGATAACTACATTTAAATCACCATAACTTTTGGATTGAACAATCACTTCATAAGTATCATCTTTAAATATTTTCTCGGGAAGTTCATCTTCACGAGCTTTCTTCTGCTTTACATACTTCAAAACTGCTTCGACTGTGGTTTCATCAATTTTTTGAAGAAGTATACTTTCTAAGTCTTTAACCTTAGCTTCAATGTTGTCTCCCCCAACATTTCCATATGTGATAATGATATTAATTATTAGACCATGGTTCTCCTGATATTTTCCATCCATTACAACTAAGTCGGATTTATAATTAGTATAAAAACTGAATCCTTCACTTGTTTTCTTTTCTGTCTTCCCTTCCACAGATCTGGAGGCTTCCCAAGCATCCCAATCAAAGTTCTTCGAGCCTGGCTTTGTTGGGTCATTTTTAGTCTCCCCACTAGAAGCCGTCGTTCCATCTCCTGTTGTAATCTCAACGGTATAATTGGCTGAATCCCACTTCACCTTGGCTCCCAAGCCTTCACTTACAAAGCGCAATGGAACGAAAGTTCTGTTCGATTTTCTTAAGGCAGCCGTGTCCATGAGTTTGGTAGACTCATTGATCTTATAGGCTTTCTTGCCGATCGTTAGAACGAGTTTCGTTCCATCGAGTTCGATCGTGACTTCCTGCGTCTTGTTCTTCCAGCCAACCTTGGCACCAAGTGCTTCACTTACAAATCGAACAGGAACCTGTACCCGATTATTCTTATCTACATAAGGCTGTGCATCTGGGAATATAATTCTCTCTCCATTCAGTTCTACCCTTAACGACAGCTTGGCCGCAGACAACATCCCCGGCAGCATAACAAAGACTAGGATCATAGACATCAGAACTAGACCGATTTTCTTCAATTTCATTACTTTTCCCTCTCCTTTTAAATAATCTATGATTTGGCCCTTCTTTTATGTAATCCCTGATGTCTATTGAATGTGTACCTTTCATAGAAAGCCCTACTTATACCAAATGTCCACATTTAAATCCCCATAACTTTTCGATTCAACAATCACCTTGTAGGTATCATCTTTAAATATTTTTTCTAATAGTTCATCTTCACGAACTTTTTTCTGCTTTGCATACTTTATAACTGATTCAACTGTGGATTTATCAATTTTTTGTAGAAGTATACTCTCTAAATCTTTAAGCTTTTCTTCGATATTATCTCCTCCAACATTACCATATGTGATAATAATATTAATTATGGGACCCTTGTACTCCTCATATTTTCCATCTCCTACAACTAAGTGTGATTTATATTTTTCATAATAGCTAAATCCTTCACTAGTTTTCTTTTCTGTCTTCCCTTCCACAGATCTGGAGGCTTCCCAAGCATCCCAATCACCTGGCTTTAATGCTGGATTTTCTTCCTCATCGCTCACAGAAGCCGCCGTCGTTCCATCTCCCGTTGTAATCTCAACGGTATAATTGGCTGAATCCCACTTCACCTTGGCTCCCAAGCCTTCGCTTACAAATCGCAGTGGAACGAAGGTTCTGTTCGATTTTCTTAAGGCAGCCGTGTCCATGAATTTAGTAGACTCGTTGATTTTATAGGCTTTCTTACCGATCGTTAGGACGAGTTTCGTTCCATCGAGTTCGATCGTGACTTCCTGCGCCTTGCTGACCCAGCCCACCTTGGCACCAAGTGCTTCACTTACAAATCGAACAGGAACCTGTACCCGATTATTCTTATCTACATAAGGCTGTGCATCTGGAAAAGCAATTGCTTCTCCGTTCAGCTTTACCCTTAAAGACGATGATGCTGCGGATGTTATGCCCGACAACATAACAAGAACTAGAACCATAGACATTAGCACTACTCCGACTTTCTTTATTCCCATTCACTTCCCTCCTTACTTTCATAGACTTATCTTCCTTCTAATCCTCTTCTTGCTCTATCGATATATGTTAAATAGTTATTTTCCATCCCGGCTTACCTATAAAACGCTAGACATGGTGGCGATTATAGCCGCCACCATGTCCACACTTACCTGATTAGATTTTGAGTTGACTCGCAAGATCTGCATCACTTTGTCTCTTGATTTCAGCAATATTCTGGATCAGCTTCTTGTAATCGTCTACCCAAACATTCAGGCTTTTAACTACTTCAGCTTTAGTCGTTTGGAAATTACCGATAAATGCTTCTTCCGAGCCACCAGACCACCAAGATCTGACGCCTTCAACCATAGTCGCCATCTTTTTCAGATCAGCTTCGATTTTACTGATTTCACTTTGCAGTTTGGACTCCAAGTTTTTAGCTTGGTCAAAATCAAACTTTTGTTGGTTCGCTGCCATTTAAATTCACCTCCTTTCATGGCTATTCATAACTAATACTGCATGATCTTGGATGCCTTCTTCTGAGCCTCTGCCCTGGCCGCAGCAGCCTCAGCAACCCTTCTCTCATCGTCCGCCCGTTGGACTTGACTACTTAATCTACTCAAATTGGAGGACAGACTAGTCATTTTACTGATTAAAGATTTAATATCTGTTTGCAATTCCTTATACCCGGTTCGAAAAGCCTTGGCTGCGTCCCCCTGCCACCAGGAACTCGAATCATTAACCTGCCCATAGCAGCTTGAAGCCTCGCTATTGATATCGCTTTTTACTTCTGATACCCGGCTGGCCTTATTCTTGATTTCTGATACAGTTGACATATCCATTTCCCCTCAGATATTTAGGATCTCGGCACCAGTAATGTTAATTAGTAAGCACTAAAGATTGCGTAGCATCATTGGCCGGAATGGTTGCACATCTCATGCCTACAAATTTGCTCTTATGAATGAAATAGCCATCATAATTGTCCATTTCCTTCTCCGTCATGCCATAAGGCAATCTTGCCGAGAAGAGCCCCTGCTCCTTAATACTGCCAAGCAGAATCCCCGTCTGCTCTTCCTTAATCGCTTTGCCAAGGCTATCCCAATTGCCGTTAAAATCAGAGATCGCATCCGCAGCGATAACAGCTACCTTCATCCCGCGCTCCTGCTTCACAATCCGTTCAACCAGTTCTTTGAGCGTGTAATTATCTCCATCCGTAAACTCGCTCAGCTTATCGAATACGAAGACAATTTGCTTCCAGGATCTCATCAATTGCTTGATGTCTCCGCCTCCTCGCCTACACTCTGCCATTTGGCTCCGGCGTTCATCCAGCAGTTCCTTCATCTCATCGATAAAAGATTCTTCGGCCTCCGCCAAATCCGTGACATAAGGAAGACTCATGATCTCGAATAATCCCATGCCATTAGAATCAAGCACGTAAACTTGCACTTCATCCAGCACGTTGATCCAGGAACGAAGCAGTGTGCTCTTTCCGGACATCGCTTCACCGGCAACCATAATAATCGGCGTAGCATAGAGATCAACATAGACGGGTTGAAGATCATTATTAGCCAAGCCAATGGCAAGTTTACCTGCTTCTTCATTGATTTGCTCGATATCAATGCTAGATGGCATAATCGGTATAGGTTTGGCCTGGAACGTCTCAAGACCTGCAAAGCGGTCCAGAAGCTGCTCGCAAGTCAGCCCTTCATATTCTGGCAGCGAAGCCTGAAACTCCAACGGCGGTTTGGCTCGTACCAAGCCCCTGCCGGGAACCTTCATAGGCTCTAACCCTTCCGTCCTGCCGACAACTCCCGCGTAATCCCCTTTGTCCGTCATCTGGAAAGTAACGGCCAGCTTGAAATTAACGCTGAACTTATATCTTACGAAAGTAGCGTTAGAAGCTGTTGCCACCAGGTAAATACCATATTTCGTCCCTTCCCGGGCCAGTAGCATCATATGTGCATCCAGATCCTCATAAGACTCCGATAGAGCGAAATAATTATCAATCATCAATACGATCGAGGCTAGCTTCCTTCCACTATGTCGATAAGCATTAAAACCGTTACTCCCGCTCTGCTCGAACAGTACTTTCCTCTCTTCGATCTCTCTGAACAGGAACATGATAAACTGATCGATCTTGGTCTTCTCCTCAATGGTCATGACCCCGCCTACATGAGGAAGCTTCTCGAAAATGCGAAGCGAGTTGCCCCCGAAATCCATGATGTAGATATTCACATCTTCAGCAGAGTAGTTATGTGCCATAGACATACAGAGCGTCTTTAGAAATTCTGTCTTGCCGGTACCCGAAGCACCGTATACAAATAAATTCCCTTCATTCGCAAAATCAATCTCCAGCAGATCCTGGCTTTGACTTCTTGGATCATCCATTATGCCGGCAGGTACTCTTAGCAGGTTCTCCTGTTTAGCCCAATGACCTAGCTCTTGTTTATTTTCTAAAATACCATCAATGTATACTAATTCTGGAAGCGGGGGCAGCCACGGCCCCTTCAACGGCTCGATATTAGACCGATCAGCGGTTCTAACGATATGCTCTACCGTTGCGCCAAGCTGCGAAGGCAGTTCATGCTTCACAATCTTTTCTTCATATCGAGGATAAATTTGTTCGATCCTACCGTTTAATGAAACTTCGTAGATTCTTTTTGTTTTGTTTTCATTTTTTTGCAGCTCACCATCAGGATCATAATCAGCGCCTGAATAAGTCGATTGGAATAATTCGAATATCTCATCATTTCCAACCTGGATAAATGCCCTGCCTGGTTCCTTGATCATCGCGGCATCCGGACGCTTGATGACATCCCGGCTATCCCGCTCATCCTGCACCTTGAGACAAATCTTGAATTTAGAGTTACTCCAGATCTGGTCATCTACTACCCCAGCCGGTTTCTGAGTGGCTAGGATGAGATGCACTCCCAAGCTACGGCCTACGCGGGCTGCACTAACTAATTCTTTCATAAAATCAGGCTGGTCCTGCTTCAATTCAGCGAATTCATCCGCGATCATGATTAAATGCGGTATGGCCGGCATATGACCGCCTGCATTGCGGCTATAGTACAGCTTCTGATACTTATCGATATTGTTCACGCCAAACTCGGAGAACAGACGCTGTCTTCTCATCAACTCACTCTTAATGGAGAGAAGCGCCCTTGTAGTCTGATTCCCGCCCAAGTTCGTAATCGTCCCAACAAGATGCGGCATTCCTTGAAAGACATCAGCCATGCCGCCGCCCTTATAATCGATAAGTACAAACACGACATCATGTGGGTGATAGTTGATCGCCAGAGAAATAATGATGCTCTGAAGCAACTCACTCTTCCCTGATCCGGTCGTCCCTGCCACCAGTCCATGCGGACCATGTCCGGTCTCATGCATATCCAGGTGGAATAACGTTCCACCCGCTTTAGCCCCAATCGGAACACTCATCCCCTGATAAGGCTTATTCATATTCCAGCGTGTTAATAAATCAATTTCCCCGGTCTTCTTTGCTTGCAGCATATCCAATAGCGTTAATGAGGTAGGTAAAGTGAAGTTGCCGCCTGAATTTTTGATTCGCAGCGGAGCCATTTTCCGAACCGCCTCGCTCAGCGACTGCAGGTTGACCGTATCCGGATTGAAGGTCGTCTTCTCTCCGGTCTCCCGGTCGGCCAACTCCCCGGTTTTCCCCTGAACCAATATGACTTGCTTACAGTTCATCGGAAGATAGGCCTGATTTCTGGCAATATATACGGAAGAGATTCCAAGCGAAGCGCTTTTGTTGTAAAGGTATTTATTAATCGGTTCCTCTTCAAGCAGAGACGGCTCCTCGATAATGAACACATAATGAGGAAGGGGAATCCCTCCAAGCTTCTTCATCTCCCGTTCCTTGAAGACAGTATTTAATTCTCCAAATACAGCATGCGCGATGGCCTTGCCGCACAGTAGAAACCGAATACCATATCCCTCGCTCCATAGATGTGGTAAATGCTTAAGCCAACCCCATTTCTCCAAGCCTTCTTCGGAGGCCAGTATAACGACCCGCACATCATCGTAGCCATGATGCGTAATAAGCTGAAGCAGCATTTGCGTAACCATGTCGAAGGTCTTGTCTTCCTCACCGGCAATGCCGCATATTTCCGATGCAATGAGGTCAATAGAGACAGGCACGCCCGGTACGCGGTCAAATTCAAGCGCCAACCGCTGTGGTTCCATCAGCAGCGGGTCCGTCTCCATAATGATCGCCTGCTTAGTATAATTAATCCGCAAGGCAGCCGGTACACTCCCCACCCCGAGACGAAGCGATAGAAAATCCGGAGATGACGGTGTTCTTTCCCAGAGACGATTGTCCAATTCCTGTATTCGCTGCAGGCAGGCATTAGGGTCGGGATTCATCTCATTCATCGCTTTGATCTGCTGTTCTCTGGCAAGCTGTAGTTCACTTCGGCTGTCGGCAATAAATTGCAGATACTTCTTCTCCCGTTCCTTCTTCTTCTTTTTATACTTCTTGATCTGAGACGCAGCCCCAGTTAGAGAGACAATCAGCGTCATGATCGTCATCGAAATAGACAATAGCATGTACCTTGAATTGGAGGTCATCGCCAGCAGCATTGATATAACGAGCATGACCGCTGGTGGAGCCAGTAAGGCAAACCACGCTATTTCCGGCTTGTCATAGGCACTCGGGGGATTAGGAATCTCTAGCTCGCCTCTTGGCATTTCCGGCAGAAACCGGGGCTGACGGCTAAATTCATATTTTTCGTTAATCATAATTACCTCTCAGGGAAATCAATTTTGACCGCTTGGCCACCTGACAGCGACATCCTGTACCATTCTCTACGGCTGCAGAAGTAAATCCTGTCCTCTACGATATGAAGGTAATCTGCACTTTCACCGCAAATCCGTATTTTATGCCCCGTCTCCGGATCAATTCGATAGATGGTCATCTCATTACTGCGGTTGGCGCAGTATAAATAACGCCCGTCACTATTCAGACTATTCGGTGAAATATCCTGATCCTGCTCAGTAGTTCCAGTATGTAAATTTAGTAGGGTTAGTAAATAACGATTCTTACGATTGGCGTAGGCTAGCTTGTTGCCGATTAAGAGCATATGAACCGCCGTATCTTCCGAGACGAGTTCTCTATCCCTGCCAGTCAGACTACAGCTTCTGATCCCTTGTTGTGTCGTGTAATAAATACGCTCCTGATCGATTAGAAAAGATTCAACTCTATCATCGGCAATCCGAGACTTGTCCTTGCCATTCAAGGTACAACGATAGATCGCATTGTCGGATTCATTAAGATAGTAAATCCAGTCGCCATGAACAATGATTCCATACGCTGGCTGATCAACGAGCACTTGTGAGATGTGTGTTCCCAGATCGATGCTGCATAATTTATTTCCACGCGTCTGATCACTGTACACGATCATATTCTCCGCCTGGTTCATGAACCAGAACACGCCATCCAGCAGCTTTGTTTCTTCAGTAGTGTCATTCTGAATCCATGTACCGGAGTAATGCTTAATATCCGTCAGAAGCAGATTCCTGCCTATTTTTAGAGCAAGACCGCCATTACTACAGTTTCCTATCATTTAATCGGCCCCTTCTATATGAGAGTAAGCAGCGCTCCATCTGCTACGCCCTCCTCTTCAAGTGTCCGGGTGTGTTCTAGAATTCGCCCCAGAGGCTCCGCTTGAATCCGATGCTCAGCTCTAATCGGCAGCCCCAGCGCTTCAGACAGCATAGCGAGGAGCTCCTCCGGGGTCACAAATACTGGAATCTTCAGTTCCTTCGTCATCTGCGGCCCCGCCTGAAAAGTGACTATGATATAGTCCATGCCGTCACATCCCTATGTTAGTTCTTAATGGAGAGGATGAGAGTTTGTTCCTCAACCAGGTTATTACTTGCATTATTCCCCATCGTCTCCACAATCTTCATCGCTTTTGTTTTATACTTATATTCAGTCTCAGTTCTCATCTTTACCGTTGTTACAAATTGATCTGATACTCCATCTCCTACTTCTACAAAATCCAAAGTTACAATAATATCATTGTATTTATCATCCTGTGGTTTGAATCTATATTTATTGATACCATCTGCGTTCACCAAAGATAGATTCATTGATTTCATAAAAGCATCCGAAAAATACTCAGCAAACAGTTTTTCATTAACTACCGCATTTAAATCCCTTTGGGATTTATACTCCAAACTTCGATCTTTAGCTGAACGGGCAGATGTAATAACAGCAGTGCTGAGGATTATCTTCTCACGACCTAGATTAACAATTTCTATTAACGGTTGAACTATAACAGATCCTAAAGTTAACAATAATAAACCAATAGCGAAATTTCTCATGGTTGCTCATTCCAATTTTTTAAATATTCTTTATATTCCAGATCTTTATAATGCTTGAGACCTGTCGTTTTTAACGTAAAAGATACTGGTATCTCTCTTTCATACGTCTCCCCCCATAATTTAACACTTAGAGGGTATATAGCACTTATCGTTACTATTACAGATTCTCCCCGCTGCCTATAGGGTTTATCTGCATCCGGTATATCCTCATTATCATAATCTGAAGCGTCGTCGTGACCTCTCGCGGAATGATGGTCTTCATGTTCAGCGAAGATCTCAATATCATTGGCTTTTCGAGAAAAAATAGGACGTTTCTCTAATCGGTCCTTGGTATCATCATAGTAGGTGTCTTTTAAGTAATTATCACTTGCAACGTACTGAGTAACATTAAAAGTTTCAACCACTAAAGTCATGTACCACGGAAAGAAAAAAACCAAATTAGTAAATAACATAATAACGATGACAGCAATAATTGAAATTAGTATTGATTTAGCAAAGGCTCGCATTTATGTTCTATCCTATTGGACGAGATCGTCGATATATCCCATAAGCGTATCGAATATTGTAGTTAACCAAGACCCCATCTGACCTTGCATAGCGCCAATAATAATACCTATAACGACAATCACCCCAACAGTAATCGCTATCTGCTTAATTCCAATATCCCCCTGTTCATCTCTCCAGAAAGAGGTTCTTTCGTTATTTCTTTGACTTTTTTGTCCCATAAATAAATACCTCCATTTATTAAATACATTTTATAGAAACATTTTGATAGAACTCATAACCGAAAAAGCAAAATACACCACTATATACAACCCCAACACCCCAATCAGAACCAGCTGAATCCTTGAATTCGTCCGCTGCCGGCGCTCCAGTTCCTCCTCTAATGCAAGAATCCGATAGCTATCAACCTCGTTCTTAAGGTAGACCATTTGTGAGATGTTGTCATAGCCTTTGAGCCGTGTTTCCATTAAATCGCAAAACTTGATAATGTAATGAATCGGAACACGCTTCTTCAACTGCTTCAGGGCATATTCCTCGCCATACTCAATATTGTCGAGCATAACACCCAGTTCCTCGGCCATATCCGCCTGGGCATTAGGCAGATAATCGCGGATGACATCCGCCAGATAAATATTGACCGATTTTGAGTACTGGTAGTAGACCATGCTATAGAAGGCCGGAAAATCGAAAGCAATATTCTTGTTCTTCTTCTCAATCTTCTTCTCCATCTCCGATACCGGATACATCCAGCCCAGAACGATGAAAATCGCTGTTACATAACCAAGAAGCTGATTCGCCGTCATCATCACGACTGTTGCAACAATTCCGCAGGTCATATAGAACAATTGCTCTGCCCGCAGCTCTTCCGGCTTGATCGGAAGATCGAGACGATCGATCATTTTCTGGAATCTTATTCGTTCGGCATTGCTGAGCAGCTTGTTCACATACTTCTCTGAGAAGTTGCGCTTGAAGATTCTGAATTTCTGATTGAACTGCTCGTTCTTGCGCTCCTGTAAATACTTGCGATTGCGCTTCTTCTGCCTTCGATTGACTGGCTTGAAATAGGGATAGATAAATACCTTTACCAGATATATTACACAGGCCAGAGCGATAAGCTTCACCAACAGACTCATTTGCTATCACTTCCAGGTCCCAGATTTCCCTGCAGCGCCTGCGTTCGGGCGAAGCTCAGACAAATGATGCTAATCATCGTTGTATTGATTACTTTGCCAAAGGTCGTATAGAGCATGAACTCGCGGAAATCCTTGACCGATAAAGCATATAAGAAGAAAAGAATAATAATGACTGTTTTCAGTAAAAAATCACGGTTCATCTTACGGAATATCCGGTCTTTCCTCGCATTGATCTCCCGTAGCACCGCATTCTCATCTACAATGTCGAGGAAGATATCAGCCATTCCTTTGCGCTCATTGTATTCGAATACGATGGCTTTCTTGGTGAAGTTATCGAACTTGGGACCAAGCTGCCGATTAAGTAGTGTAATCGCCTGCTTGAATGAATAACCGTTATTCTCGCAGTTATCGATGAACTGCTGGAAGTACGGCCTGATCCCGGGCTTAATGTACTCGTCGCTCTCCATCACCTTCTTAATCGCCACAAGCACTCCCTCTCTGGCAAGAGGACAAATGATATCTTCGGCGTCCATGATGCTCTCCAGCTTCTCCGCCTTGATCGCCTTGGACTGCATGACAAAGTAGGTCAAGAGCCCAATGAAAATGGCAACCGTAACGACCACCGCCAGGGTCACGTTCTGCATAAAGATAACGACCACCAGGACGACAATCGCGAAGCAAATGCAGAGCAAAGATGTAAAACTCTCTAACGTTAGCGGTAAATTGAAGTCAATGATTAGTCCCTCAACGAGCCGGTTGTACTTCGCATACACGTTCTCTTTCTGCTTAACAATCCGTTCCTTCTTCATCCGCTCCACATAGCGTTTCGTGTTATATTTCCCTAAGTATTCTGCGAAAGTGTCCAATAGGTTCAGGAAGAAGCGGCCTGTCCCTTCGAAGAAACGAATCTCGAACATGGAGTTCAGAACAATAAATGCAGCTATACCGAAGAACAGACTAATGATTGAAGTTGTATCCATCGAACCCATACTCCTCTATCTCATCTTCTGCAGGCTCTGCTGTCAGAAACTCAAATCTGCTTCGCTTAATCCCTGCCTTGATCATCGTCTGCTGCACCTTCTCTGACAATGTCCCCACCCGCTTATGCTTACCAATGATCTTAAGTACTCGATGCGTCTCCTCGTCCTCCACCACATCCTCAGAGATAAATTTATAGATCGGATTGATAATCGGTTCCAGCCCCTCGGAGCCGATCACCTCGGAGATTGAAGTAACCTTACGTGTACCATCTGCGAGCTTCTCTTGGAACACAACAAACTTGACTGCGCTGCAGATATTACGAAGGGCCAGTTCAGCCGGCTCATTCGAGGCCATCAGGTAGGCTGTCAAGAAGCGGAAGATCGCCTCTCTGTCTCCTTCGGCATGCAAGGTTGTGAAGAAGAAGTGCCCAGTCTGGGCGGCGCGAAGCGCAGTCGCGAACTCCCCAGGAGTCCTCAGCTCCCCTGGACCAATCCAGTGAGGGGATTGTCGCATCGCGTTAATGAGCAAATTCTCCATCGTGGCTGGACTGGCATCATCGTCATCCGGAACCGACTCATACTGCAGCACATCATTGATAATCCTGCCGTGCTCCTGATTCCCTTCCCTACGAAGCAAGCGCATTTCCGACGGATTCTCTATCGTGATGATCCGGGACAGCGGATTAATCTCCTTAACCATCATTTCGTTAAGCGTTGTCTTGCCGCTGCCGGTCGGCCCTACCGTAATCCAGGACAGGTCAGATTTGGGAAGCAGAGACAGCAGCTTGAACATGTTCACAGAGAATGATTCGTTCTTGATCATCATTTCCGGTGTGATGCTCTTCTTGCTGAACTTCCGGATGACGACCGCGGGCATATCGTAAGGGGATATATCCGCATGTGTCGCATTGACCCGGTATCCTTCAATCGTCCTGGCATTGACCATCGGAATTTTCGGAGTTAAGCGTACTTTGGAGACGCCGAGCAGCTTGGAGATGATCCTCTCCAAATGCTCCCGATCCAGAAAGTGATGTTCCCAAGGCAGTGTCTTGCCGCCTGTCTCAACAAAGATCTGCTCAGTACCGTTAATGCGGATCTCATCAATTGCCGGATCCTCCATTGCCTTCGTAATCGGACCATAGTGAGTGATCTCGTCAATCAGCGCCCTTTTTAGATCAACCAATTCGTAGTAGCCTTCGACAACCGGCTTCTGTGAATCTACGAACTCATTGATGTAGGCCTTGGTCATCTCTCTCTTTCGCGCAGGGTCGTGTTCCCGTCTGAAAGCATGCGTCGCCACCTTGGTGATGTATTTCTGGCAATGCTCTAGTGCCTCTTCAAATTGAATCGTCGTATACTTGTTCTTCAGGTCGTCCATATCTTCTTTTTTGCTGACCTGATAGCTCACCTTCTGCTGCATATCACTAATCTTGGCGCGAGTAAGCATTCGTCTCTCCCTCCTTACTGGTTGCAGAGGATATCCGTTAGGCGCCTCATTTGCTTCAGAAAATATCTGTTAATCAGAGGATTGTCCCTTACATACAACTTGCCTTCCAAGGAATAAGCGTAAGCCGCCTTTACATACGGTAATGCAGCGACAATATTCAGACCGAACTCACTGATCGCCTTGTGATCATAGTTAATATCCTGGATGTTCATCAGAATAACGCTCGTGAACTTGGCTGTACTAATGCCGACCGATGAAGCAAAATCGAGCAGCCGGATCATGTTGCTGGTTGCTTCAATCCGTTCGGTAGAAGTAAAGAAGCCGATATGGGAAAATTTCATCGCTCCCAGACAGAATTCCAGTGGAGGGTTATTCGGTATATCCACCAGCACGATATCGAACATGCCCTTCAACGTATTAATCACATGTTCCAGATGGTCAAATTCAAAGTCCAGATATTCCTCAATCAGATCATGCGGACTCGGGGAGAGCAGGTATAGTCTCTCGTATTTCGTAGCTTGGATCTCTTCCCGGAAATCTACCTTATCGCTCTTCAGTACACGAATCAGGCCGCTTCCTTTCTTATTCGGCTTAGCATCCAGATAGTGATACAGATTGGGGTTGAAGACCTTCAAATCCAGAATGCAAGTATTTAAGCCCTTCTGGGAGAGCAAGTAGCCTAAATTACTAATCACAAGCGCATTATCTACCATATCGCAGGCGGGTATAAATCCGATGACGCTATAGATGAGCTTGCTCTCCTGGAATTCGGAGCCCATATATTCTTTCGGAGATATTTTATCCAGTACTTGATCAAGGCTTAGTCTTTCGGTTTGATCCATGACTCCACCTCCCTTTGCAAGGTAGGCAACTGATCCAGTATCACCTGACTGTTCTTGCGACTAAGCATCGTTATTAGATACTTCTTGCCGTCGTATCCGTTATATTTGGCAAAATTATCGATCTGTTCCTTCGTTCCTTCCAGCAGCAGCGATCTCGGCTGAATACTCTTCAGAAAGTCATCGCTCTTCATTACTTCCTGCCGCTTGTCTTCACTAAGCTTAAGCACCTCTTTGTAAACTTCATAGATCGAATGGCTGCTTGAATTGAGCATGTCGCGAACTTCGATGCTATCGAACAGTATTTCTGTCTTCATCTTTGATCCTCTGGATGAATACCCCGTATTGGGATTGCCCCCTGATGAAGTCTCTTCCTGTTCATAGGAGACACGGATTCTAACCCGATCCCCAGGCATCAGAATATCTCCACCTGCCTCCAGGAAGTTATAAGGCAAGGTAAGAACCTCATGCTGATCCTCCATTTCGTAGAGCCATTCATTCTGCTGCGGCTTCTCATCCATGAATTGATCTTTGTAGAGGATGCTGTCGTCCCGCAAATAGTATTTGGTGAACTTGTCCACCACAGAATCCATATCCTTCGCAAGCACCATATCATCGGAATATTCCCGGCGAATGATCGAGTACTTCTTGATCTGCTTCTCGGTGATTGGAACGTAAGCCGGAACTCCCCCCGACTGACTTATGCGAAGGACCTCCACCGTATCCTTGGCTGCCTCATTGGCATTATTGAGAACAACATAAGAAACAATAATAATAAGAATACTGAGCAGTAATGCTAAAATTTTCTTGAACAATTTTCTGTTCGGGGATACGCTCTTTACCGTCTTTAAATCCATAGTGTTATGCACCCTCCATTAATCTAAGAAGCATCTGACCGAATGCTCTCTCGAATTCAGCGCCTGTATTGGTCAATGGGACATCCGTCTCAATCT
Source organism: Paenibacillus motobuensis (assembly GCF_039521865.1). Taxonomy (NCBI): domain Bacteria; kingdom Bacillati; phylum Bacillota; class Bacilli; order Caryophanales; family Paenibacillaceae; genus Paenibacillus; species Paenibacillus motobuensis. Next base: position 295,057 of record NZ_BAAACX010000008.1, on the reverse strand, counting down.
GAGAATCGAATCCGGAATTGTAAGGGACAGCGCCTGCCGTCCTCATGTCATAGCGAAAGTACTCGCTCAATCCGGAAGTTAACACCTCACTCACTTTATCCGGTGTAAATAATTGATCCTGAAATCTGGAACGATCATTATACTGAGTAACAATCACCTTCGCCTTGGCATTTAGATAGGTAGCCTTCTCTTGATCAAGCACGACTTCTACGTTCCGAACCGTACTTAATACGGCATGCAAATTGTTAGGAACGCATAACCCGAATATGTCGATATGAATCATTGTCTCTTTGAACTTCCTGAACAAATCCAGCGGCATATCCAGTAAGACGAGATTGAATCTGCTTCTTAGTACTGAGATCAAGCCTATTAATTTCTCACTGTTGTAGAATTGCTCCATTAGTCTGTGGTCGTGAAAGGAATATCCTAGGGAGGTAAGCCATAAGTTGTCTTTGATATTAAAAGCGGTTGTCATGTAATCTTGAGGTCTGGCAAGTGTGCGGATGAGCGAAGCGCTCATTTGTTCTTCTTTATTGGTTCTTTCGTGGAAACGGTCAAAGTACATATTCATACTTCTATACTCGGTATCCATATCGATTATGATCGTGCTTAGCCCCCGCTTCGAGGCTTCATGAGCCAAGTTCACAATCGTACTTGTTACTCCGCTTCCCCGATGCCCTGTGATCGCTATAATCCGGCTAATTCCCCGGCTTATGTTGTCCAATTCCCGGCTTAATCGATCTGTAGCTTCCAATTGTTCAGTTGCACTGTTCGGCTTCGAGCGAAAGCGGTCGAAGAATGATCTCTTTCGTTCAGCGGGTTCCTTATCTGCCTGTGGTTCATACTGAATCTTATGTACGGCTCTTGAGTTCGTATGTATCGGAGGGGATTCTTGTCTAATTGCTATATCCAGTTCTAATTGAAAAACGTCCATTGGGGTTCGAATCTTGTCAATGGTCACTATTCTAAGATTGCTGTATCGTGAGGACAATGCGGCGAGGTCTTCCACTCTCATACTATCCCTGGTGATGATGAGTACTGGAATCCCTGGACGACCGCTATCTTTCACCCATTCCAGGAAATGAGTCAGATGCTCGCGATCCTGGCCCAGCTTCTCCGAGAATGCCTCATCAGTAATCAAGACAGAGTCTGCAACTGGAGATTCTTCAGCAACAAACTCCTTCAGATCCTGAAGTTCTAATCCTTTGGAATTAATAACGATGGTCTTTCTAGAGATACTATCCAACACCAAACTATGAAATCCACCGGCGATCACAAGCAATTTCATATATTCACCTGCTAATGAATTATTTCCTATTAACTAGTAAAATCTACCTCTTAACTTAGAGTTATTATACAAGTAACTACATATTCAGACAATACCTTATATGGGTAAATCCCCCTTTTTAAGGACTATATACCTATTGGTTTGTCGATTATCCTATGCAAAAAAGCTCATTTTTGTACGGACAATGGTATTTTTTGATTAGTTGAATTCAAGAAAAAAATCCAACCTAAGATAGGCTGGATTTTTCTATGTTCTTCAAACCAACTATATCGTCTTAACGAACGGGCACCAGCTAATACCGGGCAGGTCATCGAACCTGCTTCATATAACTTTCCAAGGAATTTCCCTTAATCTTGATATCCGGGGTGATACGCAAGTTGGATACATTGTTCTGCATTACATTCCAATAGTGACTGACTACATACACCATGATCCGCTGTTTGGCGTCTTCAAATACTCTCTGACCTACCCCTTTGCCAAAAGTATCACGTCCTACAATAACTACATTATCCAAATATGTCTTCAAGCCTAATGTTAACATTTCTGCTGCGCTGGCTGTATTCTCATCCACAAAAATATATATTTTCTTGAACGCTATTTGCTCAGCATCAGAATAATAATTATAGGTATAACCATCTTTATCAATAAGGGTACATGTTACTAATTCAGGAAGAAGGGCATCCAACATGTTATTAGCACTCTCCGTCAATCCTCCGCCATTTCCACGCAAATCAAGCACGATCGTCTTACTCTCCGGGTTCGAGATACGATCTATGTATTGAATAAATTGATCATCTGTAGTTGTGCTAAAATCCTCAATCCTGAAATAATGAACATTACCTCTTACTTCATATAAGATTTCTCTATCCATAGCAGCTTTTAACTGATCATACTCGTCCCCATACACTGTAAACGTAAATGGATCCCCGGAAGTTTTGGCGCTGTCGATCACTTTAGCGATTTCTTCATTTGTCAAACCGGGCTCTCCTAACCTAGATAGCTTATGCTCCAATCCGTCTGCAGCCTTCTGATATAAATAATTATCATGAAAAAAGCTTTCAATTCGCTCACCTATCGGCTTCTTTCTCTCTGCTAATGAAGCCTGTACATCAAGAGCCGTCCAATCCTCTCGATTCAGTTCCAGGGCTCTTTTATTAGCTTCCTCAGCTTTCGTATCATCTTCTAAAGCTAAATAAGCTCCCGCTAAATAAGACCATGACTCAGGATCATCAGGATTACGCTTAGTTGCTTGCTGTAGATAGGCAACAGCCTCTTTGTAATTACCAAGCTGATACTGACAATCGCCAATAAACCATGGAATATCCGAATTTCTCTCAAAAGTAAGCTTATCCGCCCTTTGTCCAAACTGGACACAACGATAATATCTTTTGCCCCAATACAGAGCCTTGATCTTACTAACGTAACCCTCTTGATCCTTTGGAGCTAATTCAATAGCATGCTCAAAATAAGGAATAGCTGCTATATATAAACCCTGATTCATATAAGCGTTACCCATCGCTAATTCTATGTCCAGCGTACCCTCAGCCAGTTCATAAATCTGCTCAGCCTTGCCCATTTCACCTAAATTGCTATATATTCTAATGAGCCAGTTATTAATGTCGGGTTGATCTGGGAATCGATCCTTTAACTGCTGAAAAAAGGCGATAGCCTCATCATATTCTTCATAGTTATAGTAGATTTCACCAAGCTTTATTTGTGCTTCCCATTGATCAGGGAACTTTTCGCTGGCCTTTTTATAAAATTGTTCAATCTCATCAAATTGAGCAGTACCTTCTAACGCAGCTCCCCTGACCCGGAATCCATCATATGTATTCGAGAAATGCCTGAAATAATCCTCAGTATATTTCAGCGCATCCTGATCCTTATTCAGATTCAAGAGCGTGTAGACTTTCATTTCTGCCGTTTCAGCGTCAGAAGGCTCTCTTTTTAAATATGCGTCAAACTGCTTCAAAGCTTCCTGGTAGTTCTGCTCGTCATAATAAAGCATACCTTTACCGTAATAGGCATAGATATTCTCTTTATCCAAGCTCAATGCTTGATTATAGGCATCCATCGCCTCTTTGTATCGATTGAGGCCATATAGAGCATTCCCCTCATTGCTATATTCCTGACTAGAATTCGGTAGAATAAGCAGAGATTTTTCAATATATTGTAGACTAGTCTCATATTCCCCTAGCTCATGATATGCCCAACTCATGTTATTGAAAGGAGCATCTATCAATTCTGACCTTTTTACCACGTGATCAAGATTTTTTAGTTCAGGCTCCAATTCATATACATTTTTAATTGCTGTATCTAAGATAATAATTGCCTCTTCAAGCTTACCTTCCGTAATGAGGCGATAGCCTTCTTCATTAGACGAATAAATTTTGTCTTCCAGCTTGCTTCTGGTTCCATCTACTCTAGGTACGGTGCATGCGCTAAGCGAAACTATGCAGCATATTATAATAATGTATAATACAAATCTTCTTCTCAATGGATCCCCTCATTTAAAATAGTACTCTTTTCTCTTTATCTTTTTCGGCTCTTTTTACGTTATAGATTAGAACGTTTACATTTATTGGTTTTTGTGAACAAGGGAAAAGCTCCCGGTTGTAGATGAGTGTGGGAGCTTACAACGTACGTACATCCATGGATAATCAGTAAACGTATCTAATCAAGTGAGGGCCCCTGTTTACCCTAACCTACTTATACAATTTTATACCTATGTTTAATTTCATGTAATTTAGATTCCACTATATCCCTATTATCAGAATGTCGTGACAGATATGCCTCACTTGCTTCTTTGAGATAAGCATAAAAACTAGGATAATCCAGTACAGTAGTTTCATCTTTATCAACTGCAGGATGATCAAAAAAGTAACAAACTCCTTCATCTCCGAAGTAACCTTCCTCCCAATCTTCTAGTTCACCTGCAAATAAACACCAGATATGCTCAATACCAAACCCTTGCCCTTTACAATACTTTTCCAAGGCTTTTATAAAGTTCTCATCTCCGATAGCAAAATAATAAAGATCTATCAGTTTTTTTTCAGAAATGTTTTTTTTAATTGACATACAGTATCCTCCCTATTCTCCCCCAAATGACGGGTGGAAATTGGTTATTTGCCCACTCTCATCAAGATACCCCGTGAATCTCAGTCCGTTCGATGCATATCCGGTCACTACTCTTCCGTTAACTATTCCACTTTTTATAGCCTCTTGTCCCCATATTATCATTTGCTCATTTGAGATTATATCAGGGTCATAGACGGTCTTAGGTTGAGGAATATTTTTATACTGGCCAGGCACGACCTTTAATTCCCTATCTAATGCCGGAAGTCTATATTCTATCTCATACACCCCAGGCACGGTCGGGTGAGGAGTTTTAGAAACAATAACATCATTAAAATTCAAACCTTGATCTGTTAGGACTTTTTCAAACCTTTCTAGATTATGACCTCCAACAACTCCCTTATTTCCTTTCCGCACTATTCCTTGTGCATTAATCATATGGTCTTCAAAACCCTCTATAAATTTGAAATTGTTCTTAATAACTTTAGTAAGATTACCCGCTTCCTCAGGCTTAGATACCCCCTCAAATTTAGGTGGATCAGTGACGACTTCCTTTGGCTCCGGGATCTTCTCTATCTTCTTCGGCCTAACATACTCAAGTATTTTTTGCGCACCTGTGCTCTTCAGCATGTTGGAAATGGTCTTGAACGCATAGGTGAACGCCACATCACCAACACCCGCTGCTGAAGAGTTGAATGCTATATTGAATAATCGCTCTTCCAGGCTCTGATCTCCATCTTTTCGGAAATCCGTTACTGAATCAGACACTTCAGTTACTCCACTGAATATGGCTTCTGCCGTCACCGATCGCAACACAGTTGGGGACAGCTTTGTTAATAGAGCTGGCGTCTTGATCCCCTTTAAATACTTGAATGGCAGAAAGAAGCCGACCACATTGCCTGCGATTACTCCAGCCTTTTTTCCGTACGGATCGTCTAACGGGTCTACGTATCCTTCTGGCATCGGTCCCATTATCCATTCGGTAATTAGCTCCGGTAATCCTGCTGAAGCGGTATTAATAGTATTGACTACGGCATTCGAAGTTCCTGTAATCAAATTTGCGAAGAATTGATTTCCGATTCCGCTCTGGGCCCGACGCATTTTGTCTGCCCATTTCTTATCGATCGCATCCATTTCCTCCTTGATTTCCCGATACCGCCGATCCTGCCCTTCCTTCGATAACGTGGCCCAATACGTCTGTTCCAACCTTTTCTGTACTTCAGGATCGTCACGGTTCAATATGTCGTTCACATCTACCGAATTATACGGATCATAGGCTCCTATCGTATACTGAGGCTTGGGGACTTCAATATTGAATAATGCATTCCACGTCTGCTCTCCAATGACTCCGTCTGCCCCGGACAGATCCTTCCCGTAGATTTCCCGGAATCCACCAATCGCCCGCTGGGTCTGTTCATCATAGTAGCCCGTTGCCTCAATATCAAATCCCAATTCCTTCAGACGGCTCTGCACCATCTTGACTGGATCTGAATAGACCCCTGAGTCTTTGGTCAGGATTCCATTTAAACCTCCGAACAAATAGCGCCACATCTGATCGTCTACAACGCCTGCTGCGCTTCTTCGGTTCTCTAGTCCATAATTATCTTTGAACTGATTCACCGCTTTTAGAGTCTCCTCGTCGAAGCAGCCATTGGCCTCTACTTCATAGCCTAGCTCCTTCAGTCTCTGCTGCAGCCGAAGTACTTCTTCGCTATACTTCTCGGGATTTAAGCTTAATTCTTCAGACAAGGGTGGAATATATACCGGCAGTGAAACTGAGGCGGATAAAACAAATGGATACACAGGGAGGGCGCCAAATGGGGATAGGGTTTGATTCTTCTCTTGGAATAGAGCTTCTCGACTCAGGACGAGAGGTATTTTCTTCTGCTGCATTTCTTCGATTTTCCGGATCGCTTCCTTCTCACGTTCAACATATTCTCCTGCCGCCCACCTCAACGTCTTCTCCTTAATTCGCAGCTTATCATCAATCGCTAGGGCCAGCTGCTGAATCTCCTGAACTAAGCGCTCGACCTCATCTGCGGCTCTGCCAACGTAATCCTCCGAATACTTGATACGAGTGTCACCCACGACTCGAGATACATCCTTGCACATGCCCGTAACCTGATCTTCAATCATTCGGTTTAGAGGTCCAAGGCTGTCTGCCAATCCTTCTACCTGATAGGGATTCACCTTCTGCTCCATAAGCCCCGAGCTCCTCTCTATATCCCGTGAAATTGAATAATTTGTCGTAAAGCAGCCTCCGGTCGTTGGCGAAACAACCTAACCTGCTCCCGACCTTGCCTCATACAAGTGATCCACGTCCCTTGCTGAGTCTTCAGACAATGGAAGAGAGCTTCCGCAGGATGCTCACGATCAAACCGATATCCTGCAACGATCCGACATAAGGATTCATCATACACTGCCCTTGTCAGTTCCTCTGCTACTTCATACTTCAATCCATATGGCTCCAGCATCATTGCCGAGCTCTTCACAGCTCCCGTTCCAGCCAAGGCAAACGCATAGTTAATAATTTCAGCAGGTAGATCAAACTGCAGTTCCTCAAGGCAATCACTTAATAGAAAATGTTCCACTAGCAGTTTAAAACTATCATCCCTCTCTAGAAAAAGCTCCACTTCGCAATTCTCTTCCCCTTTTAGAGAGGTATATTTCCCATGGCGAGAGTGAATAAACTCCAGGCTTACTTCATCATTTTCCTCTAGCAAACATGCGAATGCTTGCTCCGGAAAAGCCAGCACCGAGATCAACTCAGCATAATCAGAATCTATGTATAGCTCAGAGTTCTCCTCAAATGACAAAATCCCCTTATGTATCAATCGATCTGAAACCGCAATCCACTTGTTGCGAATTTCTTCTGTGTCCAGATTACCTCGCAAATCCTCAATTCCAAGCAGAGACTCCGCACCAGCCAGCATACATAAGTAAAATAGCTCCTCATTAGGCAGGGTACATTTCACCATTTAGCAAGATCCCCCTCTTTTTCCTTCTATTAGGATTTTCCAACCATATTATAACAATTGGTATATATAGGAACAACCCCTCACTCATCCAGATATAAACACTCATTCTATTAGAATAAAAAAAGCACACCTGCATAGCTATAAACCAGCTATTGCACGATGTGCTCCTGTTCCCTTATACATGAAACCGGGCCCGGAATTTCCCTGGGGACTCTCCGGTCCAGCGCTTGAATTGGCGGCTGAAGTGGGCAATGTCCTTGTAGCCGAGACGGGTGGAGACGGCCTCTACCGTAAGCTCGGGCTCCATAAGCAGAAGCTTGGCCTTCTTCAGCTTCAGGCCTGATAAATACTGGCGCGGAGATATGCCATATACCCGCTGGAAGATGCGGTTGCAAGACGAAGCGCTGTATCCGAGATCCGCGGTGGCGGCTGCTACAGCATCTCTGGAATGCTGCTCCTCCTTTTCACCCCCGGACAAAGCCTCTCCCTGGATATCGCTATCCTCAACGCACTTCTCCAACCTCGCCGCAATCTCAAAGGCAACCCTGCCCATCTTGCTGCTGGCCAGTTCCTCCTCGCCCTGCTCAGACAGCACCTCGCTCAGGCCAGCAAGCAGATCGAATACGGCGGACATGGCCCTCATCTTGTTAGCTATCTTAAGTGGCACCTCATTAGCTGAAGTTAGCGAGATCAGCTTGTCCAAGCTTGGGCGAATCGTCCGAGTCAGGGCGCTTGTCGACTCGTACAGGTCGAAGTTCCTACGGCTCAGCAAGGCATGGAGAATAGGATCATCCGCATTAAAATGCAAACAGTAATAAGTCATCGGCTCTTCACCAATCGCAAGGCTCTCATGAACATCCTCCGGCCTAAGCAGCAGTAAATCACCGGGCTTCTGGATATAACGCTGACTGTTCACAATCATCTCCTGTCCCCCGGCGAGCAGCAAATTGACTTCAAACAAAGGATGAGTATGCCTGGGGTATGACCAATCCTTGGTCACCGTACGGACATGGGATGCAAATATCCGAAATGTCGAATCCATATCCGGCAGCATAAACTCCGCAATATAACGATTATTAGCCAGTTCCAGTTCCATGGCAGCAGCCTCCTTGTACACAAGCTCAAGAATTTTGTAGTCAATTTGGGTAAATTGATTCATGGTTTGGATATAATATATCATTTTCTACCTTGTTATAATTAACATATCACATAATCATCTCTATATACAGGAGGTAGTTAAATTGGATAAGAAGATGTTATTCAACGCACACCACTCTCCAATGGGAGCGTTTGCAAGTTTCACACTAGGTTATCCCGGCAAGAAAGGCGGCTTAGATCTTGAATTGGCTAGCCCGCCCAATCAGAATATATACATTGGACTGCAAGAGGATGGCAAGAACCGTTACCAGGCGCTGCCTTTCTTCGGAGAAGGCCAGGATGAGCGCGATCGCTATACATCTGAACAAGATGGAGAGAAAGAAGTCGTTGAAGATAAGCTTATCACTTCTTTTGACCAAGAGAGCATTACTCGCAGCTTCAATGCGGCAACGGATGAATGGCAGGCTGGAGATCTGACCTTCCGGATCTATTCGCCATTTGACAGTGTACCTGATCCAGCTACCGCCAAGGATGAGGAACTCAAATTTGCCATTATGCCAGCGGTACTGGCTGAGATCGTCGTCGACAACACACGCGGAACAAGCAGCCGCCGGGCCTTCTTCGGCTTGCAGAACAGCGACCCGTACAGATCTATCCGCCGTCTTGAAGAAGTAACGAACGGTGAGATTATCGGGATTGGACAAGGCAGACATACCGCGATTGCGACGAGTGACAGCCGAGTAAAAAGTGCAGGCTTCTTCACAATGGAAGCAATTCTTGAGCCTAAGGTTGAAGAGAATCTGCGTTTTGGTCTCGGAGCCGTCGGCGCTCTGCTTATGGATACACCTGCAGGGGAGAAAGCGACTTACCGCTTTGCGATCTGCTTCTACCGTGAGGGATATGTTACAACCGGTCTCGATACTACCTACTACTACACACGCTATTTTGCAAATATTGAAGAGGTTGCCGCTTATGCGATGGATAACTTCGATAAGAAGGTAGAGATTGCACAGCAGGCTGACCGCATCACAGATGCACCTCACCTGAATGACGATCAGCGCTTCATGTTGAGACATTCGATTCGCAGCTACTATGGCTCTACACAATTGCTCGACCACAAGGGAGAAGCGCTCTGGGTTGTGAATGAAGGCGAGTACCGGATGATGAATACGTTCGACCTGACCGTAGACCAACTGTTCTATGAGATGAAAATGAACCCATGGACCGTGAAGAATGAGCTCGATCTGTTCGTGAAGCGCTACAGCTACACCGATCAGGTTCATTTCCCGGGAGATCCAACTCCATATCCAGGCGGTATCAGCTTCACTCATGATATGGGCGTTGCCAATGCCTTCTCCAAGCCTGAATATTCCTCCTATGAGCTTCATGCGATCGATGACTGCTTCTCGCACATGACGCATGAGCAGCTTGTGAACTGGGTACTGTGCGCTACTGTATACGTACAGCAAACAGACGATAACAAGTGGATCAATGCTAATCTGAGCATTATGGAGCAATGTCTGGAGAGCATGGTGAACCGCGATCATCCAGATCCAGCCAAACGCACAGGTATTATGGGTCTCGATAGCTCCCGCACAATGGGTGGAGCTGAAATTACAACCTATGACAGCCTTGACGTATCGCTCGGACAGGCACGCAACAATATCTATTTGGCCGGTAAAAGCTGGGCTGCTTATGTAGCGATGGAGAAATTGTTCACGAAGCTTGGCCGTGGGGAGCAAGCAAGCCTGGCTGCTGAACAAGCCGATCGCTGCGCAGCGACTATTGTGTCGCAAATGCTGCCGGAAGGATACGTCCCTGCCGTCATTTCAGAGAATAATGATTCTCGAATTATTCCGGCCATCGAAGGGCTGATCTTCCCGCTCTTCACCGGCTGCAAAGAAGCGCTGGATCCGAACGGACGCTTCGGTGCATACATCCAGACGCTGAACAAGCATCTGAATACCGTGCTTCAACCAGGTGTATGCCTGTTCGCAGACGGAGGCTGGAAGCTCTCCTCCACCAGCGATAACTCCTGGCTCAGTAAGATCTATCTGTGCCAATTCATCGCTCGGCAAATTCTCGGCCTGGAGTGGAACGAGCAAGGTAGAGCTGCGGACGCAGCCCATGTCGGTTGGCTGACTTCTACCGCGAATGCTTACTGGAGCTGGAGCGACCAGATGCTCGCCGGAGTGATCTGTGGCAGCCGCTACTATCCGCGCGGAGTGACATCCATTCTGTGGCTGGATGAGCAGCCGTCTGCGTAATACGCTAACCAAGCTATCACAAAAGCCTCACACGACTTTCTTTCCCCCACCAAATGGGGAGGGGAAAGCGTGTCGGGCTTTTTTCTTCCTATAAATTCGTAGTAGGTGCTCGCACCCACTTTCTAAACCTATAGTCCGCCCTCTAACGAAACTGGTATCGCGATTTAGAACAAATCCGGCACCTGAATATTCTAACGAAACTAGGTATCGCTATTTAGGCTAAATTAGGCATTAAAAAATTCTAACGAAACTGGGTATCGCTATTGAAGCAAAAAAGAGGCTTATAGTCCGAATTTCACCCGAATAACGATCTGTAGTTTCGTTAGATTTTATTCGCGGCTTTTGACGAGGAAATAACGATCTGTAGTTTCGTTAGAAAATAAAAAGAATAACCCGAGACGGTTCGTCCCAGGTTATTCCGTAATATCATATGAAAAACTTAATCCGCAGAAGCATTATTCTGTCTGGAGATGGCAAACAATACGAACCAGATTAGCAGGAAGCCGAGCGCTTGAGCGATGGTTACGATCTGCTGGAAAGCGATCCAGTTGATCAGAACGCCTACCATCGGGAAGCTGAGCTCCGCCAGTGTAGCCACAGACGCCTTTGTAGTGGTTAGACCTTTATAGTAGACTAGGATGCTGAGCAGTCCTGGCAGCAGCGCCTGACCAAGCAGGTTAAGTCCTACCAAAGATAGATCGTATGTGCCTGATGGAAGATTCCACGCAGCACCTTCATTCCAGGTTACCGCGAGCAACAGCGGAAGAGCGAGAACGAATCGCAGCGAGGTCACTGTCTCGTATTTCATCTGTCCGACCATCAACCTGCCCATCACGGTCGAACCGCCCCATAGAGCTGCAGCCCCCAAAGATAACAGACTCCCCACTTGCACAAATTCATTCCAGTGCCCGATCGGAATAGCAAACCCAAAGGTTAGAAAATAAGTTCCAGCCAGCGCGATCAGGAACAGAATCGAGAAATGACGCGGTAGCTTCTCTTTGAGCAACAAGCTCGCTAAAATGATGGCGAACAACGGCTGCAGCTTCTGCAGCAGCAATACTGCGTTGGCGTTGCCGTTAGCAAGCCCCATCGTGAACAGGATAGTTGCTATGGCTGAACCGCCCCAAGAAATGAAGAGCAATGCGCCGAGATGCTTCATGCTCATGCCTTTCAGTTCCCCGCGATTCTTCCATAACACTGGAATTGCGATGAGTGCGATAATCACATGCTCCAGCAGAACGATTTGCGCTGAAGTCAGCGCACGGAGCAGAATGATCCGGAATAATGGATCGACACCCCATAGGGCCGCTCCCAATACCACTAGCCAAAAACCGCTTTTTGTCTTAGCAGGACGCGCTGAAGTGGGCTCCTGCACCTTATAGCCAGTACTTACATTTTCCATCTTGCTGTCTCTCCCTCTCCTTGAATACGGAGTCTTGCCAGCAGAAAGCCCCCGTGAATCGACAACAGTCGACATCTACGGGGGCTGATCAAATAAGCATGTGCAAAGACAGGCTTATCGCCTTGTCGCACAAACTTAAGATTGATCTTCTCCCATCCGGACTTTACCGTCGGCTCTGGATTTGCACCAGATCAGTCGCTATCGTCCTACAGGACAGACAGCGAGTCGCGGGCTGTGATTCAATCGCTATGTGCTGATCGAACCATTCACCGCCGGTCAGGAATTTCACCTTACCCCGAAGATCCATATTCAAATTTTTAATTGTTTGATTTTACAATATCCGCTGAATTCATATTACAATCTTTGCCGCGGATATAACTATAATGAATATCACATTATACTTAGTATATGACTTGTTTCATGTATTTTCAATGAGAATAATTTCATTGTTTCATGCTATTTAATATTTGTATGCAGCGCAACAGGTCTACGCAACACAAAATTCGTCTCATTCATCTAGCTCTAATAGTACGTGTTCAAAGAGGCCGGTTTTCAGCACCGAGAAGGTTGGATGAAGCTAGGGACTGAGGAGCGGAACGTACGTTTTTGGTACGTGAGCACCGGAAGGCCCAGCTGAATTCAAGATTCGATGCAGAGCAGCTTCCTTATTTACTTCGTGATCAAAAGCGGACGGTTTGAACAACCTCTAATAGACCTTGTGGATGATCTCCTCGAAATCCGGCTCCTTCATCTCGAAATCGTCAATGTCCCCCCAGGTCTCCAGCTCACGCAAGATATCAACCGTACTCCATTCCTGGCGATTGGCCTCAATCGTTACGACATCCTCCTCCCGGTCGGTTACTCGAATCGCAGGATTAAGGGTATCCGGCAGTTGAAATTGACCGCGGAATGTGACGCGAATCTCGGTTGGCAGGCCGATCGTCTCACGAAGTGAGCGAGCAGTACCATCAAAGGTCAATTCACCGTGATTGATAACCATGACGCGTCCGCAGAGCTGCTCAATATCATCCATATCATGGGTAGTAAGCAATATCGTCTTCCCGAAATCCTCATTCAGCTGCTTGAGAAATTTCCGAATATTCCGCTTCGCATTCACATCAAGTCCAATCGTGGGTTCGTCCAGGAACAGAACATCGGGATCATGCAGCATCGATGCGGCCAGATCGGCCCGCATTCGTTGTCCGAGCGACAGCTTGCGAACCGGTGTAGCCCAGAATTCATACAAATCCAGAAGCTCCGCCAATTGGTCCAAGCGCCTTCGCTTATCGCTATCCGTCACATTGTACATTTTGGCCAAGATATCATAGGAGGCCTTGACCGGAAGATCCCACCACAGTTGACTTCGCTGGCCAAATACAACACCGAGGTTCCGCACCGCCTTCCGCCGCTCCTGGTGAGGATTATAACCGCCAACAACTACCTCGCCTGAGCTCGGATGAAGGATGCCAGTCAGCATCTTGATCGTCGTCGATTTGCCGGCCCCGTTCGGTCCAATGTATCCGACGAATTCGCCCTGCGCAATCTGGAAGTTGATGCCACGGACCGCTTCTTTCCTAGTATATTCCCGGGCGAATAGTGTCCGAATGCCGGAGAATCGTCCCTCACGAACGATCGGGGTCTTGAATTCTTTATATAAATTTTTGGCTTCGATCATTTCTGTGCCCTCCCTTAGCTTAGCTTCCTGTGCTCTGATATTTCGTAATTCCGAACCGCCAGAACCGCATACTTGCCCCAAGACAAATCGTCGCCATCGCGGCCACAGCAGCAAGCACCCAGGGTCCAAGCTCACCGCGAATAATGTATAGAGCTGGAACATAATTGACGAAGCCGACGGGGATGATGATCAGCAGCATGGATGACATCCATTTGGGATATAAGGTCAGCGGATATTGCCCAGCTGTCCTAGCTGCATCCTCGGTGAAGGTCTGTAGTTCTTCAATCCTTGTCGTCCAGAAGCCAATCGTTGCTGTAGCCAACCCGATCGAGAAAAGAATGACCGCTCCAGTTACAATGATGAATAGAGTAAATACGATGGAGGTCCAATCGATCTGCCCGCTGCGCCATAATCCGTTCATTGACCAGCAGAGGATAAAACCGCCCTGCAGCACCTCTCCAAGCATAATGCGGAAATTCCGCGGCATGATGGCAAGAAGCACGGGGACGGGTCTGGTCAGGATTTGATCTAGTTCACCGTCTACCAGATATTTTTCCAAATGATGAACCTCATCGGCGAACGTACGGTACAGCGTCTTGGATAGTGTAATCACCGAGAACAGATAACCAATCTCATGCATGGACCATCCTTGGATTGCCCCAAACTTGTATAGAACAATCGCGATCATCAGGAACTCCGAAATTTGAATCAACGCTGCGAGTACCGATCCTAGAATAAAATTAAATCGGTATTGCATCCGACTGCGAACACTGGTCTTGATCAGTAGCACATATAGCTCCAGCCATGACTTCAGCTTGCTGCTTAGCTTCAGCTTTGGCTCCAAGTCAGGATTCTTATTTTGATTCGGCCTTTTATGCAAATTGGGCTCATCGATTACTATCGGTTGGTCGCCCAAAGTCTGCTGGCTGCTCGAATTCAACTTGTCACTCATCCGCCCTGCACCTCCACTTTATGCCGCAGCACCTTAGTCGCCAGCAGGCAGATCAACGTCAAGAAGGCACACCAAAGCAGCGTCCCCCATAAATGAGAGCCGTGTTCATAACCGAGATAGATGCGCGTAGGCACGTAGAGAAGATACGGGTATGGTGATAACCAGGCTAACTGTGATAACCAGGAGGGCAGCCATTCCAGCGGAATGAAGAAGCCTGCTAATAAATTCACGAGCGCATGATTCGCCCAGTAGAACCAGGAAGATTCTGTCGTCCACAGTGCAGTTACCCCGATCAGATAATTCATGCAAATCGATATGTAGGCTGCGCCAACTATACTGATTGCAACAAGCATAACGGTGAAGCTGCTCTTGGGAACATGAAGCGGGAAAATGATGAGATACAGCATGTAGATAGGGATTGATTTGTAAATGAACTGGTAGGCGATTTGCCCCCATTCGCGCGCCGCCATATGGCTGAACAAATGAACGGGACGCATCAGATCCAGTGAGATTTGACCGGTCCGCACGGCTTGCGGAATGCCAAGTCCGTTCGAGATAAAGCTGGTGATCCACAGCAGGCTCTGCGTGAAGCAGATGTAACTGATCATGCCGTGGGTTCCATAAGTGCCGAGGGAATTATCCCTGCCGAGCCCGATCCAAATACTGGCGTAGATGAATCCGAACATCGCGCTGGCAAGATTGTGCACCATATGTGCACCGCGGTACTGCAAATTGCGTGAATAGGCCTTGGCAGCCAACGTAAAATAAAGCATGAAGCACCTCCGATAAGCATTTTTGACGGCTTGTTCCGTCCACTTCAGACAAGGGCATTTTGCAGCAGTAGGGACAGATATCATACCTTATTATTCCAGAGGTGGCAACTGTTTTTTGTACTAGCGTAGACTAACATCAATAATGGCCTGTCTTATCTACTAGCGAATATCTTCCTGGACCCTATCATAGTACGATCACAAGTCTTTCCGGATCTGTATAGTAACTCAGACTAAGTCTAGTACTTCTCCATTTTCAAATAGTTGCAGAATCGCACTTATCTGAACTCAAAACTGCTGTTATAGCTGAAATAGTTGTAAATCTTCACTTAAATGTATAACCTACACTTAAAATCTCAAATCAAAGGACATAACAACAATAAGTGTAATTCGTACACTTAAATTCCCTTAGATTCGTAGAATAAGAGAAAATAGAAATTTTAAGTGTACATTTTACAGCTAAAACAACTCTTTTCCAGATCGTCACTCATTTAATTGCACAATATGCAATTAAATAAATATAAGTCAGACGCCTTTCTTGAGGTATACGTAGCAATTATAAGCCCGCATATTTATCAAAAAATAGAGGACGCCAATGCCAATGAGCGCCCTCTATTTTTAAGTTGAACCCTTTATCCTATTCCCTGCTCATTTGCCCGTTTAACTTCTCGGTTATGGATTGAGCAGTTTTACTGCTGCAAGCAGTCGAGACAGGATGGCCGCCGCTTCCGCTCTTGTCGTGCGGCTGGCTGGAGCAAATTTATCTTTGCTCTGTCCTTGCATAATGCCTGCCTGGAGCATCAGCTCCACCTCTTCCTGGGACCATGAATGAAGCTGTGAACGATCGGCATAGCCCGACACTAGATCCTTGCTCTCCCCGGCAATAAGGATCACTTCCGTGCCCGTTCCCTGCTTCACCCCGTTCTGCAGTAAACGCAGCGCCCGCGCTCCCATTACGGACATTTCCTCCCGGGTAATTTGCGCGTTCGGACGGAAGCTGTGATCTGCATAGCCTTGCACCAGTCCATAATGGATAGCCGTAGCAACGGCATCTCCATACCATGCATCAGACTTCACATCGTTATACAAAGCACCTCCACTACTGCTGGTTCCCCTTTGAAGATCAAGCGCTCTGACGAGCATCACAGCAAATTCAGCCCGGCTGACAGGCTGCCCCGGTGCAAAGAGATCCCCACCGACACCATTCAGGATTTGTCTTGCCGCCAGCTTCTCAATGACCGCCTGAGCCCAGTGGCCTTCGATATCCGCAAAAGTTACTGGATGATGAGCAGCGACAAAGATTCCATTTGCTGCACTCTTCACAATGACAGTAGTCGTTCCATCAGCATTATTCTCTAGCCACGCCGGAACATAGCTTAGCTTGCCTGTTGCCGGATCATACAGCAGAACAACCGTGGTTGATGGATCAAGCTTGCTGTCTACAGTCCATTGGCGCAAAACATAGATGGCTCCTTCATAACGGTCTACCTGGACCGTCTTGCCTCCTTCCGAGACTTGAACCATAAATTTCATGGCATTTCCCATCAGTTCCATACCTTGCTGCTTTGCCTTATCCTTGAACCCTGCCTGCTCCTGAGGAGAAATTTGAATCGACACGACGGCTTGCTTCTGATCAACAACACCTGCCTGCACGATTACCTGATCGGTCAGACTGAGCGGGAATCGGTATACCGATCCGCCTGCTCCCGTTACCTCGATCACCGCCTCCGGATGCTCAGCCGCTGCTGCTGCTAATACTGCTGCTGTCAGATTCACTCTACCTTCACTATCGGTCTTCAGCTCAATCGTCGTCTTACCTTGACGCAGAGCCTCCTGCAAGACGGAGTCAGACAAGGAACCCGCAGACTGGCCAGTACCTGCTCCTCCACTTGACCCGCCAGTCCCTCCAGAGCTGCTCGTACCTGGATTCTCTACTCCACCTGAACCTGGATTACCTGGTTCGCCTGGATTGACCGGAGGCTTCTTCCCAGAAGCAAAGCCCTCGTTAATCTCCTTGAAGCTGAAGGCGGCCGATGGATTGGACACCATCTTCATCCGATCTCCGCGAATAATTACATTGTCGACGGTTGCAGAGCCTTTAAGGCCCGACGTAACATCGACTCCATTCGTCCCCGTTCCATCGATAACGATATTTCTCAGTAGGACATCTTCTACTGTAAAATCACCATGGGCAATCAGCCCGGCATACGTGCTGTCTTTTACCACATTATCCTGAACCACAATCTTGCCCTTCATATCACTCTCCCCGGCAAATAGCCAGAGCGCTCCCAGACTCACGCCATATCCGGTATCATAGCTGCCGGTACGAACGAGCGTATTCCGCTCCACGACCGTCGTTCCGGCAAAAGGCTCTGCGTTAAAGCGGGTAGATACGGCAATCCCCGCACCATTTGCTACCGTATCCTTGACAATATTATCCTGGATCTTATTATCCTTGCCGCCAAATACGACGATGTTGTCAGCAAGCCAAGGCAAGGTCACCGTATTGAACCGTGCCGTATTGTTCACACTAGGCGTTCTCTCCGAGCCGTTCATATCAACCAGCTTGCTGTCAGTAAATGACCACATCGCGATGCCGTCATCCCCCGGATAGCGGATATCGCTCTGCTCCATCATACTGTTCGTCGTTCCTACGGCAAAGTTAATGCCATCGGCCATCAGATTGCGAATTCTGAGCCCCATCATGTATAGCTCATTGGTCCGTGCCTTCTCCCCGATCGGCTGCGTTAGCCACAGGCCGGCCTTGGTATGCTCAATCCACACCTGCTGAATGATCGAACCTGGACCAAACGCTCCATGAAAAGCATTCGTGAACGCTTCATCATCCCGCTCATTAATGCCGCCATCGATAAGCAGATCATAGACTTCTACCGTTCCTCCATGCCCATAGAACTTGGCCCCGTTCAACGTTGTGTACCACATTCCTGCACCGCGGATCACCGCTGAATCCAAATCCAGCAGTTGATCACCGAAGTCAAAGCTGCCTGCCGGGAACCACACCCCGGTTCCCCGGTCTCTGGCCACAGACAGAGCATCTCTCAAGGCCATCGTATCGTCCTGACCGTCATTCGGAACCGCTCCAAAATCGATAACCGATACGAAGCCTTCCGGCATCTCATAGGCGGGTGCCACCTGCTCCATGTCAACCAGATCAATGGCATAGAAGTCGGCTTGATCCCCTGCATCCTTTTGCAGTCGGATCACTGCCCCTTGCGGCATATCGCCGATCAGCGCATGGATCTCATCGAAGAAGCGATGCCCGCTGCCTTGACGAGGGTCATTCGACCAAGGATAGCTTCCATACTCCCAGGCATATTTTGAGGTCAGCTTAAGCGACTGCTTGAATTGCCCGTTTACATACAGCGACAAGGTCTGCTCATCGCCCGCTCCATCTGTACTGTCCGGAATCGAGTAGCGAACAACGAGCGAATTGGCCGCTTCAGCTAAGGCAAATTCCACATAATCTCCTGTCTGCTTCAACTGGACTGCCTGGCGCCCCGATGCTTCCGAAGCTAGATTGCGGTACTTCCGCGACGCTCCAAGCAGAACTCCGTTCGTCTTCATATCCTCCGCTTCATAGCTCACATAAGGTACCGTTGCTCCGCGATACGCTTTATTTACGCTATTTTTGACGGTTAAACTGTCAATTTGCACGGCCGATAGTTCCCCATTTACACCGCTCAGCGATACCGTATTCATGCCGGCGCGCAAATTCAGCTTTACTTCCGCGGTGCTCAAGCCGCCCGAAGGTTTAAATGCTACTGACTGCTCCTCTAGTCCGTTCACTTTTACGCTCAATAGCTGCTCGGAGCCAGAGTCATTTTTATAGCGAATTAGACCCTTGTATTCCCCTTGCTCCTGCGCATGAACCGCAAACCGGATCAACTTGTCTGTCTTGAAAGCATCCTCCACCATATATGCGATATCCGCAGCTATAGGAGTAAAGCTCCAAAGAACCGATTCCGAAGAAGCCGCTGTTCCATAAAAGATACCCGCCATGTTGTATTGCAGCAGACCGCCTGCATCCACCGCATTGGACAAAGTACGATATCCTAATGGTTCATTCAATATCCACTGCGAGCCCAGCGGCTTCGTGGACGTCGACACGGTTGGTGTCAAGCTGTTGTCCAGTGACAGATAATGGCCCGTAGCTGTGTTCTTGATCAGATGCCGTCCATTAAAGTCCTGCAGAATCCATCTGGAGGCCGCATTCGCATCATCTCCGCTAACTAGCTTAATCGTCCCGCTCTGTTCTGCAAGCACCTTGCCGCCAGCCCCTTGCGGTGCTATCACCATTACATTCGTATCATTCTGTACAGGTGTTGCCGTACTCAGGTTGCGTTCTTCGTCCATATTAGGTGTATTGAACTGCGACGGCGCTAACTCCAGCTCCCATTGCACCGATCCCCAGGAGTCAGGGTACAGGCCTCGTTCCGCATACCCCGTATTGTTCTGGACATGAATGAATTCATCGTCGTAATTACCATATTGGCTGCGAATCAGAACCTGATCCCCGCCTGCGACGCGATTTACCGCCCAGGATGCAGCGCTGCTGTCCCCGGCAGACAGTTCCTTGCTCTCTACAAAAGTATAGTCCTCGTTCAGCGTCAGATAATGTCCTGTAGCCCGGTTCTGAACACGCTGCCGTCCATCGGCCGATTGCTCAATCACCCAATGCGAATAACCATTATCCGCGGCTAGATCGCCATATAATACAACACCGGAATGATTCTCGTATAAATAGGCATGGTTCGCTGCACTCTTAATCCGTACAGGTCCATCCGGCAGAGGCTTCTCAGCGATTTGTACGGGTTCGGCAATAAATATGGATTCCGCACGATCCGCAGCTCCTTCAGCTCTGCTTACTTTAAAGACCGGCTTCCCTTGCTCATTCAGCGTGGCGTATAGATAATGTCCTGTCCAAGCACTCCCAATATTTACCCCATCCTGATCTCGCTGCTCTATTCTCCATTTGATGCTGCCCCATGTATCGTAAACTTCTGATCTGGCTTCTACGGTCAGTTCCGGTTCATCCTCGCTCTCAACTTGCGCATCCGCTAAATTCTGAATAGACAGGTATCGGCCGCTGCCCATATTCTTCATCATCACCGGACCATTCGCACCATTCCTCTCATCCAGGAACCAGATAGAATATTCATCATCCGCTGGCCCGTAAGTCACCTCGGTCACCGAATCCGCCGTCCGCTCATCCTGCAAATATTGGCCCTCAGTTCCCGGAATTCGGAAGCGATACAGTTGGTTATTCTTCTCCCCGACAGGGAGGAACTTCCACTGCGGACTGCCCCAATTCGGATTAATGACGCTGTACTCGGCGTATTTGCTCAAATTCTGGATAGATATGAACTTGGTAAAAGGCTGCCCAGACACCTTATCCGTAATATTGCTGAGTAGATACGTGCCTCCGCCGATATTTTTGCCGCTCCAAATATAGGTCTCATCGATGTTGGACAAATCGCTTAGCGGCGTCGCCTGGATATGCCCGTCAGGCATGTCGGCAATATTCATGTAATGTCCCGTCTCCCGGTTCTTCAGCAGCTTGCGGCCATGATGCTTGACTACGAGCCATTGGTCGCGCTGATCGTCCGCACGTATATTGCCATATTTAATCGTTCCATCCGCATTCTCATATATGTAAAATGGCTGCCAGACATTCTGAATGCGAATATATGGATCCGATCCGTCCAGGACCAGCGCAGGATCCACAAGCTCCCATTGCGACCCAAGACCGTCGGCGTCTGTCGTCACCGTCGCGCTGCCGCCTGATCCGGTGGAAATACAGCTCAGGCCGCCCGACATTACGAATCGTGTTGTAATCGTCATAGCTATCAGAGGCTGTGAGCGACCACTCATAGGTTGCGCTGGTCACGCTGGCCTCTCCACCTGACAGCCGGTCCCCGTCGATATTCAAATAATGGTTGCTGGCCGCATTGCGGATCCGCTTGCTCAGATCATAATCCTCTACAATCCATAAATAGCGCGGGTCCGAACTTGAGGCCGGATCTATCTCACCATAGTGCACTTCTCCTCCGTCCTCATACAGGAAATCTGCTGGAACTATTGCATCGGTATATGCCGCTATTCTGACGGCGGGCAGGTCAGATGCCGGAACGACTCTCCACAAAGCATTGATCCCGTCAGGTCCTCCGGCCCAATCGTTCGAGCGCACGTTGTTATCGTCCGGAAATTGTGGATTCATCCATTTCCCCGGCAGCCCTGCATTCTCGAATACAATATAACCGGGCTGATTGACCGCATTTTCTTGCTTCCACCGGCTGAGTTCAGGCTGCGCTGGATCCTCGTCTATAGCGAATATCCCTGCCCAGGTTGTCTCATTCTGAGTAATGAGATGCCCGGTAGCCCGATTGCGAATCGTGATCTGATCCCCGCTGCTGATCTCAATATACCAATGGGACATCAGATCATCAGCCGGCCTTGCACCATGCTTAACTAATCCATCTTCCTCATAGATAACACTACCGGGATGCATATAGCTCTCGATGCGGACAGGACTGCCCTCCACCGCAATGAAAGCCCACTGTGGACTCTCAAATGTAATGTTGATATCTGAGCTCGCTTCCGCAAAGCCCATCTGGTCCTCCTCGTGGATCACGAGATTGCCTTCCGGCGCCGTTGCACTGCGGATAACCATATACCCAGCCCGGTTCGACCTGTCGATGATCCACTTCTCCGCGTTCGAACCCGCTGTCTCGTTCGTCGTCAGCGCTTGATAGCGCTGTGTCGTCCTGGCCACGGTGATGTAATGACCTGTCTTGACATTCTTAATCCGGGACTGTCCCTGATCCGTAGCTACGACCCACTGCGCCGATTCATCAGCTGGATTCGTCATACCGTATCTGACCGTACCGTCTGACGCTTCGTACAAATAATTGCTCTTCCATTTGTTCTTGATCAGGACTTTGCCGGAGGGAATCTCCGCGGCCCCGCTTCCTTCCGCCGCGGCCTTTGCCTGGCCGGCAAACGTCGGAAAAGCCGAGACAATCAGCAGCAAAGACATCAACGCGGCCAAGATCGGCTTCAGTCGTCTCATTGTAGCAACCCCCTTATTCAAATTGGGACTTCCCTCTCATCATAGAATAACAGCGCTTACATTCTGATGTGCGTTTGTATTGGAAAAAGGTGTATTATTACGCAACTGCCCTGGCATCATTTGCTTGACAGAAAAATACAACTATGATTCAATATGAATGAATTCAAAAATATTCATTCATAAGAGGTCAATGAACCCATGGACAAAAAAACGATCATCTTTAACTGTGGCTGGGAATTGTTCAACTCCAAAGGATTCAAGGATACGAATATTTCAGATATTGCCAAAATGGCCGGGATAGCTGTCGGTACTTTCTATAACTACTACTCCTCGAAAGAAAAACTGTTCTTTGAGATTTACATGAAGGAAAACGAGAAATTGAAAAAACATATTATCGAATCCCTGGATATGAATCAAGATCCCGTCGTTCTGGTAAGACAGTTAGTGGAGCAGAACATCAGCGCCATGAATTCAAATACCATTTTGAAGGAATGGTATAACCGCGATCTCTTCCGGGAACTGGAGCAGCACTATAAAGAAATTAAGAGCGGTGATGATCCGATCCACAGCTTGTATACTGAATTATTCAAAAAGTGGAGATCCGAAGGAAAAATAAGAGACGATGTTAATGATGAGCTATTACCCGCTTTTTTTGAGTCGCTAGCTTATATCGATACACATAAAGAAGACATCGGGCTTCACCATTTTCCGCAGTTGATTCAGTATTTAGCAGAGTTTATCATGAAAGGCTTAACAGATCGCCAAAAGTAGGATTGCTGCCAGGTGATCTTTTTTTCACCTCGAAGTGAATGAATATAAAAATATTCATTCATTTTAATGAGTTTCCACATTGTTATCCAGCTTCGCATCATTATCGGGCACTGATCTCCTGGTACTCATTATGAAAGGGGGTGGTTCTCGCATGGGCCTATAAGACTTCCCAAATCTTGAAATGATGCCATGGGGATGCTAGTCATAAATTACAATGGAGGTTGATCATGAAACGAACAGGAGAAATCGCGTTAAGTATCATTGGGTCCATATCGGGCCTCATTATGATTGTCGTCGGTATCGTATTCTTATACCACAAAGACAATGCAGATTATTTGAATTATCTGCATGCTAATTGGACAGACAGCCAAGTCGCAGCTTCCCTTGAGCAGATGAACCAGGCGGGAACCTTATGGGTTCTTCCCGGGGGGATTGCTGCGGTATTAGGCATCATTAGCATCATTTTGATGAAAGCAGGAGACAAGCAGAAGTTCACTGGATGGATGCTTATTATTGTAACCATCATAACTTGCTTCATTTCCGTGTTTGGAATGATTCCCGCCATATTCTTTATAATAGCTGGCATTATGGCATTGGTTAGAAATCCAGGGGCAGCCAGAAGACAATCGATCAGGTAAGCGAAAGAAGTATACTACGCAGCAAAGCCGCTATATTACTGCTTATCGCAGTATAGCGGCTTTATATTGCCTTCCTATGAACATCCCGCATCCGATTACGAACAGGAAAATGGCTATAAATTGCGAGGTCGATAGAATACCGACACTTCCACGTATGATATCCCCTCTGAAAAATTCAAGTATAAATCTGCCGCCGCTATATAAGATCAAATAGAGTGCTGCTACCTGACCGTCGGCTTTTTTTCTCTTCGCATAGAGAATCAGTGCCGCAAACAAAAGGAAATCCAAGCCGCTTGAAATTAACTGGGTGGGGATCAGCGGTACGCCGCCTGGGGCAAGCGAGGAGGATGGAAACACCACTCCAAACGCACTATCTGTCTCCCTGCCGTAACAGCAGCCTGCCATAAAGCAGCCAATGCGCCCGAAGCCTTGTGCTAGCGCGACAGAAGGGATAATCAAGTCAAAATACTTCAAGAACCCTATCTGCTTCTTTCGGCAATAGATATATCCGGCTAATACGCCGCCTATAATCCCTCCGTATACTACAAAACCGTCTGTGATCGTCAGCAGCAAGAGGCTAGGATTTTGCAAGATATTCTCCATCTGAGTGAGCCAAAACAAAACCTTGGCGCCTATTGCTCCGCCTACTAGAACCCAAACTGTTAGCGAATCAATATGACTGCTATCGATGTTGAGCCGCTTGGCCCGCTTCATCATAACCATGTAAGCAGCCAGGACACCAATGGCGATCATCACCCCGTATCCATGAACCGTAAAGGGCCCTATTGAAAATAGATCATTGTACACGCTATCCCTCCTCTGCAAAATTAAAAATGTCCTCACCAGCATCCAGCATCGCCGCTATTCGTTTGGATACCTCAGCAAAAATATGTAGGGCATTGTCATTACTGCCGATGCGGCTTCTCTCTTCATTCAGCAATCCGAAAGTTCCATAGACTATAAATATAGCAGAGCTATGGCTGTCATCTGTCTTTATAAATCCCTGCTCAATTCCCTCGTCCAAATAACGCCTTACCGGATCGATAGCACCCCTCAGCATTTTGCCTGACAATACGCGGAACACCTCAACATCATGCCGGGTCCCCCGTACTTTGTCGCGACCGTTCATTAATCCCATCCAATGAATGAGCACGCGCTTGTAGCGCTCCGGGTAGGGAATCCTCTTATCTTGTAAAATCTCAGAAATACCGGACACGAACAAGTCGGTATACTTGGCCATGGCGGCTTCAAATATTTCTTCCTTCGAAGCAAAGTGATGATAGAACATGCCAAACGAACCGTTGGCCTGTGTGTAAATATCTTTGACTGAAGTATTGATGTAGCCCTTCTCCATAAACAGCTTGATTGCAATATCCAGTAATTCTTCTTTTCTCTCTTCCGGCTTCTTAACAACCCTGGCCATATAGCACTCTCCTAACAGAGTCCGACTCTGTTAATATTGTGCATTACAGAGCGAAACTCTGTCAAGTGTAGGGCCATGACTTCTACGGCGATTGTTCCCCATTAGCATGTTCCCCCACTGGTCTTATAAATGAGAAACGCCGCCTCTTAACAAGCCGGGCGACGCTTCATTGATGTGGTGTCGAAAGTGATTTCTTAGGAATGAATGTCCAAGTAATAAGGCCTACGTTGTCTGAAAATAACCCATCGCTTATAACCAATATGCTCTAGTGTCTGGCGAACCTCTTCCCATTCATCTCCGACCCGCAGCGGATCATGCGCATCCGAGCCAAAGGTAACATCTACGCCATAATGGCAGGCCTGCTCGATGATATTTATAGAAGGATACCAGTCCTTCGCGCTCTTCCGGAATCCACCCGTATTCACTTCCAGTACAGCCCCTCTCTCAGCCATCGTCTTGAGTAAAGGTGCGATATAGGGCGCATATAAGTCTTCGAACGACGGATTCCCTCGATGAACCCGGTCCATATGCCCGATGATGTTCACCCCATCGCTCTGTACAGCATGCTGCATCAGCTCGATGAATCTTCTAAATTCCGCCATCCGCTCTTCCTCAGAAGCCTGGCTCCAATCCAGTCCTTGAAGAATAAGGGACGGAGAGGTGAAATGGATCGAGCCAATCACATAATCCAGCGGAAAGCCGCTATATACCTGGTTGTACAATACCATATGCTCCTTAAAAATATCCGATTCGACCCCGATTAACAGCTCGAGCCGATCTCTATATTTCTCTTTTAACTGTATAGCCTCTTCTACATAGCGAGCAAATTCGCTCTTGGCCATAGCCAAGCCTGGAAAGGGATGATCCTCATCTGCAAAAAAATACGGAGAATGATCGGTAATACCAAGCACCTGTATACCCTTAGAGATTGCGCTTTCAATATACTGCTCGATGGTCCTCGTAGCATGTCCACATCGTTCGTGATGCGTATGTAAGTCAAACATAGCTCCTCCTCCATTCTTCATGGTTCATTCACTCAAAATCAAAAGCAACCGCCCAACGCACAAGTTGTAGGAGCCCGAACTCCAGAATGAATCAACAAGTTACTATACACCCTCTCTTTGTGCAACCGATTGCATTATTATTATATAAAACTTTCTCTCGTATTGAAATGCACTTTATTGCGATTATCGTCAAACATCCCTTCTTCGCTTCAGTCGCTTAACAGCATCCGATACTGAGAATTAAGGCAGTGCCAACGTAACAACAGCAAAGAAGCCACCCCGCATTGATACGGACGCAGCTCCTTAGCTGTACATAACGATACGCATACCTGCCAGTCCCACTACAAACTCAAAACTGCAAATATGCAGGCTTTATCGCATCAAATCACTAGTTATTAGGAAAAACCTGCAAATATGCAGGCTTCTCTCCTTTTTTCTTGAAATCAAGCTGATGTGGAGAAAAAACTGCATCTTCGCAGGAATTCACTATTTCAGGTCCATCTGTTTGCGAAATTCCTGCATAATTGCAGGCTTTTATGATGTATGGAGCAATTAGCATCGTTCTCGCTCCTATCCACACTTAGCCTTTGACCGAACCGCCCATCAGCCCTCTGACGAAATACTTCTGCAGTAGGAAGAAGATAGTGAGCGGCATCAGCATCGAGATGAAAGCAGCCGAGGTTAGGAGATGCCAATCGCTGCCGCGGGAGCCGACCAGATCGGCGATCTTCATGGACATCACCTGCACGCTTGGCTGGTTGCCGATGAAGATGAGCGAGACAAGATAGTCGTTCCACACCCACAGGAATTGGAAGATCCCGATCGAAGCCAGGGCTGGCACTGATAACGGAAGGATCAATCGACTGAAGATCGTAAAATGACTGGCCCCATCTATGAAGGCCGATTCGAACAAATCCTGCGGGAGCTGACTAATGAAATTGTACATAAAGTAAGTCACGAGCGGCAGTCCAAAGGCCGTGTGGGCAAGCCAGATCCCTAGATAGCTCCCGTTCAGGCCTAGTGCCGTGTAATCCTTCAGCACCGGAATCAGCGCTACCTGCAGTGGAATAACGAGCAGTGCAATGATGGCGACGAATAATGTCTTCCTGCCTGGGAAACGCAGCCAGGCGAAGGCATAGGCGGCAAAGGAGGCAATCAGCACAGGGATCACTGTCGCCGGAACGGCAATCGTCAACGTATTCAAGAAGGCTTGAGACAGGCCGGTTCCCTTCTGAATCGTCTCGCTACCGTCAGCCTGCTTGAGCTTATATTCCTTACCGGACAGCACATTCCTGTAATTGTCCAGTGTGAAGTTCAGCAGCGCCTCCCAGCCGCGTTCCTGCACATTCAGCGTTCTCGCTCTGCGGTTCTCCCATTGCAATCGCTGACCGTCAACAACAACGCCCGCCTTCAACTGCTCATCACTGAAGGTTTCGCCATCGACCTGAATCGGCTCGCGCAGATCCGTCTCCTTCGGTAAGGTCAGCGTATCCTTCGTCTGCCAGCCTTGATGGGGAAATACCTTCCACCATCCGCTCTGAAGTATATCAGCCGCCGGACGGAAGGAAGAGATGAACAGTCCGAGCGTAGGAATCAGCCAGATCAGACAGATGATACCGAGCACAATGTTGACGACAGTCTTGCTGCCTCTTCGTCTGGACTTTGCGGCCATTTACCATCCCCCCTGTCTGCGGAACTGCCGCAAATTAATAATAATGACAGGAATGATCGCAATCAGCAGGACAATGGCCAGCGTCGATCCATACCCGAAATTACGGTACATGAAGAATTGGCGGTAAAATTGTGTAGCTACCACCTCGGTATCATACTGACCTCCGGTCATGACCATGACGACATCGAATATTTTAAGCGTAAATACAATAATCGTCGTCGTTACGGTCAATATTGTCGCCGAAATATACGGAATAATGATGCGGCCGAATATGCGGATCTCACCGGCGCCATCGACGCGGGCTGCCTCCAGAATATCATCGGGAACCCCCTTGATCGCTGCCGAGAAAATTACCATTGCGAACCCGGTCTGCATCCAGATCAGAATGACGATCAGGAACAGATTGTTCCAGGGCTGAAGCATACTCGTCCATGCCTGCGGCTCGCCGCCGAAGAACATGACTATCGCGTTGAGCAGGCCGATCTGTTCATCACCCGGCTGATAGTAGTAGATGAACTTCCAGATGACCCCGGCAGCGACAAACGAGATGGCCATCGGCATGAAGATGATCGCTTTGGCAATACGCTCATAGCTGCTCCGATCCGCCAATATGGCGATTAACAGCCCCAGCGATACACAGGCAAGTGTGCCGATGAATACCCAGAGCAGATTGTTGCGCAGCGCAACGCCCAGCAGCCGATCACTGAAGATGGCCGCATAATTGCCGAAGCCGATGAATCGATCGGAGGAGGCGTTGAAGAAGCTTAAGTAGAAGGTACGCAGCGCTGGAATGATCAACAGCCAGCCAAGGAGTATAGCTGCGGGGCCGATGAAGATGTAGGGTAATATTTTACTGCGAAGATGATCCGGATACTTCTCCACTGCCCAGTTCAACGTATAGTAGAGGAAATAGACGCCCAGCACTCCCCATAGAACAGCAAGAACGGCCGTAATAAGCGGATTTAGAGCGGTGTTGCGAAAAAAGAAGAAGATTGCCCCATGAACTGCCGTGTTCACTACAAGCACAACAAGCGATAGCAGAATCGCCCCTATGCTGATTTTGGATTTGATCACTTCCCGCATACGGCCGCCTCCTTTTTTAATAAGATCCGCTTTTCAGTACCGAGAAGGTTGGATGAAGTTAGGGACTGAGGAGCGGAGCGTACGTAGTTTGTACGTGAGCACCGGAGGTCCCGGCTGAATTCAAGATTCGATGCCGAGTTACTTCCTGATTTACTTCGTAATCAAAAGCGGATTATTTGTTGTCCCAGCCTGCTTGGATCTGCTTCAACGCATCATCCAGATTCGCCGCACCGCTGACATAGTCGGTCATGCCTTTCCAGAACGTACCCGCCCCAACGCTTCCCGGCATCAGATCGGAGCCATCGAAGCGCAGCGTCGAAGCTTCTTGAACGAGCTTCGCCATCCTGCGGTCAGAATCTGTTGTATACCAATCCAGCGATGCATCATTCATCGGAGCGATGACCCCGCCGGACTGTACCCAGGTCTTAATTGATTCGCCTGTCGTGAAGAACTCCATGACCGCGCGAACCTCTGGACGGTCGTTGAACATCGAATAAATATCCCCCGCTACCAGCACCGGCTTCCCGTACTGCTCATCAATCGGCGGGAAATAGAACCAGGTTACATCCTCGTCGATCTTGGCTGTCTCCGGAAAGAAGCTGGTGATAAAGTTGGCCTGACGGTGCAGCCATGCCTTCGGCGGATTGTCGAACATCGGGGCTGTGGCATCACCAAAGGCTGTCGTAACGATCGACTTGGTGCCGCCGTATACATAATCTTTGTTCATCCAGATCTGCGACATCAGTTCTACGGCATGCTTCACTTCCGGTGAAGTGAACGGAAGCTCGCCCTTGACCCATTTATCGTAATTCTCTGGAGTAGTCGTACGGAGCATGATATCCTCGACCCAGTCCGTCGCTGTCCAGCCTGTCGCCGCGCCGCTCTCGATCCCGATCGTCCAAGGCGCATCGCCGTCCTTGGCGATCTGTTCCGTTAACGCCATCAGCTCATCCCAGGTCTCCGGAATTTGATATCCGGCATCTTCAAATTGCTTCTTCGGATACCAGACCAGGCTCTTCACATTACTGCGGTTCCATATCCCGGTCATAATATCGCCGTCCTTACCCGGCATGGTCGCCATATCAAGCCAGCTCTGATTGTAATTGGACTTCAATTTATTGATATCGAGAATATTGTTCAGATCTATGACCTTGCCCGTCTTGGCAATTGAAGCGAGCAAGCCCGGCTGCGGGAAATCAGCAATATCCGGCGCATTCCCGCCATCTACACGGATATTGATCGTTGCCTCGAACTCCTTGGAGCCTTCGTATTGAATATCGATGCCCGTCTTCTCCTCAAAGTCCTTAATGCTATTCTCGAACTTGACTTGGTCAGCATCTACGAAGGGACCGAACATCGTTACTTTCGTTCCCTTATATTCGCCCTTCAGCGCTAATTCAAGCGGCGAGCCTTGTGTATCTGAGCCTTGATTGCCATTCGTATTCGAGTTGTCGGGAGATTTCCCCTGATTCCCCTCATTCTTCTGATTATCACCAGGCTGATTCGCCGTCTTCCCCTCATTACCGCCTCCCCCGCAGGCACTTAACAGCATTGCGAAGGATAGGCATAAGATGAGCAGCAGCGAGACTTTGTGTGTGAGAAATTTTCTCATATTTTCATACATCCCCTCTAACCGTTATTAAGTTCTGTCATGCGTCTGTTTGCCAGCCTGTGGTAGTACACATCACCCCTTTGCAAAGCTTTTCAGAAATTTACCGGATAAAATCATATCGATTGGTTTATTCATCTTTGTATGCGCTGTTAGTCGGTAATATGCCTGAACCTGTAATATACTGCTCACGCCTCATTATCTCTCTCGTGTAGATTCGCGAATCATCAGCTGATGCTCTAGAATCTCTCTGCGGATCTCTACTCTTCCGGTGGTAATCAGCTCATGCAGCTTCTCAGCCGCACGATAACCGAGCTGATAGATCGGTTGGGCGACGGTCGTCAGCTTGGGAATGAACATGCCAGCCATGCGTACATTATCGAATCCAATGATGGAGATCTGCCCGGGAACGAGTATATTCCGATCCTTCAGATAGGAGATCGCCCCCATGGCGAACTCATCCGACACGCAGAACAGTGCTGTTAACTCAGGGTAACTTGTTAGCAGATCATGTGTCGCAGCATAGGCATGATTGAAGCGGTAATTAGCGTAGCTTACTTTGCTTGTATTGTCCGGAAGACCGAATTCAGTAATTGCCCGGATGAACCCTGCGTACCTCGGCGGTCCGGATATGGAGTTGTCATGGCGGAAACCGATCATCCCGATATCCCGGTGGCCTAATCCGATCAGGAATTTAACGGCGTCATAAGACGCCGCCTCATCATCGATCTCGATGCAGGGGAGGCTATATTCCTCCGAATGGGTGGAGACAAGCACTGTTGGGATTTTGCAGTCCGTTAATTTGCGATAATATTCCGGCAGCATGGCATCGCTAGCGAAGACGATCCCGTCAACCTGCTTCTCATGGAAGTTGTCAATGTAGGCCAGCAGACGTTCCTTATTCCTGTCCGTGTTGCAGATCATCAGGCTGTAGCCAAGTTTAATGCAGGCATCCTGCATGCCGCGAATCATCCCTGCATAATACATGCTCTCAATGTCGGGAATGAGCAGGCCGAGGGTGAACGACTTCTTGTAAATGAGTCCTCTGGCAAAAGCGTTCGGCTGGTACTTTAACGCCTCGATCGCTTCCAACACCCGCAGCCGCTTACTCTTGCCTACCATCTGCGGCGTATTCATCACCCGGGATACGGTGCTGATCGAAACCCCCGCCCGCCTGGCAACATCATGAATTGTAGGCTTCAATGGTCACGACCTCTTTTCCGAAAAGCTTTTCAGTTCCATATGTATGCAACATCAAGGCCGTTTCATTCGTCATCTGGAATAAGAATAAATAGCAGACAGAAGCGGGGAATTGATAGAACATTTCACTGAGATAAGTCAGCCATACAATCATTCTCGTGCAGCTTATATGTTCAAGCCTAAGTCGCTTTACACGGGGGGAGGAGAACTATGAGAGGATTAGTTATGATACGAAGATACTGGTTACTAGCTATCTGCATGCTTACTATTGTGCTTGCGGGGTACGTGTTAACGGCATGTTCCGTGCTTGGAGGTGAGACTGATCGGGACCAAGTGCAGGTGAGTACAACTCACAATCCTACTGGTGAGGAGGTGCTCAAGCTCAATCCTGACGCCGACATCTTCATGTTCGGGGATCTTATCTTCACCAAAGCCGATCCGTCGAGTTGGGTTCAAGAATTAAAGTTCGAAGATCAGAGCAAGGTCGGAGAGATTACAGCTGTATATGATAAGCAAGACAGCTTCATTAATGGCATGTCTACGAAGCTGCCTGTCGGAACTGAAATTTACGCTCCTTCGCCCCGGCAAGGAGGAGAAATTCTCATCATTGAGTTGGACGGTAAGCAGCACCGCTATTTGGCGCTTATTGAAGGGTAAGGTAGGATAGATTCCTGAAAATCGAGTGTAAACACAGCAAAGCCGCTGCTCTCACTGCATTATCGCAGTGGAACAACGGCTTTGAATATCTAACCTACTAGCCATTTACAGCCGCGAACTGACTGTTGTACAGATTGGCGTAGTACCCGCCGCTCTCCAGCAGCTGTTCATGACTGCCGCTCTCGACGACATCCCCGTCCTTCATGTATAGGATCATATCGGCCTCACGGATCGTCGACAGTCGGTGGGCGATGACGAAGCTCGTTCTGCCTTCCATCATCTTCAGGAACGCCGCCTGGATACGGATCTCCGTCAGCGTATCAATGCTGCTCGTCGCTTCATCGAGAATCAGCATCGGCGGATCAACCAGCATAACCCGAGCGATCGTCAGGAGCTGCTTCTGTCCCTGGGACAGGCTGTCACCGGAGCCGCTGATTACCGTATCATAGCCCTGTGGCAGCCGCTTGATGAAGCTGTGGGCGTTAGCCGCCTTCGCGGCAGCAATAACCTCCTCCTGGCTTGCATTCGGCTTCCCATAGGCGATATTGTCACGGATCGTCCCGCCGAACAACCAGGTATCCTGCAGCACCATCCCGAAGGTATGGCGTAAGCTGTCACGGGTCATATCGTTAATGTTAATGCCGTCTATCGCAATCTCGCCAGCGTCAACGTCATAGAATCGCATTAACAGATTCACCAGCGTTGTCTTGCCAGCACCGGTCTGTCCCACGATCGCGATCCGCGTGCCTGGTTCGACAACGAGGTTCAAATCGGTAATAAGGGGCCGGTCAGGCTGATAAGCGAACTTCACATGACGGAACGTAATCGTCCCCTGCTTCGCCGGGATATGAACTGCATCGTCAGCATCCGGTGACTCTGCGGCTTCATCAAGCACCTGGAAGATACGCTGCGCCGAGGCGGTAGCTGATTGCAGCTGCGTAATTACGCCGGTAATCTCGTTGAACGGCTTAGCGAATAGATTGGCATAGATCAGGAAGCTGGACAGTCCCCCGACCGATATTCTGGACATGATGACCATAATACTCCCAATTAAGGCGATGATTGAGAAGGTAACATTGTTCACCAAACGGGTGGATGGATTTGACAGAGAGCTGACGAATTGCGATTTTACTCCGGTGTGATACAATTCATCATTTCGCGCTGTGAACTCCGCAAAAGAGTGGTCTTCATAACGGAAGGCCTGGACCACCTTCTGCCCGCCGATCATCTCCTCGACATAACCATTCAGCCCACCCAATATACGGGCCTGATCACGAAATAGCTGCTGGGAGCGCATCGTGATGAACCGCGCTACGAAGAAGGCCGCTGGTGCAGATAACAGCACGACGATGGTCATGAGCGGATTCGTATACAGCATGAGTGCGATCGCCCCGATGATTGTAACAACGCCGGTTAATAGTGTGGAGAAGCCTTGCAGCAACCCGTCCGATATGGCATCCATATCGTTGACGAATCGGCTGATGCTGTCCCCGTGCGGATGATTATCATGATACTTCAGCGGCAGAACATTCAGCCTGTCGAACATTTCGCTGCGCAGATCATTAACCGTTTGATAAGCAAGCCGATTCGTAAGATATGTCAACAGCCAGCCGAACAAGCTTCCGATGAGATACACCAGACCAAGCTGCGTAAGCAGTCTGAATATGTCCGTGAACTCTACGGCACCCTTGCCGACCATATGGTCGATTGTAATCCCGATCATAAATGGGCCGATCAAGCTGGAAGCTACGCTAATAATCGCACTAATGAAGGCCCAGACTGTATAGCTTTTATATTTTCCGGTATAAGTCAGCAGTCTTCCCCATGTTTGCTTCATGTTCATCGTTGTCCTGCCTCCTCATTAGAGAACTGTGAGCGGCAAATCTCTTGATAGACACTGCAATCGCGCTTGAGTTCAGCATCAGTGCCGATGCCGACAATCCGTCCATCTTCGATGACGATGATCTTATCCGCCTGCTGCACGGTGCTAACCCGCTGCGAGACGAGGAATACCGTCATTCCCTGGCTGTTCTCCCGGATCGACCTTCTTAACGCCGCATCTGTGGCAAAATCGAGCGCACTCGAAGAATCATCAAGGATAAGTATATCGGGACTGGCGACAATTGCCCGGGCGATCGTTAAGCGCTGCTTCTGCCCACCCGACAGATTAAGTCCGCCCCTGGACACCGGAGTGTTATAGCCTTCCGGCATTTTCGATATGAATTCATCAGCCTGTGCAATGACAGCCGCCTGCTTGACCTCTTCATCCGCAGCTAATTCATTGCCCCAGCGGATGTTATCGGCAACCGTCCCTGTGAAGAGCAGTGCCTTCTGCGGAACGATCCCGATCTTGCCGCGCAGCTCATGCAGGCTATAATCCCTTACGTCGATCCCATTGATGAGGATACGCCCGGAGGTAGCGTCATAAAATCTCGGAATCAGGTTCACAAATGTAGATTTGCCTGAACCGGTACCACCGATAATGCCCACGGTCTCGCCACGTCTTATCTCTACCGATATATCTGTCAGAGCCGGATCACCCGTTGCGCTATATCCGAAGGTGACATGATCAAATACAACAGCGGGACTATCCTTCTTATCTTCTATTTTCGCTGTAGACTGGTTTCGCTCTTCTGGCGCAGGGTCAGCAATGGAAGGAACGGTGTCGAGCACCTCATTGATCCGAGCTGCCGAGGATGCTGCCTTGGTAAATATAATAATCAGGTTCGACACGACGATCAAAGCGAGCAAAATTTGCGTGACATAGTTAATAAAGGCGATGATCTCGCCAGAAGATAATGTCCCCGCATTAATGTGGATACCGCCAACCCATAGAATAGCGATAATCGCCCCGTTGACAACAACCGTCGTTACCGGACTAAGCAGCGCAGACACCCGTCCTACTCGAATCGCAGTAGCCGTAATGTCGTCGGAAGCCTCGCGGAATCTTGCCTTCTCGGCCTGTCTCTTCGCGAACGCACGGATGACGCGAACCCCCGTTAGATTCTCGCTCAATACTAGTGCGATTCTGTCCAGTTTCTTCTGGTATAACCGATACATAGGTGCTGTCTTGGTAATAATCAAATATAGAATAATAGCAAACACTGGTGTTGCGGCTAGCAGAACAAGCGACAGTCTAAAATCAAGCAGCATCGACATGATGATTGCCCCAATGCATATGAACGGGGCGCGAATCACGAGCCGAATCAGCATCGCTACCGCGATCTGCAGCTGATTGACATCATTTGTGATACGGTTGATCAATGATGGTGTCCCAAAGCGGTCAATCTCAGCATAAGACAGCGTCGAGACATGCCGGAACAGCGTATTACGCAGCGTTGTCCCGAAGCCCTGTGATGCCCGTGCCGCATAATATTGACAGATCAGCGAACTGCCAAAGCCGAGTATCGACATGACGACCATTAAGCCGCCCATCTTCCATACATAACCGATATCATTCCTGCCAATCCCATGGTTCACAATCAGGGCCACTATCGTCGGTAGAAGCAGCTCCAGAATTGCCTCCACCAGCTTAAAGAAAGGGCCTAGAATACTTTCCTTCTTGTAAGGTTTTAAAAATGCAGCGAGTCTAAACAAAGTATCATCCCCATTATGACTGTTATAAAGGCCGCTTTTGAACTGATAAACCGGCCATTCTGAACTTGGATTAAAAAGTTAATTTCATGCATTACAAAGGGTTTGACGAAATTTATTTACCGGATATGATTATGACATAACATCTTCCATATTAATAATATTTGATTTATATCTAATGTATATGAAATTAATATGTCAGCATAAAAGGAGAACCTTATGGACATCAGGCAGTTGAAATATTTCCTGACAATTGCGGAGGAAGGCCAGATTACCTCTGCTGCCAAAAAGCTGCAAATGGCTCAACCCCCGCTCAGCCAACAGCTTAAGCTGTTGGAGGAGGAGCTTGGCGTGAAGCTGGTAGAGCGCGGTCCTCGCAGTATTCGGCTTACCGACGCAGGGGAGATTCTGCGCCGCAGAGCGCAGCAAATTGTAGATTTAACAGACTCGACGTCCAGAGAAGTCAGCGATTTTGCCAAAGGATTAAAGGGAACATTAGCGATCGGTACGGTGTCCTCCTCAGGAGCGACATTATTAAAGGATAGATTATCCGAATTTCACAAAACTTACACCGGAATCAAATTTGAAATCCATGAGGGCAACACGTTCAGGGTCATTGAATTGCTGCAGAGTGGCCTCATCGAAGTAGGGATCGTTAGAACTCCTTTTCATAATGCGGGGATAGGTTACAAATATGCCGAAAGCGAGCCGATGATCGCCGTGATGACCCCGGAGCTGGATTGGAGCGGCGGGCGGGATACCCTTGGAATCGAAGAGCTGCGCGAGCGCCCTCTGGTCATTTACCGCCGATTTGAGCAACTGATCCGCGAGACATGCCAGAAATCCGGCTTCGATCCAAACCTTTTTTGCAAAAATGATGATGCCCGGACCACCCTACTATGGGCCAATGCCGGCCTCGGTATCGGAATTATCCCGAAATCCGCGTTCGAGCTGGCGAACCACAGCAATCTGATCTATAAGGTAATCGACAGTCCCTACCTCCAGACCCGGGTCGCTGCAATCTGGATCAAGGACCGTTACATGTCCTCGTTGGCTAGAAAGTTCCTGGAGAGCTTCAGTAAGGAATAATAAAGAAAAGGAGTGAGCCGGCTATTCACCGTTCACTCCTTTGAATTTTGACCATAGGGGATTTTGTTTTTTTTCCTCAAACAAGGCTCTAATATCATTGAACCATTTCTTGCTGCTACCGCCAAAAATCAATGTATTTGATCTTTTGTTCTTAATTCCCTTTTTTACTTCCACATCCCCAAATGGATCAATTTTGTACTCTAGTGTTAGATTAGTATCAGATATTAACTCAATCCGTAATTCAAAAGAATCACTCGTATAATTTTTTATGGGACCTATGTGAGGAAATAATTTAATGACTGTTCTACCTTCTAGGAGTCGGATTACTTCAGCGATCTCTTCCTCGTCCGTTGTTCTGATTTGTTGAATAGTTGCCCCTATACCAGGCTTATTATCAAATAGTCCTATAACTACTCCCTTAACATGCTCATGTTTATAGAAACTATTTGTATACATATACCCAGTATATAAAACATAACTCAGCAGTCCGAAAATGAGTAAACATATCAATATTATGCTTTTTTTCTTACTCAATACGATGTTTCCTCCACAGAATTAAGTTTCAAAATGTTTAACTAATCCCTGCTCTATTTCACGAATGCTTAACCGTACGATCGCCCCGTTGGCCGTGCCAACATACAATTCATCTCCCGATCTGTTGATTGTTCCGTTACGCGACTCCAGCTCACGCAGCTCTGCGTAGCCCATCAGCATATTTTGCATCCGTCCCAGCAGATCCCCGCTCTGTCGATCGATAACGATCAGGTTCGGGCCATAGGGGAGAAGCAAGTAATCGCTCATCACAATATATCCGCCTCCGGCAAAGTAGGACATATTCTCTGCCTCGGCAGTAGTGTGATTCATTTGCCATACCGGTTTGCCATCTCCTAGCCTTGCCGCTGTAGGAATCCCATCGGCCAAGAAATATAATATGTCCCCGGCGATGGTTCCCTTGGAGGCTCGCCCCTTCATCGTCCACAGTTCCTGCCCCCGCTCCGCATCATACAGTGTCGATTCATATTGCTCCTCGCTCCGGTTAACACCAGTATGATTGGCGGTCTTCATCATGCGCTGCACAAGCAAATAACGCTCATCGAGCATCTCGATTCGTGCATTAGCAGTCAAGGAATACTCGGCCAAGCTGTTCCCCGTCCGCAAATCCAACAGCATCCATCGATCGCCAAGCTGCACCCAGCGCCTGAACGAAGGCGGCTCGAAGGGATTGATCCTTGGTCCTCCCGGATAGTAGGCATCGTAACTAGCGTAGTCAGACTGCTGCCCTTGCAGCTCAACCGTCCACTTCACCTGCCCGGAACTTGGATCATAAGCGTTCAAGGCTTTCTGATCTCGAACCAGCACATAAGGATCTCGACCACCTGCATTGAATATTTGAGCCTTCGCGGGAACTTCCCGCTTCCATTTCAGCTTCCCCGTAGTATTGTCGAAGACAGATAATTGCGCGGGATGATCCTTCTCTTCCGTGTCTGGAGTCTCCAGCATAATTACGCTGTTTTGCGCCAGCCCCATTCCAACTCTATACCCCTGGTCCTCAGACTTTCTCTCCCATAGAACCTTGCCATCGGATATACGGATCTGTCGCAATCTGTTCTCGTATTGCTTCGCCTCCGGATTATAATCCGTCAAGATCGTCACCATATCACCGGAACCTGCTGCTTCCGCCTGCAAAATTCCAAAACCGGCCTCCACCTGCCACAGCTTGTTGCCATCCGTCCGGGTGACCGCATATATATTAGAGCTCTGATGCATTCCGCTGAAGCCGCCATCATCTCCCTTGATTAACAATACATCCGGAGTAGCCGCCAGCAAGTAAGCAAAATCCAAATCCCCCTGCTGTCTCCATAACGGATCCATCTGCAATGTCTCTGACACAGGAGTATTCATAAAATGATAAGAATAACGATAGTCCAGCCCAGTGTAGATGCTCCTGCTCCCATCTGCACCAGGAATGATCCAACTGGTCCCCTCCAGCTTGCCTTCCTGGGAGAAGATCACTAAGAACTGCCCGTCAGGCCGTTCGTAACGCCAGGTCTTTCCCAACTGCATCGGCTTTCCGTTCTCCATCTGCAAGTTCCCTGAAGTTTCGATAAATTGCGGTGCGCCTAGCAGTTTCTTCACATATGAACTATCTGTGCCGGGAACCAGCAGCCAGCTGGCCATATTTCTGATCATATCCGTGGATATTTTGGAGCTAGGGGCGAAGATTCCCGGAGGAAGCGGAACTTCACTCGCTATATCCTGCTTCTGAATCCACAATAGAACCGGCCGATAGATTTCTCCGTCCTGCTGCCAAGGCTCGGGATTCGCGAGCACACCTACCCAGCTCTTCCATTGGGCTACAGCAACCCATTCAGAGTCACCTGTCACTTTGTTATCCCATGTGATCGAACTGTTCGGAGCTAACGCCAGCTTAGCCTTGCTGCTTAGAGTAATCCACCTCATATCTCCAAGCTGTACTAACTGACCCGCATCCTTCGTCCAATACCATAGCGGGGTCCAGACCTCACCTAGATCATCGGAATAAATCTTAAGCAGCTCGCCCTTCATATCACGGACTTTGAATCTGTCTCCCCTCTGCCCGTAATATGAGACGTTCAATTTATGGATGTCACTCCTGGTGGTCATCTGCTCTGGAAATAGAGGAACCCGCTGTTGTGCCTCCAGGGAGTCCCCTTTTCTCGGAAGGACACTACTAGAGAAATCGGTCGCGGCAATCGTTGTATTACTAGTCTCAGCCCCCAGAGCTACATCTAGCGGAGAAAGTATTAAAAGAGTACATAACCCTATCCCTGCAGCCACCTTGCTTAACGGTATCATCGCCTTATCTCCTTCATGAACCATTATCAGAATATGTGCTTATTTATTACCGATTAGAATGATTTATTTCATTAGACGAGAGACATTCGGAAAAGTTCTGGAGTGATATGTAAATAGGATACAAAAAGCCTTCAGCTCCCTGTGTTCAGGAAACCGAAGGCTTACTGTGATTTGCGATCTATTCTGCAATTATCCCTTCTTGATGGCGATTGAGAATATCACTGTCTTGGCTGGGTTATCGACCAGTACATTGACGGTATAATCTCCGAGATCGGCCTGCTTGGAAGCTAACGGTCTGCCTGCTTCAACTTCAGCACAAATCGCATCGAACCAACGATTGAAGGCAATCGCGTCATAAGTGAATAACTGATTGGCGAAGAGTTGGATTGGCTCCTTGTTCCGTGCCAGGGTGCCTTCACGCAGTCGCACCGTAATTCCATACGTATTGTAGGCCGGATCGAGCCAAATTGCCGCTTCTTCGGTCGAAGCCTTCGCGTTTGTGTTGCCCAGCACCGTGCTCTCCTGCACCGCCTTCTTCTCTTTCTCATCCTTAAACAGACGAAGCGTCGTATCGAACAGATCATAATTGGTTCCGCGCAGCTGTCCCGCCTGCTTCAAAGTATCGTAGGCGTCCCACATTTTCTTATCCGGGAAGGCGACAATCTTCTGTCCGCCACCGTTCGTCGGTACTAGCCGTTGCAGCATATCTGCCCGTGGAAGAACTGGAATACGCTTTGTTTTATCAGTCAGACGATTCAAGATAACGAGTGACTCAGCACGGGTGACATAACGGCCTACGCCAAATTTGCCATCCGGATATCCTTCCATGATTCCTTTGATTAAGGACTCAGCAATGAATTTCTGCTCTCGATCATTAGCGCTCGTTAAATCTCCATAGCCTTGTGCAACTGAGCGGCTGAACTGTTCATCTTCTAGATATTCGGTTTCCTGCAGGGTGTAGAACAATACTTCCGCTACATTCTCACGGGTCATATTCGCCTGAAAATCACTATACCGGCCTTTATTCAGAAAATTCAGATCACTGGCAACATCTATGTAAGGTTTGGCCCAGTACCCAGTCATTGCTGGCTTGAAATTGAAATATCGGTAATCCTGCTTCAGGATTGTCCGGTTCTCCTCAGAGAGGGAGTCAAGGAAGGAGCTCTTCCAGCTTCGCTCCAGATTCGGATGCTGCTCACTGTAAGACATAATCAACATCTTGATGAACTGATCGACCTTCACTGGCTCGTTCGGGCGGAAGCTTCCGTCCGGATAACCGTCCAGAATGCCTTGTTGCACCATGGCCTCGATCTCTTGCCTTGCCCAATGCCCTCTAATGTCATTGAATGCCGGATCCTTCGCTTCTACGGGTACCGCCCCCACCTCGGCTTGAGATACCCCGGCGAATAGCCCGACGATCAAGCTAAGAGATAGGAGGATACGCACACCTCTTGGCTTGATTAAATGAATTCTCATAGATATGCCCCCTGAATAATATAATACAAGCTGCATGACAGCAAAATCTTGCACCATTATTCAGAAAACCACAATTCTAGACAATTGTGAATAGGCCGTACGGGCCGCCGAAAACCGTTACAATTGTTCGAAAAATGGCGCTGGATGGACCGCGCTAGCGGTCGAGTTTGCAACTTTATACCGATACCTCAAGGTATTTGGGATTATAACTTAGTACCTAGACGAGAGAAGTGGTGATAGAATCGTTTTAATTTTAAAGTTCAGGCGCTATAATGTAAGGTAATCCTATTGATTTACTAGTATCCGATGGAGAGGAAGAGAGACATGACTCATATATCTATTAAATTATCGCAGAGCACCGCTATTTTGCTGGAGCATGCCCGCAGAGCAGGAATGTCTGACCAAGCGATTCTTGCTGCGGTCGAAGCGAAAGATTCTGCCGCCTTTCAGCAAATTGAAGATGAACGCTTCAATTATGAGAACTTCATCAGCTATGCCGAAGAACATGGAGAGAGACTGGCCGAAGCTATTAAGGAAGGATATCGCCTGACTTTTAATACCCGTAATGGGCTAAAAAGCTGGCTGGAGCAAGCCTTTGGCCTGCAAGGCGGCCAAGATTTCGAAGTAGGCGAGGGGATCATCGAGAAATTGCACCTCACCGAGCAGCAAGCCGAACTGGTTCATCAGCGCTTGGCCGTGAACTGGACTGTGGCTGAAGCCAACGAAGTTCCTGACGGCAAGGAATTGACGCTGAAGCTGCGTGCGCCAGAGGTTAATATTTAAGATCAACCTAACGGGTTCCGTTATGAGCTGCAAGAACATCAATATGTTAGGCGTTGGTATTAGTTATAAAAAGTGCCGAAAAGACAGTAAGTTAGACGATCCTTTCGGCATTTTATTATTGTAGGATTGGATGATAGGCTACTCCATCAATCATCATAAGACAATCCGAATCAATAAACTCCGTCGTTGAGGTCATTCTAGCTGGAAATCGATCTGTTTCAAAGTAGTCACAAAATACCTTTTCCATTTCGGGTAAATCCTTTATGTTCTTTAGATAAACATGAACCTTCACGACACTGT
This sequence comes from Paenibacillus motobuensis, assembly GCF_039521865.1. Taxonomy (NCBI): domain Bacteria; kingdom Bacillati; phylum Bacillota; class Bacilli; order Caryophanales; family Paenibacillaceae; genus Paenibacillus; species Paenibacillus motobuensis. Next base: position 252,328 of record NZ_BAAACX010000008.1, on the reverse strand, counting down.
CTAATGATGCATTGCATTGTAGAAGTGTCTTTTTCAGATGTTCAAAGGTGTCATGAATCTGCTGAGTGAACGTCTCACCGAACCCTCTATGTAACCCTAAAAATATGTAATCCCCGGCCATAACTGCGGACGAATAACTGAAAGGTGTAGGAATTCGATTTATCATAGCTAACATCCCCCTTATTCCATAATTTCAAAATCACTTATAAATTATAGAACATGCGTTCCCCGTTGGCAATATTTACACTCTATAAACTCAACTCAATTAAGACTCAGTGATCGTAATATTGTCACTTGCTGTTAACTCCTTTATTAGTACTGTGCAGCCGACTTCGCCAATATAATCTAAAAATAGGGTATCACATTGGCTTCTTCTATTTTCAGGAAGGAAAGATGAGCATATGCCGATACGTCCACCGATATTACAGAAGGGAGATACCGTTGGAATCGTTACCTTAGGCAGCCCGTTAGCAGCAAATATCATTGATGAACGGATCGAATTTTTGAAAGCAATGGGGCTTAATGTCCGATTGGGTCAATTTGTATATGCGCAAGATGGGTTTCTAGCTGGAACAGACGAGCAGCGAGCATCCGATTTGATGAGGATGTTTCAAGATGAGCAAGTTAAAATGATACTGCCCACCAGAGGCGGTACAGGAGTGGCCGGAATTCTTCCGTACCTGGATTATAATGTGATCCGGAATAATCCAAAAATCGTTACAGGCTACAGTGACATAACGGTATTATTGAACGTACTGTATGAATTTGTGGATTTAATAACATTCCATAGTCTGCTGCTTATTGACTTCAAATCCGACACACCTAATTATAATTTTGACCAATTTTTCTCGGCGACATCTCTTTACTTATTAACCAGACCGATCCTGAATCCGCCGGGAATGCCGCTAAATAGCCGGGTACCTGGAAACGTTACGGGGCCTTTAGTGGGCGGTAATCTGACATCTTTTGTCGATACATTGGGCACGCCATTCGAAATCGATACACGGGGCAAAATTCTCGTTCTTGAAGAAACTCATGAACCTACTAATACCGTCTACAGATACTTAAATCATTTGAAGCTGGCCGGAAAATTTAATGACTGCATCGGCATTATTATGGGGGAATGCACGGGCTGCCAGGCGGCGTACGGCAAGTCCTATGAGGATATAATCGAAGAATTCATAGTACCTCTCGGTAAGCCGCTAATAACCAACCTAGCTACAGGCCATGGTGTTTATAAAGCGGCTTTGCCGATTGGCGCAACGGTTAATCTCGATTCAATCAATAGTTCAATAACTGTGGTTGAGCCTACCGTCAGCTTATAACGTTTATAGGCTCTCTTCGGCAAATCCGTGGTTTGGAATAGATTTGTCCGACTTTATACTATTTTCATTCTGAAGCAACCTTAATAGCTACATTGTCCTGAAATGTATGATGACTACCGCAGGAATTAAATAAAGAGTCTGCACATGCAGACTCCTAAGATACAACTATTCCTTTACAATCTACTCTTGGATCATACTCTCCGCAACAGCTACAAGATCTTCTTTCGTCAGAGGACTCTTCTTGAAGGTGGAAATCTCGTATTTCAATTGGTTTTCGGCATCTTCCCAGCTTAACTTTGTGGAGTACAAATCATTGGAATTCGTGGAGTATAGTGCATCGATCCCGTTAATGCTTAAGTTTTCAAACTTTTCCCCTTTACCTGGTACCCGGGTGACTTCCGTAGTGAACGGCTCAATTTTCTTGGAAGTGATACGGATTATATCCGAATCTTTGGAGAAGATCATCTCCGCCCCACCGGCTTCGCTCCATTTCAGCTTTTTCGCGTAATATTTCTTCCCTTTCGCCTCTGCTTTGAGATCTTTCAGCATACTTTCATACGACTTGGTAAGAAACTGAGGATATGGCGGTACGATCTCCCCAGACTTAAACACATAACCTTCCGGGAGCCCACCGATCTGCTGCAATTTCGGGGCTTTGTATTGGGACAACAGCTTTGTATATTCATCGTAATCTGAACTGGTTATACCGAGATAGTTAAAAGACAGCGAATTGTCAGTCCCGTCATACAGCACGGTTAAATGACCTGGTTTTACTTCTTTCGGATGAAATATATCCATAGCCTCTTTTTTCTGACGTTCAAGATTGTTCTTACTTGATGTCGCCTGTGTCTTCGTCTGTTTCTGCGGCGCAGCGCCTGCCTCTGTAGCAAATCCGCCTGCTGATCCCAACACTAGCAGAATGCTTGTAGTGGCAATGATCATTTTCTTCGTAAGGTTCATGGATGAATCTCCTTTCGCCATGTAGGCATGTGGTTTGGTTTACTTATATAAACCCTGAGCCTCTGGAAAAGGGACACTATGAGAGGTTGTTTAAAAAGTCCCCCTTTGATCACGGAGCAATACTGCTAGCTTAATCGGCATCGAATCTTGAATTCAGCCGGGCCTTCCGGTGCTCACGTACCCACTACGTAAGCTCCACTCCTCAGTCCCTAGCCTCATCCAACCTTCTCGGTGCTGAAAGTCTGACTTTTTAAACACACACTATAAAGTGAAGTTATTTCACCATATTGCCTGCAAAGCGGATAAATTCGGACTTGGACAAGGCACTATCCGGATTATCGAATACGGAATAATAAATCTCTGCTTCTTCATCAAGCCACTCCAATTTGTGCTTGTAGTAGACAGTATCCGCTTCGGTTGTTTCTGCCTCCATATAAACCATTTCCTGACCGCCTGCCGTCAGCTTCTCGACCGATACGCCCTTGGGATACTTCGTTATTACCGAGGATGGGTGTTTTTTCCGTATAAAAGCATTAATATCGATCGTATCCTTCCCATTGCTATAGATCACCTTGGCACTCCCCGCTTTATTCCAAGTCAACGGCTTGATGAATAATTTAGCACCACTAGTTGAGGATTCAGCCATTTGAATAAACTCTGGTTCTAACTTATGCAGATTTGCCAAACTGGCCTCGCCTTCCGTCACACTGACAAATACATTTCCTTCTGTAAAAGAGTACCCTTTAGGCAAATACTTGGGCTCAGCCAACATTGGCCCAGATGTGATTTCAAGCTGCTTCTTCAATTCCGCGAAACTGCTGTACACCACCGGTTTAAACTCGGTTTTAACCATATTAGCTCGGTTATAGGCATTCAGTGTATCGTCATGAATGTAGTAAGCCACAAGCTCACCCGGTTTAAGTTGGGCCTGGACACGCTCTTTATACTCAGACAGCAGCTTATCATATGTTTTGGCATGGGGAGTATACTGATCTTCTATAATTTCCTTCGTTTCAACAATGACTTCACCTTTTGAATTCATAATTTGCACGTACCGGGAAGCCGCATAGCCTGTTAAGGAGGACAGCACCAAAATGATGCAGGCAATCGTGACAATGGCTCCAGTCCGGTGTCGAAACTTTTTTGTACCTTTGCGCCGCCCGTGAATTTCCTGCACCCGATTCATCACGCTCATTCGCACATCAATGTCATCCGGCTCCTTATTCATGAGAAGCTCCTTGATCTGATCATCTTGAAGTGTAACTTTGGCTTTTCGCATAACCTGCTCCCTCCTTCTGCTCCATTAGTTTCTGCAGCTTCAGCTTAAGCCGCCCGTACTTCTTCTTCACCGCTTCCGTGCTTTTTCCGGATATTTCTCCAATCTCGGCAAAAGACTTCTCCTCAAGCACCCGTAATATCAATAAACTCCGTTCGTCCGCGCTTAAAGCTGTTATAGCAGATGCCAACGGCTCCCCGAATAATCGGTTCGTCATCGTCTGCTCCGCACTTTCCGTAATCGTCTCTTGGTGGAACCAGCTCTGGAATTTACGCTGGATGCTGCGTTTACGAAGCAGATTCAAACAATGGTAGTGCGCGATCTTGTACAGCCAGGATGAGAAGCTGCCCGTCGGATTATACTTGTCTATTTTTTCGTAGGCTTTAACTAGAATGTCCTGTACGGCATCCTCCGCTTCCTGCCGGTTACCTAACATACGACTGCAATATCGATAAATCGGAACCTGGAACGTCTCAACGATATGTACATACTTGTTCACTTCGCCCGCTTTGACTTGCATCACGCATTCCTCAACAAACTCCATCAAGCCATCCTCCCCTCTAACTATGTATAACACTTAAAGAACGGTAGAAGGGACAGTTTTCAAAAAAATGAATTAGGTACACGCAGAAAAAAAGCCATGATCACAATCGATCATAGCCTTCAAAGTCCTTAAACTATATCTCCAACCTTATATCTAGTCCCAGTCCATAAAAGGGAAACTCCGCTGTTCCACTCAACTTCTTATCGTCAACAGTTATCACATTGTTCTTTCTTAATAATATTGACTTATCATTTAACTCGAGAGTGCAGTCTCCATCCATATTGTGCAGCAATTTTCCAATGAAGGCCATTAACTCATAAGCCCAGTTAGTATAAGGAACTATAATATCAATGAGTAATCTATATAATCGTCGGATAGCCGCCAATCATACTACTTTAGGAATCGAGTGACTTTGGTTAAGACTTGATTCCGATGAACGACATCATTGTGCTTCGATTTAGCAAGGTAATGCGTGAGGCTTAGCTCGACTTGTTCCTGTGACATCGGGACATTGACATACTTGATGAAGATTCCAATCAGTTCATTAAGATCGGATCCATGTCCTAACACATTCTCCCGCCGCATCAGGGTTAGGGCGATATCTAAAGGTAGTCGTTTCATGGACTCGCCCTCCCTTCTGTCGACGGGGGCGGCTAGCTTTTGCTGAACGCTCCATTTCCTCTATAAGAGATATTGCCGCTGTGCTTCCTGTTCATCATATCCATTCTGTATCATGACATTCAGGATGGCGCTGGGGATGGAATCAGTGTAGCCATACAAGCAACTACGAAACCTTTCCCATGAGATGTCATACAGGACAACGAACGTCCGATGTGTCAGTCCTAGCTTCTGAATGCATTCTTTAACTGGATGATTCATGATTGATTTCTCCCTTCAAGTTGTCTTCCCTTATCGGTTAGACACTCTACAGGCAGAAATCACACCAGGCATACAAAGCAGAGGGCGATTCTTGAATCTTGAATTTGTCACATCGGAATAATTCATGAATAACAAGACAGCCTAGATTTAACGGTAACTCCCGAATGGATTTGACTATATCCCCGCATTCCGCCGCACTATTTGGATGCCATTCTCGATTCAGGACACTATCTATACAAGGGCAATAATAGTTTGAACTTGCATCTCCCGCCCGCATAATGGACGGTGCGTGATGCGTGGCGGTGGCAAATTACGCTTGATAGAAATGAATGAAAGGTATGCCTATTGTGAACGATATTCAACCAATAACCTTAACATTCTGCATCTCTGTTTTCAGTGAATCGATACGCAAACCCAAATCCTTAGCATCATCTAACCCTAGCTCATCAACAAAGTTATTAACATCAAAAGTTTTGATAATATTTCCTATTTCTTCGTATATTCGGGCAGATAGTACCCCATTGTTTATTTGAAGACGAGCTAAACTAATATAAAATATAGTCTTTTCAGTCGCTCCCTCTTCTATTACATTCGCAAACTCATACATACATCTTCCTCCAGCTTGCAGTGCATCTAATCCATCATTAATTGAATTACTGAATACCTCATCGACATATTCAATTAGCTCGATATATTCCCATTCTTGCATATTGTTCCCCCCTGCCTATTTTACTACCTTCCCATCGTTTGTAAGTACATTTACTGTAATGTTTGGGAATTCTCTTCTAAAAGCCATTATTACATCAGAGCAACTCTGACAAGTAAGACGTTCAGTAAACAGATTAATTGTACCTTTTGCATTTTTGTTGCCTGTAAGTTGAGATGCAATATCATTTAGAATTTTGTACTCCGTGTCATAGTCTCTTAAATATGCTGCAGGTGTATCAATTCTTGCGTTATCAGGGTCAACCTTTTTAGCATTAAATATTGGCTCGCCCTTAGGCTTCAAAGAAATACCCGGCAGTACCCCCTTATCCGTAGCTTCATTTACAGAACTATGAGCGAAAAACTCCTTCTTATTAATACCTTGAACATCAACTTCTGCGTAGCCAAAGTTTCCTGATTTTTTCAACTTACTAGGCAACTGAGACCGTAGCTCTTTAACGCGGTCTAGAATGCCAGACAAACCTCTAAGTTGACCCGTCCCATCTATACCTTCTCCATGCTTTCCTCTATCTTGAAACTCATTTTGCCTTCTCTGAATATTTGGATTCTCCGGAGTCTCGATACGATAATTGTTCGGAACCTGAATTTTCATTCCACTCTCAGTAACCGCCACGGCTCCGCCATTTAGCTTAGGCAGAAGCTCGGAGAGCTGCCTGCTCAGTTTGCCAGATATCTTAACACCTGACTTAACTGCTCCTTCTACTAGTGTCAGCGCCAGAAAAGCTTTCACCAAGGCTCGTCCATACCGCTGGCTCTCTTCATAGCTGGCTTTTCCACTAAGTATTTTCCCCTGTAGATCCCAGATATCCTGGAATGGAACGACGAACTCTTCTGCGGCTCCTTCCTTCAGCACTTCCTTGATATCTTCTAGGGTAATATCCCCGTTAGTGATCGCCTTGGCTAAATCATAATATCCTGGCAGCGTCTCTGTCCAGAACTTCGGATTGGTAGGATTGGCGGACCAGGCCTGCTTCAAAAGCCCGCTTCCTTCATCCCAAATCTGACTTACGATTCCATCCCCGACTCCTACCGATGTCATCGCTATACCTAATCCGCTTGCTTTCACATTTGGATTATTCCAATATCCCAACCCTCTTTCCGAATTCGCCAGCTCCAGAAGCTCCTTCGTGATCAATCCATCGACTTCAAATTCCTTACCGTCATGATAACCACTAAATTCTCGCCAGACGGCGAACATCGTACTGTAGTTATTCGCGATATACTGATATCCTGCTACAGCAATAAGCAGGTCTTGATCGTACTTCCCGGTAATTTCCCCGTGATAAAAATTCATTTTCTTGAGGTACTCCTGCATCTTTCGGATGTCTTCCTCGGCGACCAAGCGATTATATTCCTCCAACTGCTGCTTTAGCTGCAACCGATGAAGCACCTTCACCTCTAGTTCGTCATATCTCTGACGAAGCACATCCAATTCAACTTCTCCCAACATCCCCTGCTCCAACAAAACTCTAATCTCTTCATCATCCAGTAAGAGCGATCGATCATTTTTTAATGGATTGTATCTACAGGCCTTCAGAAACCCACCTTGATAAAAATCACTTAGATCGATGCCTTCTTTGTACCACTCGTCCGACACGCCCATTTCTTCGAGCTTCTTTCGCTGGGCTTCAGCATATTGATGAGCCGACTCCATATATTCACGCTGGCCATAAACCTGATAGACCACATAAGCCTTCTGGCTACGGGCGATTTCCGTAAATGCCTCCGCGATTTTTGTCAGTTCTGCTTGGGCGAGTCTCTGGGCGAAGGCATCTTGGTTCTGCATCGTTTGCAAAAGAGCAGCAATTCGTGGATCTTCTTGGAAGGGAGCTAAACGATCGATAATTCCTTGGCGCTGAAATGCTTGAAGTTGTTCGAAAATATTGGGGAATGCGAACGGCTCTGAAGTTGTGGATTTCGTAGGTCCATACAGACTATTTCCTGTAACATCCGACCACTTTGCGGCAAGAAACGGAGATTTATGCTTTAACAACGATGAAGAAGGCTGGGTTTGAGCCAATTTCTCCACTTGCTTGTCTGTCTGCGCGTATTGACTCACAGCATATTTCAGACCGCTTACTTTTTCACGCATTTGATCATCCAATCGCCGGGCCAGCATTTCAATCTCCCGGAGCAAGCTTGCTGCTTCTTGAGTAGCCGTACGCACATAATACTCCGAGTAATTTGCTTCTGTATTTTGGAGCAGACGATTCACATCCTTGGATACGCCGGTGATTTCCTGCTCCATCGTCTGTCGCAAATGCTCCACTACTCTAGACAAATGGTCGAGTCGATCCAGATCTATCTTTTGAATGGAAGGACACCTCCTATACACTCACTAATTGCTCTATATTCTTCTGGATTGGCATGATGTAAGGAAAGCAGTTTAAAGGCTGATCGTTATATGAGGATTAATCTACTTTTAGAAAATAGACCCGGGATGTTGGGTCCCAGGTCTTGTTGTTCGTCTAGTTATTCAAATCATCAAACATGGAGCCCACCACAGTTACCTTGATGGAATCCAAATCTTCGATGCCTTGCAGAGTCTTGAGGCCTTTGTAAGCATGGTTCCCCTTAGTCATATTCACTTCGTCGAACCATACTTTGATATAGTAGTTTCCGTTCGGCATATTGGCGTGGGTATACAGCGGTACATTGCCCGAATTGACGACGATCGTAATCGTTGACGTTTCCGTGATTTTATACATATGCTGTCCGGCTTCAACATACTCCCGATAGTTATAGTTCGTATATTTGCCTAAGGTGTACGACTCGCTATACCCTTCCAGCACCATCTTCCAGAACTTATCAGAATCGCCGCCGCGCTTGTCCGAGTATTTGATTTCCTTGACCTTTTTCGTATACCGTGTTGAATCTTTGCTTCGATCCAACACGGTGATCAACGACGCTTCGTTCACCGACTTGCTGTCCTCAACAGATAAAATGCCTGGTTTCCGCTCAAAGCCTCCGCCTTTTCTCTTAAGTTCGACGTTGTTGATATTAACAGCAACCTTCTCATTGTTGATAAACATTAGATCGGTTTCATAGCGGAAGGATTTAATCAGACTGTTCAGCAGATCTTTATGGTCTCCCGTCATGTCTTCAGGTTTCTCTTTCTTAAATACCTCGGTTGTGACGGTGAAAGTGTAACTCCCCGCAGGATTAAAATAGTATCCCGATTTAATTGGATAATCGTGCTTCTGAAGCACCTTGTCTGTTGCAAATACAGCTTTATCGTAAAGATTTTTGTTGTTCTTTCGCTTGGCTGCGGCATCTCTAGCCTGAGCGTATTCATCGCTCATGGAGCTTTTGACGTCCCACTCTACTCTTCCGCTTGCTTGCTGGATAAATTCACGCTTATATTGTCCAGGGGCTTCTATCCAGGGGTCCTTTGTTCCATTCTCATCCTGATGATGCATCCAGCGGATCACATCGTAGGGATAGGGCTCATTGGTCCAAAATAGATTCTTCACAACGGAATCCGTTTGATTATCTTCGATTTCGTTACGGTACTCGCGCTTTGGAACATCCTTCATCCCATTGTAGACATACATATCATAGGTATTGGAAACTGTGTTCGGCAAGAATTGTGCGGTTACCGTTCCCTTTTCGATTTTTGATTTATCCTCGCACTTTCTTTCTTCGCCCTCGCCAGTACACTCTCTCCAAGTAGACTTATATTCATAGGGTCTGCTTACCGACCCTTCAGTGTGAACTTCCCCTGTCTTAGACAACGGAGTTCCGGGTTCATCCAGATTGAGCCACTTTTTTCCCATTGGATTGTCCCCATAATCCACTCTCCTTATCGTATAAGTTACTATCGGGGTTCGCGTAATCACGCTGCTGTCCTCGTCAATTTTAGGATTATTATCAACAAAAAAATCTTTTTGCAATTCCGGAGTTCCGTTGGTTACCGTTAGTTCCCCTTTGGCGTTTCCCGTCCACTTGGCCTCGGGCAAATCGGGCAGCTGTAATGTAGCCGTACTGCTTGGTAAATTTATTTTCTCTTTCTTGGTCAGCATATCATAAGGAAGCTTGAGCTCCCGGGGAACGATCAATTTCACCGCGCCCAGAACATCAGAGTCCAGAACGTTATTATCAAGCAGCTCCTCTTCAGGCTCCTTACCGTTCTCGTTGACCTTGAACTGAATCCGTACGTCACTTTCCGGCATTACAAATGAGACAGTGAGACGCCTCTTCTCAGTTTTGGAAATGGCGATTTCACCGGATTCGGCCGCTACGCCGCCGCTGAACTTCAACTGATTCTCCGCTACTGTCAGAGGCAATCCATCGCTCTTGCGGGTAACACTCCACGAAAACTTGGTAGTTTCCCTTTTGGGAAACGTCGACCTCAACCATACGGATACTTGAACTTCCTCCCCGGCCATCGCTCCGGACGGCAAATCAACAAACTCCGCGGAAATATCATTCGGTTTCGTATTTATAAACGCAGCGATTGGCACATCCATATAAGTACCGACCTTTAGATACACCCTCCCAAATCCCTGGGACAGATACGTTGGCGGTTGGATGACGTGAACGTATTTAATCCAGCCGCCTTTGGGGGCGGTGTTTTTGTTGTAAACAATTCTATTCTCGTATTGTTTGTTTTGATTGTTATACATGAGGTTTGTGCCATAAAGTTCGTCACCGTATTCTGCATTCAGAGCTTCGATGATTTTGCCTTCGAAGGTTTCGCCGCCCAGGTACTCGGTGAGTTTTTCTGGTAGCCTTGAACCAAAGTTCGTTGGAAAGTCATCGAATTTCTTCGATATATTTTTACCTATCCAAGGAGTTGGTTTCAAATTAAAATTTTGAATTTGGGTCCCGCTCCAACCTGCATCCCATGGAAAGCCGACCGTTGATACATCATCACCAAATACATTATATCCAGAGTATCTGGTCATTACTTTTCCCTTATGAGTAATTTCCTTACCGTGACTAGTTCCATACACAATATCAAAGCCTGTAAAATGCCCAGGATCTTTAATCGCCTCACTAATTTGTTGCTCTAACAGTTCAGTATTTAGCATTCTTCCATTTGATTGTGTAGGATAGAAGTTCTTTAACCCATATAACTCTTCTATATCCTTATTAGCTCTTTCTAACACCGCTTTAGGAGTAAGGGTCTTAAAATACTCTTCTGGAGTCATTTTTGCCTCGGTTTCATCTTTGGGTTCAGCATAAATATTTATTTGTGGTACAACACCGCAGATTAGTACAGCCAGAAGAAATCCGACAATTCGTCTTCTCATAAAGAATTCACCTACTTATACCAAACTGCAACATACACATCATCCCAAAATGGGGAAGCCACTTCGATTCTATATTTACCGTCAGAAAATTCCTTCGACTCTAATACATCATCACGCTTTGTCTTTTCTTTCACATATTTCATAATGGCTTGCACTGTTTTTGCGTCAATCTTTTGACTTAAGAGTTCCTCCAAATCTTTAACCTGTTGGGTATAATTCACACCTTCTCTACTGAAACTAATATATGGCTGAATAACTATTGCCTGTTTTCCATATTCTTTTTTATATTCCTCATACTCGCTATTAACAAATAATCCCGATTTATAGGATTGATAGTAGCTAAATCCCTCAGTAACTTTCTTTTCAGTTTCCCCTTCTATACTTCTAGAAGTGCTTGAACCTTTCAAAGAATCTTTAACAGAATTAGACTCCGATTCTTTTTCCTTATCCTTCTGCACCGCCGCAAGACCCGTTAGAATCTCTACACTATAAAGATCCTTATGCCAGATTACTTTAGCGCCGAGCGCCTCGCTGACAAATCGTAACGGAACGAAAGTCCGGTTCTGTTTCTGCTGAGCTACCGTGTCCATTTGTTTCGTTTGGCCATTAACGGTATACGCTTTTTTCCCCATGGTCAAAACAGTGGTGTCTTCCCCCAATTGCACAGTTACTTGCTTGCTCTTGCTGTTCCAGCCTACTTCCGCCCCTAACGCCTCACTGACAAATCGGACAGGCACCTGCACCCGGTTGCTCTTGTCCATAAATGGCTTCGCATCCGGAAATAATATTAGTTCCCCGTTAACCTCAACCACGATCGATAGCTTCGATGCAGCAGACGTCATGGCAGGAATCATTGTTAGTATCAGAACCAATGACATAAGTGCAAATCCTATTTTCTTTAGTTTCATAGATTAATAGCTCCTTTTTTGTTTTTTTATAAACTATATGTATACTTCATAGGTGTATGGGAATATTTCCCTTATGCAATCCTTCATAATTATACTATTGCAACACATCACAAACAATGGAAATACCGATAATTAATCCCTTTTTCATATGGCTATAGGTTTAGTGTTCCTAGTGTTTCTGCTGTAATCCTATTTTTACTCTCGTATCTTCTATTTTGAATGTTTTACATGAGGTTTGTGCTATATTGTTCATCGCTGTATTTTCCATTTATGGCCTTGATTATTTCGCCTTCGAAGGTTTTATCGGGGAGATACTCTAGGGGGTTGGATTCGAGTCTTTCTATGTGATTGAAGTTCTGAATCTTAGTGCCGCTCCAGCCCGCATCCCAAGGAAATCCATCCGTGGACACATCATCGCCAAATACATTATATCCGGAGTATCTCGTCATCACCTTTCCCTTATGGGTAATCTCCGTACCGTGACTAGTGCCATATACAATATCAAAACCTGTAAAATTCTCAGGGGCTTTAATCGCTTCATTTATCTGTTGCTGTAACAAGGCAGTATTAAGCTCTCTCCCATATGCCTTTTGTGGAAAGAAGTTCTTTAGTCCATACAATTCTTCCATATCCTTATTAGCTCTTTCTAACACTGCTTTAGGTGTGAGGGTCTTTAATTCCTCGAGAGTTATCTTTTGGTCACTATCTTCTTTATTATCAGCGAATATTTGGTATTGCGGTACAAGACCACAGATAAGTACAGCCAAAAGAAATATAACGAATCGTCTCTTCATCAAAGTACCACCCTACTTATACCAGATCGATATATATATATTATCCCAGTAACTTGATTCCACTTGAATTCCGTATGTCTTGTCACTGAATTCCTTCGCTTCCAACTCATCTTCCCTTTTGGTCTTTTGTTTTACGTATTTCATGATCTTGTCCACTGTTTCAGTATCAATCTTTTGACGCAATAATTCATCCAAGTCTTTAACCTGCTGGTTATAATCCACACCATCTCTGTCAAAATGAATAGTTGATTGTAAGAACATTAGATCTTTTCCATTTACTGATTCGTAACTTACACCTAATCCCGATTTATAGGAATTGAAGAAGCTGAATCCTTCAGCAGTCAGTTTCTGAGTCTCCCCTTCTATTCTTCTCTTACGTCCCCATGAATCCACAATATATTTTGGGGTTTCAGTGGTCGATGTTTCCTTTTTTATCTCCTCCTTATTGTCTTCATGCACCGCCGCAAGACCCGTTAGAATCTCTACACTATAAAGATCCTTATGCCAGATTACTTTAGCGCCGAGCGCCTCGCTGACAAATCGTAACGGAACGAAAGTCCGATTCTGTTTCTGCTGAGCTACCGTGTCCATTTGTTTCGTTTGGCCATTAACGGTATACGCTTTTTTCCCCATGGTCAAAACAGTGGTGTCTTCCCCCAATTGCACAGTTACTTGCTTGCTCTTGCTGTTCCAGCCTACTTCCGCCCCGAGTGCTTCACTTACAAATCGGACAGGCACCTGCACCCGGTTGCTCTTGTCCATAAATGGCTTCGCATCAGGAAATGATACTCGGTCCCCGTTCACCTCAACTACGATCGATAGCTTGGATGCAGCGGATGTCATGGCAGGAATCATTGTTAGTATCAGAACCAATGACATAAGTGCAAATCCTATTTTCTTTAGTTTCATAGATTAATAGCTCCTTTTTTGTTTTTTATAAACTATATGTATACTTCATAGGTGTATGGGAATATTTCCCTTATGCAATCCTTCATAATTATACTATTGCAACACATCACAAACAATGGAAATACCGATAATTAATCCCTTTTTCATATGGCTATAGGTTTAGTGTTCCTAGTGTTTCTGCTGTAATCCTATTTTTACTCTCGTATCTTCTATTTTGAATGTTTTACAATGAGGTTGCATTTAGGGCCGGCTAGAAGCGGAGATTTATGTTCGAACAAAGACGAGGAAGGCTGGGACTATCTGCTATACTTCTCGCTTTAGTTCCCTGTAGGGCTTACTGATGATTAGCATAGCTTAGTGAGCCGCAAAAAAAGGACAATCCTCATTCTGAGAACTGTCCTTTTCTAACACTTATTCCAGTTATGTATTAACCATGTTCAATAATAAAATCCCTCTTCCATTAGGAGCTCTATAATGACTCCAATTAGAATCATACCAATTCCATAGACAATGCCCCAGCCAGAGGTTCCACCTTTTTGGTAAATAAAGCTGCGACGGAGCTCATGATCCCCATGTAAAGCTAGTATATGATCAATCTCTTTTTGAGCTTTCTGATAATATAGTTTATTACCTAATGTTCCGCACAAAATATAGATTCCGATATAGGCACCCTTAAGCGGAAAGCCTAATAATAGTTCAATGAAGGTCAGCCCAACTAAGATTGCTGCATATATCGCGCACTCGGCATACATTTTCCGATACCCCGCCCAAAACGGAAAGAAAAGAAAAGACGCCCAGTTCCATTTTGAATTTTTAATCCATTTTTCAACATATTTATCACTATGGGAATATAACCATAACCATTCTGCTTCGGGTGTATTATAAGGGTTGGATTGTTGATTTTGCCATGTTGGGGCTTGATATGCTTGTTGTTGGGAGACTTGTTGTGGATAGGCCTGTTGCGTATATTCTTGCTGCTGGTAGGCTTGCGGCTGTTGATATCCCGGTTGTTGTTGATACCTCTGTTGATGATAATCCTGTTGCCGATACGCTTGCTGTTGATAACCTTGTTGTCGATATGACTGCTCTTGGAATACTTGCTGCTGATTGTCTTGCTGCTGGTATGTCTCCTGCTGTGGTGTCAGTTGCTGCTGTTCCGGCTGCTGATGCACTTGCTCTTGAGAAGCCTGCTCCAAATATGCCTGTTGCTCTTGAGGTCTCCCACAGTTTGTGCAAAAGCGGGCGGTCGTACTTATACTATGTCCGCATGAAGAACAATATCTTACTTCCAAACAATCATCACCATCCTCTACCCATATTACCGTTCGCCTGTTCACGTTCTTAACAGACAATTCTCATTAGTGAATAGTCTCTATGAACTATAGCTATATTCTACTACAATCCTGGAATAATTTGACGAACAAATAATTCGAACTCAAGCAGAAACACTATTTGAGCAATAGGAAAACAATTAAGCCCCCAATGATTACCAAAGTCGTTATGATTCTAGTCAGGATACTCCCTCTTGTCAGAGTTCCCAAATCACCGCTCACCGAGCGGTTCATCGAATCAGCCATATTGATGGTTGGATTCTTCTTATACTCTTCGATTTGTTGCTTTTCTTGTTTATCCCTGTGCTCCATGGTTTGGCCTCCGATCTGGATAGATTATGATCTACAGAAAAAAGTGGTGTGGAGAAATAAGCAAGCCATTAAGAAGCAAGTTCATTCGATCTGCATAGCTACTACTTGCCCAATTAGGTTCGGACGATGTGAGGGAAAGTAGTTTGAAGATAACGAATAAATGAGGGGGTAAAAGGGATCATGGAAAAAAATAGACCGCCCTGCCTAAGGACGGTCTATTTCGATCAGCACTTAGAGGCCGACTGCTCTTTATGCAGTTATTGTACACTGAAATCGTGTTCCAGCACGGTTCCTTACTTATTCTTACCTTATTATAGCTCATTTTATAATGCTTTTACAGGGGGATTTGGGTGAGTCTATTCCTTCTTAAGTCTAGGTGGAAAAGAACCTACTGTGTGCTAGCGTACCGGCAAGCCGAAGTCGGGGGTTCCATCCTCTTTCCAGTGAAACACTTGAGCCCGAGTATGACGGTTCGGGTCGTACAGGGGGTCTCCCGAAATTTCTTTGTAATTCCGCGCGTGATAGACAATGACATCCTGCCCGTCCTCAGAGACGGTGAAGCTATTATGTCCTGGGCCATACTGTCCGTTTTCTTCGCTGGTTTGAAAAACGGGCTGCGGAGTTTTCTTCCAGACAGATGGATCCAGCAAATCTGCAGATTCATCCGCTTCCAAAAGTCCCATGCAATAGTTGTAATCGGTGGCGCTTGCCGAAAAGCTGATAAAGATTCGGCCATTCCGCTTCAAGACGGCCGGGCCTTCGTTCACTCGAAACCCGATGATCTCCCAGTCATATTCCGGAGTCGAGATCATGACCTGCTCCCCGGTTAAGGTCCAAGGGTCACTCATTTTGGAAATATATAGGTTGGAGTTGCCCTCGATCTCCGGATCCTTCTGAGCCCACACATAATATAACTCTTCGCGGTGTTCGAATGTCGTGGCGTCCAGTGCGAACGATTCCCAACGGGTACGGACTTGGCCTTTTTCGCTCCAGGTTCCCTCGAGCGGATTCGCGGATTCGTTCTCCAACGCGAACATCCGATGGTCAAACAAGCCGTCCTGCGTTTCGGTCGTTCTGGCGGCCGCAAAATAGATGTACCATTTTCCCTGAATAAAATGGATTTCCGGTGCCCAGATGTTCGCGCTAAGTGGGCCGGTTTCATATTTGTACCACACCACCACCGGAATAGCTTCCTTCAGCCCCTGAATCGTGGACGACCTCCGCACTTCGATCCGGTCGTATTCCGGAACCGAGGCGGTAAAATAATAATAACCGTCGCTGTGTTTATAGACCCAGGGATCGGCTCTCTGCTCTACTACCGGGTTGATGTATTCTCTTTTTTGGTCCATGTCGGTTTCTCCTTCACTTCTTGTTGTA
Source organism: Paenibacillus motobuensis (assembly GCF_039521865.1). Classification (NCBI taxonomy): domain Bacteria; kingdom Bacillati; phylum Bacillota; class Bacilli; order Caryophanales; family Paenibacillaceae; genus Paenibacillus; species Paenibacillus motobuensis. The sequence continues at coordinate 235,732 of NZ_BAAACX010000008.1, read as the reverse complement.
CTGGTTTTACTGTACCACTTCGTTATTTCGGCTCTGCAGCTAGGCCAGCTTCAGCAAAATCGAACCATGCGGAGGCAATGACACAACGACTGCGCCTTCATGAACTTCCATTTCACAGCGGGACCACAAATCCATAGCCGTGGGGAAAGATTCCCCCGCCTCAGCCAAAGCCAGCTCCAAACGGGACACAAGCGGCCCCTCCCCCAGGTTGAACATTGCTAGATAAGCCTGCCCTTCTTCATCCCGGGCTGTCCAGACAGTCACATCTCCCTCACGGAAAACTATTCTCCCGCCCGTTCCGTAACGGTGCAAATGAAGGACTTCTTCATTCGTCAGCAGGGACAGCGTCCATTCATCATTGTCTCGCAGCTCCCCGCCAAACATCAGCGGTGAACGGCAAATCACCCAGAGGGTCATCATTGTGATCTGCTCGTCCCTGGTAAAGCGGGTATAGCGATCCCCGCCGCCGTCCACAGAGCGGATCCCCAAATGTCCGAGAGGCAGCATATCGCAATCAGGCCAATGGCCGGGTTCCGCGAAGGCGGCCCATTTTTCGCACCGCTCAAACATGCCGTAAAGTAAATGCCAATGGTCCCAGTAATCATCCGTCATCCGCCACATATTGGCGTGACGTGACAAATGCTGTGCTACCTCCAAATCTGCCGGTCCCGGAGACAAGCTCAACACTATCTCTCTGTCGCAGCCATCGATGGCCCGGCGGATCAGTTCCACCTCTGCAGCGTGATAGCCGTAAAGCCGGGAAGCGGCAATATCGTCCACTTTGACAAAGTCGACGCCCCACTCCGAATATAGGCGGAACAGTGAGTCATAGTATGCCTGCGAGCCTTCCTTCTCCGGATCCACGCCGTACATATCTGTATTCCACGGACAAATGGAATTGGGATGGGCGATATCGCGGGCGGTCGCCGAAGTACCGAGAATCGGCGCAGCCGCATGAACCGCCTGCCTTGGAATGCCTCGCATGATATGAATGCCGAATTTCAGACCGAGCCCGTGCACATAATCCGCCAACGGCTTGAATCCTTTTCCTCCGGCCGATGAAGGAAATCGGTTCTTCGCCGGAATGAGCCGCGAATACGCATCCATCTCCAGCGGAACAAAAGGCCGATACTGTGAGGAATAAGCTCCAGGTTCGTACCACTGGATATCGACAACCACGTACTCCCAGCCATAGGACTTCAGATAGCGGGCCATATATTCCGCATTGCCCCTTACTTCCTCTTCCCTGACGCTGGCTCCATAACAGTCCCAGCTATTCCAGCCCATCGGCGGAGTAGAGGCACAAATAGGACGATTCAATTCTGACATTATTCTCATTCCTTTCTGGGTTCAAGCGACAAGTTATGCCCACTTTGGAGCATTCGGAAAAGGACAGGACGAATCGTAAAGCCGGGTCCGTACGGCAACCAGACATTCATATGCTGCATCTCACTTTACGGTTTCAAGGTCAGGACGACCACCGAAGCCGGAGGCAGTTCAAATTGCAGTTCGTCTCCGTCCAGCTTCGCTCCCGTAAAAGCAATCGGCGCCACTTCTTCTGGGCGGTGGAACGTATTATGGGCATTCAGCGACGAATGCGTAAGGATCGTTCCGCTAACTTTCTTGCGATCCGCTCCTTCCAGACGGCAACTCACCGAAGAGCTGACCGCGTGGTGCAAATTGCAGACCGACAGATGAATGTGCCCGTCTTGATTCGTGGAAGCGGAAACGCTAAGCTGCGGGATGGTTTGCGAGCCGTGTTTGTACACCGGACTTTCGAACTCCACATCAAGCAACTCCGCATCCTGATGGACCTTGTACATGTCGAATACATGATACGTCGGTGTCAGCAGCATTTTGTCGCCTTCCGTGAGTACCATCGCCTGCAGCACGTTCACGATCTGCGCGATGTTGGCCATTTTGACCCGTTTACTGTACTTATGGAAAATGTTAAGGTTAACGCCTGCGATCAGGGCGTCACGCAACGTATTTTGCTGGTACAGGAATCCCGGATTGGTTCCAGGCTCGACATCATACCAGCCACCCCATTCATCAACGATGAGATCCACCTTGCCCTCCGGATCGTATTTATCCATGATTTGCGAATGCTTGACGATCAGTTCTTCCATAAACAGGGTGTTTTTCATCGTCGAAAACCATTCGTCTACACCAAACTCGGTGGCTGAACCTTTGCTGGCAAACCAGTTTCCAGTCGGAATGGTGTAATAATGCAGGCTCAGTCCATTCATAAGCCAGTGGGCTTCCCGCATCAGCACCTCGGTCCAGCGGTAATCGTCCGTGTTCGGACCGCAGGCGATTTTATACACGCGGTTCTCTCCGTAATTCCGGACATAGGACGAAAATTGACGATACAAATCGGCATAATACTCCGGCCGCATATTGCCGCCGCAGCCCCAGTTCTCGTTGCCGACACCAAAGAACGGCAGCTTCCAGGGCTGTTCCTGCCCATTTCGCTTGCGCAAGCCTGCCATCGGCGACTCCCCGTCAAACGTCATATATTCGACCCATTGCTGCATTTCCCGGACCGTACCGCTGCCGACGTTGCCGCTGATATAGGGTTCTGTCTCCAGCAGTTCGCATAAGCGCAGGAATTCATGCGTGCCGAAATGATTGTTTTCCTCCACTCCGCCCCAATGATTGTTGATCATCCGGGCTCTTTCCGATTTAGGGCCGATCCCGTCCATCCAATGGTATTCATCTGCAAAACAACCGCCCGGCCAGCGCAAAACCGGGATCCTTAAATTTTTGAGCGCCTCAAGCACATCGTTGCGGTAGCCTTCGGTATTCGGAATCGGCGAATCCGGTCCGACCCAGATTCCCTCATAAATGCATCTGCCGAGATGCTCGGCAAATTGCCCGTACAAGTATCGGCTAATCGTACCTTTCTTCTCATTTGCATGGATTGTCATTTTGACCATAACTAGCAAACCTTCCTCTCCACTTCTCTATTTACTTGCTACTGCGCGAAATCTGCTTTCCCCATACCGCAATACCTTTTTCATTCAGTCCGGTAAATACAAGCGCTTTGACACCTCGCTCCCAATCCCAGGCCGGCAGCAGTTGGACTTGTTCCACGCGCCCGTCACCTTCGGCCACGTCGTCCCAAGTCAAGGTCAGCGTTCTTTTTCCGTCGAAATTCCAAGTTCCGGTTCCCAAGCTGCCTTGCAGCTTTCCCTGCTCGAACAGAGAAAGTGGGGTTGATTCCACTTGGCCGTTGACAAACGGATCATGCTCGATGCGCTCCCATTCGCCAGTCAGCAGGCTTTGAGGAATATCCTGCTCCATTTCTCCATCATAACGTTCCGGCGAGACGACCGGCCAGCCATCTTCCGTCCATAGAATTTTGCGGACGTGCAGATAAGACCAGTTCTTGTCGGCTTCTCCCCGTGCATGGTGCACGATATAATAGTTACCTCCGTCATTCAGTACGGAGTTGTGTCCGGGTGCAATCCAGCCGTCTTCTTCACCGAACTTATAGCCGCCCAGAATTTTATTGCCTACCTCGAATTGCGGTTCGAACTCCGTATCGGTCATGTCCCTGCCGTTAAAATCGACATAAGGCCCAGTAATGGAGTCGGACCGTGCTACACGAACGTTATAGTCTTCAAAAAGCGAGTCATAAGAGACGAAAAGATAGTATTTTTTGAATTTTTCGTTATAAACGATATAAGGCCCTTCCACTGCACCGTCCTCGGTCAGCCGATCTCGAGCTGCAATTAACTGACCAAAACCCGCTTCTTTGGGTTTACCCGTATCCGGGTCCAGCTCGATGATATGGATTCCCCCGAAAAAGGAACCGTACACCATCCACATGCGGCCTTCGGCATCAGTCACGATGTTCGGATCAATCGCGTTCAAGGCATCGCCGCTTTCCGTGCGGATCACGTCCCCTCGATCAGTCCAAGGTCCCTCGATCGATGAAGCGCTCGCCATGCCAATCATCGACTGCCGGCTGCCAAAAGTGGACGCAGAGTAGTACAGCCGATATTCGTTACCATGCTTTATAACATCCGGTGCCCAAAGACTGCTCGCTCCCGTCCAATTCATCGCCGTTTCTGGGATCCCCGGCAACGCGTAGCCGACCCATTTCCAATGGATTAGATCCTCTGATTTTCGCACCATTACGCCCGGCCTCGGATCGCCCCCGACCTTTACGTCGGTAGAGAATACATAGTATCCCTCGTCCGTCTTTATAATGCCGGGGTCATGCGCATTGTTGACGGTCCATTTCGTTTCGTTATGTAGTACTGTCGTGTCATACATCACCGTCGCATCGGGATCCTTGGGGAAGTCGACTTTCGCGGCGCGATCCCCCGAACACCCGCCCAAACCCATCATCATCAACATTAACATACCCGGCAGCACCACCCGTTTTTTTAAAATGTTCATCACAACGCTCACTTTCGTTCCCGCCAATCTTATCCCTTCACTCCGGAAATGGCCACGGACTCGATAATTTGTTTCTGGAATACCAGGAAAATGATCAATACCGGCAGCAAGGCGATGACGGAAGCGGCCATAATCAGCGGATAGTCCGTCTGGATCGCATAAGTCGCATTAAAATTCGCGATGACGAGCTGCAAGGTTTGCTTCTCCGGCGAGGTCAAATAAATGATCGGTGCCAAATAATCGTTCCAAATGCCCATGAACCATAAGATCAGTTGGGCAGCCACAGCTGGTTTGATCAAAGGGAACGTAATCGTAGAGAACAACCGGAAGTAGGAACTGCCGTCAATTTTCGCCGCTTCGATGACCTCGTTCGGCACGCTGATCAAATACTGACGCAGGAAAAAGATCATCACGATGTTGCCAAACAAACCGGGAACGATCAAAGGCAGCAACGTATCCACCCAGCCCACCTTGGAAAACATCATGAATTGTGGGATCATGACGGCAGGATAAGGAATCATCAGCGCGGACAGAAGGATAAGAAAAATCGCGTTTTTGCCCGGAAACTTCAGTTTAGCGAACGAAAAGGCGGCTAGACTGGACGTAAACGTGCCGACAATGGTCACCGAAATAGCGATAATGACGCTGTTCTTGATCCCGCTTACCAGCGGTCCCGCCGTCCAGATTTCCAGGTATTTCCCCCACTGCGGATCCTTCGGAATCCACACCGGCGGCAGCGCGAAGACATCGATTTTCTGTTTGATCGAAGTTGATAGCATCCACATCAGGGGCGCAATCATCGCGATCGCCCCGATAGATAGGATGATAAAGATAATCGTGTTGGTCAGCTTCGTTCGAGTCGAATGAGACATATTCATATTCTCCTTTCCGTTCCAATCATGCCTCGAAGGATGATTTTTCGTTCATTTTGAATTGAATCAGAGTCACGATAAATATGAATAGGCCCAGCACGACGGCCATCGCGGACGCGTATCCCATCTGGAAGTTGTCGAAGGCCTTCTGCCAGATATAGAACACGACAGAAGCGGACGAATACTCGGGACCGCCGGTACTTGTCATAATATTGATCTCCGTAAAAATTTGCGATCCCCCGATAATGTTGGTGACCACAATAAAAAAGGTAACCGGCTTCACCATTGGCCAGGTAATATGCCAGAAAGCCTTGAAACCGCTCGCTCCGTCCAGTTCTGCAGCTTCATAATATGATCTCGGCACGCTTTGCAGGGCGGCCAAATAGAGAAGCATCGTATAACCTAATCCCTTCCATACCGTCATCATGATCAGCGCCGGCTTGACCGAATGCTTGTTCATCAGCCAGTTCGGCCCCTTGATACCAATGAGGTCCAAAAACTGGTTGACCAAACCATAATCCCCGTTGAACGCCCAGCTCCACATGATGGAGATGGCCGCCAAAGAGGAGATGACCGGAACATAATAGATGACCCGGAACGTCGTCGTCCCCGGAATGCCCCTGTTCAGGCCAAGCGCGATCAGCAAAGCGAGAATGATACCGATCGGGATTCCGATCATCATGAAGATCGTATTGAACGCCGCCTTGTGAAACAGTTCATCCGTAAACAGATCCTTGAAGTTGCTCAGCCCGATAAAGTCCATTTGACCCAATCCGTCCCAGTCCGTGAAAGAGCCGTAAAATGAATAGGCCAACGGAAACAGGGTAAAAAACACAAAGCCTAGGATAGGGGGAAGGATAAATAACCAGCCAAATATCTTCTCTTTTCGGTACAGGTTTGATTTGGTTTGGGTTTGCATTAAGAATCACCTCAAATGTCGTATACCAGAATGAAAATGATGTTTGTCCCCTTGTCGTTCCAACATCGGCGACAAACATCATTTCTACTGGTTAAGATGCAATGTCAGGAATCCCGTCCCTATTTCTTGGCTTTCGCTTTTTCTTCCTGCTCGATCGCCTTGTCCAGCAGCTTTTGCATTTTCGGCTGTTCCTGTTTCACGTAGTCGGCAGCCGTAATTTTACCGTCGAGCACCGGTTGAATATCTGTGAAGAACAGATCGTACCATTCCGAAGTCCAAGTGTAGTGGCCCGGCAGCACTCTACCATATTCGTCCACGACATCGAGGAATTCTTTCTTGTTGGCCGGTTTGGTCGACGTGTCCGCCGCCCATTCTTCGGCCATGTCGATGAGGTTAGGAATTTGAACTTTGGCATCGACCAGCATTTGCATGCCTTCCTTAGATGCAGTCAAATAGTTGACGAGAGCGACCGCTTCCTCTGGATATTTCGTTTTGGCCGACACGCCGATTCCGAGAGAGCCGATCCATGTGGCTGATTTGCCGGTAGAACCTGCCGGGTAAGGCATCAAGTCATATTCGAAAGGAAGTTTTTCATACGTGCTCATATCCCAAGGACCGACCGGGAAGAAAGCCAGTTCGCCTTTCATCCAGCGCTGGTATGTGTCCAGCGTTTGCGCATCCTCGGCGGAAGGAGTGACTTTATATACGTTTTGCATATCAGCGAAAAATTGGAGCGCTTCTGCAAACTTCGGATCGTCAATCATCACTTTCTTTTTGCTTTCATCAATCCAGTCGGCGCCGTTGCTCCAAACCAGCGATTGCAGCACCCAGTTGACGTTGAAGCCTGTGCCGTATTGATCGATTTTGCCGTCGCCGTTCGTATCCTTGGTCAGTTGTTTCGCTATATCGATAAATTCCTGCCAGGTGTAAGGCTTATCGGGATCCGGGAGAGGAATACCCTCTTTCTCGAACATCGTTTTGTTGTATCCGAGCGCGAACGGGCCAACGTCTTTCGGCATCCCGTAAATATTACCCTGTCCTGCCATATTACCGTCATAACGGTACAGGTCGATGCCGTATTTCCAAATGTTGTCCAGATTGATGTCCGGATTGTTTTCAACGTAAGGTGTAAGATCCATCAAAATATTGCTGTGCATGTAGGCTTTCAAATCACCGGATTCAAAGTAAAATACGTCCGGCACTTTATTGCCAGTAATTGCCGCTTTCAACTTCGTAGCGTATTGGTCTGCCGCCGTAACGACGATTTTGACCTTCACGCCGGGATGATCCTCTTCAAACTTTTTGACCACGGCACTATAGGCCTTTTGTTCGTCCGTACCGCCGCGGTACATGAATGTCAGTTCTTTCGTGCCCCCGGATTTTCCCGAGTTCACTGCCTCGCCGTTGTCCGTCCCAGCTTCTCCTTCACCTTTACTTCCACCGCAACCAGTCAGCACGGCAGACAATACGAGAACCAGCGATAAAAGAGTGAACCATCCTTTTTTCTTTAACACCTTAACCCCTCCTATGGATATCGGATGAAACTATATAGAAAGAACTAAAGTTGTATGTTTTAGTCCGACCTATATCAACTTCATGGCAAAACCTTGAGTCATTCCTTGCTCAGCGTAATCACGTTCCAGGACGCCCTGGACAGGCGTGCTTGTACGAACCCGTCCTTGCAAACCGCATTCCCGCCCGTATGAGGCTTCACCTTCTCCTCCTCCGCCGTGTTGACCGCTTTCAAATCTTCATGCTCCAGAACGATATGCTCGATTACGCGGTAATTCTGAAATCCCCGAACGTCGCATAACAGATCCATCGGTTCCTCCAGATGGCGGTTGACGGCGAAGATCGTGAGTTCCTCGTCTTCTTCCCGGTAAACTACGGCACTGTCCAGATAAGGCACGTCCGTATAATCCTGGGCGTCGTATTTCGGCGAATCGATGATCGGCCTTAGCGAAACCCCGCGGCCATACCGCGAAGCGTGCATGTACGGGTAGAAGATCGTTTGCTTCCAGGCCCGGCCTCCGTTCTCGGTCATGATCGGTGCTATGACGTTGACCAATTGGGCCATGCAGGCCATTTTGACTCGGTCGGAATGGCGGAGCATCGTGATCAGCATACTGCCGACCAGCAGCGCGTCTTCAAAGTTATAGATATCTTCCAACTGCGGCGGACCGATGCTCCAAGGCTCGATTCTGGAATCCGCATCATTGGAGTGATACCAGACATTCCATTCATCAAAGCTGAGATACATCGTTTTTTTACTGCGCTTTTTCGCTTTGACGTAATCGCAGGTGGCGCTTACCGTCTTGATGAAATGCTCCATGTCCATCGACCTTGCCAGGAAGTTGGCCGTATCGTTGTCCCGGTTGCCGTAGTATTGATGCAGGGAAACATAGTCAGCAACTTCGTAAGTGTGATCGAGTGTCACCGCTTCCCATTCCGGAAAGGTCGGCATTCCGGTGCTGGAGCTTCCGCACGACACGAGTTCGATGTTCGGGTCTACCAGCTTCATCGCTTTTCCGGTTTCATAGGCCAGTCTGCCGTATTCCTGCGGAGTCTTCTGGCCAATCTGCCATGGACCGTCCATCTCGTTTCCCAAGCACCAGGTTTTGATGCGATGCGGCTGTTCAAATCCGTGGCTTCGGCGCAGATCGCTCCAATAGCTGCCTCCCGGGTGGTTGCAGTATTCAAGCAGGTTTCTTGCCGCATCCACGCCCCGGGTGCCAAGATTGACCGCCATCATCACTTCGGAGCCGATCTCCCGTGCCCACCGCGCAAACTCGTTCGTACCCACCTCGTTCGGTTCGACCGTTCGCCAGGCCAAGTCTAGCCGTTTCGGGCGCTCCTTGACGGGCCCAACCCCGTCTTCCCAGTTATATCCGGATACAAAATTGCCTCCCGGATATCTTATAATGGGTACATTCAGCTCTTGAATGAGTCGTTTTACGTCGTTTCGAAATCCTTGGCTGTCCGAAGTCGGATGAGAGGATTCATAGATGCCTCCGTAAACGGCCCTTCCCAAGTGTTCGATAAAGGAACCATATATCCGGGGATCAATCTCGGCGATTCTAAAAGATTTGTCCACAACCATTTTTGCTTTAGCCGCTGTCGAGGATAACAAGTCTATCACCTTCCATTTTAATAAATCCTAAATCAATTTCTATTTCACTGAATGAATCCGCTTACAGGTATAAAATAACATACAGAAAACAAGATGTAAATATATAAACCTAAATCTTTTTATATTTTTATAAAGGTAAATGAAATTCAGGGATAAATACGGGTCTTTTTCTCGTTTTTCGAGTTGTTATAGATAAATATTTTAGATTATATTCAAGTAAACACAAACGAAACGTATCTATAATCTGATTTTCAACTAATATTTTATAGATTTTTACATTTTTCAAGTTGTTGCTTTATTAATCGACGAAATTAGTTTATAATAATCTAAAATAAATCAAATTTTATTATTTCTTATTGGAAGAGGGTCATTGGGATGATTTATATCAAGGATTTGATGAGCGGGATCGATATTTTCAAGGCTTTAAGTTCCGAAATTCGGATCCAGATTCTCGAGCTGCTTGCCAAAAACCAAGCCTTGAATTTGAATGAGCTGGCCACCAGGCTGAAGCTAAGCAACGGTGCCGTCACCATGCATATCAAAAAACTGGAAGAAAGCGGCTTGATTGAAATCAATTCCACTGTAGGAAAGCATGGCATCCAGAAAATTGCTTACCTTAATAAAGATAAATTGATGGTGGATCTTCGAAGCAAGAAGGTCGAAAATCTGTACGAGGTAGAGATCCAAGTTGGGCATTACAGTAATTACCAAGCCGCCCCTACCTGCGGTCTTGCGACGAAGGACAGCATTATCGGCGATTTCGACGATCCTCGATATTTCGCCGATCCGCAGCGGATCGACTCAGAAATCATCTGGCTGGCCGAAGGTTTTCTGGAATACCGGATCCCGAACTATTTGAAGCCGAACCAATCCTTCCGCGAAATTCAATTCTCGATGGAGCTCGGCTCGGAAGCGCCGGGTTTTTGCGATAATTACCCTTCCGATATTTACTTCTATATCAACGGGATCGAGATCGGCTATTGGACCAGCCCGGGAGACTTCGGTGATGCTCGTGGAACGTTCAATCCAGAATGGTGGCCGCCACATTTGAACCAGTACGGCATGCTCAAGCTGATCCGCATCAATCACGAAGGGAGCTTCATAGACGGGTGCCGGATTTCCGATGTGACGCTCGATCAGATTCAGCTCGATTACAAAAGCGAGCTCACCTTCCGCATTGCCGTGACCGACAAGCCAGTCAATAAACGTGGCTTGACGATCTTCGGCAAAAACTTCGGAAACTACAGCCAGGACTTGCTGGCCCGTGTTCTGTACAACGTGGATGATGAACTGTCCGACTCCTGAAGCATATTAAGAATTCAGGCTTCGTTCAGTGCCTGCAGCAGCGTATGCCGATTGCTTTGGATGCCATTCAATAAATAGCATGAACCTCACTGAGGTTCATGCACGAGAAAACTAGCATCGCCTGCATGGACACCTTTTCAAGCCCTCGTAAGGTGGTCCACCGCATGCCATGCTTCTCTTTCATATCTACAAATACCCGTTTAATCGTAAACCGATTTTTAAAAAAAGCTATCAGTGTGGGGCCGAGTATACGGCATCACAGGCCGAATCCCATCATCGATAAATCCATTTCGGTCGCATGCGGTATGAAAGGTGTAGGCTCTTTCTCTCTTCTTTGGCACGAGCTCGTCCAAGGAATAAACCGAAATCTGAAAGCGACCTTCGTTACTGCTCTTACTCAGCATCCTCCACACCTCAACTCACTGTTTTCTTACTATTCGATAAAAAAGCCTGTAGAATCTGCTCCTTTCGGAACTTTGTCTACAGGCTGGAACCCACCTGTTAGGTGGGTTTTTTACTCTTTTCTGTTATTATTTTATATGAATTATTTGAAAAATGATCTAACTTTCCCATAAAGCTGGAATACTGATGAATTTGAACGTTTGTTGGAGCTAGAGATGTCTCTTCTGAGGAATTGTTAAATGGCTTAAAAAGGGTTGTGAGCTAAGTTCACTTCTCTGCCTACTCTCCCTTACGAACCAAGGGCCGAACGGCCTGCAGAGTAGATACGGTGTTAACTGAAGTCATCGCCCTCTTCGAACTACATCCACATATACCCGTACTCATCTTTTTCAATCATCTTTAATTGTTTTTCAAAGTCTCCTATCGGTTTTATATCTTCTACAAAATGCCACTTATCTTTACTGTCCTTCCAATATACTTTCCATAGGCCTTCATCGTATCTAAATTGAGCAATCGGTAACTCGACTCGATGCCCCGACATATATGCAGGTCTGTCTTGTGACAAAGTAACTGTGTTTCCTCGAAATTTATATATGATCTTAAATTCTGCCTTAAGATGCTCAGGTATCTTCTTATCTATATAGTTATCAAGTATCTTTTCAAGTCGCTTCTTAGTAAAAGCATCAAACGCCATGATAATCACTCCATCGTATCTTTTTCTATACTTCCACTCGCGATGATTTCAGTTAACATAATACCCTTGAACTCGTAATCTCAAAAAAATACAATTGAATCTATGAACCTGCTTGAAATGAATGAGTTAGAATGTACTATAAACTCATTTTACTACAAAGTTAGAGTAATCAGCGGAAAATAATTCCTTTTACCTCAAACAAAAAACTCCCCCAACCTTATTCCCTAACAATCTTACCACCACTAAACACCTCCACCATCACCAAAGCCCCCCTTAAACAAGTTCACCCAAGGCGATTATAGCAATTAAAAAAAGACCGCCTACCTAGTGGGTACTAATCTCCCTTATCACCTGTCAGTCTTTCCTTGGTATCCGTCGCGCTTCCTTCCAGACGCTTCACAAAAGTTTTTCTCCAGTTTTCCGAGAGTTCTTTCACTTCAAGGATCTTCTTAATCCCTTCAGTATCATTCTTGTCCCTGTGCATGATGTGGTTAGCATAGGAAACAGTAATTCCTTTTGGATGGCGGCTCGTTCTAATCAGACTATCCGAATTCGATACGAGCCCTTCCTGAAGCACGCTAAAATAAAAGCCGGTATAACCGGTCTCCTGCACCTTGAGCGGCATGTCGGGGACACCGTATCTAACAGACAATTTAAAGCAGGGCTGCCTCGGCTGACTCACCTGTACCACCGCTTCTCCTAGCTGAAAAACATCGCCAATACAAACCTCCGTCTCCAGCAACCCTTGAGTCGTCAAATTCTCTCCAAAGGCGCTATATTCCAACGCTTGATTTAATTCATTCTCCCAATAAGGGTAATGTTCATAGGGGTAAACACAAACAGCCTTATCCCGGCCTCCGTGGTGGACAAGGTCTGCCTGTCCGTCTCCTTCGAATCCAATCCATGTCAAGAACAGCGGGTCATTGTTGGGTGTTTTGAAGATCCCTGTTGAGAGTTCTTTATTGTTGAATTGGATTTGTATGGGCTTGCCTATGTTGATGGATATGATTTTGGCATTTTTCATTTAGAGGTCACCTCGATTTGTGGATTAAGGCAAAAAGCAAGTATCACTATTATGTACCAGGCTGCACAGCACCTCAAACGCTTCAAGTCCCCTCATAGCCTCGTAAGCAGCGGGATTTGCTTTGTAGTGAATCATTCTTAATTTATAGGGAATCCTCCCAATTCAATTTTAGTACAACCTCGTTCAATAAACTATTTATTTTGTAAAGATACCTCAGCTGTTTGAGGCTCCGCTCGAAAGCGCAAGCTGTATCCTCTAAACCGAAACGCTCACCATAGAGTGAGCGTTCCATTATGTTTATTTTCGCATGTCTATGATAAGGCGTTACCATACAATTCCTTCCGGTATTTCTTCCGCTTTGATTTCTTCCCATTGTTCAGTATAGGAGCCTTTAGCCAGCACTTTCAGATAGGCTCCTCCCTTCAGTTCGGTACTCGTAGTAAAAGTCACGTCTTTCTTTTTGCCCTCGGCGTTATATCCCGTCAGCTTATATTTATATCTTCCGTCAGCAGGCTCCCCCGGTTTATTAATTTGGACGTATACATATTCTTTGCTGATGAGCGGGTTAAACCGATCTACGACATCCCTGGCCATAAAAATAAATAGTCCTCCAAGAATAACGATAATGAGTGCGACAATTGCCCCTTTTTTCATAGCTCTTCATCTCCTTAAATGATAGTTGCATTGTTCGGTAAATCTATGTCACTTTTATATTGCATTCTTGACGATCTTCCTGTAATAACCAATAGTTAACAGAGCAAAAATGAAATAAATCGAAGCATACACCCCCATTGCAATCGCTGAGGGTACGGCAATGCTGGAAACCACTAGTATAGATGCCGCCTTTACCGCAAATACAGAATGCAGAAGACCTATCAGGAGGGGGATCGCAAAGACGAACAGCTGTTTACGCACAATGCCTTTCATGATGTCCTTCACGTCAAATCCGAGCTGGCGCAGCGTCACATAGCTTCTCTTCTCCTGCTCCGCTTCCGTCATCTGTTTGAAGTACAGGATGCTGCCGGTGGAGATAAGAAAGACAAGTCCCAGAAATCCCGAAATAAAAATTAATAGTCCGAACGACTGGAGAGCAGCCTCGTATTCAGTATGATAATCGGGCATATACTCTCCTGATGGAATATATTTCGCATAGAGATCCGATGCCGCGGCACGCTCCTGCTTGTCCGGAATTTGGAACGTGTCGTAATGAACCGCTTCATAATCAGGCGAGTCCTCAAGCTTCTCCCTGATCAACTTGAAGGTTGACTCCGATATTACTAGCTGAATGCCATACACATTAAAATTCATGGCGAACTTAACGTTAAGGCCCGTAACCTGAAGCGTCTCTGAACTCCCGTTATGAGCGAATTCAGCTACCTTCGGGAATTTCAGATCATTTTCGTTGTTATTTACATCAAGCTTAGCCCGGCCATCGAAAAGAACGGCTTCCCCCTCTCCAGGCGCTTGAATATCTGCTCCGGCTACAGCCAGCTGTTCCGCAGGAATAAGGAGCATGCTTCGGAAACCTCCTGCTGATATATTGTCCGGATCGCGGATCGTTCCCATCACCCGAACAGCTTCAACCGGTTTTTGAGCGAACGTGATCCCCTGCTTCTTCAAGTCCTCGCTGAAAGAGCTTGAATCCAGCTCTTTATTTTCAAAGATAAAATCATAGGGCAGCAAGAGACGGGTATCGTTCGCAGCAGAAAAATAAAGCGAATAAGCCATCGCCACCATCGTAAGCGTCATCGCTGACAACACTGTAATTAATGTAAGGGAGTTGGCATTTGCTCTCATTCTGTGCATAAGCGGTGCGAGCGACAAACTGTTTAGCAGCCCAAGATGCCCGTTCTTGTTCTTCCGGAACTGATAGAATAGCCAGCTGAGCGTGACCCGGAACAGAAGATACGTACCGAGGATGGTCGAGAATAATACCAGCAGCATGTTAAGGATCAGCTGTTTGTTGGCCATATGTCCTGAAAGATAGTATCCGTATGCAATGAGCGCTCCACCGAGTAAAGCGAGGAACGCCGAAGCGATCGTTCCCGGCTTCTGGGGATGCTGCGCTTGCTTGTCGGCATTAAACAGTTCGAGCAAGGTGTTCTTATAGACCGTCTGCAGCATCTGGATGGAAGTCAACACAATCAGCGCAGCAAACACGATAGCCGTTTGAATTGCAGCCGGAATGGAGAACGTCAGCTCGATAAAACCGTCGAACCCTAGTAGCTTAATAAGAATAAGGAGGAAAAGGCGTGATACTAGCGCGCCGCTGAATATGCCGATCAGAAGCGCTCCTATGCCCAGAAGCACGTTTTCGATGATCAGAAAACGCGCCACTCCTCTCCTGGTCAAGCCGATCAATTGATATAGCCCGATTTCCTTGCTGCGACGTTTCAGAAAGATGCTGTTCGCATATATCGTGAACACAGCAACGATGATGAGCAGCAGAACTCCCGCCACTTGAAATGATGCAGCGAAATTAACATTATTGCTCGCTGTTTGAACAATGAATGAATCATGCTGCAATGCTGTAAAGACGAAATATAGACCCGTACTGAATATGAGTGCGAAAAAATAAAGGTAATAGTGTTTAATATTCTTTCGCATACTGCGGAGGACAAGCTCAAATAACGTCAACGTGGTCACCTCCTAGAACGGCCTGCACATCCATTATTTCTTTGAAAAAGGCCTGCCTTGTCTTGTCGCCGCGGTACAATTCGGAGTAGATCACCCCGTCCTTCAAGAAAATCACACGGCTGCAATAGCTGGATGCTACAGGATCATGCGTTACCATCACAATAGTCACACCGCGTTGCCGATTGAGATCCTCCATGGTTCCTAACAAGGAGGACGCCGATTTGGAATCGAGTGCACCGGTTGGTTCATCTGCAAATACCATGGACGGGCGATGAATAAGGGCACGCGCGGCAGCGGTCCGCTGTTTCTGGCCGCCTGATATTTCATGCGGGTATTTGTGCGCCAGATCTTTGATGCCAAGAATATCCGCAATGGCGTTGAACTCGTCTTCCGCCGCCTTTTTATTCATTTTCCCGAGGGACACGGGGAGAAGGATATTTTCCTTGACGGTCAATGTGTCAAGCAGATTATAATCCTGGAAGATGAATCCGAGCTTGTCACGGCGGAAAGCGGACAGTTCAGCATTCTTCATGCTGGAGATGTCTGTGTCCTCAATGAGAATTGTCCCTTCCGTCGGACGGTCGATCGTAGCCAGGACATTGAGCAGAGTTGTCTTTCCCGATCCGGATGGACCCATAATTCCGACAAATTCGCTCTCGACAACGCGGAGATCGATCCCTTTCAGAACTTGCTGCGAACTGCCTCTCGTACCATAGGTTTTACGGACATTCTGAGCACGCAGCATCGTTTTCTGCGAATTTATTTGACTCATAAATTACCTCCATCGTTAGCCATAGCGCTAATGTGCGCTGAAGTTCTCCTTATTTGGATCCGTACAGTGAGTGGTTCAGATCATTGGCACAGCTGAACTGTACAACTGTTATTCTAAGAGTTATATCAAGTATTGTCGCTTGATTTAGATGATAATCGGGAGGAGTAACGTTACATTATTGTCACGTTGCAGAGGGTAGGTTGTACTTGAGCCGGGAAGAAGCTGCCTGAATAATTATTGAGGCAGATGGGGATGGGGTGTTAAAGAGGGAGCAGCGAGCTTTGGCACGATAAAATCATACAAATAAGCGGCCAGGAAAGTCCTGACCGCTTGATAGGCTTGCTCTGATTTTTTCCATCCAGACTTACGGCCGCCATCATGCAGTGCAGCATTTTGCTCTAAGAGTGCCTCCACTCCCGGATATTGCTTTGCATTCTGCCAATACCGGGAATGTCTACGCCAGCGTCCCCGTGCGAATAGATTCGAATTTGTTGGGAGTGGTAAAGATCATTCGGATGGCTGTTCCTTTGGCTGGCTCGGACTGTACCTCCAGCTTAATCCCGATTTTGGCGGCAACCGTCTGGGCAAGATACAAGCCGAGTCCGGTCGCTGCATTCTGGATTCTTCCGTTTCCACCTGTGAACCCTTTGTCGAAGATGCGCGGCAGGTCATGCGCCGGAATGCCAGGCCCTTCGTCCTTAATCATCAGACTGACGTTTCCGCTCGGCAGCCTTTCCGACGTAATAACAATGGTCCCGCCCTCGGGACTATATTTCACTGCGTTGGTCAACAACTGCCGCAGAATGAACCGGCACCATTTGCGGTCGGTAACTACCTCAGCATCTTCCCCCTCAAATTCAACCGCTATGTTCTTCTCCACGCACCATGAGGCCAATTCACGGACTTCTTTTGCAGTGAGCCGCTGAACAGCTGTTTTTTCCAGCACATAATCCGACTCCAGGGAAGGCAGGCGCGTCATATACAGCTGCCGGTCAATAAGCAAGTAAATGCGCAGCCATTCCGCTTCGAGTTTCCTCATCACCGGTTCACTGCAATGGGCATCGATGGTCAGCTTCATCGCTGTAAGAGGCGCTTTAAGCTCGTGCACCAAGGAGGCCGTATATTCATTTTCAATAAAATGCGCCTTGTTGCATTCCGACAGCTTGTGTCTAAAGAAATGTTCCGCCGCCTGCAACACTTCGCTCGTCAGCTCATCCCTCAAATACTCGGGCACCGGCAAGGCTTCAAGCCAATCGTCATTCATATCTTTAACGGCTGCCGCAAGCGCTGCAGTGTATTTCGTCTCCTTCCTGTACCGCCAAATAAAGAAGGCTGCAAAGGAAATGAGGAACAAGGCATTCAAGTAAACAAGGGAACTGATTTGAATAGATATTCCTTTATCGAGTAAAATGAGCAAGTCAGTGAAGGCGAGCAGCATCAAGAACAATAGAATCCAGCTTTTCATACTGTTGACATAGCGTACAAACACTCCCTGTATGCGCCTCCTCTATAAAGTGATTGCCATATAGCCCATCCCTTTTTTCGTGACAATTGCTTCTTCCAATTGCAGAAAGGCCAACTTCTGGCGCAGCCTCGTTATATTTGCCGTCAACGTGTTGTCATTGACGAATTGCTCATCTTCCCATAGCTTCCGTATGAGCTCGTGCCTGGGGATAATCTCATTCTTCGCCTTGACGAGGACGGCAAGGATGTAAAATTCGTTCTTCGTCAATTCGACCTCTTGTCCATCTTTGCGGATTGCGCCGCGTTTCAGATCGATCAGCGCACCGTTCCATTCCATGATATCAGCCGCCTCTTCCCCGTAAGCGTATGTACGACGAAGAATGGCCTGAATTTTAGCCAACAGTACGTCCATGTTGAATGGTTTTTGAATGTAGTCATCCGCCCCCATATTCATGGCCATAACCATATCCATCGGATGATCCCTTGATGACAGGAAGAGAATCGGAACCTTCGAGATGGCGCGAATCTCCCGGCACCAATGGTAGCCGTCATACTGCGGAAGCTGAATATCCAGGATGACAAGGTGAGGCTGTTCATACAAAAAGGGTCCTAACACATCGTGAAATTGATCCGGCCTAGTGACACGAAGAGACCATTTCTCCAGCCTTTCTTTGAGCAAATCAAATATGCGGATATCGTCTTCAACAACGAAAATGGTCATATCCATTTCAATACCTTCTTCCTTTCCTGAACTGTACGTGCTGTTTAATAGGGTTGCATTCACTTCATAACCACCGTTTTAGACGGTAATTATGACTACAGAAAGGCTGCTCCCTTTTTATAGCGAACAGAGATTTACATATGCTTTTTTATAAAGTGAAGCAATGTCTGTCCTAATGCAGTTAAAATAACACCCTTCCCCTCACATTTTTGGCATTTTTCCTCTGAACCATTTACAATAATAATTTTCTTACCGTCGCAGTTTGGGCAAGAAAGTTCCAAATCATCTGTAGAAATAACATTTGACATAATATCCACCTTTTCACTTAGAATCTAGCAGGATGAGCGGTTTCAACATTCATCTTTATTTAGACGTTACCAAAAGTATATAACTTCATCAACTAACAGGAATATTGCTTTTAATGAATTCCCTCTTACTTATAACGTATTGACAACTACGACAACTTGTCGTATATTCTGTCTACGACAAGTTGTCGCAATAATGGTCAGAGGTGCGCGCCTGATGAAAAACCTGGGAAGATTGTCTGAAACAGAAATGGAGGTCATGGAGGTGATATGGGGGTTATCAACATCTGCAACAGTCAACCAGCTTTTAGATATTTTCAAAAGCAAGGATTGGAAGACCTCAACGCTATCGACTATCCTGAAACGGTTGATTGAAAAAGGGTACTTGAAGAAAACCATGAGAGGCAAGGTGAACTATTACGACCCCACTTTAACGTTGAGCGAGTATAAGAAGTACGAAACTCAATCTTTTCTTAGCCGCTTATACAATGGGAAAGTTAAAAATTTTATAGCCGCTCTGGTTGATGATGATGAGCTCAGTTCTGACGACATAGCGGAGTTAAAAGAGTGGTTCGCCCACAAGGATGGTAAAGAATGATCAGTTTTTTCCTATCCCTTCTGGTTGCCTCATTCGTTGGAACAATCGTATGGATTGTACAAAACACGATAAAGCCTGTTACACAAAAAGTATTTTCTCAGACATGGCATTACTATACCGGCTTAATCCCTGTATTCTTTCTGCTTGGCGGGTCAGAGATCATCAACAGACTGATCCTCTTAACCCGTTCAGTCTTGCCAGAATCAAGGGAATTTCCGGAGTCAACACCGATGGCAGAACATGTTGTACAGATTGCTCAAATAGAGCAAACGGTAGCAAGCGGCTCATTATTACATCTAAATCAGCTGTACGATGATCTGCTCCAGTTTGTTAACACAAAGGAATTTGTTCTATTAGCAACTATAATTTGGTCCGTTGGAGCCGCTATATTCATTGCTGCCAGCATGAGAAGTTATCTTGCGTTTAAACGGTTGATCTTACAAGAAAGCAGGGTAATTGACACGGTACAATGCCCTGTAAAGATAATAACAAGCGTTAATGCAACAACGCCAATGGTTATAGGTTTATGGAAGCCATTTATCGTACTGCCCGAAACTCAATTTGAGGAAAAACAGCTTGCCATGATATTATCCCACGAACTTATTCATGTTAAGCGCCAAGATCTGTTTGTGAAGCTGCTGGTGTTTGCGGCAAATGCGATTCACTGGTTTAATCCGGCAATCTATACGTTCAACAAGCAGATTTCTATGTATTGTGAGCTATCCTGCGATGAAAAGGTCGTTCAGAACATGGATATGGAAAGCCGGAAGAGTTACGGTGAAACGTTGTTATCCATGCTAGAATACGGTGTTGCGCAGAGAAATGTGGTCTTCACCAGCAGTCTTTGCAGTTCAAAAAAATATATGAAAAGGAGACTCATCCATCTCATGAATGGAAAGAAAATGAGAAAGCCGATTGCCGCGCTGTCCCTTGTTGCTGCTATTGTTTTGGTTGGTGGTGGCGGGGCTACCGCATATGCTGCCGGATCGGTTGTGCCGCCAAGGGCAGTATCACCCGATATTCCAACCGGTAAAGAACCTCAAGGCCGCGGTGTTTATGTTCAATATGAGGACGGAACGGTCTTATTCTACGGTAAGGATGGGAATGTAACAGAGGTGCCTGAAATGAGAAAAAGTTTATCGCCCCGGGAATATACAACAGAGGAGCTTATCGAGTATATAAAACAAGCGATCAAATATAATTCTCCTGTATCTCAAGTATATATCGATCAGCTCCAGCAACAATATTTGGATGAGATCAATGAGACTTACAGCTTGGAACTTAAAAAGACAAAAAATTATACCACAGAGGAGCTTGTAGCGCTGACGAAAAAAGGAATTGAGGAAGGCACAGGCGTACCGCAAGTCTATGTCGATGCACTCCCGCAAAAAGAATTGGATGCGATCAACAAGACTTATGGCTGGGAACTGGAAAAGTCAGAATAAAGAATTAGGGGTATCTAGGAGATGATGATGATCTTACAAACAAAATTGAAACTTTCGAAATTGAAACTTTCGACGATGTTCTGCTTACTTGTTGTCTTATTGATCGGAAATATGGTGTATGCAAATAATTCAGCTGACAATTTCTTTTGGTCGGATACTGCACCTACGCTTTCCTGCCGAGACGGCGGGATTAATGAAGGGGGAGTGGTCATCGATGGAAAGAAAGTAAAAGTAGAACTTCCCACTTGTGAAAAAGCAAAGAAAGACCGTGTTTTAGTTCTGGTAAATGGGCAATATCTGAATACTATATTCGGAAGCGGAGCGGATCCGTTTATCGAGAATGGCCGAACTATGATTCCTTTAAGGGCACTTGCAGATGCCTTCGGGTTTGAAGTCAAATGGGATCAAAATGAAGAAAAAATTACGTTAACAAAAGAAAACATGAACATCATTATGTATATCGGAAAATCGGAGATGTCGGTTGACGGCAAAACGGTAAATTTTGAAAAGGCAGTACCCATGATTAAGAACAGTGTGACATTCTTACCCGTTAGCCAACTTGCCGAAATACTCGGCGCAAAAGTCGAATGGGATTCAGCAACAAGAACAGCAACTTTTTCAGACAAAGAATAGTTTGAAATTAGTATTTTAAAAAAGCAAAAAGCCCCAAAAAGGGCTTCAGATTGTCGAGAAAGTCTCGACAGCCTGAGAACCCACCTGCAGGGTGGGTTCTTACTCTTTTCAAACATACATATTGAATATATCGATGATCTTATACAAACATCTATTATGACTTACAGTTCTTATATCGGTTTTATTCCATTCATTATGGTATAATTTGAGAGTACAATATACGGCTGTAAGGGTGGTCGGCTAATCTCCCAGAAGGGAGGTGATGCCCATGGAGGTTAAAGATGCGCTTTCCTTAATGTTCATGTTCGGCATGTTCATTCTGGCATTGCTCACCTACATGAAAAAGAAATAGACCGCCCTACCTAGGATAACGGTCTATTTCCGACCCATCTTATGTGGCCGACTGCTCTTTATGCAGTTATTGTACACCGGAGTCGTGTTCCAGCACGGCTCCTTACTTATTCTTACCTTATTATAGCTCATTTTATAACGCTTTTACAGGGGGATTTTTTGAGTGGATCTATGCTTTCTCCCCTTATCACCTGTCACCTGTCAGTCTTTCCTTAGTATCCGTTGCAGTTCCTTCCAGGCGCTTCACAAAAGTTTTTATCCAGTTTTCCGAGAGCTCCTCCACTTCAAGGATCTTCTTAATCCCTTCAGTATCATTCTTGTCCCTGTGCATGATGTGGTTAGCATAGGAAACAGTAATTCCTTTCGGATGGCAGCTCGTTCTAATTAGACTATCCGACTTCGATACAAGCCCTTCCTGAAGCACGCGAAAATAAAAGCCAGTATATCCGGTTTCCTGCACCTTCAGCGGCATGTCGGGCGCCCCATATCTTACAGACAATTTAAAGCATGGCTGCCTGGGCTGACTCACCTGCACAACCGCTTCCCCAAGCTGAAAAATATCGCCGATACAAACCTCCGTCTCCAACAACCCTTGCGTCGTTAAATTCTCTCCGAAGGCGCTATATTCCAGCTCCCGATCCAATGCCTTCTCCCAATATGGATAATGCTCATAGGGATACACGCAGACGGCCTTTTCCCTGCCCCCGTGGTGAACAAGATCTGCCTGACCATCTCCCTCGAAGTTCACTGAGGTCAAGAACAGTGGTTCATCGCTGGGGGTTTTGAATATGCCTGTAGAGACTTCTCTGTTGTTATACTGCACCCGTATGGGTTTACCTATATTGATGGATATGATCTTGCCATTTTCCATTAGTGATCACCTCGGTTTCTAGCTTTGGAATGATATAGCAATTGTCTCTATTATATACCAGGTTACTGAGTACGGTCGCTTGCCGAAGCTAAAAGAAGTTAAGTCCTCTTAATGATTCCACTTCATGGTCCATTACTTTATGAATATTGATTATTTGTTTTAGCTGATATACCCTCTCTTGGAGTTTAGGATTAGTTGGGTCACTTTCAAGCTGGGCAACTAAAGAGCAGAGCTGAGGTACTTCCCAGACGCTTCGTAAAGCGGTACTTATACAATAACCGTATCTAGCTAACCTCTCATCCCCTTCCTACCCCAATTCCCTCATTCCTTTAATATAGGAGTAGAACAAAGAATCTCGATAAGTTTCATATTGATCTGTAGGAATGATCCCAAGGCTCATATTTGCGCCAAACATTTACCGAGATCTTCTCCAATACCTGAGATACTCAAAAACTGCCAATCAATGAGCACCAGTTGAAAGTTTGAAGTTAAAATCATATTTTTTTGTCCTAAGTCTTGATGTGCTAACACACGTGGCAATTGGCTAAGAGAATCCAACTTTTCATTTATTTTTTCACTCAGATTCTTGAACCATACCCAAATATACTTTATCTCTTCATCTTATAACTTGAATATGTATGACTCTGGGTTAGGCGCATACATTCGACTTGAGGTTGTCCACGATTTAAGCCAATTTTTACAGACCCATATTTCTTCTGGTAATGCTTTTGCAGTAAGATACTCTGCGTTAAACATGCCAAGTCGATGAGCAATAAAATTGAATTGCTCCTTAGAATGAGCAAAATGTCCATTTACCCGCTCCATCCATTTAACCAGATAGTTCCATCATTCTGTTCTTCAACAAGATAAGTATTCGGAGCTTTGATATATTCAGAAAGATGATCAAGGAGGTTGGATTCAAACAAAAGCGCTTCCCGGCGCCAGTAATTGTGATGTTTGATATCATCCTTTTCTTCACTATCTGGCTTGATTACTTTTAGAATAATAGACCATGGTAGTTGTTCATTATTAGTTTCAAGGAAACCGTATAAATGATAAATACCTTTTGTAGTAGAATTTAGAGTTTCACTTTCTAAAGCATCACACGTGAAGGCATCTATCTCAAATCCATTCTCACCGATCATCTTATGAATACAAGCATAGAGTTGGTCTACTTTTTTCTCTATAGGTAAACTTGTGTTATTGTTTATTATCATTTTGAGAATCACCCCTCCCACTATAATTCTTCAGACAATATTCTGATCGTCATTTCTAAAAGAAAAATGCGTAATTGCTTTTGAAATCATCGTTAAATTATGCTTAAAGGAGTGTATGCGACTGGGTGGCTTCGCCACTTAGTCTTGCAGGGTTGTCTGCTGAGTCCGCTTCCCGAATTCTCAGCAGATCAAGGAGTGAAAGCGAGACGGCGTAGATACTGTGTTATATGATGGGGATGCCTTCGTTGATTTACTTAAATAAGTCATTTATTATCGTTTTTCAATATTGTTTTGATACATGTTTTTACATGTGTTATTATATAGTTAATAAAGACCAAGTGCGGCGAACACTTGGCCAGTACAATTGGCTTGGATAGGTATTCCCTTCTTAGTCAGTTAAGAACGAAAACCCACCTTCGGCTCGTAACCTTGGGGTGGGTTTTTACTTTCTCTTGTTGCTATTATTAATGTAAGTTAAAAGAGCAAGAATGAATGATCCAAATAGGAACATAATCGTTATTGCATCCTTAACTTCCATGGCTTCACCTCCTTTCGAAGGGAAACCATGCCCACCCAAGATTCAATTGTAGTTATATTTTACCTTTATTCATATATGCGTACAAGCGTTCTCACATTTCTTTTTATTTGTTTTACAGTCTTTATCCTGCATCCCTGTCATATAACGTCCCTGTATCTAGACGCGACCCGACCTTGGATAGCTCTTATCTTAAGGTCGGGTCGTGTGTTGTCTGAATACTCTTCAATTTCGTAATTTTAATGTTTTCAAGTCAATAATAAAATTTTGTTGTTTCAGAATATCTAATCTAAGTGGCCCTCTATGATCCTTAGGCAGTATGCCTACATCTATTTCTATATTTTCAATGCTTCTTGCACCTATTTCAATCCTGTCCATAATTTTGGTATAGAAAGGAATGCTTCCGTCAATTCGGTTATGCTTCACTCGTCCTCTGAATGTCACGGTAAGTGATGTCGTAATTAACCGTCCGTCATAGTTAATTTTCATTACTATTACGTCTCACTCTCATTAATGGATCCCGGCGAAGATGAATCACGAAGTCTTGATTTGAAGTATGGTATACTAAATTCCCTGGCTTTGCTTGGAAAAACTCTTTAGTAGCATTTCCTTCGGGTATTGAGCGAATCGGAGCAACTTCATCTACTATTTTTTTATTGCCTTCTTCATGATAATTAAGTATGGAAACCAGAACAAATTGGTCAGGGAACAGTTCTCTCACTTCTTGCCATTTCATCGTTCTACCTCCTACAAATTCGCCCTAATTCTTCTTTCAATCTTAATTTTATTACTTATAGTCGAGCGTTCTCAAAATACTTTTACTACTTCACCTTATTTCCGCCGATTTCATATAACATAACATTCACGAACTTCGTAAATTCACAAAATACGATTGAATCTACGGACCTTATTAATTGAAAGTTGCTCTAACTCTCTTATTTCTCAAAACATGATATAATTCCTTTAGATGAATATTAAGAACGGGGTGAATTTTATGCAGTGGCAAGAAGTACGTACGATCTTTCCTGATCAATATGTTCTGCTAGAAATTCTCGATTCTCATACTGAGGAAAACATACAATACGTTGACGAGGTTGCTATTGTTAAAGCCATTCAAAACCCAACTGAAGCAACAAAAGAATTGCTAAAATGCAAGGACAACAGCGTTGTTTACCACACAGGTCAAGAACAAATCACCATCGAGCTTAGAAAGCCTCCATTCTACAGGAGCCGATAACATGCATATTGAATATATCGATGATCTTCTACAAACATCTATTATGATTCGTTATAAAGGAGAATCTCTGACCATTGATCATTTAGTTATCGACACTGGAGCTGCCCATTCCTTAATTTCTTCAGATATCGCTGCGCAAATTGGAATTCACTTTGAAAATGGTGACAAACTTATACGCAGCTTTGGAATCGGAGGAGACGAATACTCTTTCCGCAAGCTGGTCGATCAAGTTCAACTTGGTGACTTCATTATGGACGATGTTTATATTGATTTTGGTGTTTTTCACGAGGATATCGATCAAATCAACGGTTTAATTGGGCTGGATATCCTGAAAAGCGGCAAGATGATTATTGATCTGCATCAGATGGAAATGTATCCGGCAAATAGTTAAAATTAAAATGAGGATTCAGCCCACGTCCCCATTTTAATTTGCTTAGGATCTTTCTTACCTTACAATTTCTTGAAGTTTGATCTCAAATAAATTCTCTGGCTCCACCTCATATTTTCCTATGCGCGAATGATCCCTTTTACAGCATTTTCAATCCAATGTTTCTCATCATCTGTTATTGGTAAAATGAATTCGTTTTTCCTTTTCTTGCAGATAACACATCTCCTTTTTCAGAAGAAAGGCTTCCTAGTCTGTTAAATACATCCAAATCAATCTTATATTTACTTGAGGCCTTCCCTTTTGTACCTGCAAGCCCTTCAATATAGCTCAGACAAAACTAAGCCATACTAAGCAATTGATCTTTTCCATCAAGATACATTTTGTATCTTGCCGATAATATCTCGACATTTGTTTTTCCCAAAAAATCTGTAGGAACTTTCGGAAAATTACCTCTATTACATTAATATTCGCTGTTAATGTTGATTCACCACTAAATCTAATAGGTCCCAAATCTATTATGTTATTTTTATTCGGTGATCTAACATCAGTCGAGCTCTAATTATCACAGAAATAGATTTATTTAAACCAAAAGTAATTTGAAATCCTTGAAGTAAACTCAAAGCGCTTTTAATAAAGTTATGACAATTCCAATTCCTACAGGGATAACTTCTATGCTCTTAGAGTATACAAAACCTGCTTCAAAAGTGATTGTGACGATGGAACCAGATCAAGGAGGTGAAACGTATGACGAAGTATTCGGATGAAGAGATCAGAGATATGCCTAAAATCACAATTAAAATAGCTGCGGATTATCTGGGTATATCTCCTAACATGCTGACACTCGGTATGCGCAACGACTTGTTGCCCATTGGTTTTGCGGTTCGTAACGAAGACCGTTACAGAGAAAGTTGGTCCTATACTATTGTACCGGAACGTCTCATTGCTTATAAACACGGAAAAATCAACGCTGTTCAGGTCGAGAATATCGAGAAAAATTTGAATACGATTATTAATCAATTCGAAGAAATGAAACGGGACCTGGTTTTTCTATTAAGCGAAAACGAGGGATAGGAGGAATCAAACAATTTTACGCTATTATCGCACCACAGACAGTGAATGATCCGCTGGAAGAAAGCACTGCGGTGGATACTGCTGATACGGAAGAGGAAAATCAAAAAGCCATGCAAATAGAACAGGATATCGTGTCTGAGCCAAAGGCTCGTATTTCAACTGTTGCAGAGAGCTTATCCGACGAAGGGAAGGAGGTGAACGCTGTGGAAGAGCCTTCAGAGATCACAATGACACGCAAGCAATTATACGATGAAATCTGGGAAATATCTGTCGCTGGAGTATCCAAAAAATATAATCTTCCTTATACTCATCTAATGAAACAGATTAAGGAAGCAGGCATTCCGATTCCTCCGTCTGGATACTGGACCAAGCTCAATTTCAATAAGCCTGTAACCAAACTTGAACTGCCAGAACCGGCGGATGAGAGGATTTTCATTTATAGAACCGTACCGGTCGCTCGTAAAAAGAAACATCAAGCGATTTCTGAAAAGGATTCCGGTAGAACTGATAGGAAAACAGTCGTTGACGAATCTTCACCCACGCTTGAATCTTCTGTGTTACCACCTAAGGAACAAACGCCGTCCGTTTTAGTACCAAAGAAAGAAGATGCCAGCGAAGCTACTCAAACGGTCGGACAACCTGAAACGTACGAGCAATATGGACAAACCTACAATATTTATGATAGAGAAACCTTGTATAAAGAAGTATGGATGGTGCCAGTAACCGAAGTAGCGAAAAGATATGGTGTCTCAGATGTTACGATCCGTAAGGTCTGTCAGTCCCTTGATATTCCGACGCCTCCGGTTGGATACTGGGCCAAGCTTCGTGCGGGTAAAACGGTTACCCCAATACCACTCCCGATGAGCAGCAAGCCCGCTAAGAAATCAGGCTTAAGAACCGGAACAGAGTATACACCTCAGATTGAAAAAGAAACGCTCGCATTTCTAAATGAGGAAGAGAGAACAGTCGTGCTTTCCATTGCAGCACAAATCAGGATACCTAACGAGAATGCGAAGATGCACCCGACAATCGTTGCTCATCGCAAAGCAGTCATGGAATGGAAGAAAAAACGTAAAGAACAAGAAGCAAGGGGCTTCAATCGGCGTGCCATGGATACTCCTTTCTTTCTTGCCGACAGGGTGTCTGAAGAAGCATTACCTCGGGTGTTACATATAATTGATGCGCTAATCAAAGCTATGGAGCCGTTAGAATGTTCACTTACCAGTGATCTTAAATTTATAGTCAACGGGGAAACTGTCTCTATTTCGGTTTCAGAAGCGCAAGACGAGATCAAGCATATTCCCACAAAAGAAGAAAATATACAGCTTCTGAAATATGAGGAAGACAAACGACGCAGTTCATGGGCATCAAAGCCAAAAATCAGAAAGTATGACCATGTTTACAATGGTCGAATCAGCTTTTCGGTGTATGCCGCGAAAAACTTTCGCGATTGCAAATCATATGTCATCGAAGACCGCCTTGGTGATATCATGATCGCGCTTTACGAAGCTTCCGATATTCTCCGGCAAGAGCGCGAGGCACGCGAGGAAGCTGAACGTAAACGCCAGGAAGAAGAGCGGCGAAAAGAGGAGCGAAGACATCGCTTTAATGCCGAAGTGGACCAGACGCTCACGTTGGAAAATCTTTCGGAGGACTACGATACCGCCTGCAAAATAAGGCGATATATTGCCGCAGTAGAAGCATCCGGAAACCTCGATCCTAAATCGATGAACTGGGTGGAATGGGCAAAAGCCAAGGCCGACTGGTATGACCCAACAATCGCGAGAGAAGACGAATTTTTCGGAAAACGCGATCATGAAAAGAACGCGGAACAGAAGAAGCTGGAGCGTAGCGGCTATAAGTGGTGGTGAAGGGCAGACGGAGCAAAGCAAGCGGACTATACCCTTTTCTCGGTTCGCTTGCCTTGTTTTTATCGAGATCGCTTTGTGTAAATGTCATTTATAAAATGAAACAATAATTTAAAATTAAGATCAGTGTATGTTGCATCTATTCTCTCGAGAATCAAATAATTTGAGAAGGCAGTTACCCATTTAGGACAGGTATTACTAATTTGAGGTGCGGTTATTCAAAATGAAATCTCTAATGATCAACTTCTACAAATTCTATCAAAGCAATAAAAATAGAAATGAAAGGAATGATTAAAATAGTTACTATTGTGGAAGAATATCTTGAGAATATATTGTTACCTAGGATCATTAGTTTCGGGGCAACAACTGAATCTGCCAGTATTGTAAAGAATGATATACATACAAGATTACTATCCATTATTAGTCAATGGAACGATGAAGAGTTTCGGAATACTATATTATTTACTGGTTTAGAGGAAGCATGCTTTTATGATTCTGAAGCGTCTTTAGATATTAAATGCTTAGTTGTCGTTGCAATACGGAATAGTTTACTGGAAGATATGAAAAGCACAATACGAGCTGCAAAAAAACTTGGGTTATCTAAACCAATTATTGATGACAATACAATAAAAATAATTACTCATGAGGCCATCCAATACTTTAATAAACACGACTTCAAATGTCTTTCATTTCAGCGCCCAAATAACAATGAGGATTCCAACCCCTATGTTAATTTGAAAGATAAATATCCCGTTGCTTGGGAAGCAATGAAACAACTCAGTCAATGCATAAATTATATTCAGTTTCCTTCTCTTGAAATCCCCAGTCAAAAACCATCAATATTAATAAACCCTGCTAATATCTCTGGAACTAAGACAGAGGTACAAAGTGGAATAGATCCTACAATCGACTCACTACTCCAACAAATCCTAAATCTTGTGATTGAAGGAAAGCAACCATTTTTCTTTTGTGATTGCTTCAAAATGATTAGTAGAAACCCCGATAAACTATTTAAAATTCTTAATCTTGTCTTGTCATCTAATGCCCCTGTGGTCACTATTAATTATTATATAAGCAATGGTTATGTTGCCCGAAGAACTAATTTACTTCGTCCTGCACATAATGAAAGCGATATAGTATTAAAACTTAGGAATCTGTCTGGTGTGAGGAAGACTCATGCTAATATATTGAAGATAATGAGAGACACTTATAATTGATAGTCAAATTACATTTAGCGTTCTAATATTCTTTGGTTTTAGGTAATTTTTCTTTTTAAAGAAAGAACCTTAGTTCCCCCTTTCACGCTCCGGCTTGTTCTATTCACGTTATTTTGAATGAATTCCCTTTTCGACTGATCCATCCGCAATCACTTGCTTAATGGTCAGAATCTTTGGATGTTCGTAACTCTAAAATTCCCTGGTTTATAACTTCAATGGCAAGAGCCTCTCAGGCTAAACAAATCTCAACAGAAAATTGAAACTATAATCGTTCACATACCTCGACAAGGGCTTTGGTATAATCAAATCCTTTCTTCCGACTGTCTTTTTTTGCTCATAAAGCAGAATATTAAGATATTACTTAATACCATAATTAAGAAAGTAATATTTGGGGGAATGGTTGTATTAAAGTCCTGAACCCCCCTTCATAATATACACTTTTCTAATTTCATGAGCAGGTACATACTGAAAACAATTGGCCCATTACCAAAAAAATTTCTCCATTGTATTCCTTAATTTCTGATAGACTCAAATTTTTTATCTTTATCAGCATTTACATAGTTTCATTCTGAGCTATTTTATGATTAGCATTTCACCTTAATTTCTTAACTATTCGTTCCCTTTTTATTGTATGTTTCAAAACAATCCTTGTAGTGCATATATAAGTTATCAAAAAGTAATCTATAAGAGCTGAGCTCCTCTTCATCTAACTTCATCCCACTTACAATTTTCTTATGAATTTCTCCAGCTGCCAATATACTTGCCAAACTGAATTTTTTATCAAAGAATATAAAATTATCATCTAAGTTTTTATTGTCTGTAGTAATATCTAAAGCTTCTATAAACTCATTTGCAAAAAAATCCATAAGCTGCTCTTTTGTTGCAATACCAGCTTGAATGCTCTCCATTACCTTTAACCTTTTACTAAGATCTATTGCCTTATTAGCATCAACTAGTCTTCCATCTATATTAACGCTACTGCCTGAAGGTACGAATTTTGCAGGTAAACTCCAGTTAATTTTTAAAACATCATCATGATCAGCATATTTAAACAGATTGGGAGAAGAAACCTGTTCTGAATTTAAATACTGCATAAGAAACAAATAGAATAACATTAAGTTCATCTCAACAGAGTTTTCGATAATTACAGGAGTAGAATCTTGACTAGGCAATAGAACGAAATCTTTAAGACCAGCTTTGTTTACATGAATAATCAAACCTTTATCTAAGATACAAATTATACTTATTTGATTCTCTAGTTCAATTTCCTTATTGCAATCAATTAGATTTCCTAGTATAGTTTCGATACTTGTATCAGAAGTAAAAGCGAATACAAATCCAGCTGTATTAGAATTAACGGGATAAATAGGATGCTTGGGAAGTTCACGCACACTTTTAATATTATTAACGCACTTTATCAATTCAGTTTTGTTTAATGAAGATTTGACTTCTATTGTAGCATACACACTTTCAATAGGAATCATTTGGGTAGTTTCCATATCTAACAATATAGGACTATTAAATGAATCATAAATAATACAATCTTGTTGTTTACTTTGAGTTCCTCTACTATCAATAATTGTTCCTCTTCCTAAAGAAAACTTTAAAGGAAAATAACCTTTTAAATATCTTATTAATAATTCTTCTCGGCTTGTTCCTCGCTCACCTTTATGCTTAATTTGTGAAGTAAGCTCTTCGAAATCGATCATCATTTTTTTGGCAGCAGTTTGTATTGCTCGTGTGATCATGTAATCCCACTCTTTCATGAATAAAATCATTTTATAAGAACTGTTCTTTTAATTCTTATAGACTATAATATTAAAAATAAAGCTTTATATAGTTCATTCAATTCGTATATAAATCGACTTAAAATGCATTTTTATAATTCAACTCTTTGAGGAAAGCTATTTACAAATTCTGCCGAATCTTCTTCAAACATTCCAATCACACTAAAACAAGTGCTAATCCTTTTCTAAGGAGAAGCAGTCTATCAATAATATGAAAGAAACCAAAAGAAATATGCTTTCTAAAACATCATATTCATAACCTCGTATGATACGTTGAAGTTCTTACTAATTTACATTTCAACTATAAATCAATATTTCATAAAATTGAAATGAACTTGCTCCAATCTATCAATTTTATAAAAATCATTCATGGTGTTTCTATCTAGTTTTAAATTATCAAGATATTGTCTAATATCTCCATCTTTGAAATTATAATAGTTGAAATCTATGAAATCATCATACCTTTTCTTAACTTCTCCGGTTGGATCTAAAGTTATTACATCGATGGATTTAAGATGTGGAGATTCTAATAGAGATGATTTAAACATGTATTTCATGTATGAGTCGGACAATGGTAAAGAATAGCCTAGAATTCTAATATGATTTGCTTCTTTTAATTGTGTTTGAGCCGCTTGCCACGTAGTTATTAACTGATTACTAGCATTTTTATTCCAGGTCGGAGGAACAATGTTCCCTAATTCAATACAGCCATGTAATTTTGATAAACGGATTGAGTTCGGAATATCCTTGAGATTTTTATTGAACCTAATATCATTGAGATTATCGTAGTTCTCATTCAGATGATTCAAAGCATTTTCCAATACCAAATCATAATTTAGAGACACGACTGAATATTGAGTAGCAGGTTTTTCAATTGGCTTAAAAGAAAAACTGTTGTCATTAGTGTTTCTTTGAATACTCAAATTGAATAGCTCTGCCACAAAATTACCATAGCAATATGTTGAACCTCTTCCAAAAATAAAATCAATCCAATTTCCAGGCAAATTATTTTCCTCTGTAGGTATAGGGGTATATTCCTCGATAACATCTTTTAAAAAAGCTACAAATTTTCCGGAATTATTTTCACCGATCAAATAGTCGTTCATTTCTAAAACTGAAAGAATCTCCTCAATGTTGTAAAGATCGGTCTTAAAATAATTTTTTAAAATCGACATCTTATTTAGTAAATCAAAAATTTCTTGAAAATGAGAGTATTTGCTTGGATTTTTAAAATAAATGTCCTTCGCCTTCATTATGAAATTAGACATTACGGGTATTCCTAGAGGGGCTGAAAATCCAGCACCTAATATGTACACGACTTTTTCCATAACAGTACCTCCCAATGAATTAAACCGCCAAATGAAGCATTTTATAAAGAACCCTCATAATATCCTCTCAGTTCCCTTTCTTCTTCATACCTCATTTCAGCATAGATTTCAGCCATCATATCCTGGTATTCATCAACAGTTATCTCATATCTTGCACTATCAAAATAATCAGAAAAATTCTCTATGGACTTTATCAAAAACTCAACACTTAACTCATATCCTAATTGTAATTTCTTGAGAAGTTCACGGCTCTCTTCTTCTGAAAAATTAACTTCATAGTGCATTAATTGATTCCTAATTCCATTTAGATAATAAAGTATTAATTCAAGATCCTCAGAAATTATATATTTACAAAGGTATTTTAGCCTATCAATGCTCTCCATAAGAGTAACTGTTTTCAAATTGGGATTGACTTCGAAGACATTATCTTTATTTTCTTTTAAAACTTTTTTCTTTGCAGAAATGAATTTATCTATATCAGAGAAAATTAAATACTCTTCTTTTTTCTTAAGAATATGTTTAAAGAGAATTTCGATACCATGACTAAATGAAAGAACTGCATCTTTTAGATTATGTTCAAGACCTTGTTCTAACTCAGGAATTTTATTCATTGTCATATATGCCGATTTTAAAGAATCAATTCCATTTGTTAAAAGATCAATCTTAATCAAAATATCAACTCCATTCTTAATAAAATATTCTTTATCTTATCTCAATGATTCCACTATCTAAATAATGATCAATTTTACGAAGTGTACCTCCTGCATCTTTAAAATACCTTGATTTTTACTTTATTGTTTTCCATTATGTAAATCGCGGAATGATGGCCTAAAGGCAAGTCAGTATACTCAGACTCTTTAATGATAATTACAGTCTTATCTGTTCTTTTCATTTATTAATCACCTCATCAACTGTTAAGTAAAATATCTTCTAAATTATTAACCGAATAATTTAATTTGTATGTTTTATTACTTCTTGTTTTATCTTAGTAAAGTTATGTACTAATTCAGTAAAAATTGATCTTTTCGTTCAAGACGATTTTCTATTGTCTTTTGCGTTAACAAAATTATTTCATTTATTAATTATCTGGAGCTTTAACTCTCTCCTCTCCAGCATCTTCAGTGACGCTCTTTATAATGTTGCTGGTAAACCTGAAATTTCTTTTAGATCTTCATGTTCCCTTAACGACTTATATATGAATGCGGTTCGTAGATCTTTATTCTTACATTTATTAAAGTCTTCCCTACTCATAAGAACTTTTTTAATTTTTGCTAATTGCTGCTCTACCAAATTGTGTCGTTATCATAGGCTCTCGTTTTCGACTCTTCAATTTCTTCTTCATATTTTTCCATCATTTCTTTCAAGAAAATCTAGTTTATCATCAAGTGATTAAATATGAGTTATACCAACGATACGAATTACTTACTCCCTTGGTAAAAAAAGAAAAGCTGAATTGATTGCACTTTACCAATTTATTTTGCTAAGTCATTGATTTTTTCGTTTAAAACTGTAATTTCGATTTGAATTACTTTAAGAATATAACTTCGAAGTATATCGGAATTTTCAATAATTGAATCTTCAATATCATATTTCTCCAAT
Organism: Paenibacillus motobuensis; assembly: GCF_039521865.1. Lineage (NCBI taxonomy): Bacteria > Bacillati > Bacillota > Bacilli > Caryophanales > Paenibacillaceae > Paenibacillus > Paenibacillus motobuensis. Next base: position 200,932 of record NZ_BAAACX010000008.1, on the reverse strand, counting down.
TTGAACACTTCCATAAATACTATTGATACTTTAAGCTCATCGATTAATTGAACAAACTGATGATAATTTTCAGAACTAACCAGGACTTTCACCATTAAGAGATGCACTATATACAGAAATTCCCTTTCCACTAAGCTCTTCAAAAATCTGATTAAAACTCAATTCTATCACTAGTATCGCCTCATTTCTTTCTCAAAGAACCATCTTATCATTTCCTATAGCAAACTTAACCATTCCTTTATTTCTTTCGCCACTCTATATGCCTTTTTATTTAGTTTATTATCTTTCAAATATTTCTCACCTTTTTCAGTCAATACCGAATTAAAATAGTAGATTGTGTCGTCAGCATAAAAAGGCTTAGTTAAATAGCCTGCCTGTACCAAATAACCAACTTGATCTTCAAACTCTTTCCAGTTGAACCCTAGATCCAATTGCATAAGTTTTTCTTCGTCAATATTATTAAATAACTCTCCACTTTCCGTTTCCTTTAGGATGACAAATCTAATCTTTTCTTTATTCATAATTATTACCTCCTAAATGGAATAACCATTTAATTTATTTTGTATATTAATCAGCAATGGACCTCTGGGTAGTGTGGCCTGAGAGAGCTATACATTTATTATATCGCTCTAAGTATTGATCTCTCGCTTCTTTAGAATAACGAATATTGTCTTCCATCTAAAGTATTGACATTTCCATTTTTGCATAACATTTAGTTCAAGTCGATCTTCACGAGTTACACTGAAAGTTTTAGACGGATCACTTAAAGAGTTAGCAAGGTTTTCTGTGCTAGAAAAAACGTATTCTATCTCTCCTTTCCTTCAGGGTTCAGTTTGTTCCAAATGTTCTTTCGTTCATTATCAGATAATCTATTTGCATAATTGTATTTAAACATAATCTCACCTCTTCTTTTTTATGAAACAGTCATTTTACTAGTTTGATTCACTGATAAACTGCAAGAATCCTTTACCCATCTGTGAAGTTCTAGAAGCTATTACTCCGCTTCCAGTCATTGTCGTATTCAGAATTCCAGCATCTGAGTTGAGCAGCCCTCTTTGGTATAAGTCATTCATAATTTGCTTTGTAAATTCCTTTCGTTTCTCCAATTCAGGATAATAACGTTAAAGAGCGTCATTAGCTCCTCCCATTAAGAAGTCATAGGATAGTCCTTTAGAAATTAATTTTTCTTTTGGTTCATCAAAAAATACTAGCATTCGAAGATGCCATTCATTAAAACTATCTATAAAAGAGAAAAACATTTGCACTTGGCTATCATCTAGACTTTGCTCAGTCGCTACGGAAGTAATTGCATTTAACAAAGCCATTAGCTTATCTATTTGATGTGTTCTCATTGCTATTTGTGTTACCTATAGAACACTGCTAAGAAAAAGTTCATTAGTAACTAACGACTCAACGTCAACTGATTTATTTTCTAGTTGTTGTAACCGCTCATCAATCATCACAAGAATATTCTCTTTTCTTTTTTCAGCAGGTTGAGTTACTAATAATGAAAATGCTTCAGACAAATAATCCCCAACACCTGGAATCATTGAAATTGTATTTTTAACTGCTGTATGTAATAAATCACCTTTGGTAGTCTTTAGTTCATTTTGAATATCCATCTATGCAACGCTCCTTTTCTTTATGAAATAGTTAAACCATAAACATTTTTAATACAACTCAAATCATAAACAACCATTTCATCAAAGCTATGAATTTTATGTTTTTTTGCCTCTATCAACGTATAAACTCATCAGTTTTAACAAGCCAATGCTTAATTCTAAAATATCATGTCCGCTTTCTTAAGTAACATACTCAACACTCACTATCCCATGGATCTCCTATCTCTGCGGGGATACTGGCGATATTCCTTTACACTATTATTTTCATGTTATTTCCTATAACAATGTTTATGAGGTCTTAACGACTAAACGCTTTAGGAGCCGCAGCGATTCGATTAGTCGGTGCAAATGTATTCGCTGAAATTGCTCTTGTCAATTGCTTTTCGTGGACCAGGGGCTGTCAGGTCAAAGCTAAAAATAGTGTTCTAGGATGTCTGTTCTTTCTCTCAAATTCAACTTATCAGTTCTGATTTAGTCTAAGTTTTCTAGCAGCTTCTAGTTTTTAAAAGCTCACTTTTTTCTTTAGCTAAACCATCTTCAGGTAACCGGGGAAGATAATAATAGAGAATCAGAATCTACAAACCCTCTTTCATCGAAATAGTCAAAATCTACTATAAGCCCTTCTTACTATAAAGTTAGAGTAATACGAGGAAAATAATCCCTTTTCCCTCCAACAAAAAACTCCTACTGTGATATTATCAGCAGAAGCCTCTATAACTACTTAATCCAAACCTAGGATATCCCAAACTCCCAGTTCATCCCTAACCCCTTTCTATTCCCCACAAAACACCTCCACCATCACCAAAGCCCCCATCCTGAATCCCTCTACAAAAGAAGCACTTGTAACCATGGAACTAGAGTCACTCGTCAAATCCAAAATCTGCTCAAGTGCAGCGAAATCACTCTCCGAAAGTCTTTCCCTTGCTTCCTCCATCAATTTAGAAATCTTTTTGTTGAGAGGACGATATTCAGGATCAGTTGGGACAATACGCTCTTCGGGATGGAGCTTGCCATAGTAAAGTTCCTCTATAATACTCTTCATTCTACTCGCCCCTTTTATAGAAGTAGGTAAACAGTATCATTTACGATCTTGAAATATTCAACATCCAGCAGTTTCCATATGAATAGATTTTATGCGAAAAGTGCATAAAATACAATATGCAATTTCCGCATAATTTAAACTTAGCTTGGGTGATGAACGAATGTATAAGAGAATACGTGATTTACGTGAGGATAAGGATTTGACGCAACAGCAATTGGCAGATTATCTAAACATCTCTCAGGCAACCTATTCCCGATATGAAAGTGGGAACTTGGACGTCCCAAGCTCAGTGTTAATTAAGTTATCCGAGTTTTACAACGTAAGTATTGACTATATTCTTGGTCAGACGAATATCTCCAAGCGTTTCAATTAAAAACAGTCTTGAAAAATTTAAGTAAACTGCTCCTAAATGCAAGAAGTCAAGGCTTACATCAAAAAAGACATGCTTTTGTTAATGCAACAGCTTGTCTTTTGTTACCTTCCTAAGGTCCCCTGCTAATTCGCTGCGTTAAATTAAAGTAAGGATCGACTTTGATCGTGTTGGGTTACGACCTTGGCTCTGTGGAAGTGGATTTTAACTGACAATACTCTACATGAAAAGGGCTGGATAACATCATCCAGTCCTTTTTGCATTTCCCCTTTAAAAACCTCCCACTCAAAGCAACAAATAAAGCCTATACAACATCCGCGCAGCCTCCCCGCGCGTGACAGCCTCGCGAGCGTTAATCCGTTTATTAGCAGGAACGTTGATCAAGTGCTGCTTCACAGCCAAGGACATGGTTGGCTTGGCCCAATTGGAGATGGTCTCTTTGTCTACGAATTGATTCAGGTAATCTTCCGGATTCGCAGGGTAGTAATAATGTTTCTTCTCATGCAGGTATCTTGCGCCGATGGCGGTCATTTCTTCCCGGGATATCGTTTTGTCCGGCTTGAACGTACCGTCAGGGTAACCTTCGACGATATGTTTTTTCTCCGATGAAGCGATATAGGGATGATGCCATTGCGGCGGATGCACGTCGGAGAAGCTCTCCGTCGCCGTCTCATCCAATGCGTAGAAGGCTCTTACAAGCATGGCCGTGAACTCTGCACGGGTGAGCAGGGAATCGGGTTCAAAATTACCGTTCTCTTTCCCGGTCACGATTCCTTTGGAAGCCAGAAACTGAACCGCTTGCTGCAGCTCTGGATCTCGATCGTCAACATCAGGGAATGACTTGGGATTTTCGTCCACGAAATACGTTCCGGAACGGTTAATTTCCGCTTCTATGCCGTTTTGGGACGGATTGAACTTTCCGCCGATCGGCTGCGCCTTTTTACCATTTGAATAGAACACGCTGGTATGTGTTGCATTCGTCTGCTTTGCAGGCAAAATGAGCAGGATGTTGCTTGATACGTTCGACAGCTCCTGACCTTGTTCATCTGAGAATTGTACGCGATATTCGCCTTTATCTGCTTGGACCAGACGAATCACAATCACCGTACGTGAATCGAACAGGCGATCTGCGGTCGCAACATTCAGCACCAGCTTCGCATCCCCCGCATAAATGGTAATATAGTTGATATCCTTTCGACCCACTAAGCTATCCTTATATAGCTTGAAAATATATTCGTTTTGTCCGGACGTAGGCAAAATTTCTGCATTCACGATCAACTCTCTCGCAAGCGTAATCCGTTTCTCCGACAGCGCCTGCTTTACCTCTAAGTTCGCCTTTGACGCATTGCCTGCTAAGCGCTCCATCAACTCGGGCGTTATAACGAGCTGACCGTTAACAGGAGCCGCCTCCTCACTACTTGCGGCGGTGATCACAAGCTCTCCCGCTTGTGTTAGTCCCTCCACGATAACGGGGTTCTGTCTGTCAGCGTCAGGAATCGACCCGATGGCCGTAAGATACGTATTAGACAGCATGCTGCCATCCACGACATACAACAAGAAGTAGGCGGTCTCGTCTGGAAAGCCGGCTCGGGTTGCGGTTGCCCGTACAACAGTTTGTCCGGATTTTTTCGCGGTGATGACGGGGATGCCATTCACATTCGATATAGTTCCTACGCCCGGGTCGTCAATGGTGTACGTTATTTTTGTCCCTGGAAGCACATTGCTTGCGGTAATGATCTGTTGTCCGCCAGGCTGCAGCATCGTGATAAACGGAAAAAGGCTAATTTCCGGTGAGGTCCGTACCACAGGTTGAGCTTTTGTCTCAGGATGGTCGCCAGTTGGTTTATTTAATGTTCCTGCTCGATCTCCAGTTGCTTGCTCTCCCGCACCAGAACGACTACCCGTCGATTGATTTGTTTTTTCAGTTTGACCGCTGATGGGTGTGCCTGTTGTTCCATTCTGATTCCCCGTTGGTTGGGTTGCCGTCCCCGAGTGATCACCAGTTGGCGTACCTGTTACTCCAGTTTGATCTCCAATAGGTTGTCCAGCTTCGCCAGAACGATAACCAGCTGCCGTTCCTTTCGTAAACACGACAAGCTTGGGCAAGGAATAATAATCATCTTCCCATGCCCACAAGGTCTGATCCTTTTTCAAGGCATAATACCATTTAGAATACCTGTCCTTGACTTTACTGTGTATGGAGACGATGTCCATAAGCCCTTGGAATACTTTATCGTCGTTGTACACGGACCAAAGCTGACCATCTGTTCGCAAAGCATAAATGGAATCGATAAATCGATCTTGCAGCATCGTGCTAAATTCAACAATACTTCGCGCGCCGGTTGCTCCATGTAATTGTTTGGGAACACTCGCAGAGTTATACGCCGACCAGGACCAGACCGTACCATCTTTCTTGTAAGCATAGTTTGGATAAGCGCCCGTCTCGATCTTGACGATATCGCTAAGACCCTTGACCTGTTCTGGCCTCTTGTTTTTAGAGATATTATGCGGAAGGTAGTCACTTGTGCTCCATTTCCAAACCGAACCATCCTTTTTAATTGCATATGCGAAACCGTTCGCCGAGCTTATGGATAGGACATCATCAAGCAGCTTGGATTGAATCGGAATCGACGAGGTACCGCCTATTTCGCTTCCCCAGTTCCAAACCGAACCGTCTGATTTTAATACGAACAAAGTCTTGAAGTTAGAATTATCGTAAAAAAAATCAGCAACGAGTGAAGTGACTTGATTCAACTCTGTGATGGGCGATGGAGTACCCATAGGACTATGTATAATAGCAGCGTCGGTTTCGGTGATTTTGGAATCCCAATACCATACGGTTCCATCCTTTTTTAACGCAACGTAGTTAATAATAGCTCTACTGTTCTTCTCATGCGATTTGTATCTAAATTGCTTCACATTCTGCAAGCCCGGAATTTGGAACATTTCAGCTATATAACAATCTAACGTTTTTAAAGAATCTTTATTTATGACCCAGGTCCATACGGATCCATCGTTTTTCGCCATTAGTACGTTGTCATCAAGAATGTCGTAATCTTCGCCGATACGTATGTATTCCTGTTCGTTAACAGCACTTATGTCATTCCCCTTGGCTTGCACCGAACCTGAAAGAGCCGTGAGAATTAACATAAGGCTTAACAGAGCTGCCATCCATCGTTTCATTGTCGTCCTCCAATAGATATCACTATTTTCTACTATTCCTCATAATGTTTCATCGGCAAATTGGAGTTTAGATTATAGATAACACCCATACTAGCCGTACATACAAAAACAAGTTCGAGCAGAGGCTCAAACTTGTGTCTACTTATTACATTCGATCATTTATCTAGAAATTCAGTTTACAAAAACTGAGTAAGTCTCAATATCTGATCATTAACATTTACATGACTTAATCCCCCGTGATAACAAACCACGGATGCAATGTCGAGATCCAAGTACTTTTTCAAAGAGAGACGAGCTGCATTCATATCCGGTGTAGTCGGCTCGTGAATACCTTCGAGAATCCCGTTTACGCTGTACATCGAGTCTCCAGCAATGAGTGTTTTACTTTGCCTTAAATAGAGACTGATATGACCAGGACTATGCCCAGGAGTATGGATGATGCGAATTCCGCCGCAAAACGGCAGTTCCTGACCATCTATTAAGGTATCGTCCACTTTGCCCTTAGGGGGATTCTCAAGATGACCATCTTTTAATAGAGGGATCTCCCCCTGAATATACGGCTTATCCAATGCGTGCGCGTATACTTGTACATGATTGCCACACTCCTGCAAAATCTCAGGAAGACTGCCTATATGATCCACATCCTGATGCGTCAAAATCACAACTTTTAGTTGGTCGAACGACACGCCTACCTTTTCCATTGCTGTGCGTAAATCTTCCAGTTGCCCTGGAAACCCTGTATCTATCAGAACAGCCATTTCTTGATCCCACAAAAGAATGGGGTGAATCTCATGCCCATGAAAATCGAGATGAAGCATTTCTACTCCCTTTGAAATTTCCATCAATTCAGCCTCCCTAAAATGAATTTGTTGGTACTCCGTTTAGAGCCTAATCGCAATCGGGGATTAGCCGGGAAGTGGCCTAACAAGGATTCCTTACCTCTCTATGGTTTACAACTTTTAGATAGTGAATAATCCCTCTTTTTGCAATTTTACGTTGCACGCTCCAGCATCAGCAATTCGTCCGTGCGCACGCACTTCAAGCCTCTTCGTTCGGTCTCGGACAGGATGTCCCGAAGCACTGTCAGCATTTGTCCGGGAGCCTCTCTGTCAGCCCCAAAAGTATCGCCGCTATCATGCAATACGATGACAGCCCCGGGACGGATGTGATCGGACAGCAGATTACGCAAATGATGTTCACCCGTATTCAGTTTCCAGTCGCGCGCGATAACCGACCATAACACGAGCCGATATGCCTTGCGCAGCAGGAACAGGTCCATGATATTCAAAATCCCCCAAGGAGGACGATAGTAGGTCGGACGTTCTCCCGTAATTCGTTGGATAATATCTGCAGAGCGCTCAACGTGTTTTCGGCGTATGTTTCTTGGAGACATGATCCAATTCAGCATATGCGTATAATTATGAATGCCGATCTGATGTCCTTCCTCGTGCATGCGCTTCACTAATTCCGGATATTTCTCCGCCTTGCTGCCGAGAACGAAGAAGGTTGCCTTCACGCCTCGGTCCCGAAGAAGATCAAGCAGCTTGGGCGTATAGCGCGGATCGGGTCCATCATCGAATGTAAAGGCAACATGGCGCTCTGCCCGCTTGCGACTGGCCTTCCGAAAGACCCCCCAACCGAATATTCGAGTCACGAGGAAAGGCAGCCCCATATAAAGCGCGATCAAGAAAATGAGTAAACGTGGAATGAGATTGTCCATAGTTACGCCTTTACCCCGCTTGCATATCGATTTACCAAAGACGCTCGGGACATCATGAGCATTTTCGGTATAAGCTTCGATCTCTGCTGCTTCAAGCGTTTGGCCCCTTCTGGATTGAGCATGCGAAGCAGCAAGCGAAGATAGACAGTCGATATCCGCTCCATCCACTTCGTCTCCAGCGGATGCAGCTCGAATCCCAATCCATGAATAATGCCGCGATGCAGCAAGGTAATGCCGGTCAAGGCCTTAGCCTTTGCCAATTTCGGATCTGTGTCGACCGCTCGGCCAATATCCTTCAACGCTTCGCGCAGCCTGCGTGCCGTCACAATCGCAGCCCGATCTGCCCCAACCGCCCGTGATAACTGCAGAACTTCCCGATTATCAAGGTGAATTTCACAGACTTGATCACCCGCATGTACGTATGTCCCATCCTCGAAGCGGATAGAACTACCACGGTGGGCGCGAACGACAATTTTGCAAATACCGAATTTCGACTGGTACACACTCCGAAGCGGCGTAATACGTTCAAATACAGCCTCCCATGCCATCCACAGCGACTGTAGCATTTTGTTGTATAAGGCGTAACTCACGAAAACATCAATTCCTTCCCAATTAAAAATATATATAGTAGAATTTCTGTTCGTCTGCCGTTAATCACGAAGTGCATGAAGAAGCCGATTCTGTCGAACACCTCCCTGGCACTTTCATAGTACAAGGCGGAATTCTCTTTTTTCTTTCTCAACTCTTACAAGTTTCTTAAGCCTTCGCAGCCCAAGTCGAATTCCGACTCGTTCCATGAGAAGCAAAAACAGTGCAGCACTTCATCCGTACCGCACTGCCTAGTAAATAGATTAGCTCTTTATTTTATCTATCCGTACATCTACAACTCAACCAACATATGAATATCCTTCGGTTCCTTTTTGAACAGCTCAGGATCTACATCCTTCGTCAATTGGCTGCCATTGCTCTTGTAAAAAGACACCGCTGAACGCGTCTCCGTAGACGAGATATAGAGGTACTTCGCGCCTCTTTGCTTTGCTTCTTCTGCCAGCTTCCGCATGATCTGCGTCCCGATGCCCTGTCTGCGATAGTTCCGGGATACATACATGAGATCCACCTGGAGACGGTCCTGCTGTTCTCCTCGCCATTGATGTGCTAAAACACCGAATCCAACTAAGGTATCTGCATCGAACGCGCCGATCGCCATTCCCCCATTGCGCAATTCCAGCAGATATTTTCCCTCCATCTCATGCAGCAAATCTTCATCCCAACTTGGACATTCGTGATCCGCCCGTAATTCTATTATCTCACCATGCTGTATCTCATAGATCAGATCAATATGCTCGGAACGATCTATTTCCCTTAGTTTTCCTACTTGCTCTTCCGTCATCACTTGATAGGTTATCATTGGTGAATCCTCCCGTTCTGCGTGAATGAGTCACTTCAATCGGTATTAAAAAGCAGGTCTACCCCTCTACGACTTCATAATGCAGCATTCAAGCAGAATGCAGGATGGGAATCCGTAAGTATTATGGTCCTATGAATACGAATTTGAATTACCCTTTCACCTCCCTCGCTAAATTACCTTCTATTGCAATAATGCAAATTGCGCGTATGGATGTCAACGAAAATCAATACCGCACGACGTGGAAGTGTTTTAGTCCTCTGTATTTTCATCCAGTCGGTTTACTCGCAATTTATAGGTATACACCACTGGAATGAGTGCGCAAATAAATAATATTCCCCCTATGATTACCCCATTGTTCATAGTAAAGCCTTCAGTACGTGAGACAAGAAATCCGACAACGGTTGAAATTAAGATGATCACGACCAGCGAGATCATTAGACTTTTTTTCGGGTTAATCTTTTCACTTTCATGGTCTACACTACTACTCATCGATAAATATCCCAGAATAACTGAAGTGATGATAAATACAAGCCATAGAGGATTTTCTGTCATTCCCTCTAACCCTTTTTTAACTGCGTCATATCCTAAAATCCCCAAAACACCTAGGGTTTGAATGATAAATGCAATGCGAATGTTTTTGAGGTTCAGCAATATTAAACGTTCATCCGTAATTTTTTTCATTTCTGATTGTTCTCCTTTTCTATCCAAAATACTTCATCTAACGTCTTATGAACTGCGTAACAAATATCCAGACATAACTTTAGGGTTGGATTATATTTGCCCTTCTCAATCAAACTAATGGTTTGGCGAGTGACACCTATTTTTTCTGCCAGTTGTTGTTGCGTCAAGTTTACTTGAGTACGTGCAACCTTAACTTTATTTTCCAAGTATAGTATCCCTCCTCAAAAACAAATGTAACATATATATTACATCCATGCAATATATATGTTACATTTCTAACGCAACTGGATAATTTCTACGAACGAGACATTGTCGAAATTCAGTCAGATCTTTTCATCTCTCAGGAAATATATTCCTCACTATTCAATCCATATGCTATATTAATAGAATCACAGGATTTTCATATCAAATACATAGAAGTGTGTGTTCAAAAAGGCCGGTTTTCAGCACCGAGAAGGTTGGATGAAGCTAGGGTCTGAGGAGCGGAGCGTACGTAGTTGGTACGTGAGCACCGGAAGACCCGGGTGAATTCAAGATTCGATGCCGAGTTACTTCTTGATTCACTTCGTGATCAAAAGCGGACTTTTTGAACAACCTTTAAAAGGAGACATTATGAAAAAGCTTACTTACTTCACTCTTATGGGGTGCCTGGCCGTCCTGATCGGTCTTTTCTCGTTCACTACTCCAACTTCTGCGGCTGTGTCTTATACAATCTTTGTGGATGGCTCAATTTCATCAGCGAAAACACCGGCAGTGGTAGAGAAGAATGTTACACTCGTTCCGATGAAAGCTGTCCTGGCTGATCTGAAGTATGTCACAACCGTCGATAAAAAGACGAAGGCCATTACAGCCAAAAATTCTGCGGGATCCTATATCACTGTAAATCTAGGCAGTAAAAAGGCTAAAATCAACGGATCCAATGTCAACCTTGCTGCAGCAGCCAAGACATTGAACGGAACCACCTATATTCCTTTGTCAGCAGTGAAGCAGTTAACTGGAAAGCAGATCGGATTGGATGCTTCTCAGGGTATCGCCTGGATTGGTGAGAAGCCGGGAACCGATAATGTTCCGATCTGGGGATTAACTCCGGAACAAGTTAAATCAGCAGCCGGGTATTCAACGCTTATCGATGAAGGCGGCCAAGGCGATATTTATATGCTGTTGTACCAGCATTCCATGGAAGACCCTGAAGAGCTATATATATTCTATAAGAATAAATTAGCCAAAGTAGTCTTTAGCCCCGATATTTCCGGCCTAGACGAAGACGGGTTAGTTGGCTTCTATGAAGGAGCGTTCGATCAGTTAGTTAAAAGCTACGGGCAACCGATAACAGATGTCGTTGGTGCTTATGAGGATACACTAGAACAGATTCCTCTGCTTGACGGGGGCTATTATATGAGCGAATGGAAGAAGGGCGACACGCTGATCACTCTTTTATTGCAAGGTGACGAAAATGGGTATTCGTTGAGCATGCAGTATGTGAAAGCATCGATCGAAGACCAAGTCGAGGCCGCTTTGGATGCCATTCAATAAATAGAATATCCTCACTCTATCAGAAGACTTCCCTCTCGGAAGTCTTCTTTTTTTCACAATTTTTCCTCAAAAATCCTCTTCAACATCAAATCTCCAAAATTCAGCAAACAATTTTCAACATTTCCGGATATTTAGAAAATTATTTTCTAAAAGCGTTTACAAATTAAATTTATTTTGTTAGCCTAATAGCAACACAAGCTATTCACTTGCGAGAAAAGGAGCGAAGAACCTATGAAGCAATATGACGTAGTTGTAATGGGCGGAGGCATCTCCGGGGCTATGGCAGCCATTGCGGCATCCAGAACCGGGGCCAAGACGCTGATTGTCGAGTCCCACGGATTCCTCGGCGGCACTCTAACCGCCAACGGTGTCGGGCCGATGATGACCTTCCATGCTGGTGAGAAGCAGGTCATTCAAGGCTTCACCGGGGAATTGATCGAGCGGCTGAAGCAGTTGGGCAAATCTCCGGGGCATATTTTCGACACCGTCGGATTTACATACTCGGTTACCCCATTTGATGCCGAAGCAATGAAGCACGAGCTGGAGCTGATGGTAACGGAAGCCGGCGGAGATATTTTGTATCACACAATGCTGGCAGGCGTTTATACCGAAGCTGGCCGCATTACAGGCATACAAGTCTGCAACAAATCCGGGCTTAGCGACATCCATGCCTCCGTCTTCATCGATGCTACAGGTGACGGCGACCTCTCAGCCTTAGCTGGGGTCGAGTACACCAAAGGACGTGAATCTGACGGAGCGACACAGCCAATGACCCTTAAGATGAAAATGTACAACGTCGATATCCCAAGGGTCAAGGAATATATTCACGCCCATCCAGAGGACTTCCCACTGTACAACGGGGATACCTCCATTATTGAGAAGTCCCCTCGCCTTTCAGTTGGCGGCTTTGACAGCCTGTTCAGAACTGCCAAAGAGCGGGGCGAAATCTCCATACCGCGTGAGAATATTCTGTTCTTCGAGACCAATAACCCGGGCGAGGTCATCCTCAATACGACACGGATTATTGGCTATGACGTGACCGACGCACACAGCCTGAGCCAGGCGGAAATGGAAGGCCGCAAGCAGTGCCGTGAGCTGGAGCTGTTTGTTCGCAAATACATTCCCGGCTTCGAGCATGCGGTTGTCGAGTCCACTGGACCAAGCATCGGCGTGCGCGGATCGCGCCAAATCAAAGGCATCTATACGCTGACGGCGGAGGATATTTTGCAGCAGCGTCTGTTCGAAGATACGATCGCTCATTCGGGCTATCCAATCGACATCCACAGTCCAGACGGCGAAGGCACCAAGCATGAGAAGCTGGAATGGGGCGGCGTATACAGCATTCCGTATTCCTGCATGATTACCGCTTCCATGCCCAACCTGATCGTGATCGGCCGCTGCATCTCGGCCACCTTCGAAGCGCAGGCAGCGATGCGAACCACCCCGACGACAGGCGCCATCGGTCATGGCGGCGGAGTAGCAGCAGCCCTCGCGGCGCTTGAACACAAGAACGTTCAAGATATAGACATCAAGCAAGTCCAATCGCTTCTCAAAGAGCAAGGCGCTTATCTGGAAGTTTAAAATAACAAGTTGAACAGGAATTAGAACGGTCCCGGCAAAAGGCTGAAATGATTCTGAAGAAACGTAGTGGTCGCCTTTGTGAACGGATTTCTACCTTGTTGGATTCTACTCAATCATAGAAATCCGTGAGCAACAGCGATCGTAGGAACATTTCAGCCGGTTGCCTTTATCCGATAGTCATTGGTTCAACTTGTATAATCACCCATTTGGAGAGGGGAAATAAAATCAGATGACAACGACAATGTGGTTGCAAGCCATCGGTATTTTGCTCGTATTTCTGGTGTTTGTCGGGCTGATGATGACGCGCAAGCTGCCGACTATTCTGGCACTGCCCTTAATGGCGATTGTGTTCGCCATCATCGCGGGCGTACCGCTGCTATCGAATGATCCAGAGGCGACGAGCATCGCCAAGACCATCCTGGCTGGAGGCTCCATGAAGCTATCCGGTGCGATCGCCGGACTCATCTTCGGTGCCTGGTTCGGTCAGATTCTGAACAAAGTTGGTATTACTAAATCCATTATTCGCAAGGCGGCCGAGTTGGCCGGAGATAAGCCTATACTTATAGCTATTCTATTTTTCATTACTGCATCCATTATTTTTTCCGCGGCTGGAGGACTGGGCATGGTCATCCTCGTCGGCACCATCGTTATCCCGATTATGCTGACGGCGGGTATCTCCCAATTCGTCGCTTCCATCGTAGTTCTGCTGGCTGTTGGCGTTGGCTCCCTGTTCAACGTGTCCAACTGGGCTGTATATGTCGATGTGCTTGGTCTTTCGGTTGAGCAGATCGCCGACTACACGTTGGTTGTAGCTTCCCCGCTGATTATTATTGCCTTGGCCATGATCGTCTTCTATATTCGAAAAGACGGCAAAGGCCGCAAAGCCTGGGCGATGCCAGCAGCAACACCTGGCGGTGGCGACAAGAAGGTACCTGCGATTGCCCTGATTAGCCCGCTTGTACCGGTACTGCTCGTATTTATCTTCAAGATCGATATCGTTCCGGCTGTTATTGCTGGCGCACTTGTAACGATTCTTCTTACCTGGCCGAAGCGTCCGGTTCATATCCTCTCCAGCGCACTCGTGGAAGGAATTCAGGACGTTGCTGGCGCGATGGGACTTATGATCGGCATCGGCATCCTGCTCAGCTCAGTAATGTCGCCGCAAGTATCGGCGGTCATCTCGCCGCTGATCGAGTCCGTGCTGCCGAATACACCATTGATGTTCATCCTGTTCTTCACGATTCTGTCGCCGCTGGCCATCTACCGCGGACCGCTGAACGTATGGGGCCTTGGCAGTGGTATCGCCGCTCTGTTCGTATCCGCCGGTATGACTCCGGTAGCTGCCATGCTCGCCCTGCGCGCAGTCAGCAACGTGCAATCCGTCTCCGACCCTACGAACTCGCATAACGTATGGGTAGCCGACTTCACGAAGAGCGACATCAACGAGATTCTGAAGAAGACATTGCCATGGACGATGGCGTCCGTCCTGATCGCCGTCATCATCGGATCGTTTATGGTGTTTTAAAGCTTGATCGCAAGTGGACTTTTTGAATTACCTTTATAGATAAAACCGGGGACAAGGGCCCTGCGAAGAGTCTTCACAAAGGCTCGAGCAGATGGTCCTTGACCCGTCAACTGGAGGAGGACATTATGGGGAGAACGAAAGTAAGGGTCGGCATTGACGTCGGCGGTACGTTTACCGATGCGGCACTGATCGACAATGAGACATTTGAAGTCATCGAGAAAATGAAAATCCCGACCACCCACCATGACCAAGACGGTGTGGCCAAAGGGATTGTGCAAATACTGGAGCGGATTCTAAGCAGCAGAGGCATCCAGCCCGAAGACGTAACCTTCATCGCCCACGGGACAACGCAAGCCACCAATGCCCTGCTCGAAGGAGACGTAGCCCGCGTCGGCATCATCGGCATGGGCTCCGGCATCGATGGGCTCAGCGCCCGCTCCGAATCCAATCCGGGCGATATCGAGCTGGCTCCGGGTAAATTCCTGCATACTTTCCATACGTATCTGGACTCCAAGAACATGACAGATGAGCAGATCAACGGGGCCATTGACGAATTGGCGGCCCAGGGCGCTGAGGTGATTGTTGCTTCTGAAGCATACAGCGTAGATGATCCCACCAACGAGCTGCGCGTGGTGGAGCTGGCGAACCGCAAGGGCCTGTACTCCACAGGCGGTCATGAGATCAGCCAGCTCTACGGGCTGAAGACACGGACACGCACGGCGGTCGTTAACGCCTCTCTCATCCCGAAAATGATGGAAACCGCCAATATGACCGAGAAGTCTGTTAAAGACGCCAACATTCAGTCCCAACTCATGATCATGCGCTGTGATGGCGGCGTCATGAGCATCGATGAAGTACGCAAGCGTCCGATCCTGACGATGCTGTCCGGCCTTGCCGCCGGAGTCGCCGGGGCGCTAATGTACGAGAAGATCTCCGACGGCATTTTCTTCGAGGTCGGCGGAACGAGTGTCGACATCTCCGTCATCAAGAACGGAAAAGTCATGATCAAGAATGCCGAAGTCGGTGGCCATCGTACCTACCTGCAATCCCTGGATGTGCGTACGCTTGGCATTGCTGGCGGCAGTATGATCAAGGTAGCTGGAGGCAAGATTACGGACGTCGGACCGCGAAGCGCTCACATTGCCGGTAAAGAATATGAAGCCTTCGCTCCGACCGAGAACATTGTTGATCCAAAGGTGAAATTCATCAGCCCGCGCGAGGGCGATCCTGCCGAATACGTCATTTGCGAATGCGCCGGAGGCAAGGAGTATTCCTATACGCTCGCCGGAGCAGCCAATATTCTGAACTACATCCCTGAAGGGGATTATGCCCGAGGCAATACAGAAGCAGCATTAAAAGCCTGGAAGGCGCTGGCCGATCATGTTGGACTGAGCATAGAGGAAACCGCCAGACAAGTCATGAATATCGCCATCGATAAGACGATGAAGACCGTCAACGAGATGATTGCGGACTATGAGCTGGACCGCAGCTTCGTCACGCTGGTAGGCGGCGGCGGTAGCGGCGCGGTACTCATCCCGGCAATGGCAGATCGCGAGGGCTTCAAATCGCAAATCGCCAACAACGCTCCTTACGTCTCCACGATCGGGGTAGCGTTAGCCATGGTGAAGGAACAGCTAGAGCGTACTGTCGTTAATCCGACCGAGGAGGATATTAAGCGGATCCGCGCCGACATCATTGAGCGCATCGTGCAATCCGGCGCTTCCGAGGAAACCGTCGAAGTCAGCATCGAGATTGACAGCCAGAAGAACATTCTCCGCGCGATGGCGACCGGCTCCACCGAGCTGCGCTCCAAGGATCTGGGTCAGGAAGCCATGTCCGTGGAAGAGATGAAGGCCATCGCCGCCAGCTCGATCGATCAGCCGCTGGAATCGACGGTGCTTGCTGCACAGACCGGACGCTGGAACCTGTTCGTCAGCGAGAATGTGAAGAAATCCTTTTTTGGCCTGTTAAAAAAGAAATCCAGCTCGGTCAGTGTTCTCGACCGCGAAGGTGTCGTCCGCTTCAAGAAGAGCAATGTGCATTATACGAAGCTGAGCAAAGCCGCGTCTGAAGCGCTGAGTTCATTCCTGGATGATAACACTATCTATTCCGATGCCAATGCCACGATCCCGAAGGTGTTCGTCTTTTATAAGGAGAAAATGCTTGATCTAACCGGTATGCAGACCAAAGAACAGCTTCTGTCGATTCTTGAGATTGAGACCGAGATGCTTAAGCCCGAAGATGAAATGCTGGTTATTGCCTATCAATAGAAGTGTAGAAATGTAATCCGTTAGCTGAAATTGCGAGGAGGACGATGATGAATGCCGGTGCAAGCTCTTATACCTGATATGATGTCCGATCTATCCGATGAAGTCCTGGGCTGTATGGAGCTGCGGCAGGACCCGCTGTTTCATAAAATACCGCCGGAGAAAATTCCCTATTACGTCCATGAATCACTTCAAGCCGGACGCTTGGCGGCGACAGCCTACAAAGGCCACGGCATTCGCGCCATGTGCAGGGAAGCTGGACTTCATTACGTGATCACCGAGGCTTCCGGTAAATTTCATAACGTCTCCTTCCGCGCACAGATTGATTTCTCCAAGACACCACCGGAAATCATCCTGTATGCCTCCTCGCTCAAGGGAATGCAGACAGTATGCCAAGAAATACTAGGCGAACGGTCCAGCGGCGCGGATACAGATCTCGACCTTCTGGTCGATATTCATCTGGCCCATGAGTTCTACCATTGGTTAGAGTACCGGGAGCAGACTTTTACAAATGAACGGCTTGAAGCCATAGAGGTCTTCAAGCTGGGTCCATGGACAAGACGATCTAGTGTAATGCAGTGCTGCGAGATCGCCGCGCATGCCTTCTGCAAAGAGTTACTGGGTCTTCCCTACCTGCCCAATTTGCTGGACTTTGCCTATTTGATCGAAGAGAAGCAGCTTCAGGCTGAGGATTTTATGCAGCAGATTACAACTTGTAAATTATGGATATAACGCACTCTCAATACCTCACTCAGTATGATATAATGGGAAAAGCTATTGCCAGACACGCCGGAGTAGTCATTTCCAGCGTTAGATCAGGAGGAGGTATCATGTCTTCACAGGTTCCGGCCGTCATCGCCAAGATCGTATCCCAGACGCAAAAATTAACCTACGGTGAAAATCAGATCGCCAATTTTGTCATACACAATCCGGACTTTATTACGCGCAACACGATCACGGCCATTGCAAATGAAATCGGCGTATCGGAGACAAGTATCAACCGCTTCTGTAAAAAGGTCGGGTTCAAGGGCTTCAACGATTTCAAAATCGCTTTCGCCCAGGACGCCTTCTATCGGGATATGCAGGCCAAGAAAAAAGAGAGACGGGAAATCAATCCCATCGACGCGC
The DNA here is from genome assembly GCF_039521865.1 of Paenibacillus motobuensis. Classification (NCBI taxonomy): domain Bacteria; kingdom Bacillati; phylum Bacillota; class Bacilli; order Caryophanales; family Paenibacillaceae; genus Paenibacillus; species Paenibacillus motobuensis. The sequence continues at coordinate 182,872 of NZ_BAAACX010000008.1, read as the reverse complement.
TTGCGCTCGATTATAATGAACTCATCGTGAACACATCAGCGCTGGTTACGGAGGAACAGCTCCGCCAGGTGGTGGATATACTGAAGGGAGCCCGGCGCATATTCATTATCGGCATGTTCGATTCTTATCTGGCCGCCATCGCCTTGAAGAATCGCTTGTCCATTATCGGCATTATGGCTGAAGCGATCAACGACAGCCGTGCCATGAAGATCGCCGCCGCCCAATGCGGCAAGGAAGACGCTGTTGTCGCCTTCTCTCGCTCCGGTTCAACCAAGGAGATCGTGGAGACCGTCGCGATTGCGCAGGTCCATCAGGTCAAGACGATTGCGATCACCTGTTATGATTCATCACCTATTACAGAGAATTCGGACGTAAACATCATCGTACCGGATAAAATATCGGTTAATAACAGTGCGCTAATGTCCAATCACATCACGTTCCTGTTCGTCGTCGATCTGATCATGAGCATTTTCATCTCATCGGACAAGACTTACCTCAAGAAGAAGCTCGACAGCGAGGCCGTTCTGGCCAGCGATCAAGCGATGACTAACTATTATTTATGAAGATAAATGGGTTCAAAGAAGAGCGCCCCTTCCATAGCGGAAAGGGCGCTTCTTTATGGGTACAACATCCAAACCACTAACGGTCCGATGCATGAACCTACAATCGCACAAACCGTCATCGCCACCGAGCTCATGGAGACGGATCGTTCACCATATTCCAATGCTTTTGCAGTTCCTAGCGCATGAGAAGCAGTCCCTAAACCAATTCCGATTCCAACTTCACTTTGAATTCGGAACAGCTTTATGATCAAAGGTCCACCAATCGCGCCCGTAAATCCGGCAATCATGACAAATACAGAGGTTAAGGAAGAGTCCCCACCTAAGCTGCTTGAAATCTGAATGGCCACGGGTGTTGTGATCGATTTAGGCAGTATAGACAGAATATATAGTTTCGAGAATCCTAATCCTGCCGCTAGAAGGAGTCCACTAAACATCCCTACTAGCAGACCTACAACCGTTCCCCCCAAGATCGCCGGGAGATTCTCGACGAGGACCTTACGTTGTTTATACAGAGGGTAGGCAAGTGACACTACAGCAGGGCCGAGCAGCTTATTGATCCACTGACCGCCTATCATATAGGTGTCATACGGAATATGAAAATAGATGAGTATCCCTACAACAATAACTGTCGCTGTAAGCGCGGGAATAAGTACAGGATGGCGAAATCGTCTATACACCCACGACATCATTAAATAAATAGCCACATTCAGCAGGACAATACCTGTCGCGATAAAAAACATTATATTTCCTTCCCCTTTTCGCTTAGTCTCTCGCCACTCCATCCCGCTTTCCTCTTGCTGTTAAGGCTAGAAAACCATTGGCTGGAATGTGCAGCTGCGGCTATCGTGAGCACACTGCTAGCGATAAGGATCAGGATTAACAGTAAACCTCTCCCATTAAAAATGTCCATATGGTTCACAATCCCAGCCGTCGCTGGAATAAAAAATAACGGAAGATAAGCTAATATCGTGGTGGCACCATCTTCTATCCACTTCAAGGGGATGACCTTGAAAAGCAATAGAACAAAGAGTAACAGTAAGCCTACGATACTTCCAGACACAGGGAGATGCAGTTTCTGTTGCAGATATTCCCCAACGATGTAGAACAAATATAGCAGGAACACTTGGATAATAATACGAATGATTTTCATGATGCAAAGATCCCTTCATAAATTAAAAACGACCACCTGCTAGAACAGGTGGCTGTAACTCCGACTAAAACTCATTTTAATTGGGCTACCTTATTAAGGTTATCAGAGTTTTCTTGAAAATGTTAATGATATTCCGAATCTTATATGAAAAAATCATATTGCTTTTATTTAATCTCTCTAATCTTTGTTAGGTCACTGCTGCATAATACTTCAAGATTGTTAAAAATTCTCTCCGCATCCCAATCCCACCACTTCAGTGCTTCGAGATATTCGATCATCTCATCATCAAAACGTTGTCTAATCACTTTACAAGGATTTCCCCCAGCTATACTATACGCCGGGATATCCTTCACTACCGTTGAATTAGCAGCAATGATTGCACCATTGCCAATATGCACTCCAGGCATAACCGTAACATTCTGTCCAATCCACACATCGTTACCGATCACGGTATCCCCTTTTATAGGAAGATCTTTTAAATCCGGAACTGCTCGCTCCCAGCCATGAGCCATAATATTAAAAGGATAGGTCGTCACTGAATTCATCCGGTGGTTGGCACCATTCATCACAAATTCAATCCCTTTGGCAATCGCACAAAACTTTCCTATGATCAGCTTGTCTCCAATAAATTCATAGTGATGTGTCACATGCTCCTCAAACTTCTCCGCCCCATGGATATCATCATAATACGTATAATCACCTACTATAATATTGTCTCTTGTAATTGCATTTTTGATATAACAGATACTTTTGATTTGTTCATTAGGATAAAGCGCATTCGGATTCGGTCCATGTAATTCCATAGTGTACGCCTCACTCTCTTTTTTTGATCAAACATAGCAGGAATCAGCTTTCTTTTCAATGAGCATTACAAACCGTTAACACCGCATTGATCTCACGCTAACATTCATCATCTAGAATAGAAGCATGTCAACCGAAGAGAGAGGATCATCATAATGAAGCAATTGGACGAATCCCGCCTCCCTGTCATCGCCTCCATCACCAAGCCCGAACAGATCAATGCCGCTCTGACCAGCCAGGTAGAGCGCGTCATCTTAATGACTGGCGATATTCTACAGATGGGCGATATGATGGACAAGCTGCATCATGCAGGCAAGCAGGTATACGTACATGTCGAGATGGTTGGCGGCATCGGCCGCGATCATTCCGCCATTCAATATTTAGCAGATACCTTCCATATCGATGGTATTGTATCGACGAAGACCAACGCGATCACTGCGGCCCGAAATGCCGGTATTTCTTCGATTCAACGCATCTTTGCTATCGATACCGCCGCGGTAGAGACAGCGATTAAGGTGATTGCCAGCGCGCAGCCGAATGAAGTTGAGCTGATGCCAGGCTTGATGCCAAGAATCATCGGTGAGCTCAAAGCGCGGATTCAACGTCCCCTGATCGTAGGCGGGCTAATCCGTCACGAGGAAGAGATCCGAACCGCGCTGGACAGCGGCGCAGACTATGTATCGATCGGCGACCAGCGATTCTGGTAAGCGGTCGACTTAGAAATACTCACTGCCCCGATTTTTAACGAAACTGGGTATCGTTATTTGCATCAAAATGGGCCAACAAAAATTCTAACGAAACTGGGTATCGTTATTGGTGCCCATGAGGGGCTAAAAGGCGACATTTCATTGAAATAACGATATGACGTTTCGTTAGACTCGATTTACCCTCATTTTTGCGGAAATAACGATATGGAGTTTCGTTAGAGGTTCAGCAATTCAATTTCATATATTTCTTTTTGGGTGGAGACGATGAGATAACCCAAGGGCACATGACATGCAATTCCTAACTACAGGAGGTGGTATGCGCTTTTGGCTGTTTACTCGATCGTCTCTTTTTAGTGTTTTTTCTCATTTTAAACTCTCTTTGTAAACTCTCATTTTTAAAAATCCTAATCTCGATCAAGGAAAGGAGTTTTCATATCCATGAAAACATTGAAATGGTTAAACCCGGTACTCGCCATTATCCTCACTCTGACGCTGGCGGCGTGCGGTGGTAATACGAATACGGCTGGCAGCGCTGATGCGGCTGGCAAAGGAAATAACTCTTCCGCACCAGTAGCTGATTCCGGTCTCAAAGACGACACAACACCCGTCAAGATCCAATACTGGCACGCTCATGGCGATGCACAGATCGAGGGCTTGAACAAAATGATCGAGGCTTTCCAGGCTAAATATCCGCATATTACGGTAGAACCGGTATTCCAAGGCGGCTATGACGATCTGCACAAAAAACTTCAGGCAGCCGTTGCCGCAGGCGATGTTCCTGCCGTAACGAATGTCGAAGTCGCTTCCCTGCCCAATTTTGCCGACAGCGGCGTGTTTGCAGATTTGACGCCATGGATTAACCGAGATGAGGTCGACACGAACGATTTTGCCAAAGGAATGCTGCAGGCATATGCCTACAATGGCAAGCAATTCGGCTTCCCGCTAATCGTCAGCACGAGCGTGTTTGTGTACAACAAGACTTTGCTCGACCAGCTTGGCGTACAACCGCCGCAAACCTGGGATGAGATTGAAGCTTTTAACGAGAAAGTAACTGAGCGCAAGGACGGCAAGACGACCCGTTATGCCTTCGCAGTTCCCGGCTGGGACACTTGGTACTATGATCCTTGGCTGATCAACGGCGGTGGCCAGATTCTGAATGAGGAAGGCCAAGCGGCTGTTGATACACCGGAATCGCTGCGCTACGTACAGAATTTCCAGAAGTGGATCAAGGACGGCTCGATGCAAATGGGCTACGGCAAGGGCGCTTCGGACAATATGCGCCAGATGTTCCTTGGCGGCCAAATTGCAATGGTTGAGCATACTTCGGCTATGCTGAAGACTTACCGTGAGAATGCCAGCTTCGAGGTTGGCGTATCCTTCCTGCCGGGCGACAAGACTCGAACCTCCAACATCGGCGGTGCTGGAATCGTGATCATGGACGGAGCTAGCGATCTGGAAAAAGAAGCCGCTTGGAAGTTCGTGCAATTCATGACCGCTGCGGAGAACAATATCGGCTGGGCGGAATCGGTAGGCTACCTGCCAACCCGCAAATCGGCGCTTGAAACTGAAGAAGGCAAAGCCTATTTTGGGCGCTGGCCGCAATATAAGGCTGTATTCGACAACTTCGACAACGTTACTCCTCGTCTGCAACACCCGGCTTATCCAGAATTCAGTTCCGTGTATAAGGAAGTGATCGGTGAAATGGTTCTGAACCAGGCTGACCCTGCACAGCTGATGCCGGAAGCAGCCAAGAAAATGAACGAAATTCTTGAGGATTATGAATGATGATGAACAGCAATTCGCAATCGCAATCTGCTCAATTGATCAGGGAGACGACCGCCAAGGCGGACGTCTCTCCTTACACCAGCAAGAAGTATCTTCAATGGATAGAGAAAGCCAAAGACTTCATGTTTGCCGTCCCGGCGCTGATTTTCCTTGGCGTGTTCTTGTATTACCCGCTGATGAACTCGGTCTATATCAGCTTCACGAACTGGAATATGACCAAGCCGGTGAAGAAATTCGTCGGTACTGAAAACTATGTCAAGTTGTTCAAGAATGAGGATCTGTACCAGTCGCTTAAGGTCACTCTGCATTACACGCTGCTCGATGTCGTATTGACCTTGACGATCGGCCTGATGCTGGCACTTCTTTTTAACGTGTTTCGCTCCAAAATGTATGCGGTCATGCGCGGGATTATCTTCATGCCGCATTATATCTCCATGGTCATTGCAGCGATGGTATTTACCTGGATTTACAACGGACAATACGGTTTGCTTAATCGTGTCACCGATCTCATGGGATTTGAACCGATCCAGTGGTTGACCAACCCATCCACGGCACTGCCTGCACTGGTCGCAGTCTCGGTCTGGAAAGGCGTCGGCTTCGCCATGATGCTGTTCATCTCCGGTATGCGCGGCATCCCGAATGAATATTATGAGGCTGCCGCAATCGATGGCGCATCCGGGCTGAGCCGCTTCCGCTACATTACGCTGCCGTTGTTGTCGCCCATGACGCTATTCCTTGTCATTACGACCTTTATCTCGTCCATGCAGGTGTTCCAGTCCATCGACATTATGACCAACGGCGGACCGCTGCAAGCGACGAATGCGATTGTCTACTGGATCTATACGATGGCCTTCACGGAATTCAAGACCGGCAGAGCCTCGGCCCTGGTCATGATCCTATTTGTCATCATCCTTGTACTAACGATCATCCAATGGCTCGTCAGCAGAAAGCAGGTGCACTATGAGGGATAGCAGAATGGCCGGGGAGAAGCAGCACCGTCTGCGTTTCACCCTACGTACGGTGCTTGGCGTTGCGGTGACTGTTCTGATCTTTTTCCCGATTTATTGGCTTCTGATCAGCTCCTTCAAGACACAAGCGGAGATGCGGCTGGCCGTGCCAACGCTATGGCCCAAGTCATTCCATTGGAGCAATTATGCCGAAGCATTCCGGGTCATTCCCTATGCCCGCTTCTTCATGAACACGCTGGTCATGTCGGTCGGTATCGTCATTCTCCAGCTCAATGTTGCACTGATGGCGGCCTTCGCTTTTGCCAAGGGAAGATTCTGGGGCAAGGAAGTACTGTTCTTCCTCGTCCTGGCCGCGCTCATCGTGCCGGATCAGGTTACCTTCGTGCCGGTCTATGTCATGATGTCGAAGGTACACTGGCTCGATACATTCTGGGCGCTCATCGTCCCAAGCGGAGCCTCGGCCTACGGGATCTTCCTGCTTCGTCAGGCATTCAAGTCGCTTAACAACGATGTGCTGGAAGCCGCCCGAGTCGACGGTGCCGGCAGATTCACGATACTCTATCGCATCCTGTTGCCGATGGCTAAGCCGACGGTTGTTACGCTCGGGGTGCTGACTTTCATCTCATCCTGGAACTCTTACTTCTGGCCGCTGATTATGACCAACACGAACAATATGCGCGTGCTGTCGGTCGGCATCGCCATGCTGCGCGACTCGATCGCCGGGGACGAAGCGATGTACTTCCACATCATCATGGCCGCCAGCGTGATGGCGATCATCCCGATCGTGCTCGTGTTTACTGTCATGCAGAAGCATATCGTCTCGGCCATGGCCAATTCGACCTTTAAATAACGAAAGTGCATATACCAATCAACGGTTCAATTTGGAGGAACACTGCTGGCCGCCGGGCTAACGGGGCAGGCGGGGCGCTGGTTCCTACAAATAAGCCAACACGACAGCAGAACCGACTATTGATAGCCCCATTGGGATATTACATTGCCTGAACATGTGCGCGTATCTCTTCATACAGAAAAAATAGCTGCTGTAGCACACCTATTTGGACAGAACGCCATGAAAATCAACAAATAACTGCGATTATACAACTATTCGTCGAATTCGACCCGGTTTTGAGCGGAGGCAGCCTAAATAAGTGTATAGCAGCACTTATATGTTAGATTGAGCTCATAAGTGGCTGGAATAGTTGTAAATCAGCACTTATTTACGATCCTGTAGTTCTCTACAAGAGAAACACCCGTGGTCGGCCCAAATAAATGTATAACCTACATCTAAAATCTCTAACCAGAGGGCTATGGCGATAATAAGTGTATTTAGTACATTTAAAATCGCGCGTACTCGCAGAATGGGTGAAAACAGGAATTTTAAGTGTACATTTTACAACTAAAACGTCGTTGATGCTGATCGCCGCTCATTTAATTGCACTTTTTTACAATTAGGCAAGTTAGTAAGTTATTAGTCTGATATGTACAGCAGAAGTTTAATTGGCTACTGCCTCTTAAGCCGCACAAGTTACGGTGGAGAATAGAGACAACCTTCTAACTGACGCGGAAGACCTATAACAGAAGGGATGTTGTTCGTGAATCCAATTCGACTCATCGTTAGCGATTTGGACGGTACATTGCTCTCCGCCGATCATACCTTGCCAAGCTCTACAGCAACTACCATTCGTGAGTACGTCAGCCGGGGAGGCTGCTTCACACTGGCGACTGGACGGCCTTTTATTACAGCGCGCCCGATTATCCAACAGCTGGGACTCGCTCTGCCAGTGATTCTCTGCAACGGCGCCGTGTTAGCTCAGGCTAACGGAACTACGCTTGAACGCTCCGGCATTTCCCTAGCGAGCCTATATAATCTGCTTAATGCAGCGGATCAGTCCGGGCTGGATGTGTTGCTTTTTTGCGGGGATGAGGTACAGACCTTGGCCAGGAATATAAATATTGCTGCTTATGAACGAAAAGAAGGCATTACCTGCTCGCTCATCAGTCTGCATGAAATCCAGGAATGCGGCACGGAGATTGAAAAAGCGATTTTACTCGGACCGGTTGAACAAAGCAGCCGTTTGTTCGCCGAGTTCGTAGACCGTTCTACGGCACTTCAGTCCTCGATCGCTGCTTTTCAATCGGAGGACAATTATCTTGAGTTGGTTCCAGGCCAAGTCAGCAAGGGTACAGCCTTGCAGCAGCTGGCAGCGATCCTGGAGATTCCATTAGATCAGGTAATGGCGATCGGGAACCAGCTCAATGACCTGCCCATGCTTCAGGCCGCAGGTATAGGAGTGGCTGTCGCTAACAGCCCTGATGAATTGAAGCAAGCCGCGGACTATGTATGTGAGGCTAACTATAGCGAGGGAGTATTGGAAGCAATGGAACGTTATATAGAAGCTGTTGATCCACAATCTTCGAATTTATATAAAGAAGTCGGAGGTATGAGAAATGTCTAAAATACATGGAATCGCTCACCGTGGCTACCCACTTAAGCATCCGGAAAATACGCTGCGCGGTTTCCGCGCCGCTCTCGAATTGGGCTTCGATCATCTGGAATTGGACGTGCAGTTATCGAGCGATGGCGTACCTGTGGTCATTCATGACGCCACCTTGGACAGAACGACGAACGGGCAAGGCTTGGTCTGTTCTTATACATTGCAAGAATTGAAGCTGCTTGATGCCGGAGATGGAGAACAGATTCCAACTCTGGAAGAAGTATTGCTGCTCTTGAAGGATCGACTGACCGTCGATATCGAGCTGAAGCAAACTGGGGATGCCATGCCGGGGCTGGAGTCGGCAACGCTAGAAGTCATTCATCGTCTGGACATGAAAGAGCAGGTGATTCTCTCCTCCTTCGATCATTACTCCATCGAACGGGTAAGAGAGCTCGACACCGAGATCGCCATAGGCCTGATCTCTTATGGAGCTTCGGCTTCCCTCTTCCCTTATCTCGCGCAGCTTCGCGGCAAATATTTGTCTGTCAAGCATGTATATGTTACTCCGTCCTTCATCGAACGTTGCCGTGAAGAAGACGTCCGGCTGATGGTCTGGACTCCCGATGATGAGGCCTCCCTCCGGGCATGGGCAGAATATCCCGACCTGCTCGTCTGCACGAACAATTTAGAGGGCTGGATTTCCGTCACAGAAGCAAGACAAGCTCAGCTTTCTTAAGATCAATATTGTATTTAAAACAACAACTGGCATTCTTTCAGAGTTGGTTAGTAGTATGACCAACTCGAAAAATGCCAGTTGCTGTCTATCTCTTATGTTTTGCAATCAATATTCCTGTAATCAATGACAATTGCAATGAAATAGTAATCGCCACTGCTAATATAACGTCAGCAGCAAAAAAAAATATAATAAAGCATAAAGAAATAGATATTATTATACTAGCTATGAAGTAGAGAAATAGATTTTTCATATACTACCTCCCCATCGGTATCTCCCCCGTATTCAAGAAATGAACATAATCAAATTCATCCAAATATCTTTTGGCACTGAACCAACTCTTATATGACAGCATTTTGCCGAAAAAATACCTCTCATCATAAAAAGTCATCGGAAAGAATGATCGAACGTTATTCACTTTGCCGTTGGTAAGAATAACTTTGTTGGAATACTCTAACTGATCGAACTGCTCCAATATTTCGCTGGGGCAATCTAATCCAGCGTCCATAATAATGTATGTATTGTCATAGTCTATGCGACGTGTACGTTCCTCCCACTTTACTTTAGCCGCTTGAAAGGATCGATAGTGCATGAAATGAATCCTGACTTCTCCAAATCTGTTATGTAAAACGCCAATCGGGTAGGATACCGCCGGATCCACCTCTTTAATTAATTCTGTGTTCGAATAGTCTGCTAAATGATGAATATATCTTATGAAGTCTTCTGGAGAAAAACACAAATTAATAGTCGGGGATTTATACCTGATGTTCAAATCGTAGTACATGATACCAGCAATACAGTTGTTGGATATGATCGTGGGATCTTTATTGATTAACCTCTCTTGTTTCTTCCTGCGCTCAATATTTCGACTCCAATGTAATCGTAACGCCATTATACCGTCTCCTTTACCTCCATCGACTGAGTATCTTTCAATACTACCGTATGTACCGTAATAAACGCCGAAAAGTGGTGCCGATTACTCCTTCTGCAGCATCCCTGTCAGTCAGTATATAATTACTTTTTCAAAAAGCCAGTCTATCAGCACTGATGCTTCTATAATACTCGCTCCTTGCCCATGTAAACTAAAAAACTGCAAATATGCAGGCTTTATCCCCCCAATCAGCTAGATTTACTAAATTCCTGCAAATATGCATCTTATTTGCATCGCTTCCCTTGAATTCAAGTCGATCCAGAGAAAAAACTGCAAGTTTGCAGGAATTTCACCTCCTTGGTCGTAATACTCGCGAAATAACTGCATGTTTGCAGGCTTTCACTATACGAGGCGAGCATAAAACACTTCAACGACAACGGCTATTAAGTAAACCTAACTTAGCTCGCATGTCGCGGCCGCTCATCTTTTAATGGCCCCGTTACAGGTCTTTCTGTCAAAAATGGGCTATACTCCTCAATATAAAGCAATATTAACCAATTCATATTTCTTTTCATATAGGATTCTCCTACGATTTATGACACTTTTCACTCACACTCCCACTACTCCGGCAACAGCCCCGCGTAATGCGGCTGCAGGTAGCGATCGTTGATCAATAGTATCCGAATCCTATATGAAAAAAACGAATTACTTTCCGAAATTGGGCGCCCTATCTCCCTTCTTTAATTCAAATGCCAACAGAAGCCCGACTATAGATAGCATGAGCAGTATCCATAACGTGTCGTGAAATCCACTTGTCGCCGCAGTCTCAAGTCACCGTTATGCATAAATTGTACGATTCACCGGGAATATCGCTGAAGGACCTGAGCCTGCAACTGAACATGGCTCACAGTACGGTATCTTGAAGTAGTTGGCGCTTATCGGCAAAAAAGAGCTGTAAAATATATTTTTTTACAGCTCACTTCCACTCATCGGGTAGCAATGCCACATAATGCGGCTGCAGGTAACGGTCGTCGATCAGCAGCAGTCTTCCTTGATCCGTCTCGGTGCGGATGAGGCGGCCTCCGGCCTGAAGCACCTTGTTCATCCCGGGATAGACATAGGCATAGTCGAGCCCGTTCTTGCCTCCGCTATTGAAGTAATCGCGGATAATGTTCCGTTCCAAACCGATCTGCGGCAAGCCTACTCCAATAATCGCTACGCCTGTCAGACGATCGCCGACCAGATCAATTCCCTCGGAGAAAATGCCGCCCATGACCGCAAAGCCAGCCAAAGTCCCCTCATTGTCAGCATCAAACGCCGCTAGAAAGCCCTCCCGTTCTTCTTCCGTCATATCCCCCTGTTGCAGCATTAAGCGCAATCCTGTCTCATCAGCAAAATTAGCGATAAACGCTTCATAGACCAGATTCATATAAGCATAGGAAGGGAAAAAGAACAGATAATTGCCCGAACGCCCGGCCATCATCCGTCTAAGCAGCTCTGCCACTTGCAGCTTCGTCCCCTCACGGTCATGATATCGTGTGGACAACGGCTCGATCTGTACTTCAAGCTGCTCACGATGGAAGGGTGAGGGTAACGATAATGTATAGTCCTGCTCCCTCGCCCCCAGCATATCCCGATAATAAGACATCGGTATTAACGTCGCCGAGAAGTATATATGCGAGCAGTAGCCCTTACCCATCTCCCGCAGTAGATGAGAAGGATCGAGACAGAACAGCTTTATAGACACTTCCCTTGAGGAGATCTCCGCATAGGTCACGAATCTATCGTCATACAGCTTGCTGATCCTGACGAAGCTCTGTGCTGTGAAATACGTCTGCAGCAGAAGTTGCCCCTGTTCCCCATCTTGATGTAAACTCAGCTCCTGCTCCGCTGCAAGGATGAAATGCTCAACCTGTTCAATCAACTGCGCCGGAACCTGCTGCGATACTTGCTCCTTCCTGCCCGAATCCAAGGCATCTTTACGCAATTGAATGAAGAAGCCATTCACGGCCTTGGCAGCCTGATGCACCTCCGCATTAAGGCTTTTATACTCCCGCTGTAAACTTAGGAAATCTCCTTTATTCAGAGACGCCGAATACATCTCGCGTGCCCGGTCCACCAAATTATGAGCCTCATCGATCAACAGCGCGGTGCGGCTCTTGGACTCCGCGAACATTCTTTTCAAAGATACTCTCGGATCGAAAATATAGTTATAATCGCAAATCACCACATCCGCCGCATAGGCAAGATCAAGCGAGAACTCAAAGGGACATACCCGATGCTTGCGCGCATAATCTTCAATCGTCTTACGTCCAATCAGCGTCTCATTCGCCAATATATCAAGAACAGCCCCGTTAATCCGATCATAATACCCGTCCGCGAAGGGGCAATCCTCCTTGCGACAGCTCACCCGGTCCTGAGGGCAGATCTTCTCCTTAGCGGTAATCGTAACTACATGCAGATGTAAACCTTTGGATTGCAGCAAAGAGAACGTATCCTCCGCAGCTGTACGGGTAATCGTCTTGGCCGTCAAATAGAAAATACGCTCCAGCCGCCCCTCTCCCATCGCCTTTACTGCTGGAAAAGTCGTCGAGATCGTCTTGCCGATCCCCGTCGGGGCCTTGGCAAATAAATGCACTCTCTCGCCGATCACTTTATAGACCGCGCCCGCCAATTTTCGCTGTCCGTCCCGGTATGACGCAAACGGGAAATCCAGCTCGCTAATGCTCTTGTCCCTTGCAATCTGATGATCTCGAAGCATTTGTGCATAAGGCGCGTACTGCTCAACAATCTCATTTACAAAAGCCTCTAGCTCGGTAAAATCCACCTCCTGCTGGAACCGTCGCTGTTCTCCTGTTATAACCTGTACATAAGTCAGTTGGACCTTCATTCGCTTGGCTCCGTGCTCTCTCGCATACATATAGGCGTAGCATTTAGCCTGTGCCCAATGAACCGGATAGCTCTCCTCCATCGCCGCCGGAATGTCGCTGGAGCTCGATTTGATCTCATCGATCATCACCGAGCCATCCTCCAGAACCAGAAGCCCATCACATCTTCCCTCTATGATAAACAGCAGATCTCCATAGGGAATCTCCGCTGCTAGATATACTTCCTTCTGATCTGCCTCGCCGTAGCTCCGCTGTACCTGCTGATGCGCCTTCGTCCCTTCGGTCAAGGCCGTTCCTGTTCTGAACCCGCTGTCAAGATCCCCGCTGCGGAACACATATTCAACTAGTGGCCTTACAGCGATCTTCACTTGATCCTTCATCATTGCTTCACCCGCCGACTTCTATTAAAGGTTGTTCAAAATGGCCGCTCGCTTTTGATCCCTCACTATTATGGAACATTTGTTCTATATTATAACATAAAATAGTAGATTCCCCTTGCCCCGCGATTTTTTCCTCACGCTCCTAACTATCCAGTTGGTGTATTTTCAAAAAAACTATTGTATTTTTATTCAGTTGGATGTATATTACTTTTTAATTAACGTTAATTAAGTACGGAGTGTGAGAATATTCATGACCAGAAATAAGTTGAGAGAAGCAGCGATGAAGCTTTTTGGGGAGAAAGGGTACGACGGTACAGCGCTCTCTGAAATTGCCAAGGAAGTAGGCGTGAAGACGCCAGCGATTTATGCGTTTTACGAGAACAAAGAGGATTTATTCATGACTGTCTTTCGTGAAGCGATGCAGCTGTACAATACGTTCATTCAGGAGCTGCTCAAGGACCAGAGATCATTTGGTGCGAAGGAGAGTCTCCACCGAGTTCTGACTAGACAGTATGAATTCTATCAGCAGAATCCGGAAGCAAGCTTAATCGTACTGCGATATGTAATTTTTCCGCCGACATTTCTGAAGGAGACGATCGAGGAAGCGTTTCTGCAATCGGACGAGCTGCTTACGAACATCATTGAACAGTTGATCACGCAAGGAATCGAAGAAGGCGCTATTCGCGAACAACCTGTGCAGTTGCTGGTTGATGCTTTCCTCAACTTGATGGATGGATTAAGTATGCAATATTTCTATTACACCTCCAGAGAAGTTTATGAGCGCAAGCTGAACCATGCATTTGAGATGTATTGGAACGGAGCCGGCTCATAGGGACTACTAGAAGAACATCAAGGGGATGGGACAATGTCAGAGTCAGAAGTAAGTCAAGTACAGAGTAATGATTCGAAGGCGCAAGATTTTGAAAGAGAGCCCGTTCCCGCGCATCTGCGGAAAAAATGGCTATCCATGTCGCTAGTCTGGATTGCGATTGGGATTGACCTGTCAGCCATGTTCCTGGGGGCGGAACTAGGCAATGGCATGAATCTCGCCGACTCGCTTACAGCCACGATGGTCGGTTCATTGATTCTGGGGCTCATCGGCGCACTTTGTGCGTATGTTGGAGCCAAGACGGGATTATCTACGGCAATGATCAGCCGCTTCTTATTCGGTAACATGGGAGCACGAATCGTATCGGTTGTTCTAGGTATTTTCTCGCTTGGGTGGTTCGGTGTGCAGGCCGGATTCTTCGCCTCGAATATGCAGACGGCTTTTCATAAATTATGGGGAATCGATTTGTCCTTAGGCGTACTCTCGTTCATCGGCGGCATGCTGATGATGTCGACGGCCATTTGGGGATATCGTTCGATTGAACGATTAAGTACTTGGTCAGTGCCGCTGCTGGTGATCTTTATTGCTATCGCCATTTTTACAGCTTTCTATCAAAAAGGAACTTCTGCTGTTTGGGAGCCGATCAGCAGTTCGCCAATTCCGATGGGGACAGCGATCTCCTTAGTTATCGGAATCTTTATTGTCGGCACGGTGCTCTCACCGGACATTGCCCGCTGGGCACGTACTCCGAAGCATGCGGTTACCGCTGCTTTTATCGGCTTTTTCGTTGGCAACAGCTTCATGACCGTCATCGCTATTTTCTTGTCCCGGTTAATGGATACAGATGATCTGACGAATATTTTCATTATGCTGGGATTGGGACTTCCCGCCATTATCGTCTTAACGCTAGCGCAGTGGACCACGAATACGAACAATCTATATTCGGCATCGCTCGGATTCTCCGTCGTGTTCAACCGGATTCCGAAGAAGCTGATTACGGTCATTGCCGGTCTTATTGCTACACTGCTCGCCGTGTTCGGTATCTATGATAAATTCTTGTCCTTCCTGAATGTAATTACAAGCTTTGTATCGCCAATCGGCGGGATCTACACGGCAGAGTATTTACTCGTGAATTCCAAGAAATTCACCTTTGAAGGGATCGACCGCAACAAGAACTGGGTTATTCGTTCCCTGGTGGTCTGGGTTGCAGCTACGTTCTTCGCTTATATGACAACAGCTGCTCCAGACGGATTTGGCTGGTTCGAGCTAACGAGGGTTCCGGCATTGGACGCATTTATTTTCGCCTTTATTGTGCAGTGGATCGTCGGCAAGATCATGACGAAGAAAGGATAACATCATCATGACAAACTTCAAGCTAACAGAGTTAAATGAACAAGCGATTCAATATATTGCCGTAGGTGCGGCAGTCCTTGGTACCGGCGGGGGCGGCGACCCCCATATCGGTAAATTGATGGCGCTGGAGGCCATTCGTAAATATGGTCCTGTGCGTGTAGTCAGCCCAGAGGATCTAGAGGACGACGCTCTCGTCGTCCCTCTGTCCATGATCGGGGCGCCAACCGTAATGAACGAGAAGATTCCTTCAACGGAGCAGATGACGAAGCCTCTGGATCTGATCGAAAAAGAACTCGGTCGCAAGGTAAACGCCATTATGCCGATTGAGGTCGGTGGTGGAAATTCACTAGTTCCTGTCATCGCAGCCGCGGAGCGCGGTATTCCGCTGCTGGATGCGGATGCCATGGGACGGGCTTTTCCTGAATCGCAAATGGTCACCTTCTATCTGGACGGCATGGATTGCAGTCCGATTACGATGGCTGATGAACGCGGCAACGCCGTGTTGATGCATGCAATCGACGGCGTCTGGGAGGAGCGGATGGCGCGCGCCATTACGATCCAGATGGGCGGATCCGCTTCGATCTGTGATTATCCAGCAACAGGAGCGCAAGTGAAACAGAGCGCCGTTCACCACACATTAACGCTTGCTTATGAGATCGGCAAGATACTGTACGAGTCCAAGGATATGCGGCAAAATCCGATCGACGCCCTGCTGAAGCACTTGCATGGTTATGCATTGTTTCATGGAAAAGCGGTGGACATTCGCCGTCGTACAGAAGGCGGATTTACACGAGGGGAAGCCGTATTTGAAGGAACGGATGCGCAGAAGGGTCGCACGATGCGATTGTTCTTCCAGAATGAGTTCCTCCTCGCCACAGAGGATGGACATTCTCTGGCCGTGACTCCGGATTTGATCTCGCTACTGGACCAGGATACAGGTATGCCGATTACGACAGAGAATTTGAAATACGGGGCCCGGGTGACCGCGGTTGGATTCCCTTGTGATCCGAAATGGCGTACCGCTAAAGGGCTTGAAACGGTTGGCCCGCAATATTTTGGCTATGATGTGCCTTATGTTCCGATTGAGAAGCTGACAACACAGAAAGGGGATGCACGGTAATGTCTCATACAAACCTGAATAACAACGAAGAAATTTACCGCATCGGGGTGGATGTCGGCGGAACAAATACGGATGCAGCCTTGCTCGATTCGAAGTTGAACACGATTCATACGGTAAAAGTCCACACGACACGTGATGTTAATGAAGGAATTATCGAGTCTATTCGCCGTCTGCTCTCTGAGAGCCATGTTAATCCGGCACAGGTCCGTTATGCAATGCTAGGGACTACACATTGTACGAATGCCATTGTGGAACGCAAGCATCTTGGCAAAGTCGGGTTGATCCGCCTCGGAGCACCGGCGACAACAGCGGTTCCACCGCTGGCCGATTGGGATGACACCTTACGAGCAGCGGTAGGACAGCATGCTTATATCGTCCATGGCGGCTATGAATATGACGGTCGAACGATTGTCGATTTGAATGAACAAGAGATCCTGGACTGCTTCAGGAAGATGAAAGGCGAGGTTGAGGCCATCGCCGTATGCGGCGTATTCTCGCCGGTGAACACCTCTCAGGAGAAACGGGTAGAACAACTGGCCAAGCAAGTATTAGGGCCGGACATGCCTGTAACCTTGTCTCACGAGATTGGAAGCATCGGTCTGCTTGAGCGGGAGAATGCTTCTTTGCTCAACGGCGCCTTACTGAACGTAATCGCTGGGGTGGTCAAGGGATTTGAGGATGCATTGCAAGGCTTTGGCATCGATGCTGGCGTATATATTTGTCAAAATGACGGGACGCTGATGCGCAGTGAATATGCGCTGCGCTACCCGATTCTGACGATCGCCTGTGGACCAACGAACTCAATTCGCGGCGCGGCGCATCTGTCTGGCTTGAACAACGCCCTAGTTGTAGATATTGGCGGCACCACGACGGATATCGGAGTCCTCTCTCAGGGCTTCCCGCGTCAGTCGTCGGCGGCTGTTGAGATCGGCGGAGTCCGCACGAATTTCCGTATGCCGGACATTCTATCGATCGGCATCGGCGGCGGCACGATTGTCCGCGCGGATACCGGGAAGGATCAAGTCACAGTTGGCCCGGACAGCGTCGGGTATGAGCTTCTGAAGCGCGGCCGTATTTTTGGCGGGAACACTCTTACAGCTACGGACGTAGCGGTCAAGCTGGGACGCTATCAGTGGGAAGGTGTCCAAGCGGATGAACTGGATGAAGCGATCTGTCGCAGAGCCGATGAGATTATTACGCAGCATATTGAGGATGCGATCGATCGGATGAAGACTAGCGCAGAAGCTGTCGATGTGGTTCTCGTTGGTGGCGGAAGCATTCTCGTTGCCGACAAGCTCGAGGGTGTGGCTAAGATCGTAAGACCGGAGCATTATGATGCCGCTAATGCGATCGGCGCCGCCTTGGGTGAAGTCAGCGGCGAGACCGAGCGGATCTATTCGCTGGACGAGATGACTTACGACCAAGCGATGGAGGATGCGCGCAGCCATGCTATAGACCAAGCGGTTCTTGCCGGCGCAAATCGCGATACGGTACAGATCGTATTGTCTGAGGATATTCCGATCGCGTATCTCCCAGGTAACGCCCTACTCGTAAAAGTAAAGGCAGCAGGACGTTTGTAATTGTAAAAAAACAGCGTCCCTACATTTATCTATGAAAATGTAGGGACGCCTTTACTATTATGTATTTACGATGATGTATAGATTATTCCACCGGTGCGGTAGGAGCTTCGTTGTTCTGCACAGCATTTGCCTCCACTTTGCGCTTGGACCATCTTGCCGGCAATTGCCATGCCGTCACAACAGCCAATACGACAAAGAGAATATCAATCGGTTGAGACACCTCAATAATATTATCCGTAAAGAACGTAATCGAATAACTGCTGAACATTCCGTCCATTCCGTCATTCATTATGTAGGATAGCGCAAAAAATTTCCCTAACACGATCCCGATCAGACTGGCAATAACCGCAATAATCTGCTGCACCGGAGTAATTCTTGGCGAGAAGAAACTAACAGCAAAAGCGGTTAGTAATCCAATCCCCCATGCAATAATTCCGAGCTCATACTCCGCTAATACGATGATAAGAGCCCATACGACTGCGCCAACAATCGCCGCAAGTAGCGCGGCAACTGCTGGCATTAACACCTTGCCTTTCTCCATTCATTATTTCCTCCCTCATTCTGATATGTGATAACCCTTGATTTACAAAAGAATCACAATAAAAGATTATATTCTACAAAACATCAATATTTTCCTTTCCCCGACAAATTTTATCTTTCTATCTATAATCTTTAGCACCGAAATCTCTACATTGTTAATAAACAACCCAGCCATCGATAGTTCTCCTATCTAGGCTGGGTTGTATGCTAAAATCTATTATCCGGAATCATCAATTCTGCTCTTCAGTGTCTTATCGGCGCTGATTCCGTATTTCCTTCTGTACCTTCCGGAGCGCCTTCTTCGAGCCGCGCTGCATATCATGCTGAAATTTTCGTTCCTGATAGTTCGTGAAGAGCATGTTCAGATCATATCCCTCTGGATACAGTTCACTTGCTTGCAGCTCCAGCGCTACACGTTTATAATGAACCTCCAGCATCGTGCCCTGAACAAATACGATCAGATTGTTAAAGGAATCAAGTCCACGATACACGATAGCACTCTCATTCCGATCCAGCAGCTTAACCTTATCACCCATGGTATAGGTAGGAATCTCCGCTTCCGCTGCGATATCCATATTCTTCGGCTTGCCAACCTTGCTGCTTTGAAGTCGGTCCAAGCGATATTCCTTTCGCTGCATATAGCTTTTTGCTCGCTCCAGCACATGCTCCTTCAGCTTCATTTTCCGTGAAATCCACAGCGCATTGCTATCACCCGATTGACCAATCATGAGCCTATATTGAGGCTCCAATGTCTCCTGATTAAACTCCATCGCGGCATTCATGAAATCACTGTGCATTTCCGAGTACTGCTTGATCTCGCCATAATGTGTGGTCGCTACCGTGATACAGCCCATATGATAGAACTCCTCGAGAATGGCAATCGCCAGTGCTGCGCCTTCGTTCGGCTCGGTGCCGCTGCCGATTTCATCGAATAGCAGTAAGGTATGACGATCTGCCGCGTACATAATCTCCGATATATTTTTCATATGGGATGAAAATGTGCTGAGCGCGTTCTCAAGGCTTTGATTGTCCCCAATATCTACAAAAACATTGCGAAACAGCGCGACCTCAGTACCCGGAGCAGCCGCAATATGGAAGCCTGACATCGTGGCCAGGGTAATGAGTCCAATCGTTTTCAGTACCACAGTCTTTCCGCCAGCATTCGGTCCCGTAATAACGAGACTTCGATAGGAATCGCCGATCTCAAAATCAAGCGGTACAACCTTGCCAGTAAGCAGAGGATGTCGGCACGACACCAGCTTCATATAGCCATGATCGTTGATGAGAGGCTCTATACCATCGATACTGCGACTGAATTTGCCCTTGGCAAAAATCATATCGTACTGACTGATTAACTCAATATTGATATTCATGCTCTGCGCATGTTCAAATATTAAATTAGATAAGTCTGCAAGGATCTGATATTCCTCCATTGCTTCTTCGGCTTTCAAACTGGCTAATTCCGCATTATATTTCGATACGGAGATCGGTTCAATAAATACCGTAGCCCCCTTCGAAGATACCTCCACAATCGCACCCGGTACATGATTTTTATAGGCTGCTTTGATGGGAATCGTAAATCGGTCATTCTTTTTGCTTACAAAAAACTCTTGAATATATTCTTTATTTGCACTGTTTTTCAAAAAACGTTGAAGCTGCTCTTCAATCTTCGCTTCCGCTATATCGATATGTTTGCGAATTCGCTTCAGCTCTTTACTTGCTGCGGAGTCTACCTGATTTCCCTTGATACTTGCATGAATCCGGTCCTCAATATGTGCGAACTCCGTCATGGAATAGACATATGCGCTAATTTTCGGGGCCAGAAGCTCCTTATCCCGCATAAAGCCCCTCATTTTGCGGCAGCCGCGCAAGAAATCTGCGATGGCTACGAGCTCAGAAGGGTCAAGAATCATGCCCTTATCAAGCTTATCCATAAAGTTCTGGATATTTGATATGCCCACTAACGGGACATGACTTTCAGTATCGAGAATCGCCCTAGCCTCTGTCGTCTCGTTCAAACGAGCTTTTACAACACTCAGGCTTGCGCTTGGTTGTAATTTATCAATTAATTGTTTTCCTAATCCGCTTACGCAAAAGCTTTTTACGATTTCTTTTAGTTCGCCGTACTGTAATTTGTCAAACGTACTAATATTCATTGGTTTATTCTCCTCACGTAAATTAATCATGACAAGAAGAAACCCTACCCCAATAGATTTCAACAAATATGTCTAAGAGGTTGTTCAAAAAAGTCATTCGTCCATAGCTTCATCCAACTGAAGCGTTTTGAAAAAACGTACATCGGAAGCATAACCTTCGGTGCTGAAAACCGACCTTTTTTGAACACGCACTATATAGACAGCAAAAAAAGCTGCAGGAATCCCACAGCTTTACATTCATGTTCTAGGCATATTTGATCTGGAAATCTCCAACATATGAATAGAGATCCACCCAAGCCTCATGACGTATCGTAGGGTTCTTCATAGGTAACACAAATAAACCTACAATATAGGGGAATTTCACACGTCCATTGTCCGTGCCTATATCGTACCGTTTATTTATTCAATTACGACTATTTAGAACCTAACACACTCATAAAGCACCTCATATTGTTCAACAGATATTTATCGAAATCTAATGATGAGAATATCATATAACAATCTGGAATCCGTGTAAAGCTGCAGCCGCTCGCTTAGACTGCGTCATGTTCTTATCAATCCCCAAGAGAGGGTATCCTCATTCCCCCATGCTAAACGCTTCTTTTATTTGAGGGATGGATAATCCGCTGGACTTCAGTTCTTTAATCCGCAGAATACGAGCGACCGTCTCCTCCCTTTTATACCTTCGAGTCAGATTTTCCTCTGCCTGCTCGAAAGGAAGCATCCCCTCTTCCGTGTAAAACTTCAACGTACTATAGCGCGAATCCGTAAGACGTACTAATTCGCCTATAGATACGTACTCAGAGGCTAGTATCGTCTCCATGGAACGTTGTCTGGACATGATTATTTAACTCCTTTAAAATAACGGTTTCGGAATTAGACGCACCCCATGGATCGGCACTCTTCCGTAGATGGCATGCGGGATCGCTTCGTAGACAATATTATCCACCTTAATCGTCGGAATCTGCCCCTTATGCAGCACCGTAACCGTATGGCCCTTGGACTCTAGCCGCACCCTCACATCATGCAACCTTTTCACTGCATTAGGCAGCATTTGCTCAGTGTCAATGAATATAGCCTGTGAACGCTCCAGCATTGGAAAAAGGAAATTCATACCGCTGCCCACCTGTGTTCTGACTACCCCTGTCTTCATGCGTAGAAGCTTCTTGAGGATTAATTCGATCCCACTATGGATTCGGATAGGGAATAATACTTTGGCCAATGGTTCATTTTGATATAACTTATACATTCCGGCACTTATGCTGGCCAATTCGCTCCGCGAGAAGAAATCATGCATACATCCACTTTCACGAAGAAGCCATACTAAACAAACGGTCTCATCAGTAACTAGGCCATCTTCCAACAATTCTGCCCGTGTACTCTCTGTAATTGTTGAGAATGCTTGAATATCGCTGCGGTATTCTTTAATATCAACGCCTGCGGAATGAAAATAGAGATCACACCCCAAAATATGGGGGATTTCCTCAAGCAGGTTCATTTCCTTTAGAGAATCCGTTATTACGCGTTCTAACTTTCTCAATCTTCTTTCCGGGAGCCTGGAAGCCTTCTTCAACCACCAACTCAGTTCACCCGTTGTCTCAGCATTTTTGCGCACGATGGATGTTAAAATGACTTCCCGATAGGGCATCGCCTGAGATTGCTCTATCACATCTTTGTTCAGAACTAATTGCTTCCCAGTCTGTGTGAATCCGCCGTCTAAGTAGATCTCTAGAATAACCGCAGCTGCCATGCAACGAAGAGCCGCCTTCTTCGCAGTAGTCATCTCAAGACTTCTCTGTGCGTTTAACGCTATCATTGAAAAACTTTGTCCCAATTTTAGATTTGTCATTTAAAATCCTCCTCTGATCATCATTTTCTTAAAGTACTCTGATGTCTGCTTAGTGCGAGGAATCAGTTGAGTCCCACTTATTACTTACTACTTATCACTTACTACTTACTATTTAATATATGTAATTTTCTTACTTTGTCAAGGGATCCACGACAAATAACTTTATGAATGGGGCATTCCCCTACGTTAGCAATCATTCAAAAAAAGCTCCCCTGGTGTCAGGGGAGCCATGATCTCATTCCTTATTCTCTTCTTTGATCATTTCTAGAAACTCTAAAATAATATCAGAAACGGCGTCTTCCTCCGAAGTGTAAATGTACTTGCTTACTCGCAGAATATCCCCTTTGAACAAATCGATCAATTTCAAAATGGCTTCTTCATCATTCTGCTTCGCTAGCTGCAGCAAACTCAGGAACTCATCATCCGGGACATCTCTTGGAGCATTTTGCGCTTCCATTTGCTCACCCCTTGCTGAGTCATGTTTAACTCACGGGCTACTTCTCCTTCCGTCTTGTCCTGCATAAAGAGCTTGAAAATAATCGCCCTTCCAGTACTGGAGGGAAGATCGTTGATCAACTGCTGCACTACAATTTTATCATCAGAAGATGTAGCAAAATTGGTTATGGCTGGCTCGTATACGCCTAATGAACATTCCCGTCTTTTCACAACTTTTGCCCGATATTGCACCCTCCAAGCGATTCTGTACACTTCTTTGCGATATTGCTCATAAGCGGTTTTTTGTTCTTTCAAAACTACCTCCCCCTTCCACTTTCATCTTCTACCTATAGGGCATTTTTGAGGGTAGTCTTACAACCATTAATATGTCGGATGCTTATCATTATAACATTTTTTCTAATTTATGGTTGTGTTTTGGGGCTATTATTTTCTCTATATAGTGAGAGCGATAATTTCAAAGATCAGAAGATGGTTTTTGAATAGCTCTATGAAAGGGAACTTCCATGAGAGGAGGGCGTGAACATGCAAGTTGCTGATATCGTATCCCTGGTCGCTAATGTTGGATTCCCCGTCACTCTGTGCTTCATCCTAATTAAATATGTGCTGCAAAATGTGAACGACAAACTCAACAGCATGGATAGTGTACTGCAAGTTCTCTCCCAGGAGATCAAAAGCCTGGATGAGAAGGTTCATGAAGCGAGAGCCATGGAACAAGCCGACTCCAAAAAAGAATGAACGCTGATCTCCATCTGCACATAAATCCCGCAACGTTCCGCTTATCGCTTAGAAGCCATAATAAGGTGTCGAAGAGGAAGTAATCCGCAGCAGCCACTTACTCACTGTCCATGGGTTACTTCCTCATCCTGCTGCATTCAGTTCTATAACGAATGTTCATCATATCGTATATATTTAGCGTATGACCCGATCAATAATTTTAGAAGTACCGCATATACTGGTTATTTATTCGTCTTTGACGTTTTATGCATTAATTTTGTTGCAAATAGGCCTACACTATCATTGTCAAATAATGTCGAGAAAAGATATAATTACTTAAAAATTATGAGATGGGCGGGTCGGTATATGAATCAATTGGACATCCTTATCGCTGCGGTACCTTATATCAAGAAGCTGGTCAAAGAAGATATTATGATCGGTATAACAGACTTGGAGAAATTTCTATTCTATATGCCTTCGCAAAAAATAGATTTTGGCATTACTTCAGGTACTCCTATCCCCAAAGAAGATGAGAACCTGCGCAAAGCACTGAATGGGGAGAACTCCATTACCCATATTGCGGAGCATATTTACGGATTCCCCATTATAGCTACAGCCTCTCCGGTCTACGATGAACAAGGAGTCATAATCGGCGCCATCGCGACAGCAGAGTCTTATGAGAATAGACAAAGGCTAGAGGAAGGCATGCAGGTCATGAACGGGATCACCGGGCAGTTGGTTGATATGGTACAGACCGTCGCGGCACATGCCGAAGAGCTCACGGCTACGAGCGAGCATATTATGACGAACACTAGGCACGCTGTGGAGAATTCGTCAGAGATTAACGAGACCGTCGGTTTCATTCAAGAGATCTCCAATCAGACGAACCTGCTCGGATTGAATGCCGCTATTGAAGCGGCGCGAGTGGGTGAAGCGGGAGCTGGATTTGGCGTAGTTGCCAAAGAGGTGAGGAAGCTGTCTGTCAGCACCAAGGACGCTAGCGCAAATATCGCTGCAACACTACGAAGTGTCCAGGAGTCCATCCTGCAATTGGAGAGAGAATTCGAGCAGATCGCCCACTCGTCTCAGGAACAGGCCGAGCTCGTGACTGACTTCATGAATGTCATCGAACAGTTGAATGAGTCCAATAACAATATGAAGAGCTTCATCGAAGGTTTGCTCCGCTTCTCCCATGAGTAGAACAGCTATAACCCAGTATCTATCCATGTAAAAAAAGAAGCCGCTGGTTCACTCTCATCTTAACGGATGATCTGAACCAACGGCTTTTTTATATAAAATGATCCTATCGCTTACTCAAACGGATACTTCAGCTTCCAATCATCCCTTAACTGATCGAGTATGCCCATTATAGTCAGAGACTCTTCTAACGAAATACGCGAGCTCTCCTTATCCCCTCGAAGCAGACATTCGCCCACCTCTTGGGCTTCAAAGGCATAGCCGATCGAAGTCCGATCATCCGTAAACACTTCCTCCTCCGCACCTTCTACCCGCAGCGAAGCTGTTCTTGCATTCAGGAAGGATGGAACATGAATCATGCCTTTTGTTCCATAAATATGCGCATCATTGTTCATATTGAGCCGGATTGCCCCGTGCAAAGACGCGCTTCGGCCAACACCGTAATCCAGCAGAACAGAGAATTGCTCATCCACGCCCGTCTTCCCCATCTGCACTGCACTATGTATGCGTACAGGATGAGTTCCGAAAATCATTGAAGCGAAGGAGACCGGGTAAATCCCAGCATCCAGCAGGGCTCCCCCACCAAGCTGCGGATTAAATAGCCTGCCTTCCGGGTTCCAGTCTGCGCAGAATCCAAACTCCGCCTTCAACAGCTTGATCTCACCAATCCGTCCATCCTTGATCCATTCTCTTGTCTTCACAATCGCTGGCAGGAAGCGGGTCCACATCGCCTCCATAAGGAACAAGCCCTTCTTAGCAGCCAGCTTGATTATCTCTTCCAACTCAGAGCTGTTCACCGTGAAAGGCTTCTCGCATAACACAGCTTTACCCGCTCGTAGGGCTGCTATCACATTGTCATGATGCTGCGGATGCGGCGTTGCTACATAGACCACATCAATCTCAGGGTCCTGCAATAACTGTTCATAGTCGCCATAAGCACGAGGAAGCCCATGTCTCTTGGCGAAGTCATCCGCCTTCTCTTGTGTTCGAGAGCCTACGGCAAATCCTTCTCCGTTAGTCACATGAATCAAATCCTGCGTGAACTGCTCAGCAATCCAGCCTGTACCCAAAATTCCCCACTTCAATTTCTTCCCTGCGAACTCTCCCATAACCTTTTACCCTTCTTCCATAGAATAATTTCCTGTTAGAGGTGTTTCAAAAGTCTGTTCGTCATCGAATCCTGAATTCTGTTGGGCTTGTATAATCTTAGCGGTCTCACAGAGCCTTAACCGCATGAAGCCACGCCTCAGCCATCAAGGCATGACCTGCTGCAGACGGATGCACGCCATCCGGTGCCCAATAAGCAGCGTCTGCCTGAGATACAGCGCCTGCAAACAATCCATCAAGCGGAACAAGCAGTGCATCAAATTCCTTCGCCAATTTGCGCACTACCTGGATCTTGGGGTCCAGATCAGAGCGCCAGGCCAAACGGTCTTCCGGTGTTGGCAATACGAATGGTTCCATGAGGATCAGCTTCGCTCCCAGCCGCTCCTTCGTACGCTCCAGAATTTCACGGTAACCTGCTTCATAGTTCTCAACCAAGGTCTCATCGTTATTGTCAAATCGCCGCCAAGTATCATTGATGCCGATCAGGATAGATACCCAGGTCGGTTTTAGAGCGAGACAATCCTCTTCCCAGCGATTCTGCAGATTCACTACCCGGTTGCCGCTAATCCCCCGATTGTAGAAAGTTAGCTTCTTCTCCGGATATAGATAGCCCAGACGGGAAGCGACCAAATTGGCGTAACCGTTTCCAAGTGATGCCGGGTCAGAGTAATCTCTACCGCAATCCGTAACGCTGTCACCCTGAAAGAGTACGATTTCATTGTTATTCAGCAGCATTTTCTCGTCTCCTTTTAATCTTCAATTACAAACATTCAACCAAATTTAGAATAAAAGAGGTTGTTCAAAAAGTCCACTTTTGATCACGGAGCCAGACAGGAAGTGATTCGGCGTCGAATCTTGAATTCAGCCGGGTCTTCCGGTGCTCACGTACTCATTACGTACGCTCCGCTCCTCAGACCCTAGCTTCATCCAACCTTCTCGGTGCTGAAAATCGGCTCTTTTGAACTCGATAAAAGTATATGTATTTAGGCACAAGAGAAAAATATTTTAAAAAAGTTCAAAAAAATGTTTGAAATTAGACACAAAATGTTCAATAATTAGATTAGACACAGATTGTTCACAATTACATCAACAGCGACAAAGGGGCTGATTATGATGATGTGGGAACCAGGAAGCAGCAAAGCAAAGAGCAATGTCTTCGGACTAATTATTGGTCTAGGCATTTTCTACGCTGCATTTTATATCGCGTTTACCCTTATGGCAGTTCATCACTAATGTAAACGGGATATGTAACCGTTGTCAAAATATGTTATAAGGATGTTCAAAAAGTCCGCCTTTGATCACGAAGTGAATCAAGAAGTGGAATCGGCATCGAATCTTGAATTCAGCCGGGTCTTCCGGTGCTCACGTACCCAAAACAGCACAGTTCATAATTTAGAATAAACCTGAGGCAACATGCCTCAGGTTTATCATTCTTTTTTATTTACCGCAGCATTTCTTGTATTTCAGACCACTTCCGCACGGACAAGGATCATTACGGCCAATCTTCTTGGAAATGACCTGATTCTTGACCTGTGCCCGGAATGGAGGCACCGCTGCTCTGTAGCCTGACTCCAGATCCTTCGATATCGCGCGTCTCTCTACCGGTGTATAACCGCCATTCGAAGCCAGACGTGTATGGTTGTATGCTTCGGTCACGAGATAGACGACCATTTGCACCTGCTCCATACTATCGAATTCAATATCTCTTCGTTCAAATTCATGCATGATCTCCTGAATTGGCGCTTCCATAGAGCAAGCCAATTGAATGTCGTCGATCAAATCATCCACAAATTCAGGATCAGGACGCAATTCCTTAATAATATAGCTTCTTAATGCCGTAAGCTGAGGAGTCATCTCATAATAGAGACCATTCGAATATTTCAACAATTCGTCCTTCTCAGGCACATGGTAGCTCTTGCCCTTCATCTTCTCCAGCAGTTGCTTAAATTCAGAAGCATCATCGGAGTAGACCAGATCCTCAACAATCAAGTACCCCTTGTACAAACGGAATAGCTGGTCTCTGCCGCTGAACTCTTCGTACAAAGCTTTGAGTTCCTCAGCAGTGAGCTTGTCATCATTCTGCTCATTGAAGATCTCTACGAGCTTGTCTGGCTTGATCGCACCATATAAATTCGTAGCTGCCGAGATATAGCGAAATACGAGCTGATATCTGTTCAGAACCTTACCGAACGAGCTTGCTTCCAGCTCTGCATATGCAGCCTTGACTTCATCTGGTATAAGCAAATACAGCTTGTTGTCCGTGAAGTAGCTAAAGACCAACCCACGCTCCAGCCAATACGCATAATATCCGTAAGGGACATAATTGTCCTGTAATACGGAATCTTCCGCGATCGCTTTGAGCACTTTCCATTCCTCAGCTCTGGCCAGTAGCAGCGTTGTCTTCAGAACCTCCCGATCTGTAATGCATTCCAGCAATTTGTCGGCAAGCTCGCCCTTTTTCAATTTAGAACGCCCAGGGACTTTGTACACCGACGCTAATGCAGCAAGCCTTGTCTTGGTAAGACTATGGAGAATTTCCTTCAGGCTAGTCATTACTTCGCCAATGATAGCATGCTGTATGTTCGTTGCTTCAAATTGGGCTTTGTTGTCTAACATGTATACACCTCATCCAATCCAATCCTTATGCGCAGCCCAAACATCCCAACAGAAATTAGTCAGGCTGCACTCTATTTATCTATTATACACGATAGGCGCAAGTCCGGGCTGTAAATCACTGATAATTCCAATTATTTACTCTTCTATTCTTGATAAGCCGTATCAATAGCTTCCTGTGGTACGTGAATAGGTTTAATCTCCCCAAATTGAGAGAAGGTCGAATTCAGCATCAAACGCATGGAGAAGCCCTGCCCATCAACGTCCATTCCCACGGAGAGGACCATGGACAATTTTGTAGGTAAATATGTATTTTTATCGACGACATACGACAATTTGACGTTCTGGATCTCCATCTTATTGAGCATATCGGATATATCACGATTTCCGTTGGCCATTTGCTGAATCAAGGCGCTGCGGAAATTATCGAGTATCTCGCCACTAAAATCTGCGTGAAGTTCATAAGCTTTATCCTGTACTGAAACCTTCATATCCTTGTCGAACAGTCTATACTGCTCCAATTGCTTATCTACCAACGCTTCCTTCATCGCCGATATGAGTTCCGAGCTCGTATCCTCTGAATGCTTGATCCACATTCCATCAACATGGGAATATACTCCCTCATCCGTCACATACTGCTTCAAATCCTGGGTACCGCCATCCATAGAGATTCTCATCGACTGGAATAACTGCAGCGGCTCACGAATCAAATCCATCGTGGTCCTGACCTCATAAGCCTGCTCCTCACTCTGTCCATCAAACGTCCCTGTCATATTCATGCGAAGGATCGATGTAGAGGAATAGCTGGATAAGGCCCCTGTCGCCTCACTTGCCCGCTGAAAAATTTCATCCACTCTAGGAATGTCACTGACAGCTGCCGTAGTCTCCTTCTCTTCTTCCCGATCATCGGAAGCATTTCGCTCTTCGTTCTCAGGTCCGTTCTCCTCGTTCTGCTCGTTCTCGGAAGTCTGATGGTTAACCGCGTGATTCACGTCCCCGGCCTGTTCCTTGTCTCCCCCCAGCCATCCGCAGCCTGACAGGCTTATAGCGAGTATGACTGTTCCAAGTATCCGCAACCCTCTATTCATCTAAATCCTCCTAACGATAAGCTTACTTCCTAATAATTAATCATATTTCCAAAACTAGAGATAGGGACTTTATACCTAAGTATGTAGACAAAGTGCGCTTTTTGTAACGTTTTGGCAAATAATAAGACGCATCATTCACGGCAAGCTGCTGCCAAATGAATGATGCGTCTTCAGGCTATTGAATCTTATTGAACAATTGCGTTATCCAACGCTTCTTGTGGAACCTCAATCGCTTCGATCTCATTAAACTTGGAGAAGCTGGAATCCATTTTCATATCCATCGATACCTGCTGTCCTTCCGCTTCCATATCCATCTTCATTTCAACAGACATCTTGGAAGGCAGATACGTCTCCTTATTGATGGAATATACGATATTAATATTATCGATATTCATTTGATCAATCGCAGCCATAGCATCTGCTTGGTTCTCGCCACCGCTTTGGCTCATTAGCGATTTAGCCAGCTCCTTCATATTGTCGCCGGACAGATTGGCCTTCAATACGAAGTCGCTGCCTTCTTCAGTTACTTGCATTTCGCTGGCGATCGATTTGAATTGCTCGATCTGTTGGCTAGGATCAGCCGATTGCTTCGCAGCATCCTTAAGAGTGGCCATCATGGTCTCATCCGTCAGTTTCACCCAGGCTCCGCCTGTTTGCATGTAAATGCCATCCGCAGTAATATACTGCGTAACATCCTGATTTCCTAGCTCTCCCATCGACATATGCAATTCCTGCATCATTGCGAGCGGATCCTGGATAATATCAGACTTGATTTCCATCTCGATGTTTTGCTCCTGAGTCTCCTCGCCCACCTTAATAACTACCTTTTGCTTGGAGCTTGCAGTCATCGAGAGGCTCTTAAGATCCTTGGTTGCATCTGTCAGCTTCGTTAAAAGCTCATCCGCCGCTGGTACAGCCACATCTTCACTTGTCTCCACAACTGCCGGTGCATTTGATCCCGCACCAGAACTCGAATTGTTGTCCACTTTCTTATCCTGGCCACATCCTGTTAATCCGAAGGCCAGAACCGCCCCTAATAATAATACAACCATCTTCTTCATACAGTTTCTCCCCCTATTTCTAAAAAAGGTAATCCCAAAAGTCCGCTGAAAACCGGCCTTTTTGGACTCGATTAGAACATAAACCCTATATTAACCAAAACAGCATGGAAAAGAAAAGGTACCTTTTTCCTAAATATAGCCAGATTTTCTCATGAAGCGCATAGGTCCTCGACCTTCATGAATCGCCTTCCTGGGCCAAGACATATATAATAGACACGAATCTGTATAGCTCGGAAAGGAAGTAATATCTTGAAAAATCTTCTAGTCACAGGTTACCGCGCACATGAACTCGGAATATATAACAATAAACATGAAGGAATTCCGTACATCCGCAAGGCGATTATCTCGCGCTTAATACCGCTGCTGGAGGAAGGACTGGAATGGGTCATTACGCCAGGACAATACGGCGTAGACCTATGGGCCTGCGAAGCGGCGATCGAGCTCAGAAGACAATATCCGGCGCTCAAGTGCTCAATACTTACTGCCTTCGGCAATCCTGAAGAGCAATGGAAAGAGGATAAGAAGGCTTATTACCAAGATTTGATCTCCAAGGTTGATTTCTATGCCCCTGTCAGCAAAGAGCCCTATAAAGGTCCATGGCAATTCGCAGCCAGGGATGAGCTGCTGTTCCGCAAGACCGATGGTATTCTACTGGTCTATGACGAAGAGATGGGTGAAGCTAGTCCAAAATACATTAAGCAGCGGGCCCTGAAGAAGCAAGCTATGGAGGATTACACTGTGATTACGATCGGCGCGGAGGAAATTCAGGCCATTGCCGATGAAGATCGTCAAAATTTGGAGGAAGAAAGTACAGCACAGGATGATATCCTCTGGTAACGCCCGGATGTCGGCCTCATATCATGGGATATAAGGAGGCGATTGGCAATGACTCAACAGCACCTGCCGACTGTAGCTTATTTCAGTATGGAGTTCGGACTTGAATCCAGTTTCAAAATATATGCGGGAGGTCTCGGTATTCTCGCCGGCGATTATATCAAGGGCGCCAGAGATGTGGGGGCCCCGATCATAGGCATCGGTATCAAATGGAAGCAGGGATATACCGATCAGCATATCGATCCCGATGGCAAGCCCTACGATACTTATCATAACTACATGTATGAGTTCCTTGAGGATACAGGGGTACAAGTCAGCGTAACAATTCGCAACATTGACGTTCACTGCAAAGTGTGGAGAACCGAGAAATTCGGCAATAACCCGCTATATTTGCTTGATACCGATATTCCGCAGAACAGCGATAGCTGGATTACCGGACAATTATACGGATGGTTCGGTGAGGAGCGAATCGCCCAGGAGATTGTGCTTGGCATCGGGGGCGTCAGAGCACTTCGGGCGCTTCAGATTCCGGTCGATGTATATCATTTCAATGAAGGACATGCGGCGTTAGCGGCAACCGAGTTGATCCGTGAGAAAATGAGTGCAGGCCGTTCCTTCGAGGAAGCCTGGCAGGCCACTCGGGACGAGGTCGTATTCACCACTCATACACCGATCCGAGAAGGCAATGAATCCCATCCGTTGGAGCGGCTTGAATATATGTCTGCCTTCAACAATCTGACCCGCGAGCAAATGGAACGCATCGGCGGCAATCCCTTCAACATGACGGTCGCCGGGCTACGGCTGTCGCGCATTTCCAACGGCGTCGCCAAGCTGCACGGCATCACGGCTAATAAAATGTGGCAGGATGTGTCCGGCCGCTCAGCTATCATCAGCATCACGAACGCCATTCATACGCCAACCTGGGTTGATCCGAGAATAACCGAAGCTTACGAAAGCAATGGGGATCTGTGGGCCGCGCATATGGAGATCAAGCGTGAACTGATCCGCTTCATCGAAGAGCGTTCCGGCATAAGCCTGAATGCCGATCACTTATTAATCGGCTTCTCGCGCCGAGCAGCCCCATACAAACGGAGCGACCTCATCTTCTCCAAGCCAGAGCTGATCGCGCCTTATCTCGAATCCGGCAAGATCCAGATCGTCTTCTCCGGCAAAGCCCATCCGCTCGATGATACTGGCAAGAGGATCGTCAGCAACCTCGTCGCCATGATGAAGAAATACCCGGGAAGCGTCGTCTTCCTGGAAAATTACGATATGACGATCGGGGCAGGGCTGACCCGCGGCTCGGACATCTGGCTCAACAATCCGCGAAGGCCGCTGGAAGCGAGCGGTACATCGGGGATGAAGGCAGCGATGAACGGCGTACTCAACTGCTCCATCCTTGACGGCTGGTGGCCTGAGGCCTGCCTCGACGGTGAGAACGGCTGGCAGTTCGGCGACGGCCTGGAGACAGACAATACCGAAGCGCTGGATCGTCATGACAGTGAAGCGTTATACGAGACGCTGCTGCAGCGAGTGCTACCTACCTA
The DNA here is from genome assembly GCF_039521865.1 of Paenibacillus motobuensis. Lineage (NCBI taxonomy): Bacteria > Bacillati > Bacillota > Bacilli > Caryophanales > Paenibacillaceae > Paenibacillus > Paenibacillus motobuensis. Next base: position 149,547 of record NZ_BAAACX010000008.1, on the reverse strand, counting down.
TTATGAGAACAGACCGAAGTGGGTCGAGATGATGCGCAGAAGCATCGAGACGACACGCGAGCCGTTCGCTACCAAGCGCATGATTGAAGAATATTACAATAAAATGTATATCAAAGCGTAGGAGGCTAAGCTCCCGTAAGTTCTTACGAAGCGATATCAGCACTCGTACTAAAAGCGCTATGCCAAACCGCTTATGATACTGAAGATCGCTATTGGGTTAGATAAGGGGCGTTAAGCTCCTGACTTTAGCCTAAAATAGCGATCTTTTTTATTAGAAGTCAAGTATGAGCGCGCCCCCAAGAAAACCAATCATTCGACAAAATTTCCCTTTTCTCGCACCTTTTCAGGTATAATATACTAATACACAATACCTATAAAGGAGATTCAGCTTCATGAAAAAAGCAATCCTACTTGCGTCACTAATGTTCGTCAGTATAATTCCAGCCAGCTATGCCGCGCCCCCTGCCAAGAACTTCGTAATCATGGATGACAAGAGCAATCATTCCTTCATCCCACTACGCTCCTTGAACGGCTTGGACGGCATCAAGACCGTATGGACACCGGCTGAGAAACGGATCGACCTCATCCGAGACGAGACTCAGCTTACGATGCACTTGGGAAAGACACAAGCTATCCGTAATGACGAGGCCATTAAACTGTCCGATGCTCCGTTCACTGAAGGCGGCATAACCTTCGTGCCTTTACAGGTTATTAAAGATTCATTTCCAGTATCGCTGGAATGGTCGAAGGATACTTCTTCGCTCACTATACATAGTAAGGCACCCGAGGCTTCGACAGAGAACCTGCTTACCGCCTCACTTCCTTACATAACGAAATCTACCTATGGCAAAATGGACAAGCCAATCATCAGCGAACGGAAAACGTTCAAGGTTAGCGGCAAATCCTATAACACGCAAATGGTCACCATATCGCTCCTGCATCCGAAGGTCTCACTCGATGTTGTCCTTGCCGGAGATAAGCCAGGCAATGTGGAGGATCTCAGCAGCATCGCGAAGCGCAGTAAAGCGACCGTAGCCATCAACGGAACCTTCTTCGACGCCTATACGACAGGAAGCTATAAAGGTCCTTATGGTTATATCATTCGTGAAGGAAGCATAGCTCATAAGAGCTCTGGTGACCGTCGTACGGTATTTACCTTCGACAACAATCTGTTGGCTGAGTTAATACCCGGCTCGGACTTCCCGGCCAGATTTGCTGAAGGAAGCATCCAAGGCGGGCTGCAGGCTGGACCTCGTCTGATCGTTAACGGCAAGGTAGCCCTTAATGTGGTGGATGAAGGCTTCAAGGATCCGAAGATTCTGACTGGCGGCGGCGCCCGCAGCGCGCTCGGTGTAACCCGCGACCATAAGCTAATCCTGCTGACAACTGGCGGAGCTACGATCCCTCAGCTGGCAGAGATCATGAAGCAGGCTGGTGCCTACCAGGCGATGAATCTGGACGGCGGTGCGTCCAGCGGATTGTACTATAACGGCAAATATCTGACCACTCCAGGGCGCAAGATCAGCAACGCTCTAGTAGTCAAGGTTCAGTAGGTTGGACAGGTACACATATTTCGCAAAACTCGTTGCGTGTCATATCACCAATGTATCTTTCTATAATTGGCCTTCTATCCATTTGATAGCCTCCGTTCTGTAGAGCGGGGAATATATCGGACCATGCCTTTTGAATATCCTCTGCCGTATGTTTGACTTTGAAAATCACATATTCGCCACGAGGTAAAATACCTTCACAAATAGCGTCATCCAGTGGATAGTCCTCGGATAGGACAATACATGCGTCAAACCTACACTTTTCAGGGGGCGTGGTTTCAGGGTTATCCTGGGGAATTCCGAGTAGAATCGTCGATGCCGTGAGCAAGTTGTTCTCCTTAGCCCATTTTTTCAGTGTCTCCATCGCTTGAATGTTGGCTGGGCCATATGGACCCCTTTGGCGAACGTATGCAATACGATATTGCGGTATAACTTCGACCTTAATACTCATGTGTTCTCTTCCTTTCATTGGGAATTTCTGATACATTTCGAATCCTATCATGGTATAAAAAAATATTCATAACTTTTTTTCTAATATCCAATTCTGAATATCAAAAAAGTACGAGCCATTTATGATGGTCTCGTACTTTTTGTCATCCGTATTTTGTATTCACTAATTCAGATCCGCAGGGAATCGTATGCCAATTTGCTGTCTTGCTTCCTCCATAATCTCTGCCACAAGCAGAGAATGGGTAAGCGAGTTTACACTGCTCTCACGAAGTCCGGTCTCGATCAGATCAATGAACTCACGAGCTTCGTAGAACATGGATTCTTGCATTTGCGGCTGCCGCAAATCCTCGATCGTGCCGTCGCGATAAATGATTTTCACATCATAAGGCTGATTAATCCGTTCTATCACCAGAGTTCCGTTCTCACCTTGAATCTCTGCCGGGAGATAGGAATCAGCGATCTTCGAATACATCACCGCCGCATCCATCTCATCATAATTCATGATAATGTTGCCCTCGCCATCCGCACCGGACGGCAATAGAATCCCGTTAGCCTTAATCTGTTGGGGCTTCCCGAACAAGGTAACCATCGGATAGATACAATAGGTTCCGAGATCCATTAGCGCTCCGTTCGAAAATTCGGGATTAAAGGCGTTCAATATCGTCCCCTGCTTAAATGCATCATAACGTGAGGAGTATTGACAATAGCTCGCAAAATATCTGCGCACTTGCCCCAGCTTATATAAATTGTTCTGAACTACCCGGAAATTAGGCATCAGCGTGGATTTCATCGCTTCCATTAACAATACATTGTTACGTCTTGCAGCTTCGATCATTTTCCGAGTCTCTGCCGTATTCGATGCCATCGGCTTCTCACACAATACATGCTTCCCCTGATCCATACATATAATGGCCTGTTCCATATGGAGAGAATTCGGGCTGGCAATATATACGGCATCTATTTCCGGACTTGACGCCATGGCTGACACATCTGTATATACGGTCGGACTTCCGTATTTGGCGCCAAAGGCTCTCCCTTTCTCTTCTGTACGAGAACATACCGCTGTTAAGGCGAAGCGTTCCGTTTCCATCGCCGCATCAATAAAGCGCTCCGTAATCCAGTTCGTTCCGATAATTCCGAATCGCACCATACTATTCAACCCCTTTTTCTCTAGTATTAATAAAATATCCGATTTTGAACACGCTATCAACATTCTCTCATGAGAAACATCACATGTCCACCTTTCACAAACCCTTCATCAATATAGAATGAATCGGCCGCCAATGCACTTGCGTTTTGCTTGGGCACTAATCTACAATAGAACCAAGATCATGAAGCATGAAAATGAGGTGAGTACGATGGGTGAGCGCGACGTTGACTTGATGAGCGGAGATACTAAATATATGATTTCCGGTGATTCCATTTCCAAAGGGGTCATCTATGATGAAGAACGCAACAAATATGTCATTCTGGAGGACAACTATGTCTCACTCCTGCAGCAGAAATTGAAGGGTGCGGTCCGCAATACGGCCCGATTCGGCAATACCTTGATGAAGGGCTTCAGTAATCTGAAGCGAGATGTGGATAAAGATAAGCCAAATGTCGTCTTGATCGAATATGGCGGCAATGACTGCGACTTCAATTGGAATGAGATCGCCGATAATCCTGACGCGGAGCATAGCCCCAAGACGGATTTCAATACATTTGAGAAGATGCTTACGGAAGCCATTGAATATTTGAAGAAGCAGCAGATTACTCCGATTCTGATGAACCTGCCGCCTCTGAATGCAGATAAATATTTCAAATGGGTTAGCAGGAGCAATCCGGATGCCGAGAAGAACATTCTAAGATGGCTCGGCAGTGTAACGAAAATATACTGGTGGCAGGAGAGATACAACTCTACCATCCTGAAAGTCTCTGAAATGACTAAGACCAAGTATATCGACGTGCGCGGCGCATTTCTGCAACACCCTGACTTCACCAAGTTCCTGTGCTCGGACGGAATTCATCCTAATCAGGAAGGCCATCGCATCATCAGCGAGAAGGTGCTCGAATTCGTGAAGAGCAATTACCAATACCTTCTGCTGGACTCCACCAACAACCTGGCCTTGGAATAGAACTAAAGACAAAGACCCAGATCCCCGATAAACGCAAATTCGAGAATGGGTCTTTTTGCTGTCTGAAATAATCGATATATGGGGTTACGGCCTCAATCCTAATCTAAAAAAATAGTTCTATACATATCCATAATTATCCATTATAATCATATTGCACCATAGATAAGCAGATCGGGATAAAAATACTTCCCGCTCCATGCAGATCCGTTAGAGACGGATGTTTTTTATCCCAACAAAGTTTAAGCGCTTAAATTTAAATTGTGAGGAGGCTGATCATCCTAAGTATTTTATTTCTATATTTTTGTGAGGTTCAATCAAACAACCGGAAGTTATTCTTCATCCCAAAAGTTAAAGCGCTTTAATTATTGAATTAACATCTACATCCGATTATTAAATTCGCCAAAAACAAATGATGGAGGGAATTAGGAATGAAAATGACAACCGAAAAAAGAACCAATCCCAAAGGAAGACTTACAGCGATTATGCTCAGCTTTGCCCTGCTCAGTTCGATTGTAGCATTTTCCGGCCCTGTGCAAACCAAGGCATATGCCGAGCTTCTTGATAACGATACGGATACGAAGGCTACTCAAACTTTGACCCTTACGGAAAGACAGACTAACGGTCAGGAGATTGCACCCATGGCGGCTGAAACCCCTGAATCAAAATTTTCACCGCAAACCCTTCAATTTTTAAAAACCAATACGGGCCTTAACGCAGAACAGTGGGATAACATCATGAAGCTCGTCAACAAGCCGGAGCAGGACGACCTTAACTGGACCAAATATTACGGTTACTGCGAAAATATTGACGATGACCGCGGCTATACAATCGGTATTTTCGGAGCCACCACAGGCGGGCCAAACGACCAGGGGCCGGATGCTCCCGCTTTATTCAAAGAATATGACCGGGTCAAAGGAGCCAGTAACCCAAGTGTTGAAGGGGCGCTCAAACGGCTCGGAATCAACGGTAAAATGAAAGGTAGCATCCTGGTCATATCGGACAGCAACAGCACATTTGTTAAAAAAATCAACAGTCTGCAAAATGATTCTGCCTGGAGAGAAGCTATGTGGCGCACCTTCTATAATGTCTATATTAAATATAGTGTCGATCAGGCCAAAAACCGCGGCTTTAATACGGCCTTGACCATCGGTTCTTTTGTCGACACCGCATTGAACCAAGGCGCAACGGGCGGTTCCAACAGTCTGCAAGGCCTTCTGTCCAAATCGGGCAGCAGCAAGGACGAAAAGACGTTTATGACGAAATTTTATGCAGAGCGCACCAAAGTGGTTGACACTAACCAATACAACACACCTCCAAACGGTAAAAATCGCGTCAAACAATGGAGCACGCTTCTGAGCATGGGTGAGACCGATCTGAAAAACGCCGATGCTGCTATTAAGCAAGTAACCAATTGGATAATGAAATAAACCCGATGTCCAGGTAAACAAGCCGTTATAGTAGAACAAAAAGCAGGGGCATCACCGAAGATGCTCCTGCTTTTTCTCTTTTACGCTTCCTCTGCTCCTTACCCTTTCCGGGCCTGAAGCTCCTGCCATACTTTTTTATTGCTGTACTGCTTGTCTGAACTGATGTCTTTGCCAAACCATTCGGGAGCAGCAAAGCTCTCCGCCTCTTCCAGCGAAGCAAATTCCACTTCCAACACCAGCAGCTGAATTTGCTCGTAATCGTCCATTTCGATCACATAGTCTCCCCATAACGCCGTAGTCCGCTTTTTAATAAGCGGCACAGCTTGATGGATATCAATTATTTGTTCGTATAACCCTTCGGAGATGGAATACTCCACTTCCTCACGGGCAATCCCGTGACCCTTTTTGAAGGTATGCGTATATTCGACTTTCCCGCTTGTCAGATCATGGATTTTACGGACTCTCAGCTCCTGGTCCCCATGCAGGGCGAGGTATGTCTGTTCGATGATCTGCTCTTTTTCAATCCGGATCTCGCCTTCTTTGATCCTATTCGCCGGATACTCCGGCAATAGAAATTTACATTCAATTTCAAGTGACATCACAATTCTCCTTAGTCCTCAATCTAAGCTCTAAACCATTCCATATTATCTCATTGTCCTTAAGTATAACACCGCCCTTGAAAATAAAATATCCTGTCCCACTTCGATCAGTGAGACAGGATATCGCAGCCAAATCAGCCTTAGCCAAACTACACATATCCAGCATTATAAATCTGACTGCGCACTTCACTACATGCTTACAGCATGATTTTGCAAATATTGTTGGTGAAGTCTACCGGATCTTCTATCGGCAAGCCTTCGATCAACAGGGCCTGATTGTAGAGCAGGTTCGTGTAGAGATTCAATTTATCTTTATTTTCCACAGCAAAAGCATCCTTCATCGCCTGGAACACTTCATGATTCACGTTGATTTCCAGCACTTTGTCGGCCTTCACTTCTTGACCGCTTGGCATCGCATTCAGCACTTTCTCCATTTCGATCGACACTTCACCCTCGGAGGAGAGGCAGACCGGATGGGATTTAAGGCGCTTGGACGCTTTTACTTTCTTCACTTTACCGCCAAGGAAGCTGTTCATATATTCGAACAGATCTTTATTTTCCGACTCGTCCGCCTTGGCCGCTTCATCATTGGCATCTGTTTCGATACCAAGATCGCCGCTGGATACGGATTTGAATTCCTTATCCTTGTAATTCATGATCACTTTAATCGCAAACTCATCGATATCATCGGTGAGATACAGAATTTCATAGCCCTTATCGGCTACCATTTCCGTCTGTGGCAGCTTCTCAAGACGCTCAACCGACTCGCCGGCAGCATAATAGATATACTTCTGATCCTCTGGCATTCTCGATACGTATTCATCCAGAGTAGCCAGCTTCTTCTCCCCGGAGGACGTGAACAGAAGCAGATCCTGCAGTACTTCCTTATTCATGCCAAAATCATTGTAAACACCGAATTTCAATTGACGGCCAAAGGACTCATAGAATTTCTCATACTTGTCGCGATCATCCTTAAGCAAGGTTTGCAGTTGGCTCTTGATTTTGCTTTGGATGTTTTTGGCGATCATTTTCAGCTGACGGTCATGCTGCAGCATTTCCCGAGAAATGTTCAGCGACAGATCTTCAGAATCCACCATCCCTTTGACAAAGCTGAAATAATCCGGCAGCAGGTCGCTGCATTTGTCCATGATCAGCACGCCGTTGGAATAGAGCTCCAGACCCTTCTCATATTCCTTAGTGTAATAATCGAAAGGCGTCTTCTCCGGGATGAACAGGATCGCATTGTAGACGATAGCGCCATCCGCCTTGATATGGATATGCGAGATCGGTTTGTCGAACCCGTAGCGCTTCTCCATATAGAAGTTCTCGTAATCCTCATCGGTCAATTCACTCTTGTTCTTGCGCCAGATCGGTACCATGCTGTTAACTGTCTGTTCCTCGACAAAATTCTCAAATTCATCCTCGCTGCCTTCCTTAGGACGACTCGATTGAATATCCATTTTGATCGGGTATCTGATGAAGTCGGAATACTTCTTGATGATCGATCTCAAACGATATTCTTCGAGATACTCGTCGTAATTCTCATCTTCCGTATTCTGCTTAATCTTAAGTGTAATTTCGGTACCGACATTATCCTTCTCACAAGCCTCGATCGTGTAACCATCTGCACCAGCAGAATGCCATTGATAGGCTTCGCTGCTGCCCAGAGCACGGCTGATAACAGTAACGTCATCGGCTACCATAAATGCAGAATAGAAGCCTACGCCGAACTGGCCGATAATGTTATGTCCATCTTTCGATTCATTCTCATTCTTGAAAGCAAAAGAACCGCTATTGGCGATAATCCCCAGGTTATTCTCCAGTTCTTCCTTCGTCATCCCGATACCTGTGTCGGAGATGGTCAGGGTACGGTTCTCTTTATCCACCGCGAGCTTAATATAGTAATCGTCTTTGTTAAAGACCAGGTTATCATCGGTCAAAGCTTTGTAATAAATCTTGTCAATCGCATCGCTCGAATTGGAGATCAATTCCCTCAGAAATATTTCCTTTTGCGTGTAGATGGAATTAATCATCATTTCCAGCAATCTTTTGGATTCTGCTCTGAACTCTTTCTTAGCCATGAATGAATAATCTCCCTTCAATATTATCGTTAGGATCACACTGTTAAAATTCCATATTGCCCCTCTTAGCACTCATACCTCCAGAGTGCTAACACATAACTTTATATTAAATATCCTAATTTTCAATGTCAATATCTCATTGTGATATTCGTGCATTTCTATCAGGATTTTCCGGTCACAAGCCTGGCATGAGCATTTCAACAGCAAAAGCATGTTTAGATAGACGTGGAAATCACATAGAAATTCTAAAATCAGCCTGATCGCATCTATCCAGGGGTCAAAAATGACCGTTAGAGCAACTAAGAAGCCACTTCGCTATCCTAGTGGTCAAAAATGACCGTTAGAGGGAAAAACGCGGCGTCCTGATCCATTATCCTCTTGTAGCGGACATAAGTGTCCATTACAAGGGAGGCGTATCCATGGATCCACGCTAACGGTCAATATTGTCCATTGAATCCGGTTCGAAAACCTGGATATATCCACATGTTTGGACACACAAAAAGGGCGTCTCCGGGTCGGATGATCGACCTTTGAGACGTCCCCTAGAAGAAGCCATATGCAGACTAGCCAAAGCCCCGAGTGAATAACTGTTACAGCTATCTCTCCGACAGCTTGCCGTCTTCGATATACACGATGCGATCACATAGATCGAGCATCCGTTGGTCGTGAGTGACCATAACCGCTGCCTTGCCGCGCTGCTTCACTTCATCCGCCAGCATCTCTACGACGGCTCTGCCTCTCTCCGAGTCCAGACTGGCCGTCGGCTCATCCGCGAGAATGATCTCCGGGTCATTCATCCATGCCCGGGCGATGGACACACGCTGACGTTCGCCGCCAGACAAGCTGTCTGGATAATGCTTCAAGCGATGTCCCAGACCAAGCTCACGCAGCAGCTTCTCTGCCTTGGCGTGTGATTCCTTGCGTGATTTGCCGGCTAATTCACCAATCAGAATCAATTGATCGATGACCGTGAGATAAGGGATCAGGTTGGCTGATTGAAAGACAAAGCCAATCTTGTCGAGCCGGATTTGGTTCAACTTCTTCTCAGGCAGTTGGCTAATCTCCTGATCGCCGATCCAGATTTGTCCGCTGGTCGGCGACAATAGCGCTCCGGCAATCGAGAGGAAGGTACTCTTTCCCGCGCCCGAAGGTCCCACGAGAGCGACAAATTCGCCTGCCTTGACCCCTAGCGAAATTTGATCCAGCACCTTCACAGAGGTGTCCCCGTCACCGTACAGCTTGCTGATATTTTGCAGCAGCAGCTTGGTATTCGTGGCAGCGCCTCGCGCACCTGCAATCTTAGCAGCACTATTTTCACTATTGTCGATTTGCTCATTCAAGTAATCTGTCGCACTATTCATTACTGTACTCATTTACATCGCCCTCCCAATCGCTTCAATCGCATCTACCTTAACAACGCGGTACAAGGACAACAGCGAGCCCAGTAAGGACACCACGATGAATAATACCGCACATCCGGCAACCACCGACGAATTCAATTGGAACGGCATGCTGTCTGGAAGCACCATAGCGACGCCATAGGTCAGCAAAATACTGATAGTGAGACAGACCAACGATAAAGTCAGCACCTGCAGCACCAGACTGCGAGCGAGATAACTATTCTTGGCGCCAATTGCCTTGAGAACACCAAACTGATTCATTTTTTGGATCGTAATAACATAGAAGAAGACAGCCAGCACGAAGGCAGCGATTATGAACAGGAACGCAATCATCATAAGCAGAGAGCCCTGCTCCTCCTGGTAACCCGGGATTCCCTTCAGCGCCGTATCTTTATTCACGATTTCAATGCCTTGCACCTCGCTGGTGATCTGATCCGCAATCGTCTTGCTGCCGCTCAGGGCAACCGCATTATATGCTGCGCTCTCCACAGTGGCTGGCCTGCCGGCCTCGGTTGCTTCCAGTCCTTTGAAGCTCATCAGAATGACAGGAGTATGGCTGTAGGATTGGCCCTCCGTGAAGCCCACGAGCTCATATTGCTGCCCCGATGCCTGATCCTCGATCATGTCTCCAAGCTTAAGTCCCTTATCAGCAAAAGTCTTGTCAGCGACCGCTTCATTGTCCGCTCCGGCAGCCATCAACCGCCCTTCCGTGATAGCCGGGGCCAGCGCGCCTTCCGGATCAACACCGAAGAAGGTTGCGTCAATTTTCTTGGTGTCGTCCACTTTGGCGATTGAGGTCATTTTGACGCTTAGTGGATTTAATTCGACGTCCTGTTGATCGCTGGATGCCTGCTGGATCTGCTTCCAGGTATCTTCTGTGATCATCGAACGGTTCAAGCGGTGATCCGCATCCTGCTGAAGAATTATATAGTCCGCCTTCATATTTTGAATGGATGACGCATTAGCGTAAGATAACCCCTGCGCCAGCCCAGTTACAAACAGAACGAGAAAAGCAATGAGAACCATAATGAGTGAAATGAGCAAATAGCGCGTCTTGGCATGCTTCATCTCTCGAATTGCTAGAAACATTGTGTTCATCTCCTATCCTATAAGTTGATCTCTTTATGCAAATAACTATAGGGCTGGAATATGAACACAATATGAACAACAATTACTTCATCGGCAAAATAACACGAAATACTGATCCCTTGCCAAGCTCACTCTCTACCTCAATTCGTCCACCGTGCATAGTGATGATTCTGTTCGTGATCGCGAGCCCCAGACCGCTGCTGCCTTCCTTGCGGCTTCTCGTCTTGTCCGCGCGATAGAATCTCTGAAAAATATTCGAGATATCCTCCGCGGCAATGCCGATCCCCGTATCTTCTACCTCAACGACACAGTCATCGTGCGGCTTCAGACGAACGAAGATCGTGCCACCTTCTTCAGTATATTTGATGCTGTTCGTAAGTAAATTAATCCACACCTGCTGCATAAGTCTGCTATCGGCATAGATCATGATAGAGGGGAGGTCCATATCGATAGCCAATTCCTTCTCGCGCCAGCTCCATTCGGTCATGAACAGGACCTGCCGGATCTGATCGCCAACATCGAAGCTGCTCTTCTCCAGGATTGCTTCCTCCTTTTCCAGTGAGGCCAGCATGAGCAGCTGCTTGCTTATCTGCGACATCCGCTTGCTCTCGTCCTCGATAATGGACAAGTAATGACGCCGCTGCTCTTCCGGTAAATCTGCATGAAGCAGCGTATGTGAGAAGCCCTGGATAGAGGCAAGTGGCGACTGCATCTCATGCGATACGTTGGAGACGAACTCCTGCCGCATCTCTTCCAACTGTTCTAGACTTCGCGTCATATGGGTAAAGCGATTGGCCAGCTCGCCGATCTCATCCTTTCTTTTCAAATCCAGCTTGAAATTGTACTTCCCTTGGGCCAGCATTTTGGTCGCTTCCGTTAGCTTGATGATCGGGTGAACGACCCAACGCGTATTAAATACGAACAGAAGGATGCTCATCGCGATGGTGAGGACCAGAATGATAGCGAAGAAATTCCGCAATTCCCCGAACTGCACCTCTACATTAGGGCGGATAAATAGCGCGAAGGAATCCTCGGCCGTCTTGAGTGGAACGCCAATTGTATTTTTCAGATCATTGTCGAAGAACCCGGTAATGAACAATCCTGGAGGGAAATTCGCAATCCCGTGATAGACTTGTCCGTCAATGACGCTCTTAACCACCTGCTGATCCAGTTCTGTTCCGCGGAACGACCCTCCGTAGAAATAACCGCTTCCCTGCTCGTTCACAATGTATAGCTGATAGCCGAGATCGCCAACATGCGTCAGATAGTCACTCAGATTAACCTCGCGGTTCGTCTCGTAGAAAGCTTGAATCTGTTCGGCCATCTTACTGATCTTCTGGTCGTTATACGGCTTCAGCTTGTGCTGATAATAAATGTTCGAAGCGATAAAGGCCGTGATGCTGCTGACAAGAATAACAAGAATCGACGTGAACAAAATACGGATGTACAGCGATCTCATGAGCTGGCCGCCTCCAGCTTATAGCCAACGCCCCGCATCGTAGTAATGATGATATCTTGATTGTCCTTGAAGCGGTCGCGCAATCTTTTGATATGAACATCCACTGTACGGTCATCCCCGTTGAAATCGATGCCCCAGATCAGCTCGATCAACTCCTCGCGCGTAAAGATTCGCCCCGGATAACTGGCCAACTGAAATAGCAGTTCAAATTCTTTCAAAGGCAGCATAAGCTGCTTGCCCTTGCAATGTACTTCGTATCCTTTACGGTTCATGATCGTGTCTCCGAGCTTGATTGACTCCGCGCTCACCATCTGATAGCGTCTGAGCAGCGCTTTGATCCGAAATAACAGCTCCTGCGGTTCAAAAGGCTTCGTCAAATAATCATCGGTCCCTACCGAGAACCCACGCTCCTTATCGGCCAGCTGATCCTTGGCCGTCAACAGAATAACCGGAAAATCATAATACCGTCTGATTTCCTCGCATAGTTGAAATCCGTCCTTACCGGGCATCATGACATCTACGATGGCAAGGTCAATGTTCCGGGAGAAGAGAAGCTCTGAGGCCTCATTGCCATCCGCAGCCTCGATCACCCGATATCCCTCTTTCTGCAAATAATAGCCCACCAGCTCGCGAATATGCCGATCATCATCAACGATTAATATATCTAACATGATTACTAGCATCCCCCTGTACAGATCGTCCGTGAATACAGTCAATATATCGCACTCTATGCGATATCTCAAATAGGCTAATCGGGGGCTAAGTATGATGATCAATGCACCTGTCCATTCTAATCCCGGCACAAAAATAGGGCCTCTCCGGTAGTGTTCTACTTCCGAAGAAGGCCCTATTGTGACGTCCTGATACATCCTGATGATGATCTGATCTATTGTGCTGTATGCCGCCTCTAACGAAACGTGGTATCGCTATTTGGTTGCATAAGCGGCTGACCCAAATTGTAATAAAACCGGGCTCGTCAGGGATCAAAGCGTCCGAAACTTCCTTCCTAAGGAACTGGGGTGTCCGCTAGACATATAATTTCGAAAATCCCCCGAAGGGACAGTTATGTCTGTTAGATCCGTCCCCTGCGGGTTGACAATCACCGTGTACACAGGGAGAAGTGCGCACCCAATAATTCGATTTGTAACGGACAACGATGACCGTTAGAAGCGAAAACCCTCCGTCGTCCAATTCTAACGGACACTTATGTCTCTTAAACACTGCCAACCAGCGGCAAAAGGGTATTTTCATATTGTAACGGTCACTTATGTCTGTTAGACATCAGAATATCGGAAAATTCCCCTCTAAGGGACAGTTATGTCCGTTAGATTTTTACAATATATTTTGCCGCTGTTTTGGCGGAAATAGCGTTCTGTAGTTTGTCGTTAGCAAAAAGCCGCTATGCCTCTGAACCCTGCGAGGCTGAGGCTGAGCTCGAGCTTGCTAGAGCGCGAAGCACTTCGCGCTTGAGCGTGGCCGCGGCGCCCTGGGCGTCGTCCGCCTGGGTGATCGCCGAGATCACGGCGACACCATCCGCTCTGGCGGACACGACCTCCGCCGCACGCGCCGCGGTAATCCCGCCGATGCCGACGATCGGCGCGGCAATGCCCTGGGCCCGCAGCGTCTTAAGCACCTGCGGGCCCTGCACAGCACGAGCATCCTTCTTGGAGCTCGTCGGATAGATCGGGCCGATACCGAGGTAATCGGCCCCCTGGTGGATGGCGGACCTTGCCTCGCAGGCCGTAATCGCGGATACCCCCAGTATCCGCTCACCGATACGGGCGCGCACGCAGTCCGCCGCCTCATCCTCCTGGCCGATGTGAACCCCATCGGCATCCACCGCCAGCGCCAGCTCCACATCGTCATTGACGATGAACAGAGCTCCCGCGCTGTGGCACAGGGCCCGCAGCCGCCCGGCCAGCTCCAGCCGGGCTTCCCCCGTCAGACTTCCGGGCCCTTTCTCCCGAAACTGAACGAGCGTGGCTCCGCCCTCCAGCGCCTCACTCACGACCTTGACGGGATCTTCTTTGCAGTCTACAGAACCTACGACCAAATAGAGCTGCAAATACTCACGCATTCGGTCGGAGGAGATTCTTCCGTGTATTCCAACACATTCTCTATTTTCCTCCGTACCATTGTCTATTAAGCCCTGATTCACTGACTTGAGCTTGTTAACCTCCTGCTTGCTTTTCCCCATTCCATCTTTCTCTCGCGGTTCCTCCCGCATGTATCCACGAACGATTTCGCCAGCGATTGCCTCGACAGACGTCCCATCTTCATTCACCAGACTTGTACCCTCCTTCGACAGTAGGCCCAATGATTGGTTGGTCCATGACCCTGCCCCAGCTCCAGCGTGTCCTCAATCGCCGCTTGGATGAAGGCGCGCGCCTCCTCAACAGCCTGCTCTACGGTCAGCCCCTTTGCCAGGCCAGCCGCGATTGCGGCCGAGAATGTGCAGCCGGTTCCGTGCGTATGCTTGGTCTCGATACGTCTACCAGCGAGTTCTGTAAATACGCAGCCATCGTACAACAGATCTATTACTCGCTCCCCTTGATCATGACCGCCCTTGATGACCACGGTTCGCGCTCCATGTTCGGAGATACGCTTCGCAGCTTCGCGACGATCCTCCATCGTACGGATCTGAATGCCGGACAGCACTTCCGCCTCTGGAATATTCGGCGTAATGATCAGGGCAAGCGGGAGCAAATGCTCCTTCATCGCCTGAATCGCTTCGGTGAGCAGCAGCGATGTCCCGCCTTTGGCGATCATCACCGGATCAACGACAACATTTCGCCAGCCGAAGCTGGCAATCTGTCCCGCAACCTGTTCAATAATCTCCGCATTGAAGAGCATTCCTGTCTTGAGCGCATCGACGCCGATATCCGAACCTACCGCGCTGATCTGCTCGGCCGATGCCTCAGGCGGCAATGGATACACCTTCTCAACACCGATCGTATTCTGAACTGTAATCGCGGTGATCGCCGACATCCCGAACACATCCAACTCCTGAAAAGTCTTGAGGTCGGCCTGAATTCCGGCACCACCGCCGCTATCCGAACCGGCGATCGTCAGAGCTCTAGGTATACTCATCTTGATTCACCTCCGGCAGCCATGCTACTCGCCTCAGCTATAGCTGCATACCCCTTCACCGAATGAGGGTGAAGCTTGGCCAGTTCATCCAGGAAAGCAACCTGGAAGCTGCCCGGACCTAACGGGGCGGTCCGTTCCGCAGCACGAGCTGCGGCCGCACCGTAATAAGCCAATCCCGCCGTGCCCGCAAGCATCATATCCCGCTCGACCGCTGCGAAAGCCCCCAGCACAGATGTCAGCAAGCAGCCAGCTCCGGTCACCTGGGTCAGTAGCACATCTCCGCCGCTGATGATCCGGTAGTTAGCCCCATCGGCTATGACATCCTCTTTGCCAGTAATGGCTACTACTGCATTGAATTGACGGGCCGCCCGGAGCGCGATTTCCGCATTTGCTCCCGCACTGCTTTCAGCCGCATCTACTCCTTTAATCTCCGAGACCTCACCGACTAGATTGGCGATCTCCGAAGCATTGCCGCGAATTAGGGCAATCTTCACCTCACGCAGAATTCGCTGAGCTGACTCCGTACGAAGACGGGTCGCCCCCGCACCTACAGGGTCCAGCAATACGGGAACTCCATGAAGGTTGGCTGACTTCCCGGCGATGATCATTGCATCCACCTGCTCAGTCGACAGCGTGCCAATATTCAGTACCAGTGCACCAGCCACTTTGGCCATATCCGCTACCTCCTCCCGGGCATAAGCCATCACTGGCGAAGCGCCAAGCGCAAGCAGACCATTCGCGGTGAAATTGGTAACGACCACGTTCGTCATATTATGTACGAGCGGCCGTGCCTTCTGTACCTTAGTTAAGAGTGCAGCAATATCCTGTTCGAGTGTACTCATTCTAGATCAACCCCATTCCCAAATTTTATTTCTGCATCATTCCCATCTGAGATCTGATGCTACAACAACTTCGTAGTTCACTCCGCTTTTCGGTGGATCAGGCCAGGCCAGATTATTCCCGGCTCGCATACCAAAGCTCCGATTCGCTGAATAGCAGTTTCAACCTACTATGCCCACACGGCTTCCAGCTCACATACATACCCAATTCTGCTCTTGTACCCGTTCAGTTCCGGCCCATAGCCTCGATTCCCAAATCCATGGCAACCGGCCATTCTTCCTGGCGGAAGGCCATATCCCAGAACATATATTCCAGTTGGCAGCTCAGTAGAAAATGCTCTCTCATCCGCAGCCGCTCGGCTTCGGTCACACGCTCAGCCCAGTCATCTACATAACGGCAGAATCGTTCGGTCAGATCCGACATTCCCCCACCGTAGAAATCGATCCAATCGTAGAACGGATGCGATTCATCCGGTTTGACTTCCTCCAGCAGACGCTGACCAATTTCGATATACGTCCAGGGACAAGGCAGCAATGCGGACACAATCTCACCCAGGCTTCCTTCATGCGCAACGGTTAGCATATGGCGGGTATAGTGATGTGCCGAGGGCGCGAGCGGAAAGCCCTGGAGTTCCTCATAAGTAACACCAGCCACGCGGCAAAAATTGTTATGCGGGTGCACTTCGCTATGAAGCACGAAGTTGATCTGCTCGTTGAACATCTCGATCTCCTCACGCGTACGGCTCTTGGATATGGCAATGCCATATATCCGCATAAAGGCGTTCAAATACTCAAAATCCTGCTTCACATAATGGATCAGCTGCTCCTTCTTCAAATTCCCGTCGGCGATCCCACGTACAAATGGATGTTCATAAATAGCTTGAAAAATAGGATCTGCCTGCTGACGAAGCTGTCTCGTAAAACTCATGATCTCCACCTCCAAATTTTTTAAAAGTTGAACTTCTTCCCTACTCTCTAAGTTTTCATTTGTTCAACTTGCATACCTCTTGAATGAAGAAATCCCCTGTGTGGGCTGATGGAACCCCTTGATTTGCACGAATATATCAAATACAGCTGCAAATCTCGGTCGGATTTACACAGCAAAAAGGCCGCTCCGGATATGGAGCGGCCTGTCACTTTAACAAATATAGCTATAGCAATTCAGTCCGGCTCCACTTTCCTACGCTAGTGCTAACTAGATCAGGTTCAAAGGGTCCAAGATTTATCTTGTCTCAGTCGTTATCACGACTCCCCTAGTGGATTTCCTATTCAATTACTTATTATTTAACTATGGCAGCAGACTTATGTCAAATAGTGACAATCCCTGATGGCTGTCTTATTGCTCTTCGATGAACAAAGGAACCTTCACAAAGCCCTGCTCTGTCATCTTGAACAGACCGAGATCGGAGATACGCAGTTCAGGAATAACAACCAGCGCCAGCAGTGACAAGGTCATGAACGCATAGTTCATCGTGCAGCCTGCCTGATACAACGCCTGGCTTACCGCACGAGATTGCTCGGCAACCTGCTCGAACGGCGCATTCGACATCAGTCCAGCCACTGGCAGCGGCAGCTTGACGATCTTGTCTTCGGTGACGACAGCGATACCGCCCTGCATTTCTGCTACGGCGTTCGCAGCCTGGGCCATCAGAGCATCGGAATTCCCGATGATCATCACATTATGACAGTCATGAGCAACAGTCGTTGCGATCGCAGCCGGTACATTGAAGCCAACGCGCGATGCCAGCCCCACCGTCTTGTTGCCTGTTCCTTTGTGACGCTCGATGACCGCCAGTTTGGAGATGCCATCCTCTACCTTAAGCGCAACCTGTCCATTCTCGATCCGTACAGACACGAGGTCTTCCGTCGTATCCACATGGTTCTCGCGTACACCGATAGCTCGCGCCGTCAATTCGCCGGATTGGATTGGGGCTTCGATAACAAAGTCCTGTTCAGTCACCGCACGAGTAAGGTGTACCGAATTGATAGCCTCCTGCGGATATTCGAACTCAGGCAATTCTACGGTCATCTTGCCGTTCTCAGCCACAACTTGTCCAGCCGCAATCGTCATTACAACGTTCACGTCGGCCAGATTACCATCAAGGATGATGATGTCAGCGATGGAAGCCGGCGTAATAGTGCCTACATCCCGGGCAACCCCAAAGCGTTCTGCCGTATTGATCGTTGCCATCTGGAAAGCTGTTACTGGACGCACGCCTTGCGAGATCGCATGACGGACTACAAAGTCCATATGTCCTTCATCGACGAGAGATTCCGGGCTGCGATCGTCTGTGACGAGCATCATGCGGCGCGTATCAATGCCATAGTCTGTATGAGCCTTAATCGATTCGGCGACATCATGCCAGGCCGAACCGCGTCTCATCTTGGCGTACATGCCTCTTCTGACACGCTCAATAACATCCTCGGCGTTCACGCTCTCATGGCAGCCAGTAATTCCGCTAGCCGCATAAGCAGATATTCTCCAGTCATCCACCGGCCACGTATAGTGTCCGTCCGCTACTCTGCCAGCACGCAGCGTAGCCTGAATCTCTCCAATCATCTTCTCGTCTCCGAATACCACGCCCGGGAAGTTCATGACTTCGCCCAAAGCGATCATATCAGGACCCCAAGTGAAGGCTTCAGCAACCTCTGCCGGGCCGATCTCAGCGCCTGCCGTCTCCATATCCGGGCCTGTAGACGGAACGCATGAAGCAACCTGCATATAAGCAGCAAGCGGGGTTTGTCTGGCTTCGTCCAACATGAGTCTTAGCCCAGGTAGTCCCAATACATTTGTAATCTCATGAGCATCAAAAAATCCGCCCGTCGTACCCTTTGGAAGCACGGCTCTGGCGAATTGGGTTGGTGTGATCTGACTGCTCTCAATATGACAATGACCATCCAGCAAACCAGGAGCGACATAACGTCCGGCAGCATCGATGATCTTCGTATCTGCACCGATCATATGGCTGGCATCCGCCCCTACGAAGGCAATCCGGCTGCCTTGAACACCGATCGATATACCATCCTGAATCTCTCCAGAACATACATTGACCAGCTTCGCATTTTTAATAACCAGTGTAGCCTTCTTATCTCCCCGCGCCGTAGCAACTAGGTCAGGCACACAATCAGCAAGCTGTGGTCTGGCAAAAAACTGTGATGTACTCATGATTATGAAATCCTCCCACTTAGTAATTGTGCTGCTCTAATGCCCTTAATCTCATTGGAGCCAACAGTTTCTAGATGAAACAAGCATATACAATACATTTTAGTTTTGCAATTCTTAATCCCGATTCTACCTTCATTAGCTACCGTTAGCGATAGTCCATAGAATCGATGTTACTCAAATATAGTTGGCTTGGATTTAGGAATAAATGCATCCCGTTCCCATCCTTCCAGGATCACAATCGTATCAAGTCGAGGGTTATCCGGCCAGAAAATATACCTCTCCTGTACTAACACATCCAGAGCGGATTTAATATCCCGGTATTGACGGCCAGTCGTGCGTTCTAACTCAGGCTTCGTCGGCATTCGGTGCCGCTGCGTTGAGAAGTTGTACAGAATTCGAAGTACCTTGCGTTCCAGATCATTTAACATTACTCTCACCCCATATAGGAACATATGTTTGTATTATATGCCTCTTCCAGCAAGATAATCAATATGTGAGATCATTAATATGTAAAAAAAGCCCGCTAACCCAATTAAGGTCAGCAGGCTTCTCTTATTTCGTAGCTTCCACATTTGCTTACAATATAGCCTGTTTATTAGATGTCAAT
Organism: Paenibacillus motobuensis; assembly: GCF_039521865.1. NCBI lineage: Bacteria > Bacillati > Bacillota > Bacilli > Caryophanales > Paenibacillaceae > Paenibacillus > Paenibacillus motobuensis. Next base: position 129,673 of record NZ_BAAACX010000008.1, on the reverse strand, counting down.
GTTTAATTAGAAACAAAAACTTCCTGTAATAATTACCAGCAATATAAACAGAACTAAGATGGCTCCAGTCGAAGTCCATAATCCGCCAACTCCAGATCCACAACCTATTCCGCCAACTACTTCGCCCAACGTGTATCCCTCCTTATTAAGAGTACACAGCATCATATTCCGCTATTGCCACAAATGATTAGGCATCTATCTCTGTATACTTCGCCCAATTGTCGGAATACTTGTCTAGGTTGGGTCCGCCGCTTCTCCACTTATCCGATTCTCTATCTGGCCCAGCGCTGATGCTGGGTCTCGACAACCTCGCCCTGATAATATCGCCTTCTCGATCATCATGCCGAGATAATGATCCCGCGATGCCTCCGCCACGCTGTAGAACTCAGGTCCACCGGCTATATAATCAGCCATCTTCTGTAAGCAATGGGCGACAGCGATCTCGTCATCATATAACCTAGCCGGAGCATACGGATTCTCGTACAGCCAATTCTCCCCGCACAAAATCCCTTGCAGGAAGTAGCCCTCCTGATTCTCCAGCTCCCCCTTGTTAATCCGCTTCAGCTCCAATTGGAGCGGTATCGTCGATTCCTGTTGGATCAGAATGCGACTGTCGAAGATTTCTCCTCGTTCCCCTCTGACAGACAAATGGTTCGAATACTGAATTTCACCGGTTTCATAGTTCCCCTCCTGACATAAGCCTCCTGCATATCTAATGCTGTCTCTTTATTTAATAAGTTCTGTTGGATTCATTCCCGTAACCTTCTTGAATAGCGTGCTGAAGTAAGGAACATTCTTATAGCCTACCTGCTCCGCTACCTCATAGACGAGCAGATTACGTTCCAGCAATAGCTCACGCGCTTTCTCCATCCGTACCCGGGTTAAATAGTTGTTGAAGGTCTCGCCGGTAATATTCTTGAAGATGATCGATAAATGATTCCGGGAAATGTACACTTTGTCTGACAAATCGGCAAGCGTCAAATCTTCAGCATAGTGCTCATGAATATACTGGGTCATGAAGTCGACAACCTGTCTGTGCTTGCTGCTTCCTTTCATCTGCCGGCTGTTGCATATCAGTGAGATTTTTGCTGACAGCCATTCCGCCAGCTGCTCGGGCTGGTATAACGTTAACAGTTCTTTGGCAATCTGGTCATTCGTGAATAGATCGTCGAGGAAAATACCTGCCTCATACAAGCAATAGGTCATGATGCCCCACAATTCGCTGCCTAGCATCTGTACATAATCTTTGGAGATCCCATCTTGCTTCCCAAGCTCTTCAATATACTCGGCAACGATCTGCTGCGCCTCGGCCTCCTGGGCCGTCTTCATAGCACTAGCCAGCTTGAAGGAGAACTTAACCGGGAACAGAGCAATCTGCTCCGAATCTTCTCTCATCTGTCCTTTATACTTGTACAAATCGTAGGAAGGGACTATTCTCTGTTCTCGGCGATCGATCGCTCGAAATGCTTCCTCTGTCGATTCCGGCAGCTTCGTCCACTCCCCGCGAATCCTTCCGATTCCCACACAAATAGCCAGCCTTAAGTAGCTTTTGACATTGTCGATCAGCTTGACGCCGAGCTCCCTCAACGCATCCTCCAACTGATCGCAGGAGCTGCCACGCTTGGGATGGATAATCAACACAGCCCTCGTACTGTGAAGCTCTGTATACTCGATAATGGGAAATACCTTTCGCGCGACCTCGCAGACAATATTGCTGATGGCGAAGCGGAACAAATTCCAATCGGACACGGATAACTCATTTGCCCGGCCATCGCGAACCAGATCAATACCAATCGCCGCATGACTGCAATCGGCCCAATACTGATAAGCCTCCGGCAGATGGGCGCCATCTTGATAGTAACGGTTAAGCGTACCTACTGCGGCAGATCTTACCCACTCCTTCTCGATAAAAGGCTCATAGATCATCAGCTTATGTTTAAGCTCCACCTGGATATTGAGCTTCTCTTCCTCTTCAATTAGCTCTTGAATGACTTTATATAAGACGCTCTTTAAAGTAGGGACACTGATCGGCTTCGACACATAATCGCTAACATTGAAGCGCAGCGCCTGCCTCGCGTGCTCAAAGTCGGAATATCCGCTCAGGATGATAATTTTCCCGCCGAATCCGTCCTTTCTTAAATGCTCGATCATATCCAGTCCACTCATCACCGGCATATAGATATCCGTTATGACGATATCCGGCTGTGTCTCCCGGATCATCTCTAATCCGTCCTGTCCGTTCAGCGCTTCTCCGGCCCACTCCGCATTCAGCTCCCCCCAAGGGATGACCCGCTTCATCCCTTGCAGCACCTGGCGTTCATCATCAATAATGGCGATCTTCCGCACGATACTTACCTCCTTAAGCTATACAAAGATTCATCGTATCAGGGTACAAAGTCCGCTATATAATTCAGTTCTAGACTGAAAGATTTATAACAAGGCCAGCGGTAAATAAACCGCTTTCAATTACTATATTACCTATCGGCATCTTCCATGGGTATAAGAGAGATGCACGATTTATTTAAAAATAAACCGAAGTATATGAGCTTCTGATGATTTAATACGATGAAGGCAGTTGGGTGAAAAATTCCTTCTCTATACCCTATGCCGGCGGCTTCGTTAATAGGGGGAGGATAATCTCGACTCTGGTCCCGCCCTCTTCCCGTTCACTGAGAGTGATTCCGTATTCCTCGCCAAAATAGCCAGCGATCCGTTCTCTGACATTGCGGATGCCGTAGCCTCCGGTACGACGCTTCTGCTGTTCATCAACCACTCGCGTTAAGCCGCTGCCATCATCATCGATGATAATGAATAGCGAATCTTCATAGGCTGTCAGCTTGATATGGACATAGCCGTGCAGCCTTTTATTGAAGCCATGAACGATCGAATTTTCTACAAAAGGCTGAAGTGTTAACTTCGGAATGAAGAATGGCCGAAGCTCTGCCGGTGCATCTATCGCGTATTGCAACCCTCCACCCCAGCGCAATTGCTGGATCTCCAGATAACTCTTGATATGTTCCAATTCGTCGCCAATCGTAATGAAGATGTCTCCATTGGACAAGCCGATTCGGAACATGCGGCCCATCAGCTCCAGGATTCGACTTAGCTCATCCTGCCCGGCTTCAATCGCCATCCAATTCAACTGATCTAGCATATTATAGAGAAAATGAGGGTTAATATTAGCTTGCAGAGCCTCAATCTCCGCCTTGCGCTGCTGCTCATAACGAAGCTGCACAGACTGATACAGCTCCTCAATCCGTTCATTCTGCTTACGATAACCTGAGAACAAATAACCGAATTCATTCTCATAATCCGCAGATAGCTCCACATTGTTGCCCTCTACCGAATACATTCTCATCGCCGCCACCAATTCTTTGATCGGCTTCGCAAACTGTCGACTCATATACAGCGTTAGAAGTAAGACGATCAGGACAGCAGCAATACCAATCAGCGCGATCACCTCGGCCAATCTGAAGCTGTCCTGTGTGATCTGGTTCCAGGACGTCATCTCGATTAGAGTCCAGTTGGAATTGTCCAGCTTCGAATACACTAACAGAGAATCGCCTACCTTCGAGTTGCCGCGAATATGGACATAACCGGACTGCTGATCCTTCAGATCAATCCACTTGGACAACTCGTTCTGATCTAGTACTTGACCGATCTTCACAATCTGCTCGCCCGCCGAATTCGTCATCATCCGGTTCGAATCGGTCGATTTCCCCGACAGCAGGGAGCGAATCTGTTCAGCTTTGATATGGATGATGAGAACACCAAGATAATTATCGTTATACATGATTTTACGGGCGAAGCTAAGGACTGGAACATCGCCTTCGAAGCCAGTCACTTCATGCTCACTGCTCCAGGCAAAATCATTCTTATCCAGCATATGGGACCAGTACTGCTTACTCAAATCGTTAATATCCCGAAATTGAATATAGTATTTGGACTCTCCCTGGAAAGGACGGTTCATATAGAGATCAATCCCCTGTATCAGGGGGATCGAGTAAGTTAAATTAGCCAGTGCCTCCTGCACACCGACATATCTCCGGTAACGATCATATTCATCCTCTCTGTTCATAAGAAGAGTAATCAGCTCATTGTTACGGGAGGTCGATAACGAGATCTGCTCGATCGTGAGGAGTCTCGTCGTAATCTCATTGTTCAATTCATCCAGCAGTTGCTGCTGGTAGTGAGAGGTAGTCCGTACCAGCGCTTTCGATGAGATGCTGTAGCTTGCCCAAGCAATCAAAGCGATGACAATCACGAGTACAGCTGAGAATAGATAAAAAAAGAGCCGATCGATCCTGAATTTCTTGAAAGGGTTAGTCATGCTAGTCTACTTCCTCCAATCGCGAAATGAGAAAGAGCGGTAAAGCAGCGAACAGAATTGTTCATCGCTTTACCGCATGTAAGCATAGGGATGATGCCCTTCATTTTATCCTTTAATTCCCGTTGTCGCAATACCTTCTACGAAGTGCTTCTGCAGGAACATAAACACGAGTGTAGCAGGCATAATAGAGACGAGCGACATGGCCAGCAATTGTCCCCATTCCTGAGCAGATTGGGAATCGTTGATCATCCGCAGGGCCAAACCTACTGTATATTTATCAACGGAGTTGATATATAGTAAGTGCCCCAGGAAGTCATCCCAGTTCCACAGGAAGCAGAAGATCATAACGGTTACGATCGCCGGCTTCGTCAGCGGCATAACGATCCGCCAGTAAATGCCAAACCAGCTGCAGCCGTCGATTTTGGCCGATTCATCCAGCTCTCTCGGAATCCCCCGTACGAACTGAATCAGCAAGAAGACGAAGAAGGTTCCGCCAGCACCCGTTGCAAGCAGGTGAGGTACGATGAACGGCAGATACGTATTCACCCAGCCCAGTTTATGGAACAAGGCGTATTGCGGAATAATCAGTACTTGTCCAGGCATCATAATCGTCAGCATCAGCAGAGAGAACCAGAAATTTTTGAGCGGAAAATCCAATCTGCCGAATCCGAATGCCACAAGCGTACAAGATAGCAACGTAACGATCAACACAGCAATTTCAAGCCCGAAGGTGTTGAGATAGAAATCGGTAAAGGAATGTCCCGGCACCGAATTCCAGCCTTTTGTGAAGTTGCTCCACATCGGTACGGTAGGGAATATATTCGGTGAGCTCATCTCGGTGTTGTCCTTCAAGGCTGCTCCAATCCACCAAAGAATCGGATACACCATTATAAGGCTGAACAGGATCATAAAAATATGACGGAAGGCTGTTTTCCACTGTTTTGTCATTTTCTCTTCTTCCCTCCTGTTTCTTCGTAGAATACCCAGTATTTCGAGGTACCTGCGATAATGAGTGTAGCCGCGACGATCATAATAAGCATGATCCACGCTAGAGCAGAAGAGTAGCCTAATTGATAACGGCTAAATGCACGTTCATATAAGTAGAGAGCATAGACATACGTCGAGTTCATCGGTCCTCCGTTCGTAATGACGAACGCGGAGGTGAACATTTGGAACGAGTTGATGACCGCCATGATCAGGTTGAAATACATGATAGGCGAGAGCATCGGCAAGGTAATCTTGAAGAATTGTACGAACTTGTTCGCGCCATCCACCCCGGACGCCTCATACAGGTCGGATGGAATCTGCTTCAACCCCGCCAGGAAAATAACCATCGTTGAGCCGAACTGCCACACGCTCAGCAGAACCAGCGTTCCGAGCGCCGTATCCGGGTTCGTGATCCAGCCCTTCCCCGCAATGCCGAATACGGCAATAATCTTGTTGAACACACCGTCTACGCCGAAAATATTCCGCCATAAGAGCGAAACCGCAATACTGCCGCCGATTAGTGAAGGGAAATAGATCGCCGTGCGGTAGAAGGTAATCCCCTTAATCGCCCGGTTAAGTATCATCGCCACCAATAAGGCGAAGATCAGCTTAAGCGGAACGGAAGCCAGTACATACATGAAGGTGACTTTAACGGATTGGACGAATTTCGCATCGGAAGTGAAAATTTGATCGTAATTCTTAAGTCCAATCCAGTTGATAGGTTCCATTAAGGTATAGTCTGTAAAGGAATAATACAAGGATAGAAATAACGGATATGCCGTAAGACAGAAAAATCCGATCAGCCAAGGCGAAATGAATAAATAGCCTGCGATGGGGGCGTTCCATCTACTTAGAAAAGGACGGCGTTTCTTAGGAGTCTTGACCGCAGTTGCGGTGACGGCCGTAGAACTTTTCATATGTGCTCACCTCTTGTAGTCAATTTATATATTAAGTATATAGGCGCCCCAATGGGGACTAAAGGAGAGGAATCCTCGAAATCTTTCAAAATATAACGAAAAAAAGAAGAAGCATTCACGCTTCTCCTTCTTATTGGAAACTATGCAAAATTAATAAATCTCTCTACCTTGCTCATCAGCAATGCCGCATCTGCGATAGAAATACGTATTGATCCGGTCGCGCCACTCCTTGGCGTGCTCGGCTTGCTCGGCAAGACGATCCGCCACCTGCTGATGCAGTCCTTCATCCATACGATCCGCAAGCTTCGCCCATCTGTCCCTAAGTTCGGCAGCCCGCTCCGCACCTTCAAAGTGCGTATCATAGATATGTTGAATGACAGTCTTGCCAGAGTGCAGCACATGGGTATATGGCACGTGATGGAAGAAGAGCAGCAGATTGTCGGGACAAGTGTCCAGCGACTCATAGACATCGAAGTTCGCCCCGGTATATTGCGTGGTATACCCCGTACCCGTTGCCTGAGTCCGGTCTACACCGACCCCTTGCCAGTCCGCAAAATGATAGGTTCCCCACATCGAATACTCATATCCCTCGACGTCCGGGCCATAATGATGATTCGGACTCACCATAAAGCCTACGCCAAGCGGGGCGGTATACGCCTCGTAAATGCCCCAGGAATCCATCAACAACCGCAGGATCGCATCAACCAGGTCGGACTCTCCGCCGAAGCTCATACGAATCCATTCCTCCGCGATTTGCTCCGAGGACAGCTCTGGATTCCAGGCCAGACGGCCGTAGCCGTACAGGTTTGCCTGCGCCAGCAGATGACCGGTCCAGTTGGCATCATCGCCGATATTCGATACGGCAGCAAAGCCGCTGTAACGACTTCCATGTAGACTGCCGTCAACAATACGCTTCACTGTAGAGCCCTCGCCTTTGATATGGGTGTCGAAGTCAAGCACTTCTTTCCACTGCGGAACAAGATAGCATACGTGGCGCTGCTGTCCTGTGTATTCCTGTGTGATCTGGAATTCAATCACCTGGTTCGTCGCAGGCATCGCGCCAATCAGCGGAGATACAGGCTCACGAACTTGGAAATCAATTGGACCATTCTTCACTTGCAGAATAACATTCTCCTTGAATTGTCCATCCAGCGGCTTGAAATGATCGTAAGCGGCCCGAGCCCGATCTGTCTTCCGGTCGCGCCAGTCCTGCTTGCAGTTATAGACGAAACAGCGCCAGATCACGATGCCGCTATAGGGTTCAAGCGCTTCGGCGAGCATATTCGCTCCTTCAGCATGATTACGCCCGTATGTGAACGGTCCCGGACGATTCTCCGAGTCAGCCTTCACCAGGAAGCCACCGAAATCAGGAATCGCTGCATACACATCAGATGCCACATTGCGCCACCATTCGCGTACAGTCGGTTCAAGCGGATCGGCGGTAGTAAGTCCGCCAATCTCTAACGGGCTGGCATAGTTCACACTAAGGAACAGCTTGATGCCGTAGGCGCGGAAAATATCAGCCACTCTGGCTACATCAGGCAAATATTCCGGTGTAATAAGCATCGTCTCATATTTATGAACATTAACGTTATTCATGGAGATCGCATTAATTCCGGAAGATGCAAGCAGCCTCGCATAATCGCGGATGCGCTCCAAATCGCTCGTAATCTTGTTGTCTGCATAGAAGATCGACTTGCCGGCATAGCCACGCTCGATGCTGCCGTCGATATTGTCCCATTGATTGACCATCCGCAATTGATTAACCGGATTCTCTAATATGTCCAAACCGTCAACATCAGCGCCCGTGCTAAGCAGACGCAGCAGATGGAAGACTCCATATAGAATACCGACGGAGGATACCGCGCCGATCACGATGCAGCCAGTCAAGTTGTCTGTTCGAATGACATAACCTTCCTCGCAAACCTTCGAGGAGGTCCCTTCCTGAATTGCTCCATCAATCACAGCGCTGCTGCCAAAGATCCCAAGCGCAACACAGGGAGATTGTTCACAGCTGCTTAATACTGCAGGAGCTTGACCTAGCATCCCTTCGAGACCCCGGATCAGCTCAGCAATGGCAGCTTGGATGATCACGTCACGCTCCGCATGTTCCTCTATCATGATGCGATTATATGGCAAGTACTGCTCGCGTAGATCACTAGATGGTATTCTACGATACCCGAGCCAGGCCTGATAGCCGTCCCCTGTATGTGGAAATGCAGGTGTATTCATAGAGTAGTCCTCCTAATGCCAAGACCCGGGACGAATTCGTCCCGGGCTCCAGCTCTATATTATTTTTCGTATGCCTTAGCAGCATCCTTCAGTTGGTCGAAAGCTTGCTCTGGAGTAATCTTATTGAAGCTGAGCTGATCGCGAACGAGCAACCAGTCTTTATCGATGTAGTTCGTCCAGCCGCCAGCGCCAGCAGACCAAGTTTGACCATCAGGCTCGGTTGCACGCAGCAATTCCATACCGACTCTATCGACATCGCTCATGTCTTCCTCAAGCGCCTTAGCATTGTCTTTGTTAACAGGCAATCCGCGTTGCGTTCCTAGAATCTTCGCTGCTTCAGGATCGTTCAGGAACCAGTTAACGAATTCCTTCGCTTCTTTCTCATGCTTCGTACCTTCGGTTACTGCCAAATACATGGAAGGCTTCAACCAGCCGCCTGCTTCTTCAGAACGAGGCATCGTAACTAATGCGTATGCTCCTGGATGCAGACTATCCCAAGAACCGTAGTTGTTGGAGAAGCTCAGACGCATCAAGATTTTACCTGAAGCCATCAGATCCATTTGCGGGTCAAATTGTACGTCCGAAGAGTTCACATCTGCTGGAGGTACGATTCCATCCTTACGCAGTTCTTCAAATCTTCTCGTCCAATCCAAGAAAGCATCCTGGTCGATGTTGAATTTGCCGTCATCTGTAATCACTTGACCTTTGCCTTTACTGTATTGGAATGCAGAATAAGCAAAGTAGTCGCCGGCAAGATCCTGTGAGAAATATTGTCCACTTGGAAGCTTGGACTTAGACTCTTTAGCAAGAGCGAAGAAATCATCCCAAGTCCATCCGTTTTGTGGATTATTGAGACCCAGCTTATCCATCGCTGCTTTGTCATAGATCATTCCATAAGCTACGGATCCGAGCGGAACCGCATATTGCTTGCCATCGAGTTTGCCGCCAGCCAATACCTTCTCATCAACCTTGCTCACATCAACTTCAGGAGCCAAATCAATCAATTGACCGCGTGCCGCCCAGTCTGGAGTCCAGCCTGGATCCAATTGAACGACATCCGGTGCGTTCTTAGCTGCTGCCTGTGTAGACAACTTGTCCAAGTAACCGTCCATACCGGAATATTCAGGTTCAAATGTAACGTTAGGATGATTCTTTGTGTATAGTTCTAAAGCTGCCAATGTCGCTTCATGACGTGGTTGTGAACCCCACCACATAATGCGTAGCTTTACTTGCTGATCCCCTGCTGCCGCTGTCGAATTGCCAGCTTTGTCTGATGGCTTGTTGTTCTTTGCTTCTCCTCCGCCACCACAGGCAACCAGCGATCCCAGCAGAGTTGTAGCTGCCAAAACTGTCAGGAAACGCTTCCATTTAAACATCTTTAAACCCCTCCTGTTTTGAATCAATAATTTCTTGCTGCGTTTTTATATTATCAATTCAAGATGAAGGTTCATATAAGAATGATCCACGATTTATTTTAAAATAGCCCGAAAATAACTCATAATGATACGAATACCTGTAATTAATAGGATTTGAAATACAATATATCCCAAAAAACTCCCGACATCTATCCTGATTGAAAGTTTCGATCAGATTTCTGTCGGGAGACAGATGATTCAAATTACCGATTCTTCTCTCGCTCTAGGGAATCCCACACACCCCATAAGTACATAATGCCTAATGCACGATCATATAGCCCATAACCTGGACGACACTTCTCTCCCCACAGATGACGGCCATGGTCAGGACGAGCATAACCGGTGAATCCGTTCTCATGATAAGCCTTAACAACATCCGTGATGTCAACAGAGCCGTCCTTGGCCCGGTGCGAGGTCTCGATGAAGTCTCCATTATCGTATACTCGAACATTACGAATATGAGCAAAAGGAATGCGGTCCGCATAGGTACGGATCATATCAGCGACATCATTATCACGGCTTGAGCCCAAGGAGCCCGTGCACATCGTCAATCCATTGGACGGACTGTCGACGAGATTCAGCATACGGTTGATATTCTCTTTATTCGTAATAATGCGCGGCAAGCCAAAGATCGAGTATGGAGGATCATCGGGATGAATCGCCATTTTAATGCCACTAGCTTCAGCGACCGGGACAATCTCCTGCAGGAAATACTGTAGGTTTGCCCACAGATCCTCTTCCGACACTTGCTTGTAGGCTTCAAACAGCTCACCCAAATGCTGCAGGCGCTCCGGCTCCCAGCCTGGCATAGTTATTTCCGAAGTATAGCTCTCCATCCTGCGTACCAGTTCGAACGGGTCGATGTTGTCGACAATCGCTTTCTCAAAGAAAAGCGCCGTCGAACCATCCTCCAATTCCTTGAACATATCCGTACGCGTCCAGTCAAATACCGGCATAAAATTGTAGCAGATTACTTTAACGCCTGCCTGTCCGAGCTTCTCAATCGTGCGCTTATAATTTTCTATATATTTCTCGCGTGACGGCCGTCCAAGCTTGATATCCTCATGTACATTCACGCTCTCTACAACATCGATGTGAAAGCCATGCTTCTCGATATAAGCTTTCTCAGCCATAATGCGCTCCATCGGCCATTCTTCGCCTGCAGCTAAATCATGCAGCGACCACACGATACCTTCTACACCCGGGATTTGCCGTACCTGATCCAGCGTCACCGAGTCATTGCCTTGCCCATACCACCGGAATGTCATCTTCAAGATTGTTTCCTCCTCAACAATGTTCACGTGTGCAAAAATGATAATACATATTGTTGCTTAAGCCTATTATTGTTCCCTGAGGCGTGTAAGTCAACAGAATTTACAACAAGACAGGGACCATCCCGAAGCCAAATGGAAGGCTCTTCAAGATGATCCCTGTTCTAAGGAGACGTAATAATTTCAACGTCTTAACCGTATTATTTCCCTTTGTACATTTGAACGTAGTCGAGCTGTTTATATCCCTTGTTCTTATAGATATTGATAGCCCGTTCGTTCGCTTCCTCAACCTCAAGACGGATTCTGGCTGCTTTTCCCTTATAGGCTTCTTCGATAAAGTCCATATATTCCTTGCCGATACCTCTGCCTTGGAATTTCGGAAGAATGTAAATTTCCTCCACCCAGACAACCAGGCCTCCGGCCTCGTTCGAATAAGTAATCGAGAGCAGGGAATATCCCGCTTTCTCGCCGTCGCATTCAAAGATATAGCCGTCAATATAAGGACTGCCAGCCATTAACTCATCGAAGGTCTTCCGAATGAAGCTCTCGGGAATGCTGTGCAGCACTGCATCTGAGTGATAGAACTCATTGGACATTTCAACGAAAGCTTCTCTGTCTTTTTGTTCCATTTTTCTAATCATCATTCTGTACCTCTTCGTTAGTATTTGATGGACATGTCTATTCAACTATTATATTCGACGGATTTGTTGGAATCAAATGGATGCTTCTCCGTTTTACCGCAGGAAACGAACGCTCCCTATATCGGAAATAGCTCCTCCTTGTCGCCGATTTCTTTTCTACACGGTTTGCACAGGCCTCTGACCACCCCAAAGTTGTTCGCATAGAATATCAGCTTCTTCGCCTGCTTGCATCGAGAGCATTTCTGGGCTAGCTTGTCCTCCTTATTCTTGGCGAACCAATTCCTCATTCACGAGCCCTCCTCCATTTCGGGAATCTGCTTCCATAATAACATGAATTTGCCTTGGCTATATTCCTAGCATGCGCTCTGTTATATAATGTGTTATAACTCAGGGCATGATTGTCCTCTACATCATAATTAATCAGGCGGGATGAGGCTTTGAAACCAATTATCAAAAAAGGTATTACTCTCCGGTTCACCATTTCTCTACTAGTTATTTCAGCCATTTTGCTTACGATGCTAACCAGCATTACATCTGCTTTACAGGTTAACCGTACTTCCTTGATCGACAATTATTTGAATAAGAATGAGTCCTATTCCAAGAAGCTGGCTTCCAACACAGATGAGCTATTGAAGACGATGCAGGAGAACATTGCGGCGATTGCCTCCATATCCGTGCGTGCGAGTGAGCTGAATCATCAAATGATTGATGATCTCTATCAAGCTAATAGCGAATATTTCAACTCTATCGTCATTGCAGATGCTAATCGGGTAGTGCAGGCTTATAGCCCGCATAACATTGGAATATCCATTGGGGACAAGTTAAACTCCAAGCAAAGCGAAGAAGCTGTAATAACGAAGAATCCCTTAATCTCCGAGCCTTACCGTACGACGAAAACAGGTCGACTGATCATTCTGGTGTCAGCACCTATCATAGATCATGATGGGACTTATAAAGGATTCGTAGGGGGAACGATCTATCTGGAGGAAGAAAATGTCCTGAGCACGATGCTTAAGAAGCATTTTTTCGGGGACGGTTCTTATGTGTATGTGGTAGATAAAAAGGGAGATTTGATCTTTCATTCGGAGCAAGAGCGAGTGGGACAGCATATTAAGAATGAAGCCGTACAGAAGGTTATCTCGGGCCAAAGCGGTTCCCAGGAGGTCGCAAATTCTCCAGGTAATGTCTTCTTAGTAGGCTATGCATACGAGCCAAACAGTTCCTGGGGAATCGTCTCACAGACTCCTTACGAGGTAATCAATGAACCGTTGCGGCAGTTGGTCCATAGGATGCTGCTCTATGCAATGCCATTCCTGTTGTTGATTCTGGTCCTTGGCTGGTGGATCGCAAGCCGGATCGCCAAGCCATTGAATACTCTGGCACAATTCTCAGATCAAGCTATCCTGAATCCCGTGCCTGCCGAGAACATTCCGGACATTCATTCCTCCTATTATGAGGTCAGTCTATTATCGCGAAGCGTCAAAATAGCGTTGCAGAGCATGAATCAGGATCTAACATATTTGAGGCATAAAGTGAACATTGACGAGTTGACCGGCCTTGTCAACCGAAGAGGCTTCGACAGCCTGATCGCCGACTGGATAGAGAGCAAGATCCCTTTTGCTCTAATTCTGTTCGATATCGACCACTTCAAGCAGGTGAACGATACATATGGACATGTCGTCGGTGATGCAGTACTGCGCTATTTGGCGCAGCAGATGCAACAGATCTTCTCCAACGGGGATGTGGCTTGCCGTTACGGTGGCGAGGAGTTTGCTATTTTGATCAGGCATGGCGAACTGGACAGAGCCGAAGCTCTGGCAGAGCGGCTGCGCGAGCAGCTTGTCTCAACGATCAGTCCGACAGGCCAATCGATTACGGTCTCTGCAGGCATCTCTTCGTTCCCGGCCCATGGCCAATCCGCCGAACAGTTGGTGATGCGGGCGGATGAGGCGCTATATTATTCCAAAGAGAACGGCAGAAACCAGACTACTGTATTTACGATCAAGGAATTGCAGGAAGTTTGACCATTAGTGTATATCAAGATATTCGAGCCTAAAAATGCAGGTGCAGCGCAAAAATTCGCGCTGCACCTGTTGTTCTATATGTCATCCCTGCTGTAATTACCTCCACCTGAACTGGACCGCTCGCGGCTCCTCCCCCCGGATATTAGCCGTGCGGTAGAGCAATCACCAGTTATTGCCCGATACTCTGTTCACCGTGAAGTTCGGGCTCTTATCCTCGCCATAAATCGCGCGAACGCCCGGATTATTCACTTTCACATTCGTGAAGCTTGCTTGGCCGACGACCGGGCCTTGCCCTTGCTCCGCACTGACTACGAGCTTGATTCCGTAACGACTTGGATTGTTGATGTTGACATTCTCAATGCGGACGTTTTGCATCGCCAGATTCTCTGGCGATTTCGTCTGGAACATCAGACCGAAGTATACTGGGTTGTTGATATCAACGTTCTTAACCAGAATGTTCTTGAAGGCTCTGTCTGCTCCAAACAACCATATCGCCCCGAAGTTCTGGTATTCGTTAATTTTGTCGTCTGCGCCAACACTGGTCCAGAAATCTCCACCTGTTCTGTCCAAGGTCACGCCGTCAATCACTGTATCCTTGTCCCCGAATCCTAAGGTGTTGTACCCGAAGCTCAAACTGCTGATCGTAATTCCCGGGTAAGTCAGCGTATCCGCGCCATAGAGGTTCTGGAACAGATTGTCGGAACCGCCGTATACCGCGAATGCCGCTGCGCGTCTAACACAGGTTGCCGTCAAGTTAGTGTACTTGTTGCCGATATTATAGGAGCCTCCGGCATCAATCGCACTGAACAAGGCAAAAGAGTCGTCTCCAGTTCCCCGGGCATAGTTGTTGTCGATCAAATTATAGGAGGACCCATTCGTCATGTTGATCCCGTCTGCGAACATATTTTTGATCCGATTGTCCTTGAAGGTGTTGTTGGAAGAGTTAACTCCCCAATACAAGCAGATAAAGTGCTCGACCCAAAGATTCTGAAGGGTCACATTCTTCATTCCGTTGCCGTCGATAAATTTGCCGGGTCCGTCCACTCTGTAGACGTAGTTCCCCCATGCGGATAAATCTCGAATCGTAGATCCGTCCGCCGTAGAGCTAATATTAAAGCCGACATCGGTATTGGTCTGATTCTTCGGAGCTACCAGCTTCGTATGCCAAGGGCCTGCGCCAATAATCTCCGTCGCTCTTCCATACAGGAATATCTTGCTATTGATCGTCCACTCGCCTGCGGGGATGAAGATTCCCTTCTTCGTCTGATCCTGTCTGAATTCATTCAGAGCCTGCTCAATGGACTTGCTGGCAGACACCTCGACATATTTGCCAGGATCAGGATTGGAAGCTGGCGGTGCGACGTTCTCCGTCTCCAATAGATCGACATAGATCCATGGTACGTCTCCGTTATCCTTCTGGATCTTGATCTTCGTTCCAGCCGGGAACACTTCATTCAGCAGCAACTGTGAATCCTCATAGAGCCAGTAGGCGGTCAGACCTGACCCTGGTTGATTGTCATATCCCAATTGCCCCAGTGTGCTTGGGGTCGCGTATACATGCGAGTACTTGGAAGTTACCGTAAAGGTGCCTTTCTTCACGTCGTTCGCATAAATGCTAACGGTTCCTGTTGTATTCTCGGCCACGGAACTACGGAGCACAAATGCGTTAGCCGGGGAGGTTAATGTGAACTCTACATATTTTCCCGTACTATCCAGGTAAACAGCCGAGCGGCCTGAAGCTTCGCCTGCATAGTCGCCAGGCTTGAAATTCGGAGCAAGAATCGTTCCGTTCGTCTTGTTCGCAGGCGATTCCGCCTCGATGATCGTAAACGGCATATTCGCGCCGCGTCCGATGTACATCCCGCTGGTGCTGGCATTATTATCCTGCTTCGCCGGAATCTCATTGGCATCTGCGGCAACCGTAGCTGTTACAGAATAATTGCCGTTTGCAGCGGTCCACGTGCCCAGCGATACATTAGCCGATCCTCCTGCTGCTATGCTGCCATTATATGTCCCATTTAAGGAGCGTACGGTATTCCCCGAGCTATCCTTCAGCACAAGTGTAACGGCATGTGCACCACTAGAGCTGGCGATATTGCCCTGATTCTTCAGATTCACAGAGAAGGTTACCGTATCTCCGGCACTAGGATTACCCGGTGACCAGAGGGCTGCTGCGATTAGATCGGAGCTTGGAACCTCGCTCACAACTAGTGGAGCTGGATTTGTAAAGCTGTTGTTCGTCTTATCCCACTCTACAACCGTGTTGCTCTCATCAACGACAGCCTTAACTATATAGGAAGCGGCCGTCTTAGCGCCAACGTTCACCGATACATTCTGGGAGGCACCTTGAGCTAACGCGCCTACGGTGGCGGTCCCCACCAAAGTGTTATTTAAATAGAAGTTAACCGATGTAGCCGGAGAAGATGCCGTTCCGATATTCTTGACGAGCGCCGTTAAAGTAATCGGTGCTGTCTCATTTGGCGTAGTTGGACTCCACGATATACCGGAAACCGTAAGATCCGGACTTGGGGCTGGTGTACCCAAGATCTGAAATTCTGCTACCTGCCCGGCTGAAGAGCCCGTATTGCTTGTGAAGACGAGACGTACATCTGCGGCGGTTGCTGTGACCGGAATCGTCACCGTATTACCTGTAGCCGGGTTAAATGTGTACGGCGCTGCGGAGACCAGATTGACGAAGCCGGAAGCATTTTGCTCCCGCCCGAGCACTTGAATCGTCTGTGTCCGGGTTCCCCAGGCCGAAGATGGATTCAGCTTCAGTACAATCGAGGTAATATTGGCATTCGCCCCCAGACTGGCGGTTAATTGGTTCGGATAGGAGTTCGGCGCTCCTTCCCAATAGGTATTCGTGTCCCCATCATTCGCATTCGCCGCGATAAATGTATGAACTGTTGAAGAGGCGGTGATCGGTTTATTCAGCGCCAGATTGCTGCCGGAGACCCCTTCACCGACACGTGTAACGGTATTGCTCCGCGGTGAAGAATTGCCCGCAGCATCCTTAGCGATAACATAATATGTGACAGTAGCACTGGAAGGCTGGTTGTCAGTAAAATTAAGGGTTGAACCGTTCACTGTGCCTCTAAGCTGATCGTTTGCGTAAATCTCATAGCTCTGGACACCTGTACTTCCTGTAGAGGCATTCCAGGTTAACAATATCGTTCCGGGCGCAGGTTGTGAATATGCTAAATTGCCAGGTGCCGTTAGCGGTTCCGTACCCGTATTGCCCAGCTTGAAATTAATCCAGTTAATATTGAAATCAGGCCCACCGGCATACACACGCAGCGTCTGCAAGCCTTGGGTTAGCGTCACCGTCGCCGTGACGGTCTGCCAACTTTGCCACCCTCCCGTGTTAGGAACTGAGGTCGTAGCCAATGTCGTCTGCCCAGAACGTAGCTGGATTTCTCCTGCGTTCGTGTTGCTGGCGATACGATATTCAACCGTATAGGTTCCCGACTCCGCCACACTAACGAAGTAATCCATCCAATCCCCGGTATTGATCCAGCCGACATTCAAGCCGCCGCCAGTATCGGAGGTGGGCTCCGTTTGCACTCCAGACATGGCGTCCCAAGCTTCTGCTTCAATCTTGCCGGGGATTGGTTTGGCCGATGGTGCAGAAGCACCATACACCTCGACCTCTGACAATTGAGCCGCTGGCCAGCCTGTATTTGCTGTAAAATGAACTCTCACATATTGCGTATTCGTTGAAGGAAAATCAATCGCGACCGAATTGCTTGTAGCGGGATTAAATGTGTAATCTGCTGAATTGACGATATTGAAGAAATCCGTGCCGTTCATGCTGCCTTGAATGGACAAGGTTTGTGTTCTTGTCTCCCAGCTAGCCGGAAGCTTAAGCACGACTTGTTCAACATTCACTGAGCTGCCAAGAGGAATCTGGATCCATTGCGGAAATGCATTGTTCGCACTCTCCCAATAGGTTCCTTGATTCTCATCCACAGCATTGCTGGCTACGTATACATCCGCATAACCACTAGAGGTTACGCTCTTGCCCGCCGCAAGGTTCGGACCTGTTGCAGCAGAAGCTTCGATATGAAGTCCGATACTGGAAAAGAAGGCCGAGAAAATAATAGACGCCATCAACAACCAAGCGACAAACCTATTTCGCATCTTGTTCCTTCCTCCTAACCGAGTCATAATGCAAATCACTTACTCCGGACATTACGATAAATCCGACAAAAATGATAGCGCTTCCGAAACCATCGTTTATTATTGTATCCCTCCTCCAGATTCTGTAATAATAATTGGCGCAATTTTATTTTAATTCTACATTTTGGAAAATTTAAGGTCCGATTCAACACTTGTTATGTCTAATTCTATGGATTTGCCCAATCGTAATATTAACCTAATCTGACTTACGAGATTTCGTCTCTTAACATATCAACGAAGTTCTGTGCCGCCTTGGACAAATAATGATGCTTGTTCCAGATCAACCCGACAGAAGTGGACAGGCCATTGCCAGTGATCTCATAGGCATGTATTGGATATCCGGGATGGCGCCGAAGTACAGTCTCGGGAACGATCGAAGCTGCGAACTCGGAAGTCACCAGATCGAGCAGCAAGGGGATATCCGAGCATTCCCCAATGAGATTCGGCTGCAGCTGATGCCGGGAGAAGGCTTCCAGAATGGAATAATGCACTCCCAGCCCTTCGGTGCTGGGGAGAATAAGCGGACAAGCTTGAATATCAGCAAGTGAGACCACTTCCTGTTCATACGGTGGCCGCTGCGCAGAGGTAATGAAATAGAACGGCTCAGTATGAAGATGCAGAACGGAGAAATGCTCCAGCTCCAACGGCAAGCGGATAATCGCCAGTTCAACGATTCGCTCCTCCACTAATTTGCATAGATGAGATGACTCATTTTGTTGAATTTTATAGGTGACCTTGGGGTACAGCTCTTTAAAACGGTGCAAAATATCCGGTAAGCTATCGACGGAGAAGGTATTGATGCCGATTGTCAGCCTTCCGTTCACGCCATTGCCTACCTCCCTCACTTCCAGCTTGGCCTCTTCCATCAGCTGCGTCATTTGCAGAGCATATTTATACAGTGCCTTGCCCGCTTCCGTCATCTCCAGAAACTTCCCACCTCTCTCCACTAACCGCGAACCAAGCTCCTCCTCCATCGCTCTCAACTGTTGACTTAACGGCGGTTGAGACATATGAAGCCGATTCGCTGCTGCAGAGATTTTCCCCTCTTCTACGATCGCGATAAAATAACGCAGTTGTCTAATATCCATTCCTCTATATCTCCCTTCAGTAGAATTTGGGTATATGAAAAACCTTCAGAAAACTAACTTTATTAATATTATCCATATAGCTATCTCTATGTTAGCATATGGGTATACAAAAACCAGAGGAGGCTGATACGAGTGACCGATCAAGGCTATTGGCTGACGAACGTGCGCCTGGAAACTGGCTATCGCTACGAAGGCGGCACTGTTGCAGGTACAGAGACCGATATTTTTCATATTCAAATTCGCGATGGATTCATATCGGCAATTGTTCCAGCCGATACTCCGCTGGAAACTCACTTGCCTGAGCGGGAGGCGCATCAGTATCTGTTGCTCCCGGCATTTAGGGATATGCATATTCATCTGGATAAGACGTACTATGGCGGACCCTGGAAAGCACCAATGATTCCTGCGAAGGGTATACTGACTAGATTGGAGGAAGAGCAGGAACTGCTCCCGCGTTTGCTGCCAGTGACAGAGGAGCGGGCGGGCAAGCTACTTGACTTGCTGCTTCAAGCGGGTACGACGCATATTCGTTCACATTGCAATGTAGATCCTGTCATCGGCCTAAAAAATCTGGAGGCAATGCTCAGAGTAGCAGAGGCTTATAAGGATAAAGCTTCCATCGAATTCGTCGCATTCCCACAGCATGGATTGCTACGGAGCGGCTCAGTACCGCTTGTAAGGGAAGCACTTCGCAATGGGGCCTCCTTCGTAGGCGGCGTGGATCCCGCAACTCTTGATAAGAATATAGAGAAATCACTGCAGGCGGTCATAGAACTGGCCGTTGAAGCGGATGCGGATATCGATCTGCATCTGCATGACCCAGGGCATCTCGGTATTTTCACCTATAAACGCTTGGCCGCGCTGACGGAAGAGGCTGGTTGGCAGGGAAGAGTGACGATTAGCCATGCTCTGGCACTGGCTCACATCTCGAATGGAGAAGCCGCAGAGGTTGCGGAACTGCTTGCTCATCAAGGAATATCCATCACTTCTTCAGTTCCATTAGGAAGGACGATCCCGATTCCCCTGCTACATGAAAAGGGCGTAAATGTCTCACTCGGCGATGACAGCATAACGGATCACTGGTCCCCGTTCGGGAAGGGCGATGTGCTGGAGAAAGCCGGAATATTGGCGGAACGCTTCAATCTGAGCGATGAACAGTCACTGGGACAAACTCTGAAGTTCGTTACCGGGGGCATTACCCCACTTAATGAGACAGGACAGCAAGTATGGCCGCAAGTCGGCGATGCTGCCAATCTCGTTCTCGTAGATGCTAGCTGTTCCGCAGAAGCAGTCGCACGACGAGCGAGAAGAGTAGCTGTAATCCATCAAGGAAATCCGGTAACCGGTTCAATATAATCAATCCCATATATTCAGATAAATTTGAATGACTAAGAGAGGATGAACAAAGATGAGTTCAACATTTTGGCTGACGAATGCCCGGTTGGAGAGTGGCTATGAGACGGAACAGGGCGTTGTCACGGGTACACGAACAGAGCTAGTCCACTTACTGATTCAAGACGGGACCATCGCGAAGATTATACCTTCCAGCGAGATCATCCATGATGGGCTGCCGCAAAAGGATGCCAAGCAAATGCTGATTCTGCCCTCCTTCATTGAGAAGCACTGCCATTTGGACAAGACACTGCTGGGTGACCGGTGGAGAGCTGTTACTCCGGTAAGAAGTATATTCGAACGACTTGAAATCGAAAAGAAAACCCTCCCTGCAGTGGAGACGCCTACACTACAACGCGCAGAGAAGCTGCTTGATATTTATCAGAGATCCGGCGTTACTCATGTGCGCACCCATGTCGATATTTATCCGGAAATGGGTCTTAAGAATCTGGAGACGGTGAAGGAAGCTCTGCATACCTTTGAAGGCAAGCTATCGCATGAGATCGTCGCCTTCCCGCAGCATGGATTATTTGCATCCAAAGATTTGCTCAGAGAGGCGCTTCGCCAAGGGGCGAGCTTCATCGGCGGGGTAGACCCGGCAACGGTGGACGGAGATATCGAAGCCTCACTGCAGCTTATGGTTGAGCTGGCCGTTGAGGGCAGTGCCGGAATTGATCTTCATCTTCATGATCCTGATCACTTGGGCGTATTCACGATGAAGAGACTCGCACAGTTAACGAAAGAAGCAGGCCTGCAGGGCAAAGTTTCCGTTAGCCATGCCTATGCGCTCGGAGATATTACCCTTGCTCAAGCCGAAGCGATGGCTGAAATTCTTGCCGACGCAGGAATTACGATTATAACAAGCGTACCTATCGACCGGAAATTCCCGCCTGTCGGCCTATTGGATCAGAAGGGCGTATCGGTCGCTGTCGGCTGCGATAATATCTTTGATGTCTGGTCGCCTTTCGGCAATGGGGACATCTTGGAACGGGCCGGCCGCTTGGCTGAGGTGTCCGGCTGGGTGGATGAGCGCGCATTGGCTAAGACTCTCTCGTATATTACCGGCGGGAAGACCCCGCTTAACTATCAAGGGGAACAGGTCTGGCCACGAGTTGGGGATGAGGCGAGCCTCGTCGTCGTCGCCGCTTCCTGCTCCGCCGAAGCGGTGGCGAGAAGATCGAAGCGGATCGCTACGATGTATCAGGGAGAAGTTGTATCTGGGGAGCTGTAAATACAAATAAGGAACTGCCAAGGGCGCTAACCCCTGGCAGTTCCTTTGTTGTTACACGATTTAGTTCGTGTACGCTTTGAAAATACGATAGACCACTACAGCTGCTTCGGCACGGGTCGTATTCTCAAGCCCAGCGAAGCGAGTCTCGCCTCGACCTTGCATAATACCGAGTGCAGCTACTTGGGCAACTGCAGCCCTGGCCCAATCCTGGATCTCTGCTTGGTCAACATAGGCTGGAAGGGATGCTCCCGCTCCCTCAGTTACTTCCAAGTGCTTCAGCACTCTGGACAGAATAACTGCCATTTCGGTACGGGTAATGCTCTGATCTGGAGCAAAGGTATGGTTCGCGTAGCCATTGATCCATCCGGCAGATACTGCGGCCTGAACCGCGTCATAGTACCAGCTTCCGGACTGAACATCGCTGAACTTAGTCCCGCTGATCGTACCCTTGCCAAGTTCCAGCGTTCTTACTAATAAGGAGACGAATTCAGCGCGCGTCACCTGCTTGTCAGGCGTGTACTGATCCACACTCGTTCCCGTAACGATATCCTTGGAAGCGAGCACTTCAATTTCATTAACTGCCCATGGATAATTCGTCTTCGAAACGTCTGTAAAGGAGATATTCTTGGCCATGAACATATAGCGGCCGAAGCTGTTCAGACTGGCGACCACTTTGCCGTCAATCAGGCGGGCGGTACGTCCGTTCAGTTCTCCTTTATCCCTAATCTTGAATAGATTGATCTTCTCACCGTTGAAGTCGCCGATCTGGAGTGTCTCCAGCGGTATTGAAACTTTTGCCGGCTTGCTGAAAGAGATATTTTCGATTATTTTCCCATCTTTATCAAGAACTGCGAAGTCATAATATACACCAAATGCTTTAATTGTTGAGCCTAATTGCAGACCCTTTAATAAAGCCTCTGTATCTTCCTTGGAAGCAACACTTCCTTGCACAAATGCGGCCTCTGGCGAGGTAATCGCACCCGCCGGAATCGTCACTGTCAAACCGCCTTCAAGCTTCAGAATCGTCGGCTCGCCAGCCTTGATTGCTTCTTTGACAGTACCTTTTGCTGGAGGGGTGGTTGGCGTTGTTGGAGCAGTTGGTGTTCCTCCGTTGCCGCTACCGCCACCACTGCCACCTCCACCGCCAGGGCTTCCATCACCACCCGAGCTCGACTCTGTCACGGTAACAGCAACAGTCGTCTTCAGACCTTCATACGTAACTTCAATGTCTGTGCTGCCTTTCTTATTGCCTGACACAATACCTTTCTGCACAGTCGCGATCTCAGCGTTGCTTACTGTGTATGCCGCCTTCTCAGTTACGTCGGTAACCGAACCGTCCGGCGCTTTATAAGTAACTGTTAATTTGCCAGTAGTACCTGCCTTGATGGATAGAGATTGCGGTGTTACAGACAATTCCGCCTGTTGAACGGGCTTAACTGTCAGTTCAATTGTATCGCGCACCTCAACCGGAATTTCATTGCCGTCCCGATCCAGCAGTTCCAGGTTCGCTATTTTGAACGAATACTGTCCTGGAGGCGCTCCGGCAAAACTGAATGAGGCTAACGAACCTGTTCCTCTATATCCATCAACATCATTCAAACTGATCGAAAACTCGTGTCTGCTTACATCAGGATCATATTCATACACTGCATTTGTAACAGTCAGCTGAGCATCTGGATTGTACTGAGCCTGATGCTCTGCCAGCTCATTACTTGGTGTGACTTCCACATCTGTAAATGTATTGCTGTATAACAGATCAAATTGAGCCGAATAGACGGCATCGGTTACGTCAAATGCAACATCTAATGAGAATGGTTCATTCGGCTGAACCTGAGCCGGACTAATTGCCGGAGCTACCATGTTGGTCAGTTTATAATCCACGATATGGGCCGGATCAATCAACCCGTTGCCTGCAATATCGTATACATAAACCTCAAAAGAGTTGTCCCCTACAGAAATCGGTACTTGAATCGTATAGTGCCCCGTATCGTCGATTTCCCCATCAACCACTTGCCCTTTATCGCCATCATCGTACCAGGCAGCAACCCCAACCACATCATTTATTTCTAGACCAATGATGTCCTTAAGTTGGATTAACAAGTCATCCGTAACTTGGCCGGAAATCGTTGCAGTCAGATTGCCTTTATCAACGATAATACCCGGATCATCCAGCTTAGAGACAGGAGCTTCCGTATCGATGATAAAAGGAGTAACCTGAGACTCGACAGGAGCAGGATCATCCAATAAGCTGCCCGCGAATGGTACTAATAGATACAAATCATCCGAAGGATTCACTAATTGACCCGATGGCGCATCGAAAGATCCATCCCAATTTTTAACATTATAAGTTCCAGGATCGATTCCATCCTCGTCAGTTTCAATGATAGTCCCCAACCATGTTCCATCTACCGAAAATACATCTAACGAGAAATATTCAGTAAACTCGGTAATCGTAAATCTTATATTGCTTGTGTCGTAAAACGCATCGCCATTTGGCGAGAATATATTCGGATTCAGCTCCAAGTTAGTAACAACCTCAGCTACTGGGGCTTCACCGACATATACAGCAATCGGCAATTGAATAACATGGCCGCCTGCTTCTGTCAGGATCAGTTCACCTTCATAACGCTGATCCGCTGCATTAGCCGGAACGGTAGCTGTAACTGTAAAGGACTCTTCGCCACCTGCAGATACATCAACTACAGCTTTCGATGTTGTTAATGTAATAGGAGAAGATCCATACCACTTCGTGCTAATCGAGTAGGACGAAGCCGCATTGGCAATATCCTTGACTACCACCTTACGATTGGCACTCTCGCCATCATTAATGTAACCGTAAGAAAGGCTGCCTGTATGATAGAGAACTTCAACCCCATCCTTAACGGCAGTTGTCTTCGCCTCTACCCCAGCAACTGCTTTCGCATTCAACACGTTATTCAAATCAACTCTTCCAGCACCTTGATCCATATGAGAGTATCGTTCATTGTTGCGGTCGGAGAGTTTAACAGCATTGTTCATGAGCAGTGACTTAATATCATACGGATCCAAATTAGGGTATT
Organism: Paenibacillus motobuensis; assembly: GCF_039521865.1. NCBI lineage: Bacteria > Bacillati > Bacillota > Bacilli > Caryophanales > Paenibacillaceae > Paenibacillus > Paenibacillus motobuensis. The sequence goes on along the minus strand of NZ_BAAACX010000008.1, from coordinate 104,904 downwards.
TCGCTTTCAATAACACTGCTGCCCCGGCAATATGTGGAGCTGCCATGCTTGTACCATTCTGTGCTTCATACCATCCTTCATATTCGGTCACACTGGAGCGAATGCCAATGCCTGGTGCAGAGATGTCCGGCTTAACCGCATAGGAAGGTTTGGATGGACCACGAGAACTAAAGCCTGCGATAATATCCTTTTCAATGGTTGTCGTGAAATTAACTTGTAAGCTTGGTTCAGCATCGAGTTTAGCCTTTATTTGATTACCGTATGTGCCCGAAAGTGCGTACACCGGAATTGTAATATCGGCATTGCCTAATGTACCGCTTTCCAATGCTTCTGGCGCATTATTATATACAATTGCGGCGGTGGCCCCTGCATTAATTGCATTCAGTGCTTTATCGGTGAAGGACAATTCACCACGTTTGATAAATGCAATTTTTCCGCTTAAGTCTTTTCCAGTATAGTCCTCAGGCTTGCCCAAGCCCACATCAACAAGCTGATATGAACCTGTAAGATTCTCGATACCTGCCGATTTATCAAAGGAATCCACTTTGAATTCTCCATCTGAGCCAACGATCTTCAAGATCGGAGTCACTAACGGAGGCTTCGATGCGCCTACGGAAATCACTAGTTCGGCCGTACCCGGGTCGGTTACTGTGGCGTCGGCCGGACCGCTGTTGCCGTTTGATACAACCGTAATCGTACCTGCAGCCATCGCATTGTTCACAGCTACCGCATCAGCGGATCTCTCATTATTCGTCTCCGAACCGAGCGACAGGTTGATGACGTCCATTTTTTCCTGAACAGCTCGCTCAATACCCGCGATTACATTTGCTGTTGAACCGCTGCCATAAGGTCCAAGCACCTTGTAAGCGTGGACTTCCGCTTCTGGGGCTACGCCTGTAATCCCTGGTTGTCCTTCATGGCCCACACCACGACCCGCAATAACTCCAGAGACATGACTGCCGTGTGAAGTCCAGTATGGTCTACCCGTTACTGGATGATATTCAGGTAAACTTGGATCTAACGCATGTGCATCATCATAATTCTGTCTCGTGGTCTCATAAGGATCGTTATCATTATTAACGAAGTCATAACCCAGATTGTTAGGGTCCACTGTACCGACAAGATCAGGATGATCATGGGCAATACCAGTGTCAATTACTCCTACTTTGATTCCGGCTCCTTTAACACCTTGGCTCCAGAAAGCTTCACTGCCGATAAACGGTACGCTTCCTTCCGGTGCAGCAGTTGAACCCCCGCTAGGCTCCTCCAAAGCATACACTGTGTTGTTTGGATAAATCGCTTTAACACCAGGCATATTCAGCAAATCTTCGACTTGATCCGCAGCAATCTCCAGCGAGAATCCATTGAATACTTGGGAATACTCACGATCAATATCCACATTCAGTCGTTTAATCGCTGATTTCTTGAAAGTGTCCTGCTCTGTCTTCACTTGCAGTTGATGTGAAATGGCAGCCGTACCGATCCGCAGGTTCTTATGACTCGCTTCAAAAACCTTCACCGGCTCGGATTGCAGTTCTACGATAACGGAAATGTGTTCTGTACTATCTGAGAGGGGAACATAGTTCTGTGGTTGAATCGCTGCCTTGTCAAGACTGTCTATCTTCTCAATTTGCAGTCCATTGGTCTGCCGCTTCGCTGATTTCAACGTATCCGTCTTAGACGGCTTCTCCAGCGTTACATTCTGATCCAAGCTGCTCACATCAAGCGATATGGCCTTCGGATCTAACTTCGAAATGATCTTGCGAGCTCCGTCCGTATCCGGCGAAATGCCTTCCTGCGCTCCTACTGCTGGCAATATTAGCGTGAAGGCTAATAAGAAGCTCAGTAAACTACCGATAACTCTCCTCTTCAAGCACTCTCATCTCCTTCAAAAATATTTTGTATGCGCTCACAAAGCAGTGTTTTATAGTAAATTCTATATTTCCTACAATTTTCCTTCTATTATTACAACTAAATTTATCGGGATAATATACTAAAATCCGACAGTTATCTTCTTATCTAGCTATTAAATGATCTTGTTTCTTGTCTAAATATGATAATTAGGGCTTTACTGGACATATTCAGACAAAAAAAGCCCAAGTAAGATAGGTTAATCCCTATCTTACTTGGGTCATAGATAATGATGTCAATTATTAATTAACACTGACAGCGCTAAGAATATAAGTTCCATCATCTAGTGTAGCGAAGACGAAAGAAATAGAAACCATACCTGAATAATTAAAGCCTTCAGGAGAAAAATAATAGCTAAAGGTAGCAGAATTGGAGTACTTATTTATGTCTGGATTCTTAATGCTAGACACAGTCAGGTTCTTTAAAGCACTACTATAATCATTAAGTGTTGACTTGTCATTAGCATCACGAGTTCCATCAACTTTTTGTTTTAGATTGTCCTTTGAATATTGTTTCCCTAGAGCATAGCTCTTGGCATAATCCTTCTCCGCCACATGCGCGTCAACATAAGCATTCAATTCACTCATATTCCCCGACTTCAATGCATCTGCATATAATTTAATCACCTTAATAGATTCCTTCGCCAGCTCATCCTTTGCTGTATTCTCATTAAAATCTTTCTTGTATGTAAATACTCCAGAGCCCATACTGCTAGAAGAGGTACTACTCGAACTGGAACTACTGTTGGAACCCGTGCTGGCAGATCCTGAATTACTGCTCGTACTCGAACCCGAACTGCTGCTTCCGTTATTTTGTCCATCCTTATATGGGATGCCCTCATTTCCACCATTACTATTAATGATAATCTTCTGAGCGCCGCCATTCCAGTTCACTTCTGCCCCAAGTGCTTCAGAGACAGCACGTAGAGGAACATATGTAGAGCCATCATACACAAGGGCCGACAGTTTCTTGCCATCTGGATCTCGCGGTGTCCAGGAGGAACCGTCCAGTTCAAACGTAATATTATGGTTCAGAGCAGCCTGGATCTTCTGAATTCCCGTTGCCGCTCCTACTGTAATAGCTGAAGATAATAAACCACATGCTACCAATGATGCGACAAAAACTTTCTTTTTAATCTTCATAATTCTCCTCCATTTGATAATATTGTAAACACACATACAAAAATATACCACGAAACCTTCTATTTCCCAAGCCATTTTTTGCTACTTTTATCCTATTTTCGACATGGTCACTAGAGTGCGATATCGGAATCGAGCACTCATCATAGATCAAAAAACCTATCAAACTTGATGATTTGTTTTATCATTTCATTACTCAATTCCCATGACTTTGACATTATATATGCAAAAAGCCCAAGCAAGATTAAGGGATTTAAACCCTTTCTTACTTGGACTAAGGCAATAATATCAATGACAAAAAAGGAGCCTAAGCCCCTCTTGCCGTGAATCTATTTTATTTCTTGTCTACTTGCAACAACGTAATATTTTTCAGTGAAAAAGTATTTCTTATGCTCTCTTCGGAGATCACCTTCAGCTTGATCAAGCTGGTTACCTTGGAAGGGTCTGCTTTAGATAGCATACGCCATACTTCCGGGTCCGGCAGCGCCTCATACAGCTTCTGATCGTCGAACTCTTTACGTTCTTGCTGCACCAGCTTCACTTTGTAATTCCCGATCTCCAGCGTAGATGCACCTTGCTCATTACAGTGGTTAATAATTTCCCCCCGCAATTCCGACAATTGCTGCTCGATTTCCTTCTGCTGCTGCTTAAGCTGGTAATATTGCTTTACTATTTTATCCATTTCGTCTCACTCTCCTCCACACATATATATGTAGAGGCAGTGAATTTAGGACAAACGTGAATACTACTCAAACGCCCCCCGCTTCACCCCTGTAAATATCGCTTCAGGTATTCACCCGTCCGCGATGCTTCGCAATGAATGATCTGCGGCGGCTCTCCGGTATAGACGAGTTCTCCGCCCTCTTGTCCAGCCCCCGGGCCCAGATCAATGATCCAATCCGCCTGCGTCATCCAGTCAAGGTTATGCTCAATCACTATAACGGTGCTGCCTTGATCTACCAGCCCCTCTATCGTTGCTAGCAGATGTCGGATATCCGACATATGAAGCCCTGTCGTCGGTTCGTCAAGCACATAGACCTCACTGCGACGCTCCATTTCCTTGGCCAGCTTAACCCGTTGCAGTTCTCCCCCAGACAATGTACTTAGGGACTGACCCAACGACATATAACCAACGCCGGAGGATTGCAGGCGCGCTAGAATCTGCAGGATATTCTTCTCCGTAAAAAATTGGCTAGCTTCATCTACCGTCAGCTCTAGCACATCGCTAATATTTTTATCACGCCAAAGAAACGATAGAACCTCCTTGTTAAATCTACGTCCCTTACAGGCTTCACATACCGTTTCAATGGAGTCCATAAAGGCCAAATCGGTGCTTATCCTCCCCGTTCCTTTACATTCCGGGCATGCCCCGCGCGAATTGAAGCTGAACATGGAGGGGTCTGCTTGACTATTAGCCGCGAACAGATTCCGGATCAGATCGAACATGCCGGTAAAGGTGGCGATATTGGAACGATTCGAAGTGTGAACGGGCTCCTGGTCGATGTAAACCGCATCCGGGGCAATACTTCTGAGCACCTGGTTCACTAGCGTGCTTTTACCCGATCCCGCTACTCCGGTGATCACTGTCATCACTCCGATGGGAATATCAACAGACACATTCTTCAAGTTGTGCAAGTTAGCATTACGGATGGGTAACCAACCGGCAGGATTTCTTAAGATCTGTTTAAAGGCAGGCCTATGATTTAGAAATGTTCCTGTTAACGTGCCCGACCTCAGCAAACCTGGAAGATCACCTTCATATACTACCTTCCCGCCCTGAGCTCCTGCTTTCGGTCCCATCTCTATCAGATGGTCAGCGATCGCAATTACATCTGGATCATGCTCAACGATGACAATGGTATTGCCCTTATCTCTTAATCGCTTAAGAAGCATATTGATCCGATCGATATCATGCGGATGCAGGCCGATGCTCGGTTCATCGAAAATATACACCAGATCGCTTAAGCTGCTCCCTAGCTGCCGCACCATTTTAATCCGCTGCGATTCGCCGCCTGATAAGGTCGCGGTCTCCCGGTTCAAGGTCAAATATCCAAGACCGATAGACAGCATCTGCTGGAGACGAAGTGTGATGGCTTCTACCATGGTCGCCGCTGCCGGGGCTTGAATTGTATGCATGAAATCAATCAACTCACTCACCTGCATTCCGGTGCACTCAGCGATATTCTTTCCGTTGATCCGGCTTGCCCGTACCTCACCATTTAGCCTTGTGCCTTGGCATTCCGAGCATATACCTTGCCTCACTACACGCTCGATCTCCTCCTTATATAACTTGGAGTCCCTGGATTCCTTGCTCAAGAAGCTGCGAGTGATGCGGGGGATCACTCCCTCATACAGCGAGGTAGTTGGCCATCCTTCTGTCGGATGAGGAGGTTTAAAGCCTGATTTGTACAGGAGCGTATCCCATTCCTCTTCCGTATAATCCTTCAGCTTCTTATCATTGTCGAACAATCCTGTACAGACGTACCGCTTCCAGCGGAAATCGCCTGGCCGGAAGGTCGGAAAACGGATCGCTCCCTCGTTTAACGACTTCTCCCTGTCAATCAATTGCTGCGTATCAATTTCCTTTGCGATACCAAGTCCCTCGCATCTCGGGCACATCCCCTGCGGGTTGTTGAAGGAGAAGACTTCTGCTTCACCGACATAAGGCTGGCCAATCCGGGAGAATAGTAGGCGGAGCAAGGAGTAAATGTCCGTGATAGTACCAACCGTGGATCTTGAATTTCCACCAATGCGCTTCTGGTTGATGATAATGGCAACCGGGAGGTTCTCAATCGCATCTGCATTCGGTTGCCCGTAATGAGGAAGACGATGGCGGATGAAGCTCGAATAGGTTTCATTTAATTGGCGCTGCGATTCCGCAGCAATGGTATCGAACACCAGCGCTGACTTCCCTGAGCCGGAGACGCCGGCAAATACGGTGATCTGCTTTTTGGGGATGTCTACGCTGATATGCTTCAGATTTTTTTCACGTGCTCCAATCACTTTGATCATGTTATTAGTACTCATGCTAGGCATTTGTTAATGACTCCTTCTTCGTCTTTTGAACGTTTGTAAGGAATAGCATATACTTTTAACATGACAATTCTTGTCTTGTTTAGGCAAATTTCTAATCTGGAGGAGACCATGTCTAAGACTAAGCTACTGTTTGACCTGATTATGTACGTGAATTCCAGACGAAGTTTTACGGCCCAGGAGGTCGCCGATGAGTTTGGGGTTTCCGTCCGTACCGCGCATCGCTACTTAATGGAGATCAGCGAAATGGGCGTGCCCATATACACAGAACAAGGCCGCAACGGAGGGTACCGTACACTTAAAACCAGAGTGCTTCCGCCGGTTTTATTCGATGAGAACGAAGTCCTATCCATCTTCTTCGCCTTCCGGTCGCTCGCGTTCTACGAATCGCTGCCCTTTAACGCTGATATCGAATCGGCTTCAAGAAAGCTTCTTGCAGCGATGCCGGGGGATACCAGGGGGAAGATCAGCCAACTGGAGACTGTGCTATCCTTCTGGAATCCGAAGCGAGGCCTACTCGCCCCTTATTTAAAAGAGCTGATCGAAGCCGCTGCCGAGAACCGGATCATCACTATGGGGTATCAGTCCAAGAGCAGCGATAAAGAGAGAAATGTGGCGCCTATCGGCGTTTATACGAATGACGGATTATGGTATATGCCTGCTTATGATATGGACACCGGTAGAATTCAACTGTTTCGAGTAGACCGTATTCTGTCATTAACGGTCACGGAGGACACGTACAAGGTGGGGACGGAACTAATGGAATGGCTGCAGAGTTATACCATCTCCTCGCCGGTCCGTCTGGTAGTGGAATTAACCCGGGAGGGAATAAGGAAGAGTCGGAGCAAACCTTGGTACCAGCCTATCTTGCTTGAGAAGGAGCGCGAGGATGGAATCATCGGCCTGATCGACACGGTGATCGACCGTAATGAAATTCCGTTCACCGCTGAATTTTTTGCCCAGTTAGGGAAGGAAGCACGGGTCATCGAGCCTCAGGAAATCATCGATCATATTCGTTGTCATGCGGAGGAACTGTTGGGGCATTATCAATGAACTTCGCGGAGTATCATGAACCCCCCGTGTCTAAGTAGTCCTTTCGATTGGAGATAGCATGAATAAATTCCACATATCGCCAACATATGTCTTTTGATGTAGAATAATGTTACATAGAACCTAGCAAATCCCTCAGCCGATGGGGAAAACAAAGGAAGAAGTAACGAATGAAGAGATTGTCAGTATCATTGTTAGCCCTGATTCTTGCAGTTATTGTTTCAGCTTGTGGAAATAGCGTCGGTAAAGAGGCTAGCCATAGTAATTCTAGTAATACAAATAATCAAAAACAGATTGAAGAGGAGAACGAAAAGTTAAAGGCGGAGACTGAAAAGCTAAAGAAAGAGCTAGCTGAAAAGGGAAAAGAAGCCGAGGAGATAGAAAGCTCAAACACTTCGAAAGCGAATTCCAAAAAGACCGAAATCGCTGACATTATGAAACTAATTGTTCCTGAATTGATCGAAGGAGGTCAGCTCAACGAAAAAACTTATAACTATTTAGTCGATCATAGCGAACTCTTCCCAGCTGTGACCGCTAAAACGAAAAAGACTGCTGAATCCGAAGCAGATGCAAGTATTACAACAAAGCATTTATTCAAAAATATTAATCCATATTTAGATAAAATGGTAACCATTAGTGGATATGTTATAGATATTGAAGAGGAAGAAGCGGATTATGGAACAATTGCTGATATACATATCATGGATGAATACGGTAACTCCGTAGTTGGAATTTACTTGAGTTCAACAGGAGATATTCTAGAGGATGATTATGTTACTATGACTGGCGTTCCAACTGAAATATATTCCTTTGATAATATTAGCGGAGGCGTAACCAACGCGGTTTTCTTTACGGTATCTACGATTGAAAAGGAGTAGCTTAAACCATAGTTTCAATGTCTTTGAAGAACATAGTAATTTAAAATTTGACAAACAAAGATACAGGACTATTCAAGCAGTACAGCGAAGTCTTCAACGATGATGTCAGTGCTTTGATTCAGAAATAGTAATAATATTTAATATATCAGATGAAAATGGAGCCCACGACCAACTGGTTAGTGGGCTTTTACAACTTAATGATCAGAATCTTTAACATATCGAAAATCTTCGGCTTGATAAACGATCTGCAAATACTTCCGAAACAGCCCGTCCAGAAGCTCTGTTGGATCTTCAAGATCAGCTTGCACCGATTTGGCATACTCGGATATATCCTCAATCTCCCGTTCAACAAATTCGTTGATGACATCAACCCGCTGCTCAAGGTTTAGTTCTTCTCCGGCTAATTTCCTGCTCAGTAAATCCTCGATAGCTGCCCGGAGCTCCGGTTCTGTCACCGAGTCATGAACCAGCTCCTGGAACAGAATCGGCGGACTTGTATTGTATTTTTCAATCCATTTACAGGCAAGAATGGGTCTAAGTACGTAGAAATATTTTTTGATCTTCACCTGTTCTCCCTGCAAATATTCCCGGAAGTTCCCTTTCGCCATATGCAGATAGTGATAGACCGAAGCTTGAGGAGAGAAGACACGATCTCTTAGGGCAAGCAACTCTTCTCTAAATCCATAGGCCCGATAGTACTGGATATCGGACACAAGCCATTCCATCAGAGCCGGGTTCGATTTACGGAACAGCTTCAGCGCTTTTCTGATGTCCCAGCCATTGATGTCTAGCTGCTCATTAATCGGAAGCTCGATAACATCCCGTTTCTCATCGATGGACAAATACCACTCCGGCCGATGAATATAGACGAATCGCACATCATAGTCACTATCCTGCGATGGAAATCCCCAGGCCCTGCTGCCCGATTCCACGGCAAACAAAATCTTGACTTGGTGCTCACGCTCGATTTTTAAAATTTCATCCACAATAATCTGCTTCAATAAATCGCCTCCTCCGCTCTTAATACTCGATTTCATCCATCAAGCTCAAATTCAGGTTCGACTCGCGCAGCAAATCTGTAAAGGAACCGGCAACGTAATAGACAAAATCCGGGTCATGCACATAACTGATAATCTGCCCATATGTGCCTTGGTCGGAAGGATCAAGGTCGAGCATTAAATATAGAGAGCCGCCAGCCATCGTCGCAAACGGAAACCATTTTCTATAAAATAAGTATGGCTTAATCTCTGGGGCCAGTTCCCGAACCTCTTCTTCAGAATAATACTGCGCCAACAGCTCATCCCGTTCGCAGAAATAGCCCTTGGTCTTTTCCATTTCATCCAGGGACATTAAATAATAAGGAACACACTCTTCCGTTTCGGCATCCCCTGGATATAATATGTGAAACGCATATCCACTGCCGTCCTTGCGGCGATAGAAGCTGCGGAAATCCTCAGGCAGAAGCACATCGAATTTCCTCTCAAACGCGGCCAGTCTCTCTTCGTTCGCTCCTGCCCGCTCTTTGTACTCGTCATGCAGCTCCTGAATTTCATCCTCTACCACTTTCTCCTGAAGTAAATGATCAAGCTCTGCGATCAGTGGTTCAAGCTGCTCCGAGACATATTCGCGATAGCCCCAAAATGCTTCTTCCTCGCCCCCGTTATCCAACAAAATCATCACGGCATAGGAGATCAGATCAAGCCACTGCTCCATACGTTCTACTTGTTCATCAGTAATCAAACCGTTCGAACGCAGCATCCCTTCCGGTTCCACCGCCCAGGCACGTCCGAGCTTACAAATGGTCCACAAGCACGCTATGATCTCACGATCCAGTGCAGGTTCCCCAAGCTTGGCGGCAAGTGCACGAATAACAACCATCATTTCATGTAAATTTGCTTCCTTTAGTTCACCCTGGAACGGCCGAAGACTGCCAAGGAACCCGTTTTCTGCTTTTGACAATTGCTCATCATCATGCGCATAAGCGTGACATTTCAACAACTGAATGGCATTTGAAATATCTATGTTCATCCCCTCCCCAATCTCACGCAACATGACCCTAATTCACAGCATAATTCACAATAACTGCTTCACGTGTATGCTCGTCATAGGCGATCCATAGCTCATCCCCAACTTCAACCCCATATACCGGTTCGATCGATTGTTCGATCAAATATTCATCGTCTCCTCGTTGTACTGTAATGCGGGCTATTGGACGATCTCCAGTGGTACCGGCAAACTTGACGGATGTCACCTTCCCGCCTCCTTGTCTGCCTTGAAGCAGACGCACTTCTCTATCAAGCTCCTCTTTTCTCCTAGATACCTGGATAATAGAGCCGGCCTGCACCTTAAGCCCCCGAGGTACGAACTCGCTGTTCACCTTGCGGATCCGCTCCTGTCCATGACTAATCAGCACCTCAAGCACCATTAACTGCCGATCCTGGACCGTAACCCCGAATGGCTGAACTCTCGTAATCTCCCCCTGGAGTGTAAGTCTCTCCGCCGTACTCCGAGCCCGTGTCAATAAGCTTCCATATTCGAGCAGACGGATATGCTCTCCAATCTGGATGAGCGTTGCTCTCTCCCCAATCCGGTATTCGAACCCTACCGCCTGCACAACAGGAATGGAATATACATGGCCCGCAGCTTCAAAATGAAGCATTAACGCACTTCCCCGCTGCGCTTTTCCAATAAAATCGATCTTCGTCAGCACTGCTTCTTCAATAGTCTTCGGCTTCACACCTTCCGCCGCATCAGCTGCATTAAGAATCATCGCCTTGTTCTTGCTGCGGTTATAACTAATAAGGATCTGGTCTCCAACCTGTATACGGTCTATATGTGAAATGACCTTCTTGATCGCAATTTCCTTCGACTGACCTTCATCCTGGAAACGTACCATGAAACGAATCTGCGGCTGGTTGTTGATATACGTGCCTGTCTCGGACATTTGCGTAATCGTTCCTGTAAGGGTGATCCCCTGTTCTATTCCTCGTCTATGCTTCGCCTGCAATATCGGCGGTAAAATAGCCAATGCACCGAACAGAATGAGTGGAATGATGATCCAGATCACCCAGTTGATAATTAGGCCATCTCCCTGCTTGAAATAATCCATAAAGGTCTGGAGGGACTTTTGATATTCTTCCCTATTAATCTGCCACTGTTGGACTTTCTCTGGATTGAGAAGTCCGAACGCTCCCTCACGCACATTCATCCATCCGGCAGAAGCCGTCGAATTGGAATAATACAGCAGGTCATCCCCAACATCTTTATAAAAATGCAGCTTCCTATCGTTCAGATTGTCATAAGTAAGCATGGACACGATCGCCGATACATCTGTAAACTCTTTCGTCTTCTCATTGTACAGATATCCGAGAACATGCCCTTCTGCCTCATCCTTCGTGTTGGAGCCAGCAATCAGAGTCTCCTCATCGTTCAGCAGATACAGCTTCGCCTGGTACACTGGCATCGGAGTTGGCAGTACAGCGCCCCATTTCTTTGCTGACGCATCATAATATCGGACCTGCTCGGGATATTCGGAGTTCACTTTAAGCAGGCTAGTCTGGTCCCGGTTATACTGTTTTGCGAATTGGTAAGCAGCACGGTCTTCTGCATCGAATGAGCTCTCTTCATCCTTTTTGATATAGGTTAGCGGAAGCCCCTGATCGTTCAGCACCCCACTTACATATGCTGTCCGGTCATCATGAAGATCTACTTCGAACATCGGTATAGCCGCACTGCTCTCGAAGCTCCCCTGAACCAGCCGCATATAGGTTGGTCTGGAGGGCAGTAACTGGTTATTGTTCAGTTCAACCTTCTGCAATTTCCCCTGATTAATCTCAGCAATATAGGGAGTTTTATCCCCCTCTGTCCCCATGACTATGACTTTCCCCCGCCAGGAGAACACATTATTATCTACAAATCCAGAGAACTCCAGCTTCCCTTGCGCCAGTTCTTGCACGCCGCCTTCAGAATCGATCATATTCATCTGAAGCCGATCTTCGGCATTATTCGTCACCAGAATCAAGCGGCCATTTTGATATGCTGATACGATCTGGCTATGTATATTAGAATAGAGGGGCATCTCCTTAATAAGCTTCTCTGTCTTAACATCGTAAAGCTCACCCTTCAGTCCGCTGTCATCATCTCGCGCAATCCCCAGAACTTTATTGCCACGGTCCAGAAAGAACAGCTCCCGTTCGGATGTAAGCTCCCTATTCAAGTTAGCATCAAGTTGATCCGTGTAATCCCTCCAGACCATAATACTTAAAATAATGGCCGGAATAAAAAACACCAGATTAAACAGCAGCGGAATTCTTCTCTTCATCCGATCCCTCCCTATCTCTCTATATAGAAACCTTCCTTTTATAGGCATATTTATTATATCATAGCAGAACAGCCTCACCCCTGTTATGGGGCGCAGGTCGTATAATGCAAACAAGGGGTGTCATCATTGGACAAGACATATTCCATCGGGGAAGCCGCAAAAATGACCGGAACTACCATCAAGACCGTCCGTTACTATGACACGATCGGACTGCTTCGACCCACAGAATATACGGAGGGCGGACATCGGTTGTACACGTCTTCCGATCTATGGCGCTTAGAGCTAATTACAACCCTGAGATATCTGGATTTCGGGATCGATGAGATTAAACAGATGCTCTCTGGCGAAATACCGCTGGACAAGGCACTCGACTGGCAGATTGAATCTATAGAGACACAAATGAGCACACTCTCGAATATGCTATCCATTCTGCGGCAAGCGAAGGAGCAAGAAGAGGCTTCCTTGCAATATATTTATGATCTGGTGACCACACGAGCCGTCAACACAGAGAAACGCCAGCAATTCATCCTTGAAAAAGTAGAAGAGTCCCGATTTCTGGAGGGCATTCCGGCGGAATGGAGAAACTCATTTCTGTACAACTTTAACAAACACATTATCCATCAAACGAAAATATCGGCCAAACAAACGATTGCCTGGCATGAATTGCAGGAGCTCCTGAACGATCCTCAGTTTATAGCCGACCTTAAAAACGATGAATTTCTATTCTTCAACATGGTCCATCGTCCTCATTATGATGCAGCAAGATGGGTCAAGAAGCTTGAGGAAATTCACAATCGTTTAAATACGGCGTTGAAGCAAAAGCGATCTGCCGATAGTCCTTACGTTCAAAAGATTGTCGAGGATACGGCCATGCTGTATGCGAGCTCTGGACAATCCGTCAGCCAGGAGGATTTTTTCCGCTACTTTGCCGAATATTCACAGCATCCTAGAACAGAACGAATCGAACGGTTCAACACGCTATGTTCCACCTTGAGCCCCAAATACCGCTTGTTCGCTAAAGGAAACGAGTTATTGCTGCAAGGCATACAATGGAAACTCAAGCAATTGTAATCAACAAAAAAGCCGAGGGCAAATAGCCCTCAGCCTTTCTGCAATGTAAACTCCGGATGGTCACCGATATTCTGATCCAGTAATTTAAGCGGCTGTTGCTTCAAATAGTGGTCAAAGAAATCCAGCGTGTAATCATTAATCAACTGATGTACGCTTGTTACATCGACGCCCTCCATCTTCTCAAATAATGGTGAAATCAAATACATATCTGAGAAACCCATATGCTTCATGTTTTTGATGGTCATCCAATAGTTGCCGCCTTTGGTTACGGACGCTTGCCGAGCAAATGTATCCGCAAAAAACTTGTCCAGTTCCTTCCGTGTTGTGCCTTGAGAAGCTAATTCCTCGTCGCTCATATGCGTAGTGCCAGCCAGAGTACCGTCCGCACTCATCATCAGGAAAGGCTTCTTCAACCCGTCTGCCGGAATCCGAAGCTTGCCGTAAAGTCCGCCGTCCATATTGATCGCTGCTTTGATTCGTGAATCCGTCATAAGCATTTGCGTGGTGGTTGCCCCGCCGAAGGAATGACCAAACATGCCGATGTGCTCCAAGTCCATCCGATCCGTAAATCGATGGTCTGGATCACTCTTGGCGAGTTTCTCGACTTGATCGAGCACAAACTTCGCATCCTCCACCCATTCCTCGTTGATTTTATCGAGATAGTCAATTGTATTACTCTCTTGAGGAACAAATGGCACAACACGGCCATCAGGGAACACGGATATCGTACTCCGGTACGTATGATCAATGCCCACCACGATATAACCATGGCTAACTAATTGTTCAATCTCGAATGTGTTTTGATTCTTCGTCCCGTTTAACGAATGCGAAAAAATGAGCACAGGATAGGCCGGTTCCTGATCAGATAATTCTGCCGCTTCGATCGCATGCGTTTTGGCATAACCAATACTCGTAAACAATAATTTTGGCATATGCAAGGCTGTGCTGTATCCCTCTGCAAAAATATCCGGGTGAGAAACGTAAGCTGCCTTCTTTCCCTTCGCGGCTTCACTCGCTGGATACCAAATCTGTATCATCAACTCTCGTTTATCGCCTGGTTCGGCTGTATGGAGTTCCTCCCGCCCATCATCTTTCCAAGCATAGGATACGGTTCCTATTTTGTATGGACCTGTCGGTTTCTCGAAGGAAAATACCGGAAGCAAGAGTGGTATAGCCACGGCGATGCAAGAATAAAGTACAGCTAACGCCGTTATCAGAGTTAACCGGATCCGGGATGTTTTCTTTTCTGCTTTTTTCGATTTGTAAAAATACCTTACAGTTAGGAGCACGATCGGGATAAGCGTGATCAGATAGACCGGAATCATTTGCCACCGCATCCCTTCAATAAGCCCATGCAGCAGCACGAATAGCGCTGAAATGCCGGCGCTTAGGATTAATCCTCGCTGTGTTCTGTTCCTAGCGAATATCAACCAACCCAGCAATAAAATATTAAAGATTGCGGACAACAATTCAAAAGTCCTCATAACATAAAACCTCCTCTTTTCTGTTCCATCTGCTTGCTGAATCCAAGCATAAAACCTCCCCTAAGGGGACATTCAACACTCATTTTTCAAACCGCAAGGACAGGTGTATACTGGAACGAATCAAGGATAATACCGTAGAAGATTGGAGGCCATTGAATCGGCGTACATAATCTGATTTAAACAGGGGGTATCGTGTGGACAAGAAGTATCTTATCGGCGAAGTTGCAAAAATGACGGGGTCTAGCGTCAAAACGATCCGTTACTACGACGAAATCGATCTGCTCAAACCTACCGAATATACGGAAGGCGGGCATCGACTGTATTCGGCAGATGATATATGGCGGTTAGAACTCATTAACACATTGCGTTACTTAGATTTTGGTATCGATGAGATTCATCAGTTGATTGCGGGAGAACTAACCATGGAGAAAGCGCTGGCGTGGCAGATCGAGTCCCTGGAAACGCAGGCTAACACGCTTGCGAACATGATATCCATCTTGCGTCAAGCAGAGGCACGTGGGGGCGATTCACTCCATTACATTCACGATTTGGTGAACGCTCGGACCATCAATATCGAGAATCGCAAACAGTTTATCGCGGATAAAGTGGAGGAGGCGAATTTATTCGAGGGCATCCCCAGCGAGTGGACCTCCAGCGGCTGGAGCTTCAACCCCCAGAAAGCAAAAAAAATCGCCGATGCTCTTAATTCCAGCATCAGCGACTTCACTAACAATAATCAAATTTTATATTCCGGATAACCTCGATCCTTACCAAGTGTTCCGTTCAAATCAATTTACGGCTGTACCACTTCTCGCCTTTGAACCGCCACATGAACATCGAGCCCCGAACGACCCATTCCGTAACCATGGCAATCCATACGCCCATAATACCGAAGCCAAAAGTAATTCCAAGCACATACCCTAGTATGACACGAAGCAGCCACATTGAGAGCAGCGAGGAGATCGAGGTGAAATTGGAATCTCCCGCTGCCCGCAGCGCCGATGGCGTAATGAAACTAAACGACCAGAACAATGGCTGTGCGATAGCAATCAGAACGGTTAACTGGAAGATCGTTGGTATGATCTCCGCAGGTGGCGAGAACAGTCTGACGATTAACGGGAACAACGGCAATAGAATGATATCTGCAATTATGAAGAAAACAGTAGACAATCCTAGAAATGACTTAACGTACTTCCTGGCGTCAGCGATATTCCTTCGTCCAATGCATTGACCAACTACCGTAACAACAGCGATACTCAAAGCGTTAGCCCCAATCTGGAAGAGTAGCGAAATGGAGCCGCTTATCGCATTCACAGTAATCGCCAACGTTCCTAGCTGTACGATAAAGGTCTGAGTTAGCAGCTTACCCCCGTTAAAGAACATCTGCTCCGCTGCGAACGGAACCCCAATGATCATAATTTTCTTCAAAATGGACCAATTCAACCGAAGAGCATTCTGGATACGGAAACGCAGTGTCTGGTTGTATTTCAGCAAATAGATCAGCGAAGTAACCATCCCGAGAATCCGGGCCGTTAGCATTGAAATAATCAGCCCCATGACCCCCATGTCTAGAACCGTGATAAACAACACGTTCAGAGCCAGGAAAGTAATGTTCATGATCAGTGATAGTCCCAGACAAGCCTTAGTCTCGGCCACACCGCGAAGCGCTCCGTTGACCGCTTGAAATATAGCAATAAACGGATAAGAGATACAACTGCCGATCAAGTATAGCTTCGCGCTCTGGAGAACGTCGGCATCCGCTCGACCAAACAGCAAATTTATAGTCGGTACATGAAAAATAACGACAAATGCACTGATGAATACAGATATAATCGCTACCGCAGATATAGCTTGAGCGGCAGATCTAGAGACCATCTCATTGTCCCCTCTGCCCTTATATTGCGCCACGATTACAGTACCACCGGTAGCTACAGCTACGAATACGTTAATAAGAAAAATATTCAACGAATCGACCATGCTTACGGCACTAACCGCAGCGACTCCAGAGGAACTGATCATCGCCGTATTCAATAAGCTCATTAAAATAATAAAAGCCTGGTCAACCAGGATTGGAATAATGATTGCTATAATTTGTTTATAATCGAGGACTTCCCCCGTAAAATACTTATTGAGCAGAAATACCGACTTCTGCTTGAAGCTAGACATGGCAGTACTCATCGCATCATCACTTCTTTGGCATTATTTCTGTCTTATGGCTTCATTTCTTTTAAAAAAAGGCTATGCCGTCCCATTATACCACTCTTGTTGAAAGAATGAAGTGATATGCAATAACTAGCAAAAAATGAACACTTCCACGCAAAAAGGAGGCCAAAAAGGCCTCGCTTTAGTGAAATAAATCATAGTGATTATGACGATCCGGGGATGTCGGCTCCGCGTGGATAAAGTACTCGTACGCTCCAAATCGAGCCAATGCTTCATGGTCGGGACGCCATACCCATTCGTCAATCTCCGATTGACAGCGATGCGCACGGAACGCAGTCAACTTCGCTTCCAAATGAGCGGAGACATCGATTTTTACAATATCGCCTCGGGTATAACCGTAGCGCTCGGGCTGCTCCATCATGTTGCCGAACGAAATATAGTATAAGGAATCCTGCTTGCCGGACCGGCGGCATGCCGCTGTGGTCACTTTGCCAATAGCGCAATGGTCGGGATGACCTCCGAGCGTCTCATGAAAGGTAAGCACCACGTCAGGAGCTGTCTCGTGTATAATCCCTTCAATTCGGGTTATCAATGGCTCCTCATCCATGAATTCCACTGTTTTGTCGCGGATGTCCAAAAATTGCAGCTGCTGAATACCCAGACAGTCGCAGGCATGACGCAGTTCCCGCTCTCGGGCCGCAGCAATCGTCTCCCGATTCAGATATGGGGGATTCCCCATGCGACGTCCCATCTCGCCCCTCGTGGCACTGACGAGTGTGATCTGAACTCCCTCACTAGCGTATTTAGCAAGAGTACCTCCGCAGATGAAGCTTTCATCATCCGGGTGCGCAAGTACAAGCAGCAGCTTACGGGAAATTTCTTCATTTAGATTGTTCATTCCGGGAAAGCCTCCTTTCCCAAATGGAGAGCGACATCCATTCTCCCCTTGTCATCAAACCCAGCCAATAACAGACGCCCTTGATCATCTACCTCATAATCCGTCAGCGCCTCCATCCGAAGCCAACCATCACCGTTGAACCGCAGCGCCACACGATACGGCCCCTCCCCGGCAATATGAGCCTCCGTCAACTGCACCGTAAAATTACGGACGAACACATACGACGTCGCCTCACTATGCACATAAACGTTGGCCCCAACAAACCTGCGAAGCTCCTTCTCAACCTCTGATCTCTCCATTTTCTTCATGCTGAACGACCTTCTTTGTATATTTACTAGTAACTTTATATATTATAGCAGGGTTTTAATGGGTGCATCTACTGGGGGATGTGACAATTCCTTATTGAAGAATGGTTGAGCAATGTACTCAGTAGAACCCTGCATTCTAACGAAACTGGCAATCGCTATTCAGGCGAAAATGGGCGCTTAAAAATTCTAACGAAACAGGGTATCGTTATTTTGCAAATTTGAAGGGTTTGGGCCTGTTTTGGAGCTGAATAGCGATATGTAGTTTCGTTAGACTTAGAATTGCTTCGATTTTGCAGAAATAGCGTGTCACAGTTTCGTTAGCGATGAGCCAGCCAGCGACAGGCTGACATCATGCAGTGAAACACCGCGCGCTGGAAGCTGCGCGCAAAAAAGCGAGCAAAATGTCAGGCTAACAGCCCGTATTCTGCTCGCTTTTCGCGCTCTCGCTTTATTGGGTTCCCATCGTTGGGAGCATAGAGGTTACTATTAAGCGGTTCCCCGCACTTACTCCGTCACAATCTCATGCACCAGCACTGGGGCTTCGGCATGATTAGCGATGCGGATATTGGCGTAGATTTTCTCGATTACATCGTCTACTTTCTCGCGGTTCGCATGGATTGTTACGAGGGATTCGCCCGCCTTCACGGCGTCACCGATTTTCTTGTTCAGCATGAGGCCAACGGCAAGGTCGATCTCGGATTCCTTGGTTGCGCGGCCTGCGCCGAGCAGCATAGCTGCCGTTCCAATCTCATCGGCAACGATCTCCGCTACGACGCCGTCTTCACGGGCGGGAACTTCGATCCGGTACGCAGCCTGTGGCAATTTCTCCGGATGATCTACAACCTCTGGATTACCGCCTTGGTTCGCGATAAATTCCTTGAATTTATCCAACGCCTTGCCATTGCGGATGACTTCCTTCAGTTGCTCCTCTGCATCCTCTAACGAAGAAGCTTTTCCTGCGAGATATACCATTTGTCTACCCAGGGCAAGGCATAATTCCTCGAGATCCTCCGGTCCATGACCGCGAAGCGTATCAATCGCTTCCTGTACTTCCAACGAGTTGCCAATTGCACGACCGAGCGGCTGGCTCATATCGGAGATTACAGCCATCGTCTTTCGTCCAACATTGTTGCCGATGCTAACCATTGCATGAGCCAATTCTTTCGCATCCTCCGGCGTCTTCATGAAGGCGCCTGCGCCGGTCTTCACATCAAGGACAATAGCATCTGATCCGGCAGCGATCTTCTTACTCATAATCGAGCTGGCGATCAACGGAATGGAGTTAACGGTTGCCGTAACGTCGCGCAGCGCATATAACTTCTTGTCTGCCGGGGTAAGGTTACCGGTCTGACCGATGACCGCGATCTTGTGATTGTTAACCAAACTTACGAATTCGTCCTTGCTGATCTCAACATGGAATCCTTCGATCGATTCCAGCTTGTCGATTGTGCCACCTGTATGTCCAAGTCCACGACCAGACATCTTAGCAACCGGAATGTCCAGCGCAGCAACAAGAGGTGCCAGAACTAGGGTTGTCGTATCACCCACGCCGCCGGTGGAGTGCTTATCTACCTTAATGCCTTCAATCGCCGACAGATCGATGGTATCTCCGGAATTCACCATCGCCATGGTCAGATCGGCCCGCTCCCGCTCTGTCATGTCGCGGAAATATGTCGCCATAGCGAAGGCACTCATTTGATAGTCCGGAATGTCCCCGTTCGTATAACCTTCAATAACAAAGTTGATCTCCTCTGTCGTTAGCTCTTTGCCGTCCCGTTTCTTCGCAATCAAATCAACCATTCTCATTATCGATTTCCTCGCTCTCCAAGAGTATTGTTGTAGGTCCTGATGTATGTCCCAAGCTCTTACTGTTGTATAGACGATCTTACAGTGCGTATTCAAAGTGCGGTTTTTAGCACCGAGAAGATTGGATGAAGCTAGGGTATTCTTTGAATAACCTCTTACAGAGAAATAGCTGTCTCTAGGGCAACTTCCATCATCTCGTGGAAAGTCGTCTGACGCTCTTGAGATGTTGTCTCTTCCCCTGTCAACAGATGATCGCTGACGGTCAGAATCGTTAATGCGTTAACGCCGAATTTAGCAGCCAGAGAATACAGAGCGGTTGTCTCCATCTCCACCGCAAGTACGCCATAATCCATCAGCTTCTGCACAATGGATTTATCATCGCGATAGAACATATCCGAGCTGAAGATGTTGCCGACATGCAGGTTCAAGCCTTTAGCAATACCATTGTCATAGGCTGCCTTCAGCAGTGGGAAGCTGGCGATTGGGGAGAAGTCATATCCACCAAATACGTGACGGTTCATGCTGGAGTCCGTACAGGATGCCTGTGCAAGCACAACATCACGTACATGCACATGCTCCTGCATTGCGCCGCAGGTACCTACCCGGAACAAATTTTTCACGCCATATTCGCTGATAAGCTCATTGACATAAATGCTCGTAGTCGGAATCCCCATGCCTGTACCTTGCACCGAGATGCGTTTGCCTTTATAGGTTCCGGTAAATCCCAACATCCCACGTACTTCGTTATAACAGGAAATGTCCTCGAAATAGGTCTCAGCGATAAATTTCGCCCGGAGTGGGTCCCCCGGCAGCAATATCGTCTCTGCTATCTCGCCTTGCTTCGCACCAATGTGTACACTCATTTCTCGTTCCTCCAATGATCAGTTATTTCAAATCAGCCAAGAAGCTCTCGCCATACTCAGGAAGCGTCACGCCGAAATTATCGGCAACGGTAGCGCCAATGTCGGCGAATGTACGACGCAGCGGAAGCTCGCGTCCGCCGTCAGTGAAGCGTGGCGAGTAAGCCAGCAGCGGCACATATTCCCGTGTATGGTCTGTTCCTTTGTAAGTTGGATCGTTACCGTGGTCAGCTGTGATCAGGAGCAAGTCGTCCTCGCCTAGCTTGGCGAATACTTCAGGCAGACGAGCATCGTATTCCTCCAACGCTTGGCCGTAGCCTTGCGGATCGCGGCGATGTCCGAACAAGGCATCGAAGTCAACCAGATTAATGAAGCTAAGTCCTGTGAATGGCTCATCCAGTGTAGCCACCAATTTATCCATACCGTCCATATTGGACTTGGTTCTGATCGCCTTTGTAATGCCTTCACCGTCATAAATGTCGGAAATTTTGCCCAGAGCAATAACATCATAACCTTGATCCTTCAACTCGTTCATGGTTGTACGGCCAAAAGGCTTGAGCGCATAATCATGGCGGTTTGCCGTACGCGTGAAGTTGCCAGGCTCACCCACGAACGGACGAGCGATAATTCTTCCCAGCATATAAGGGTCATCTCTTGTAATTTCCCGACAGAATTCGCAAATCTCATACAATTCCTTGAGTGGAACGACCTCTTCATGCGCAGCAATTTGCAATACAGAGTCAGCCGATGTGTACACAATCAACGCCCCGGTCTTCACATGCTCTTCCCCGAGCTCCTTAATAATCTCTGTACCGCTGGCTGGCTTGTTACCAATCACCTTGCGGCCCGTCTTCTCTTCAATCCGCTGGATCAGTTCATTAGGAAATCCATCCGGAAACACACGGAACGGAGTATCGATATAAAGACCCATGATCTCCCAGTGGCCTGTCATCGTGTCCTTACCGCGGGAAGTCTCCTGCATTTTACAGTAATAAGCCATAGGCTTGTCTGCAGCTTCTACCCCTGGTATCTGGCGAATATTAGACAATCCCAGCTTCGCCATATTAGGCATGTTCAGTCCACCGCATTGCTCAGCGATGTGTCCGAATGTATCCGCGCCTACATCATCAAATTGCGCAGCGTCCGGCGCTTCTCCTATACCTACCGAGTCCATCACTATCAGGTGAATTCTTTTGAATGATTTCATGTGGTATTCCCCTTCCCTTTTTTAAAGAGGTCGTTCAAGAACTCAGCCTCTGATCACAATATCAGGAAACATCTCTATATTGTTCTTCGGCGGATCTTCCGGTGCTAAACACCGATCTTCTTGAACTCGCTTAAATATGAGCAATTCACAGACGTCCACAACAGTTAGGTACGGACGCTGGAATCTCTCTTAACTATTAAAAGGTAAACTAATTCGCTCGTTAATACAAACATCCTGGACTATCGCTTACAGGAAGATACCAGCCACGATCGCAGACAATACGCTTACCATCGTCGCGCCATATAGCAGACGCAGGCCGAACCGGGCAACAACATTACCTTGCTTCTCATGCAAGCCTTTGACAGCTCCGGCAATGATACCAATCGATGAGAAGTTCGCAAAGGAGACAAGGAAGATCGAGACGATCCCGACCGTCTTCGGAGACAGCGTCGTCATATTGCTTAGATCCAGCATAGCTACGAATTCGTTAGCTACCATCTTCGTAGCCATAATGCTTCCTGCATCAACTGCTTCCTTCCAAGGCACACCCATCAGGAAGGCAAACGGTGCGAACACGTATCCGAGCAGCTCCTGGAACGTAATTCCAAACACACTGCCGAAAATGCCGTTAACGAGGGCAATCAGCGCAACGAAGCCGATCAGCATGGCAGCAACGACAATCGCCACTTTGAATCCATCCATAATATACTCGCCGAGCATTTCAAAGAACGATTGCTTGCCTTCTTCCTGCACCTCGAGAATATCCTCTTCCTTGGACACTCTGTACGGATTCAGAATCGAAGCAATAATAAATCCGCCAAAGAGGTTCAATACGAGCGCCGTAACGACATATCTTGGCTCAATCATCGTCATATATGCGCCGACAATGGACATGGATACCGTTGACATCGCTGAGGCGCACAACGTATACAAGCGCCGTTCCGGCAGCAAGCCGATTTGCTTCTTCACCGATATAAATACCTCGGATTGACCCAGAATCGCGGAGGCAACCGCGTTGTAGGACTCCAATTTACCCATACCGTTAACTTTACTTAACACTAGACCAATATACTTAATAATGAAAGGCAGTATCTTCGTATATTGCAAAATACCGATTAAAGCGGAAATGACTACGATTGGCAGCAATACAGTCAGGAAAAATGGTGCTTGTCCTTCATTAGCAATACCGCCGAATACAAAGTTGATTCCTTCCGCAGCATAGGCCAGCAAGGATTCAAAGATCGAGGCAAAGCCTCTGATCAGAAACTCGCCGACACTGGTATTAAGCAATAGAAATGCAAGAATGACCTGTAAAACGATCATTTGCACAAGCGGTCGATAGCGAATGTTACGCCGATCTTTACTCGTGATGTAAGTGAGGCCAAAGACTGCAAGCAGACCGATTATCGCGATAACATATTTCATGATGTTCCCCCTACGCTTGAGCATGTATTGAATTGTAAATTAGTATTTATCTGTTACCGCTTACAAAATGCATATAGGAGATGAATTAATCATTCTCCTTATCCATATCCGCAGCCGAGAAAGCTCCAGGCAGCAAGCGGGACATCGACCATTCCTCCGTATGACCCTTCAGATTTGTCAAATATATCTTGGTATCGCTATCACAAAACTCAGCAAGTACTTGACGGCAGGCTCCACATGGAGATACCGGACCTTCCGTATCGGCAACAACCGCTACAGCCTCAATCTTCTTCTTGCCTTCCGATACAGCCTTGAATATGGCAGTTCGTTCAGCACAGTTGGTCAAACCATAGGACGCATTCTCGATATTACAGCCACGATAGATAGCGCCATCTGCTAATACCGCTGCCCCGACTTGAAAATGAGAGTACGGTGTATATGCCGTTTTACGCGCTTCCAATGCCTCTTGAATCAATTTATCTTTCATGGGCCAATCCTCCTCATTGAGGGTGTTTCATCGGAATACCTCTGGCATCCGATGAAGCACGCCGCTATTTTAATAAGAAGATGATGAAGTTAATCCATTCATGATACTTACGCCTGAGCTGGCACCGATACGAGATGCACCCGCTTCGATCATCTTATTCACGTCTTCGAGGCTGCGAACACCGCCAGAGGCCTTCACTCCGACTTCTTGACCTACTGTTCTCCGCATCAACGCAACATCCTCAGGTGTCGCCCCGCCTGTAGAGAAGCCAGTCGAAGTCTTCACGAAATCAGCGCCTGCCTTCACGGACAATTCACAGGCCCGTACCTTCTCTTCGTCCGTCAACAAGCAAGTCTCAATGATGACCTTCACTAGCGCTTTGCCCGAAGCCGCTTTCACTACCGCCTCAATATCTTGCTGTACAAAAGCATCGTTGCCATCCTTCAGTTGGCCGATGTTAATCACCATGTCAATTTCGTTCGCACCATTGTCGATCGCATTCTTCGCCTCGAATGCCTTCACTTCGGAGGTTGTAGCGCCAAGCGGGAAACCGATAACTGTACATACCTTCACTTCTGTGCCGGCAAGATGCTCAGCAGAATAAGATACCCATGTCGGATTCACACATACAGACGCAAACTGATATTGCTTCGCCTCATCCACCAATTTAGAAATCTCTGCTTGTGTCGCATCTGCACGCAATAGCGTATGGTCAATCATACGTGCTATGTTCATGCTGTAACACCCCTTCTATTCTTAATTCATGTATTCACCACTGAATTGCCTTATTCACTACATGGGTATCATAACATGCATTTTGAACAAATGTAAATAAGCTATTGAAATTATGTTCATTTCAATATTGTGAACACGGCCCTGCCCCAGTATTTTGTACAAAACCCATACAAAAAATCCCCGTTAGACTAGGTTGGAGCAAAAGCTCATCTCCTTGATCTAACGAGGATAGTTCTACTGTAATAAGGCTTGAGCAGTAAATTGATCCGTCACCAGAATATTGGCGTATTTGCCAATAAGCGCGCCGCGGATCGCGTCAATCTTGCGCTGTCCCCCGGCAACGAGGATCGATTTCTCTTTATTTTGCAGGTCCGACAAATCAATGCCTACGGTTCTATTGTTAATCTCTTCGCTGCACAGATTGCCCTCGGAATCAAAGAAGCGCGAGCAAATATCGCCAATTCCCTTTGTCTGCAATAGCTGCTTCTCTTCCTCGCTGAAATACCCCAGCTGGAACAAGAGCGCATCATCATTCACGGTCCCGACTGTAAATACGGCAATATTCGCCTGCTTGCCAAGCTCGATAATGCGGTGGATATGGCGATCCTTCTCCACCATCTCCTTCAACGCCACACTATCGAAGATAACCGGAAGCGGCAAATACCGCGCAATTGTATGGTAAGCCGCAGCAAACAGGTTCATCGTCTCCGCTGCATACGTATTGACGTGGGAATGACTGATGCCTCCCTTAAGCTGGACAACTTCGACGCCACGGACCTGCTTCTGCTGGAGTTGAAGCGCGACAACATGCATCGTTCTGCCCCAGGAAACCCCGATAATATCCGTATCCTGAACCGTCTCGTGCAAATAATCGGCCGCAGCCTTGCTGATATATTTCTGGATCTCCTTATACTCATTAACTGGCGAATAGCACACTAGCGCCGTTTCCAGGTCATACTTCTGCTTAAGACGAGAGCCAAGCTCATTCAAATCCTCCAACGGGTCAGAGATATCGATCCGTACATAGCCTTGCTCCTTCGCATATTGCAGCAACCGGGATACCGTCGGACGGGAGACCCCCAGCTTAGCGGCTATATCGATCTGACTATAATCCGATAAATAGTATAATCTTGCTGCCTCAATACTCAATCTTTGTTTATCTTGATCCATGTGAATGACCTACTTTTATTAGAAATAATTTCTGTATTATCTGTATATGTTGCGCACTGCTCTCCCATACATTCTAACAATTAATTGTGAAATAGGGTACCCAACACGAGGATTAGAAGATATTCCCCCTATTAGAATAGGATTTTATCCCACGTTCAATTAGCCTATAAACGCCGTCATTAGGGTAATATCGAAGTCTTAGGCCTCCAGATTGATCAAGCATTACTTCGACATGAAGGGCGATTCTATTCTACAACAACTCCCCTGCTGATAGTCATTTCTCCTCGCCTGATCGTAAATGCCGAACGATACACTCGCTAGTCTCCATGGGCAGGTTCGCCTATATACAAAAAAAATGCGCATTGCTACCATGTAAGCGTTATCCAAAAAAGTGAAAAAGGAGAATGCGCATGTCCGTTCGGAAGTATCCTTTGATTCACACTGCATTGCGTACTACAATGACTCTAGCTCTATGTATTTCACTACTGGCTGTCCCTCTCTCGGCGCACGCCTCAGAACTGACCAACAAGACGGCAGCAGGCAGCCAGACTGCCTCCTCACCCGTCATTCATCCGGTGCAATATGAGGGAAGTTCCCTTGCGGTCGGCGAGAATCGTCTGTTAAGCCGCAAAGATATCGCTCAGGAATGGGATGACCTCGATCCAGATTATTTACCGGACAAAGCGATTGAAGCTGTTAAAACCCTCCTTACTAAGCAAGATTTCGAAGATCTGTTCCCCTATCGCCTCGGCTCCAAGGAATGGTTCAAAGTAGCCGAAGGCAAAGAATACTTCAAAGCCGACCAGAGCGACTATTTCTCCTATGATAATCTATTAAATGCCGTTGCGGAAGTATCAAATATTAAGATAAAAATCAGCACCCGTGTAGGGACCCCCGCTCAAGAAATTTACAGACTGGATAAAGAAGCCAAGGTCGAGACACTTGTACTGCGCTCGGACGACTTCAATTCACCTGCGAATAAGATCAAGCCAATCGATACGATCATCGTCGACTGCGGGACCTTCCTGAAGGAAGGATTCAAGAAAGACCGCAAGCGTGAACTGGCTGCATTTCTGGCAAATCTATCACATGAGACCGGCGGTGGGTGGGCGACCGCACCTGGCGGTCCGCTCAAATGGGGACTGTTCTGGAATGAGAATATCGCGGGAAGAACCGGCGTCAATATGGATGCCTTCGTTAATCCGGCTAGTGCCAAGCTGTTCCCGGGAACAGCAGGCAAACGTTATTACGGCCGTGGCCCGATTATGCTAAGCTGGAACTTCAACTACGGGCTGTTCAGCTCAATTATTTACGGAGATAAGAGCGTCCTGCTCAATAATCCAGAGATTGTGGCCGCCGACGGTAAAATCGGCTACATGACTGCGATCCTATTCTGGATGACACCTCAAGCGCCGAAGCCATCCGCGCATGACGTCATGGTCGGCAGATGGAAGCCGAATGCTCAGGAGAAGCAACTCGGCCTGAACAGTCCAGGATTCGGCATTACGATCATGGTGCTGAACGGGCTGGAGACCAATCTCGGGGAGACCGAGGGAAGTCCTGTGCAGCGCCGTGCCGGCCACTATCGTGATATTACGAAGCGAATGGGCATCGATATTTCCAGCGAGAAGGTCGACACGCTCAATATGAAACCTTTTGAAAGTTGATTCATATGTATATTTAAGGAGTAGCCAGCTTAAAGAAGCAAGCGATTCTATGGGATTCATCCCGCGGAATCGCTTGTTCTTTTTGAACTACCACACAATCATTAATTCAATTTAAATAGTTCAAATTTTTGAAACAATGATTCCTTAATCACGTAATAACTAACACAGGCCCCTGGATGCACCTCGATTACAAATATTTAGGAGCCATTGGAGTTAATATCTGCTAAAATTAAAAAAAGCTCTGCGACATAGCCCTTTACGGGCCGCAATAATCTATGTATTAGTAAAGGAGGTGTGGCATTTGAACAACTCGAAGCTCCCCAAATTGTTAGGGCTTATCGTCGGAATCGTACTCCTGAATGTTGTTATCCTGTCCCCGGGACTCATCGGGCTGCGCATAGGCGGAGACAGCGTTCTCCAGACTGCCCTCGGCGTAACGCTGCTGGTCATTAGTTTTCTTGTCCTGCTCAATGGGAGCTATAGCCTGCTCTTTAAACCTCCTGCCCCGACACCCGTTAAAGACATAATTATACATGAGGATTACATAGAGGCGCTGAATCATTACAGAGGCATAACTCCACTTAAGAGCGATATTGTTCTGTCCCTAAATCAGCTCGAGCGCATCGATAAGAAGAAAGGAACCTTGATGGAGGTACTTGGACAGCGATTTGATTCGGCCGAGCTGAGTTATAAGAAATTTAATTCCGTGATCAACGAGGTTGAGAAGCTATTCTATCTTAATGTAAGAGGTCTCCTTAATAAGCTGAGCGTATTCGATGCTTCGGAATTCTCTGCACTGGCCAATCAGCAAGCCTCCGGACGTTTCTCGGGCAAGCTGATTCAGGAGAAGAGGCTCTTATACGATGAATATATAGCATCGATCAGAGGCTACATTGGTGCGAATGAAGAAATCCTGCTGAAGCTTGATAAACTCCTACTGGAGATCACGCAGCTAGGCAGCACGGATTATAAGGATGTCGAGGAGATGCCTTGTATGAAGGAGATCGACGCACTGATTAATCAGACCAAATTTTATAAGCAATGAAGGGGAGATGAGAATGGCGAGAAGAGGAAAATCATTTATAGTACTTGCGATTATAGCAGTGGTCGTATTTGCCCTGGTCTATTTCGGAATCAATTTGACCTCCAATATCGGGAAGTCCGAAACGCAGATCAATACGGAGGATGCCTCGAAGCGGCTGGAGAAGCTCTATAGCAAAATTCGCGTAACGAACGCGGAACCGGTAAAGGGGCAGATAGATCTTGATCCGGTCAATATCGCTGATTCATTGCCCGATATATCCAAGTTCCCGATTACGGTGGACAATACAACAGATAGCTTCGTTGAGATCTTCTCCTCCCCTGAGAAATCAGGGACAGGATCCGACGATTGGCTGAATGAGGTTGCCGAGGAATTTAACAAAGCTCAAATCTCAGTCAACGGTCAGACCGCGTCGGTCAAAATCCGCAATATCGCTTCAGGTACCGCTACTGATTACATTCGATCCGGGAAATACATCCCCGATGCCTTCACCCCTTCCAATGAGCTGTGGGGTGAGATGGTTAAAGCACAAGGGATCAAGGCCGAGATGGTTACGGAGAGACTGGTCGGCAATGTCGCCGGAATTGTGACTAGTAAGGCCAAGTACAGCGAGCTTGTAGAGAAGTACGGCGCCGTCAATGTGAAGACAATTACGGATGCGATAGCCGATAATGAGCTGTCCATGGGTTATACAGACCCTTTTGCCAGCTCCACCGGACTCAATTTCCTGGTCACTGCACTCTCCACCTTTGACAGCTCGAACCTGCTTGGAGACACGGCAGTTCAGGGTTTCGAGAAATTCCAGGCCAACGTGCCGTTTATCGCTTCCACGACTCTGCAAATGCGCGATGCGGCTAAGACTGGCGCACTGGATTCATTTGTGCTTGAGTATCAGCTCTATGCGAATGCGGCCGATCTGAAAGGCGGCTATGAATTTACCCCCTTTGGCGTGCGACATGACAGCCCGTTGTACGCGCTTGGCGATTTGCCCAAGGAGAAGCTGGACATCATTAAGGAATTCGCCAAATTTGCCAAGCAGGATAAGTATCAGAGCCTGGGCAAGGACAAAGGCTTCAACATTTTAGAAGATTATCGTTCAGAGCTGAAACCGGTCGACGGCAACACCCTGTCCGCAGCCCAGAAGCTGTGGAAGGAGAAGAAGAACGGCAATAAGCCGATCGCCGCAGTCTTCGTAGCCGATGTATCGGGCAGTATGGACGGAGAACCGCTAAGAAGACTGAAAGAATCGCTGCTGCAAGGTCAGAAATTCCTAGGCAGGGATAACGGCATTGGTCTCGTCTCTTACTCTGACAATGTAACGATCAATCTACCAATTGGCGTCTATGATACGAATCAGCAATCCATGTTCGTCGGTGCGATTAACAGCCTGCAGGCTGGCGGTGGAACAGCTACCTTCGACGCGATTGTGGTCGCGATGAAGATGCTGCAGGATCAAGTATCTGCTAACCCTGACGTGAAACCGCTAATCTTCGTGCTTAGTGACGGAGAGACAAATGAAGGCCATTCTCTCAAAGATATCCGTGGACTCATCGAGACCTACAAAATCCCTATATACACTATTGGATATACTGCAAATATCCAGGCACTTCAGACTATTTCCAGCATCAACGAAGCAGCTAGCATCAATGCAGATACAGACGACGTTGTGTATAAAATAGGCAACTTACTAAATGTGCAAATGTAAATTTTGATATAGGGAGAGGTTGAAATGTCATTTTCTATGGAAGTAACCAGCCCGGAGGAATTGAAGAACGCGATCGAAGAACAGGTCAAACCGGAGCCGGAGGAAGTAACAGAGCTTAAAGTGCTGGCATCGAATAACGTGTCGGCGATTCTCGACCTTGATTTGGATTCCTTAGAGAAGCGGAAGGAGATTCTGCAGTCCATCGATACCTTCGGTATGAATACGATGAGAACCTCTTCGGAGAAGAACACGCTGCTGCACGTATCCGTAGGGAACCTGTCCAAGACCGGTGATGAGGGTGGCCAGGTAGCGAAGGGATTAACCGAACTGCAACTGCAGCTTAAAGACTTGGACCCAAGTGCCATCGATTTTGCCAAGAGTGGTATTCTCGGCATGTTCTTTAACCCGCTGCGAGCCTATTTTGCCAAATTTCAAAGAGCTGACTCCGTCATCTCCGATATTATTGTCTCCTTGGAAAAGGGCAAGACCATTCTGAAGAACGACAATACGACGCTTGAATTCGAACAACAGGCATTGAGAGAACTGACCAAGAAGCTGCAAAAAGAAATTCAGCTCGGCTCCTACATGGATCAGGAGATCGAAACCCAGCTCGAAGCGGCGAAAGCACGCATGGAATCGGAAGAGAAAATTCGCTTCATTACCGAGGAAGTCTTATTCCCGCTCCGTCAGCGCTTAATGGATCTGCAGCAGATGCTGGTCGTCAATCAGCAGGGGATTATGGCGATCGAGGTCGTCATCAGGAATAACAAGGAATTGATCCGCGGCGTAGACAGAGCGCGTAATGTGACGGTATCGGCCCTGAAAATATCCGTTACAGTTGCAAGCGCCCTCTATAACCAGCGGATCGTATTGAAGAAGATCGAACTGCTCAATGAGACGACTAATAATTTGATTAGCGGTACATCCCGAATGCTAAAGGATCAAGGAGCAGCCATCCAGAAGCAGGCGCTGGAATCGACGATTTCCGTGGATACACTCAAGCAAGCCTTCACGGATGTGATCGAAGCCTTCGATTCCATCAGTTCCTACAAGCAGGAGGCGCTTCCTAAAATGCGAGATACTATTATCCAATTCAGAGAGTTGGCAGAGACCGGTGAGCAGCAGATCCAGCGCCTCGAGAAAGGTAAAGCACTGGGACTATAGGAAACATGGTCAAAATGTCAATTCATGGAAAGAAGCTGCACCATATGGGTGCAGCTTCTTCTTTTTAATCATCGGATCATTAGTTCTGCTCAGCGACAGCCTTATATGCCTTCAAGTCGCTATACACTTCCACTTTGAGTGGGTTACGCTTATGCTTCGTAATTTTATAAATATGATAGATAAATACGGCAATATTAGCTGCCAAGGACAAAGCGCTAACTACCCATAATGCTGTCTCGCTATGCGAAGATTGTACCGCGAACTTGGATTCACCTACGAATGCCGGGAAGGACATCGTGAACATCATCCAAATCGCCAGTGTCTGCGCACGATGCTGCAGCCAGGCTCCCTTCTTGAAGAAGAATGCCGGAATCGTACAAGAGATGAGCAGGGCAGCTCCAGCATAGAAAGAATGGTCGGACACGCAATTGTAGACATAAGCGAAATTCCAGATATCATAAGCGATAATCCAGAACCAGAGCTGATCCGGCCAGACCATGTCACGGGAGCGGCCTTTGCTGACCACAATTCCCATCCATCCGGAAATCGTAATAATGTTCAGCAAGCCTGCGATACCATTCATGATGTTCCAAGGACCACCGATCATCATAACGCCGTCTACCATTCCGTTCAGGCTATATACCTGAAAATCCCGAATGACGGCTTCAAGAATGTTAATCGCTAGAATAATCGCCGGGAACATCAGCATGAATTTATTCTTGTCCATCCCCTTAATGAACCTTAGAGCCATGAAACCTAGACAACCAGCAAGCGCAGAATAGACCTTAACCCAGTGGAACCAGGTACCTACGCTTGAACCTTCTCCCGCCGTGTTTGGCCATACCGCAATCGTCAGCACGATTGGCAGTACCAGGAAGAGGGCCAGAGACACCCATTTACTCATTCGCGCCAGTTCATTCACCAGCATTAAGCCGGCAAGCACAACAAACCACATCACGATAGAATACCAAGGCATTGCCTCGAATAGGAACATTGTAATAGCCTCCTCTTTCATCGATGTATTCGCTTCTTGCTTTGAATATATCGATTCATGACCAAGCTATCAAATCCCGAGAAGGCCCGTCCTTATAGGCTTCGTAGACATTACTTTCAAGATAGATTTACACTATACTTATCTTTGCTTTTCCATTTTAAAATCCATATATAACGCGGGAAATTCAACATTTATCTGTAAACACGACTTGAAAGTAAAATATTCGCATATTTCGACAATTAACGACTAGTTCAAAAATAACGGTTCACTAGTGCTTTAGCATAACGAATACAATTCTCAAGCGTCGGAAAGTTCATAATTTCGCCTGCAAAATAAATGCCATACTTCCCCTGCATACTTTCAAGCCGCTCATAAAATCCGCTCTCTAACGCCGCTGTATCCACATGCGGGAAGTGATTCCACCGTTTCATCATATATAGCCGGATATTCTTACCGCCCAGCGCGGCCAGTGTGGACTCAATATTCTCACGCATTTCCGCGTCACTCATGAGCTCATTCTCAGCTACATAAACCGTGATCAGATCGTTCTCCGCCAGGTCCGCCCATCTGTAATACCACGCCATCATTTGCCCTCTTGAACCGATCCCCATATTGCCTGGGATGTATCCGGAAAGCTTGGGCATATTGTCGACCCTGTAGGCATAGACGCGAAACTTCTCATCCATGATACTTTTGAACAGTTCCCCTTCCTCCTGAGTAAGCTCTGTCTTGTGTGCAAAATCCTGCATCGGCGCGGTATAGATCACTTTATCAAAAGATAGCGGCCCTTGATTCGTCTCCACTCTGACCCTGCCCGTATCTTCCTTGCAGATTCGCTGTACTTCGCAGGTCAATCTCAGATCAGAGACCCGGTCTGCCATTCTTCGCGCCAGCTCGGTAACACCGTTCGGCCAGGAGATCATATGTGTAATCTCAATAAATGATACCAGATTATCGTAATTCAGCAGCTTCATGACATATACAGCTGGCACATCATCCATGTTGCCGAAGCCAAAGGCGCAGAAATAATGCATAAATACTTGCCTCAGCACATTCAGACCATTCTCGTCACACCAGGCAGAGAATGGCTTGCACAGTTCCAGCGGCACCTGCTCGAATCCAGGCTCCCGGACTGCTTCATAGCGGCTCATCAGCGATGGCAGGCGCTTGAACTCGCGAGCGAAATCAGGCATCTGCTCTAGCGGAATCTGCGAGATTCTGCCCCCATGTGGATGGAAGAAGTCTCTGTCCAACAGAGGCCCCTTCTCCAGCAGATCAAATCTCTCCATATACTCCATCGTCATCCTGTACGATGGTAGGCCAATCAATGCGCCCATCTCATAGGTGCGCCCTTTATATTCAATCGAGCAGCATTTGCCACCTACTCGGTCAGCCTGCTCCATAACAGTGACGGAGCGATAACCCCTTAATTCTAGCTCATGGGCTAGTGATAACCCGGAGATTCCTGCCCCAACAATTCCAATATGCTCTTCTCTTCCTGCCAAGATACTCATCTCCTCGTGTACAACCATAATGGCAGCGGTTCCTGTATTCCCCTGTAATCCAGCACGATATCCGAAGGAATTCTGCCCCTGTTGCCTCCCTCCTCTAGAGGGCGCACGTAATTATAGTGCTTCATATACTGATCAAGACGCTGCTCAAGATCTTCGAAGGAAGATGTGCTTCCTTCATGCCAGATAGGCTGGTAGAACTGGTTCATCAATACGCCTGTGAACTCATGCAAGGGCAGGAATACTTCGGGATGATCGGCGCTGTATGCTATGAAATTAATGTCTTGCTTATGTAAATAATCCGTATATTTATGAGTCCCCCGCTCCCAGGCGGTTGAAAATTCCTGACTCTTATTCGTTACCAGATGGTCTATCTTCAGATGAAAGGTCCGAAGCAGCGGCATGATCTTGAAGCGCATGAAATCGATCAGATGAATCGACGACCTCTGATTGTACAGCTTAACGAGAGCCAGTCTGGAATAAGAATCAAGAATAATATATTGATATACTCTCCCCACTTCCGGGAACTTGCCCAAGTATTGAATGGTCTGCAAGCAGATATATCCGGGATAAGCGTGATCCGGATCCTCCATTCGGTAATCAAGCTGAGGATGCCTATCTCCCTTGGTCCGTATCGAATGAAGCTGCCGGTTGTCCGCGCTTTGTGCGGAAATAGATGGGCGGCCACGACTTCCCTTCCGGCTCCTTATCTCTTCTGCAAATTTCTCCCGTTCTTCCCTGCGGCTTAGCCCATGTCTACGCAGCACATTATATATTCCCGATTCTCCCGTACGGATGCCTTCCTCCTGCAGTTCATAATAAATCCGTCTTGGCCCATCCTCCGGGCAGCGCACCACATATTGCAGAATCATCCGCTCCGTCCTGCGGTCAACCTGATTCGGCATCATCGGCTGGCGCGGCTTCTCACTTAGACCGGCCATACCCTGGCGGATATAAGCATTGTACCAGCGATAATATAGCGTCCGGGAAATACCAAATTCCTTGCAGGTCCCCGCTACATTACCACTGCGCATTCCCTGCATAATAATCCGGTACTTCTGCTGCTCATTCATTTCCATCCCTCCTTGCCGTTCCAATTCCTTCTTCCTCTCTTCTTGAGTATATGAAATAAAGGGCTTACATACCGTGAAATGAATTACAGCCGCTCCATGCGAGAACTGCACGGAGCGGCTGTATTATAAATCTGCTATCGCTTATTTCACTTTATTTATCGAGATGAAATCCGGCTTGCAAAGTATCACGACTGTTTGGCCCAACGAATACTTCGAACTTTCCAGCATCACTGGTGAAGGACAGGTCGCTATGATAATAGCGAAGCTGCTCCTCGCCAAGCTCGAACACAACCTGTGCCGCCTCCCCTGGAGCCAGTTCAACCTTGCGGAAATCCTTTAGCTCTTTCATGGGCCGCACTACTTCACCGGAAATATCACGGATATAGAGCTGAACCGTCTCGATCCCTTTCACCTCGCCGGTATTGCGAACTTCTACGGACACTTTGATAGCCTCCTCCGACGTCATCTTTTCAGAAGACAATTCCAGCGAACCATACTCAAATGTCGTATAGCTTAATCCGTAGCCAAAAGGCAGCAATGGAGCATTAGGAATATCTAAATATTTGGAGACATACTGCTCATCCGTATCCTCCGCAGGCTTTGGACGACCAGTATTATAGTGATTATAGTAAACCGGAACTTGTCCAACCGCATAAGGGAATGACATCGTCAGCTTCCCGGAAGGGTTGACTACCCCATACAATAGATCGGCGATGGCTGCGCCCCCTTCACTGCCAGGGAACCAGGCTTCGAGCACAGCATCCGCTTGATCTATAACCCCGTGCAGGTCGAGTGGACGACCATTAAACAGCACGACAGCAAGCGGCTTCCCAAGACGCTTCATCACTTGAATAAGCTCAAGCTGGGCCTTCGGAAGCTGGATATCGCTACGGCTGCTTGCCTCGCCACTCATTGCAGAGGCTTCGCCCAGGGCCAGGACGATCACATCAGCCTCTTGCGCCGCGGCCTCAGCTTGCTGAAGCTGCTGCTCACTGACGTATATGATATCACTGCCCTCCGCGAGGGTAATCTGGTCCGAACCGGCCAGCTTCTGCATGGCAGTACCCAGTTGTACCGCCGTTTCCTGCGAACCCGCCCAGGACCAGGAGCCCAGGATGTCGCCGCTCTGTGCGAATGGCCCGATAACAGCGACCTTCTGCTCACGGCGAAGCGGCAGCAACCCTTCATTCTTGAGCAGAACACAGGACTTCGTAGCCAACTCCTGCGCAATCCGGCGGTGCTCATCGCAATATACAATTTCCCGTGTTGCCTCGGGATCTGCGCCGCGGAGCGGGTTGTCAAACAGGCCAAGCTTCTCCTTTAGCTCCAGAATGCGAGTAACTGCTTCATCAATCAAAGCTTCATCAACCAGTCCTGCTGCCACCAACTGCGGAATGTGATGTACGTAGGTCGGCGTCATCATTTCAATATCGACTCCTGCGATAATCGCCTTCAGTGCCGCTTCGCGTTCATCCTCCGCCACGCCGTGGGGAATCATCTCCCCAATTGCCGCCCAGTCCGATATAAGCACGCCGTCGAAGCCCCACTCGCCGCGCAGCAGATCGCGCATTAATTTGCGGTTTCCGCTAGCTGGAATGCTATCGATCGTGTTGAACGACGTCATCACCATCTCACAGCCTTCCTCTAGTGCTGCCTTATAGGCTGGCAAATAATACTCACGCAGACTACGCTCAGACAAATCAACAGTGTTATAATCCCGGCCGCCCTCAGCCAACCCGTAAGCGGCGAAATGCTTCACACAAGCAGCGACGCGATCAGTATCACAGGTCAAATTCTCCCCTTGGAATCCACGAACCATCGCCCTTGCAAAGAGAGCATTCAAATAAGGGTCTTCCCCTGTCGATTCCATCACCCGACCCCACCTTGGATCACGGACGAGATCCGCCATCGGGGCAAACGTCACATGCACGCCTGACACCGCCGCCTCCTTGGCCGCTACCTCAGCGCTTCTCTCCGCCAGCTCCAAATCCCAGGAGCTGCCCATCGCTAGCGGAATCGGGAAGATCGTCTTGAATCCATGGATAATATCCGCCATGAACAGGAGCGGAATCCCGAGTCTGTTCTTGGCTAAATAAGCTTGCTGGATCTGAATAATCTTCTCGGGCTCTGAGATCCCCAGCACCGATCCGGCATAATTGACCTCCGTCTCGCCAATGCCAAGCGATTCCATCGGCCCGGTAATCTGTCCATCTCCGTCTTCATAGAAAGTAGCAGCGAGTTGCAATAACTGGGCCGCCTTCTCCTTCAACGTCATCTCCTTCACTAATTGACTAATACGTTGACTTGTCACGGATGAATTCCTCCACTCATTTACGAATCGTTTTGATTTATTAATATCTTTATAAATTCATAATCTATATTAATAAGTTACCACTAAAATCGAAACGTTTCGAGAAGAAATTTGAATTCCCCGTAAATTATCTTTTTTAGCTTGCTTAGAGCCGAAATGTCGCATGAGCTAACTACCATTCGAGTGTACGCCTTCAAATCACGGCGCCCGACTCATTACCTTAGCCTTATCGTCATTCCGGCAACGAAAATCTTAAGACCATTTCGCTAGCCATTAATTACACGGAACTATTACTATTAGCTGGTGCAGAGACAGATTGACGTTCGATGATTTGAACATTTAGTTTATAGGACTCATTAACGCTCTCACCGTTCAACATTTGGAACAGCAAATGTCCCGCTAATGAACCGGACTCATACATTGGCTGACGTATTGTTGTAAGCGGCGGCTGAATAAATTCCGTCAATTCGATATCGTCAAATCCAATAATAGATATGTCCTCCGGTACCCTTATTCCGCCTTCTTCGAAAGCCTTGAGTCCGCCAATCGCCATCTCATCATTTCCATAGAATATGGCTGTTGGCAGCTCACCCTGCATCAACATCATCTTCGTTGCCTTATATCCGCCATCCCGAATGAATCCCCCGCTAAGCCGCCACTTGGCCTGCTCCTCAAGCCCGGCCTCCTTCATAGCTCGCAGGAACCCCTGGTACCGAAGTGAATTCGCGAAGGAATTCGACGGGCCGCTTATATAAGCAACCTTGCGGTGCCCCTTATTGATTAAGTAGCGAGTAGCCTCATAGCCACCTGACTCTCCATCCACAATAATGCTGACCAAACCTTCACCTGAAATAACCCGGTCCATTGCAATAATTGGGAAGTTGGGTCCAGCGGAAGCATGCAATACTTCATCAGTCATGTTATAAGCCAGCACGACGGCTCCATCAACCCTCTTCTCACGTAAAAAACGAACTGCCGTTGAGTCTCTTTCTCCCATTGAGCTGCAAGCGATCAGATCATAGCCGTTGGATAAGGCTACCTCCTGAACACTACGGATCAGCTCCGAGTAGAAAGGACCCGACAAGTCTGCTAGAATCAGAGCAATTGTATTCGTGCGGCTACGCTTTAAATCCATGGCAAAACCATTCTTGTGATAATTCAGCTGCCTTGCCGCTTCAAGTACTTTCTCCCGGGTATTCGCGCTAACTCTGTGATCCCCACTTAGCGCATAAGAAGCGGTTGACAATGCAACCCCCGCTAATTTCGCCACATCCTTAATTGTAGCCATTCTATTCAATCCATCCCTTTCATTATAAATGCGTGTTCATAGAGTTCGGTTTTCTATAAACTCCATTATAATTATTTCATCTCTAGGTTCATATATCCTTCAATGATAAATTGTAGAGCAAAAATAAAAAAGGATGACCGGCAATCCTCCGAAGCAGGCGCCGGGCATCCGGACCTGCCCAGCGCTTGCCCATAGCGGTAAATTATCGAATCATTATAGTCTGTATTGCCGATCTGGGTCCCGGGCACCCGTATGAATACCGAGGCATATTATGTTCCCCACGGCGTCTCAAGCTTTAGCTCCTTTTTAAATAACGTAAAAATAGACAGATAATAGCCCCTCACACACGCATAAAAAGCCATAGACAACTTGCTGTCCATGGCTTATTTAGCTTAATAATAATAGAAGTACACCTTAACATATACAACAGAAAAATTAGCCCGGCGTTTCATGCCGATCACTCCCTCCGTATCAAGCTAATTCCATCTTAGTCCCGACAGCTTGCGGAGGGCGATTCCCAGATTGATTTAAAATATTTTATACCGCCGTAAAGGCCCTTTCGATCTCTAACGAAACTACGGATCGTTATTTGAGAAAAATAGTGGTTATACGTTCCTATTTGGCATCAATAGCGATACCCAGTTTCGTTAGAGATTGTTGGCAGCAGCTTCAGCATACCCTAGACCAGCATTTTGCCGATTGATCCACGAATCCTCGATTGTTGCGCAGCCTCTAGGTTCAACAAAATGAGCATGGCTTACCAAAGGGAGACATTTCAATTTTCAATTTATGATCCCACTACCTGAACATCCAAACTAACTAGCATATCCACCAATGGCAACCCGGGAAGCGATCGCAGCGCCACCGAGTGAGAACATTCCCAAGGCCACGCCCCCAATGGCAAAGATTCCGATAGCCAATCCGCCTATTGCAATTGTCCCGATCGCCCCTCCCCCTATAGCCAGCAGCAACCCGAAAGACAGCACCGCCAATGAAATGAGACCCGCTGACAATGCTCCGATACTTATGCCACCCAATGCGATAAGTCCCAACGACAGGACACCAATGGCGATATTCCCTATGGCAATGATCCCTTTAGCGACATGAATTTCTCCTCGGCCGTAATTAATATGAACTAGCGGTACCCCGAACAGAGTTGTCTTGCTCTTGTATTCATAATGATACGAATATCTTCTTACAAAGAGCATACTAGAAGATGGATCCTCTTCCAGAACAGATTTATGATGAGGGGTAGCACTAGTTCCCTGAATACCGCTATCTACAGACACTCCCTTCACCAGATGGTCAATGCTTACCTGAAACAGTTCGCTTAGAGCAATCATTTTCTCCATCTCTGGGTACGATTGACCCGATTCCCATTTGGACACGGCCTGTCTGGATACCCCAATCGCCTCTGCTAAATTTTCCTGCGACATTCCTCTCTGCTTCCTATAGCTTTGCAGTTTATCTGCAAAATCCATCATCCATCACCTCAACGCCATCATATAAAATCAACTGGACGCCGACTACCAAGTCAAGCTGACATTATGTCAACCAGTGGTTGCATCCCTTATCCCACAAGCATATCAGGGCATTGGGCATTGGGCTATGAGCTTCACGTCATCCATACCCATGACATGCTTCATATTGGGAGTTGTACCTTTACCTGTTGTACTATCTCTGCAATTGTTTTGTGACAAGAGGTACAAACCTTCTGAAGCATGCAATTAGTGCTATTGTTGAAACTCAGCAATATAAATAAATAAAGACAGCCAATAACACACATGAACTGCGTTAGGCTCGATGCATGGCAGCCTAACAAAATGTTGAGAAATCAGCAACAGTTTACATATTTAAGAGGTACAAATATGAACAAGGTCATACCTTCTTCATATATTGATCTAAGCAGGTAGATGATGATCAGAGAGGAGGAGCGTTCATTATGGATTCGAATTTTGGATCACTACTCAAATCGTTGCTGCAAAAGCGCTCACTTTCGATGCGGAAGCTGAGTGTATTGACGGGGATTGATACGGCGACAATATCTCGTATAGTAAATGGCAAACAGTCCGCCAAGCCGAACCACCTGAAATTATTTGCTGAGCATCTGCATGTGCCGCTGGCAATGCTCGTCGAAGCAGCCATGCTAGATGGCAGTGAATTGGAAAGGGAACGACTCACCGATCTTCATCACTCCATTAATACGATTCAAGATGTTCTTACCTCCTCCTCAAACTTCGACCCACAGTTTACAACAGAACGCGTCCAGCAGGAATTAGTGAAATACGAGCAATATGCCCGGACGGCTGAAGGCAAGCAACTAATACGCGATGACTTTCATTCCAAGGTAGAGCAGGTGAACGGTACCGGACCCTTCATCGAGAAGCTGAATCGGATGTTCGAGCAGTATTGTCACGAGGATATAAATCCTGAGGAACAGGCTGTACTCGGCAGCGGATTATTGTATTTCATCTCTGCCGTCGATATCATACCCGATTATTTATTCCCGATTGGCTACGTTGATGATGCGATTGCAGTTCAGCTCGTGATGGAACGGCTGTCCCAAATTGATGATTCTGCTTCGTGAACTACCCACCACTTAAAACCTAACGGTTTTTGAAGTAGGAGCTTCTCGACTTATCGTTGCTTTTAGTAGCCAACGAAAACTGACCGAGCTATCCCTCTCGTTCCAAGAGTTCTTTTGGCTATACCACCGCTAATAAGCGTAATCCTTCACGTTTGATGTTGATAGAAGCGTTCCAATCTCTGTCTGCCACATAACCACAATCACAGTGGAATTTACGCTCAGAAAGGGATAAAGACTCTTTTACTTGACCACAACATGAGCAAGTTTTGGATGATGGAAACCATTTGTCTATTTTGATAAGCTTTTTCCCTTGCTCTTCTGACTTGTATTGGAGAAATGTCGTGAACATGCCCCAGGCATCATCAGCAACGCTTTTCCCGAAATGGAATGTTTGTGACATTCCTTTCATGTTGAGGTCTTCGATCACCACGCAGTCATACTGTTTCACTAATTTGTGCGATTCCTTATGTAGAAAGTCCTTTCGTTGGTTCGCAATTTTTTCATGCAGCTTCGACTACTTTCAGACGTTGTTTGTGCCAACGACTAGAGCCTTTCTTTCTACGTGATAAAATACGCTGTTTCTTCGCTAATTTCTCCAAGGCTTGGCGATAGAATCGAGGGTAATTGGCTGTCTCACCTTCTTCACTATCGACTTCGGAAATTCAGCACGACCCGAGAAGAAGTTTTTATATGCCTTCTGCAAATTCAGTTGGGCGTTCGCCAATGCGAGACTATCGATTTCTTTGAGCCATGCAAACTCCTTCTTGTACTTAGCAGGAGTAGGAAACCTTTGTTTCTTTAGCGCTTCTTTGTCACTCTTGAATTGTTCATACGTTTCCTTTCGTTCAGCTAACATTTTGTTGTAGACAAAACGAACACAACCGAAGGTTTTGGCAAGGAGTTGCTCTTGTTCTTGCGTGGGATACAGACGGAACTTATATGCTTTGTTTGCCATATCGAATCACCTCACTTTACACCTTGATTTTCTATATGCACATGGTTAATATCGTGATTCCATTCGACGAAGGAAATATTGTAACTTTCGCCGAGGGAAGTTAAATCTATAGCCCCTAAGATAAGCAATGACTGATCATTGTTTATCCTAGGGGCTTATGTCTACCTAGCCAACCTACAACACCATATCGTCCACTTGATCCAGCCAGCTCTCGATGCTGCCAATGACCGAAGTCACGCAACCATCCTCGAACGGAGAGATTAGATCGGCTACCTTCACCAATTCAGTGAAGGACAAGCTGCCGCCTTGACGGCAGAGGCGCAAATAATCCTCCCATGCTTTCTCGCGGTTCTCGTGCATTTTCTTCCAGAACTGAAAAGCGCAAATCTGCGCCAGGGTATAGTCAATATAGTAGAATGGGGTCGTATATATATGACCCTGCTTCTGCCAGAAGCCGCCGCGCTCGAAATAATCATTGTCCGCATAATCACGGTGCGGCAAATACTTGCGCTCGATACTCCGCCATGCTTGCTTACGTTCCGCTGGCGTAGCGTCCGGATTCTCATACACAAAGTGCTGGAATTCATCGACCGACACACCATACGGAATGAAGATTAACCCGCTGGCAAGATGATCGAAGCGGTACTTATCTGCTTCCTCCTCGAAGAAGAGGTTCATCCACGGCCAAGTGAAGAATTCCATACTCATAGAATGAATCTCACAGGCCTCATATGTCGGGAAGCTGTACTCCGGTACCTGCAGATGTCTGCTCTTATACACCTGGAAGGCATGACCCGCTTCATGGGTCAATACGTCGATATCCCCCGACGTTCCGTTGAAGTTGGAGAAGATAAACGGTGCCCCGTACTCGCTAATATACGTACAATAGCCGCCGCTTTGCTTGCCTTTCTTGCTGACCAGATCCATCAGTCCATTATTTTGCATGAAACTGAAAAATTCGTCCGTCTCGGGAGACAGCTCGGCATACATCTTCTCGCCGCCCTTCACGATCCAGTCTGGATCGCCCTTCGGCGTCGCATTTCCCGACTTGAAGCTGATATTCTCGTCGTAATAGAGCAAATGATCCACTTCAATACGGTTCCGCTGCCGCTCCTTCAGCTTCGTAACGACAGGTACGATATATTTCTGTACTTGATCACGGAAATTAGCGACCATCTCGGCATTATAATCTGTCCGGCTCATTCTTGCATAAGCCAGCTCAACGAAATTGTTATAGCCCAGCTTCTTAGCAATTCGTGTCCGCACCTTCACCATATCATCATAGATACGATCGAGCTGATCCTCGTTCTCGGCCAAAAAGCCAGCGCGCGCTTCCTCAGCTTGCTTGCGCAGATCGCGATCTGTAGACTGCATGAAGGGAATCAATTGGGCGAGGGTACGTTCCTCACCTTCGAACGATATTTTCGCCGAAGCAATCAATTGTGTATACTCCGTCTGAAGCTTATTCTCTTGCTGCAGATCCTCAATAATCTCGGGGCTGAATGTTTTAAGCGACAGATCGGCTAGCTGGAATAGCTGCTTGCCCCATTTCTTCTCCAGTTCAGCTCTGAATTTCGATCCCACAAGCGCACGGTAATAGTCGTTAATAAATTCTAGGACGATGGGATCAACCTCGTCATAATAATCATTCTCCGCCTTATAGAATTCATCATTCGTATCAATCGAATGGCGAATACTGGCGATAGTATGCATCGTATCATACTCACTGCGAAGCTTGTTGATCGCCGTCATCGCCGCATCCTGCTCCTCATAACTTCCCGCAGAAGTGAATCCATCCAGGAGCACCTTGAACTTCACTTCGAACTCTTTGACGATTGGACGCTGATAAGTATATTCGCTGAATTTCATAATCCGACTCTACCTTCTTTCATTATAAGAATCATGCTATATCCCTAGTTATATTCCACGGTATCCCATTATTTCCTTCACGCGATCCAACCGTTCTGGTACGTTTCTGGAAATTAGGTTTGGGACTAAGTTATAATATATATAGCTGAGTGATATAGCTAGGCTATCATTATATACGAAAAGGACGACAGACATGATAGATAATCCAATAGAACAAATGAAGTTTATGCAACAGAAGATAACTCGATTTCTTATGATGTATAAGTTTGCTCTGCAGGAAGTGGAGACGAAGATTGATATTTTGCAGGAAGAATTCCAG
Organism: Paenibacillus motobuensis; assembly: GCF_039521865.1. NCBI lineage: Bacteria > Bacillati > Bacillota > Bacilli > Caryophanales > Paenibacillaceae > Paenibacillus > Paenibacillus motobuensis. The sequence goes on along the minus strand of NZ_BAAACX010000008.1, from coordinate 60,473 downwards.
CTGCTACATGACTATAATCCAATCGAACACACCAAATCCAGATTGAAGTCCCCGGAGAGCATTATGAAGAAGCTGTACCGCAAGGGTGGAATCGGCTCGTTGGAGGATATCAAGCATACCATTAAAGATATTGCCGGTATTCGCATTACCTGTTCTTTCATATCTGACATTTACCGGATCAGCGAAATGCTGCAGAGCCAGCAAGACCTGACAACCATATCCGTCAAGGATTACATTAAAAATCCGAAACCGAACGGTTATAAGAGCCTGCATCTGCTTGTAGAGGTTCCTGTATTTATGTCCGACCGCGTAGAGCCGGTCTGCGTTGAGATCCAGATCCGCACGATCGCCATGGATTTCTGGGCAAGCCTGGAGCATAAAATCTTCTACAAATGCAATGAGACAGTACCCGAAGAGCTGTTGAAAGACTTGAAGCTAGCCGCCGATACCGCCTTTGAGCTTGATCAGAAAATGGAGCGGCTTCACCGTGAGATCAATGAAATCAAGCTATCCCATCATTCAGAGACGAATGTTCTTAATGAGTTATTTATAAATAACGAGAAGTTCAAGATTCCTGATCATCTCCTGAAGCTGGCGCTGGAGGCAGGACGGGAAGATGAGGATTCAGAGCCGCCTTCTAACTTGTAACAATAATACCGCAGCAGCCTGCGGGATTTGAAAATATTCTGCGCTTCTTTTACCTTTTATTTGTTGCTTTCTGGCTCAAACTTAAACAGCGCGTACTGGCACATACCAGCACGCGCTGTATTTTATTGTCAGTTTATTACCAAAGGAAGACTAATATCAAAAATCGTTCCCTTCCCTTTAGTACTACTAACCTTGATGGTCCCTCCATGATCATTGATGATCTGTCGGCTGACCGCTAACCCGAGGCCTGTCCCCCTCTCCTTTGTCGTGAAGTAAGGTTCGAAGAGCCGGGCAAGAGCTCCCGCCGAGATTCCACTGCCATTATCACAAATAATAAGCTTGACAAAATGTCCATTTCGCTCTGCGCTGATCCGAATGAGTCCGGAGCGCTCCTGATGAAGCTCGTCTATGGCTTCTGTGGCGTTTTTGATCATATTCAGCAGTACCTGCTTGATCTGTTTCAGATCAATAGAAATCTCCATGCTGTCTTCGACTTCTTCCATAAACTCTATCCTACAGCCCTTTGCAAGCGCTTGACTCTTGGCTAAAAGCTGCAGTTCCTTAAATAATTCAGACACATCCACGATTGTTCTCTCCGGTGACCTCGGCTTGGAATAAGCCATGAAATCCTGCAGCATCTCACAGGCCTTATCAAGCTCCATCAAAATGACACGAGCATATTCATCTTTGCCTACCTTCACGAACTGAGGCTGAAGAAGCTGGATGAAACCTCGAGTAACCGTCAGGGAATTTCGTACCTCATGCATAATTACTGCCGGAAGATTGTTATGCAGGACCGGTTTGCCTTTTGGATAAGCAGACTTCAACTCTTGGTAATCAGATACATACTCCAAAGGTCCGTTCAACAGAAGCTGTCCCCTCCCTTTAGAAAATCTGTTTTCAAAAATTAGAGCTATCCTGAACTATATAAAAAAATGTACCATCTTCCCTTTACTTCCATATTATAAGTTGTCCTGAATACGTATAAATTTGTTCCGAATTGGATCAGGTAATTAAGGGAGGGCTATAGGAAGGAAAATTGGGGGAAACCGCTAATTCGATGAACTAATCTTCCGCCATTCGTGGAATATGAAGTCTAACAGTGAATATATTCTTTTTCTGGTCAATATCGATGAGTACCATCCCGCCCAGCCCCTCTATAATTTCAGTTACATTTCTCAGGCCTACGCCATGGGAGTCTTTATCGGGTTTAGTCGTACGCAATTTACCGTGCATCGTCTTAATTTCTCCATGAAATGAATTGATCACCTCAACATAGACCCAATCTGGACTAGTATGACCCGTAATTTTGACAAACCGCTTTGAACAGTCTGGAAGCTTGCTGCAGGCTTCGATGGCATTCTTGAACAGATTGGAGAACACTCGGACAGCATCCATATCCTTAAGCCCAATACGTTCCGGCATCGGCAGCAGGGCGGAGAAGCTGATATGATTCTGCTCGCAGAAGTTAGCCGCATCCTGCAGCATGGCGTCAAGCAGCACATGATCGGAATACATTTTATATTCCAAAATATTCTTTTGCATTGTATCCTGAATTTCATCAATTAGTTTGATGGCCTTCTCCGTTTCCTGATTTTGCAGCAGCAGCTTCACCGATCCCACAAGACTTTTATAATCATGCTTGAAGGAGCGAAATCCCTCAATGAAATTCTGGTATGCGTGATAATGCTGGATTTGCCGTTCAAGCTGTTCCTGTAGTTGCCTTGAGTACCATTCATATTCGAGCAAGGATGAGACTCTGATCGTATGATGCAAAACGAAATAGAGGCCAAGCTTGCCTATGATACAGGATAAGCCATATAGTACGGAAAACCAGGATAGCCTGATCTCCATAAAATGGCCGGTATTAATGAATCTGATATAGGTCAGAAGTATAAACAGATAAATCACGACAAATTTAAGCTGCTCCTGGTTATTGACCAGTTGCTTCATTTTGGAAGCGGGGGTAATCCTTCTTCCTAACAGGAGATATAAAAGTGCAGAAGTAAGTACCGACAACCCTAATAGAGTATGGTAGGAAATAGCCGGCCGCATAATATTATAAATGCTGTCTCCGTATAAAATGACGTAGATGGAAACAAGGATGCCTCTGCTGGTATCCATCAAGAACAAATATAGACTGGCCATGAAGAAAATTTGCAGTCTGCTTACCTGGAACAGGAGATAGAACGAGATTGCCATAGCGGCCGTAAACATAAATATGCCGATATTATATAAATTAAAAACACTCGATATTACACCAATACCGAGGTTGAGAGTGATCGAAATGGCGTAATAGCCCCAATGTTCTCTTTTGGCAGGCAGTACTCTTCTGAAATATAGAAGGTTGAGATAATTATGTATGAGAATAAAAGATAGCGCAATTACAGCCAAAAGAAGCATGCAGACCTCCCCCGCATCATACTATGATATGAATATTGGATTGGGATATATAGTCAGAAAATGCCTGTTTTACCTGCTTCGTATACGTCACACCAATCGGAACCGTCTCTCCTGTCTTGAGCACCAGTTTCCGGGGCTGAAATTTGGAAATATAGGATAATGACACCAGATATGAACGGTGCACACGGATAAAGTTCTTGTCTTGAAGCTGCTGCTCTACCTGATCCAGCGTTCCATAGAATTCAGCGTTTTCCGCTCCGTTGTAGTGCACCATAATTACCCGTTTCCAAATTTCAAAATAGGATATCTCATTGATCGGAATTAACTGCTTCGCGTTCCCCGTTACGCATAAGAACATATTGTCCGCTTTCTTCCCGGCTAACGCTGTGGCGCGAAGGAAAACCTGCTCAAATTTTTCCACCGAGGTTGAGGCTTTCAACAAGTATTGTAAGGGCGTTATATCAAATGCATCATAGACATAGTCCTCACTGGTAGTGAGGAAGATGATTTCGGCAGCACAGCCGCATGCCCGGAGCTGCCTGGCCGCATCGATTCCATTGATTGACCCCATAAGAATATCCATATAGATAATAGCTGCTTCATTTGGCGAATCGGACAACTGAAACAGCAAAGCTTCGCCGCTAGTAAAGGTGACGAGCGTAATCTCTATACCATGCTTTTCCGATGCCTTTGTAATCCACTGTGCATACTTTTCGATTGTTTCTTCGTTGTCATCGCAAAAATAAATTACCATATCAGTTCACCACCTTGCTTTCTTCCCTTGGCTGTTCTTTAACTTTCATATTATAGCCGTCGTTAAAAATCAATGCTGTATTACACAAAAGAGAGCGGAAGTATGGATCATGACATTAACTGCATCAAATATTGGACATCTAATAATTATATTATAAAATCGGAGGTCAGAGTAATTCTTATCCTAAATTCGTTGTTTTTCGTACCCTATGAGATGACGACAAAAAACCGCAAACAGCACGATCTAACGAACTTGCCGCTTGCGGATCTAAATTGTATTATAATGGCTCAGCTCTCGACATAGACCGACTGAAGCTGCTGAACCAGCAGATCGGTAAAGTGCGCGGCATGTGTGGCGACATCATCGAGATTATCATCGAAGCTGTTGGCCGTCATATCGCCATGTCCGGCGATATCCGATACCGCCTTCACGGCTAATACCGGGATGCCGTACTGCGCGGCAGCCTGAACAATACCCAGGCCTTCCATATCCGATACCTTGACAGCAGGGAAGGTTGATTTGATCCCTTCTACCCGCTCAGCCTCACTCATGAATGAATCCAATGTTAATACCAACCCAAAATCGAGGGAATACGGAAGCTCCGCCGCTGCTGCCACTCCCTTCGCCCGATCCAGCCAGGCTGCATCCAGATCGTACCTCGCCGGCATTTGTGGAACCTGTCCAGGCTCATACCCGAAGCAGGTAGCGTCGACATCACCATATATATACTGCGTGGCGACAACGACGTCACCGACGCTCAACCCAGCACCGAACGCGCCTGCCGAGCCGGAATTGAGGATCAGATCCGGCTGATACCGTTCGATCAGAAGCGTGGTCGCAACAGCTGCATTGACCTTGCCGATGCCGCTCTCTACGAGAATCAAAGGTTGGCCAAGGTAGGTAGCCTCTTCTATGATAACCTTGCCTACTTGTGTCTTAGATGTGATATGTGCCTGACTGCGAAAAGGAGCCATTTCCTCCTCCATCGCTGTTATGATAGCAATCCGCATGGGGCCCTCTCTATTCTTGCAGATATGAGATCGGCTTATCTACAGGCACCTTCGTGCCGCCGAACTCCTGCTCAATATATTTCTGCATATCCTCGTTGTGATACAATTCGCCTAATTTCAAAATACCAGGATCATTTTGTTTCTCGGCGGTAGTCGCCAGTATATTGACACTATTCTTCGTATCTACGGAAATCTCCTCATGGAACAAGGAGTCTTTCAGTACATTCAAGCCGCCTTCCAGAGCGACCGTATTGCTGATCAGTACCAGATCCACGTCTTGAATGACACGTGGGCCTGTTGTATCATCAATCAGCTTGAAGTTCAGGTTTTTAGGGTTGTCGACAATGTCGTTAGCCGTACCCGTCCCCAGATCAAAATCATCCTTCAGCTTGATCAGTCCGGCAGCCTGCAGCAGGCTTAAGCCTCTGGCCGTATTAGCCGGGTTGTCCGCCAGGGCGACGAGAGCACCGTCCGGAACTTCTTTAATATCCTTAACCTTCTGAGAGTAGATGCCCATCGGCTCAAGATAAGTAGTCGCTACCGCTACCAGATTAGCATTGCTGTCTTTATTGTAGCTGACGAGATAAGCCCAGGATTGAAAAGCATTCACATCGACTTCGCCCTCTTTGGTTGCATTATTCATCTCAACACCGCCATTGATTTCCTTAACGACAATATTCAGCTTGGCGTCCTTGGCCGCCTGAGATTCAGCAATATGCTTCCAAATCTGAGCGTCAGAGCCCATCGAACCTACAACGATCTTCTCGCTGTCACCCGACGACTTGCTTCCGCAACCCGCAACCACCAGCATCAATACCAATCCGAGCGCGAGGCCCCCCCATAGCTTTCTTTTACTCATTTGATCTCTCCCCCTTTATATCTTCATAAGTTGAACCCATAATTGTGTGGATGAGGTCATCCAGTTGATCTATTCCTAGTGCATTGTCATGCCACCCGTTACGTTGATAGCTTGCCCTGTCATATACGAGGACAATGGACTGGCCAGGAACAGCACGACGTTGGCAACATCCTGAACCTCGGCGGTTCTACCCAGTGGAACCTGAGAACAGTCCTCTGCATAGATCTCCTCGGCGGTCATGCCGCGGATGATTCCGCCCTCGATCCGCTCCCGATGCTTCATCGGTGTCTCCACAATACCTGGACATACCGCATTAACCAGGATGTTATTTCGCGCCAGCTCAATCGCCATCACCTTCGTCAAACCTAGAACCGCATGCTTGGATGCGCAATAACCGCCCATCGCTCGATAACCGTTCTTGCCAGCCTGCGAGGCGATCTGGATGATCCTGCCCGGCTTTTCAGCATCGACCATCGCCTTCGCAAATATTTTCGATACCAGGTATAACCCCGTGGAGTTAATAGAGAATACCTTCTCCCAATCCTCCAGTTTGCTGTCAATCACATAATCCATCGTGGAAGTACCTGCACAGTTCACGACAATATCCGGAACACCGGCCTGTTCCAGGACAAGCTGTGACCAGCGGGAGATATCCTCTGATTTGGACAGATCCAATCGGGACTCGAATAACTGTCCGTCTACTCCCTTATAGTTCTCTTCATAAGCAAGATCGGCAGATATGACTCTGGCCCCGCTCTGCAGCAAAATTTGTACGATGCCTCGCCCGATTCCCGATTTGCCGCCGGTTACAACCGCCGTCTGATACGATAAATCTAGCGTAATCATAGGCTTTACAATACTCTCTCAAATGGGTCTCTGCTAATTCCGGAATCCAGTACAATCTTCGCATACTCCTGTGCGGAAAAGAGAGAATGATCCTTGTAATTGCCGCATTCCAGTGCGGATACAGCTGGAACCTCCGTTGTCTCTAGTACACGCTTCAGCGTTCTTTCCAGTGCGGAGGCGATCTCTTCCGGATCATGCTCATTCCAGAGAATCAGATAATACCCTGTTCTGCATCCCATTGGAGAAATATCAATAATTCCTTGAATCTCGTCTCTCATATACGTAGCAAGCAGATGCTCAAGCGTATGAAGTGCTGCAGTAGGAATCGCATCTTTATTCGGCTGCAGGAAGCGCAAATCATATTTTTGTACAGTACTGCCCTTCTCATCATGCTCAAGCCCTGCCGCTCTGACATAAGGCGCCTTTACGATCGTGTGGTCCAATTGGAAACTTTCTACTTTTGCCATTGTTCTTCAGTCCTTTTTTATAGTGTTATATATTTCATTCAGTACTCCGCTAGAGGCGGCATACTGTATAGACCGTGGGTAACTCTCATGTTAATGCGTCGACTTCTTGGTAAAATAATCCCCGATGAATTGGCAGACGAACACTAGAATCAAGATCAGAATTGTAGCTACGAGTGTAATATCCGACTGGAACCGGTTGTACCCCTTATTGATCGCTAGGCTACCCAAGCCGCCCGAGCCAATGGCCCCAGCCATCGTCGTCAGTCCGATCAAGTTGATAATCGTCACCGAGGAAGCGCGGATAATCCCGGTCAGACCTTCCTTCAAATATACGCGGAAAATAATCTCAATTGGCCCCGACCCCATAGACTGTGCTGCTTCAACGATTCCGGGATCGACCTCGACCAGCGCATTCTGGATCTGCCGGGCATAGAAAGGCACGATACCGATGACCAAGGGTACGATTGCGGCATTCATGCCGATCGATGTACCCGTAATAAGACGGGTCAGCGGCACAACAACCGCGATAAGAATGATGAACGGAATGGATCTGAACAGGTTAATTATTTTCTCCAGGACACTATAGACCAGCCTGTTCTCCAGAATCCCTCCCCGGTCCACTACAACGAGGGTAACGCCGAGCAATATCCCGAATAACACGGAAAATAACGAGGTAACGACCACCATATAAAGCGTCTCATAGGTGCTTAACAGGATATCCCCTCTTAAATTCCAGATGTTGGGGAAATACTTCGTAAAAAACTCACTCATACAGGCTCACCTACCTTACTATTCTGAAGAAGCCCCGAATCGATCATTTCAACGTCTACCTGGGCTGCCTGCAAATAACTTAGAGCTTCCTCCAGATCGCTGGTGGAGCCTGACAGAACAACAATCAGATTGCCGATCGGCGTCTGCTGTAAAATCTCTACATTAGCGAACAGAATATTCGTCTTCACTCTGTAGCGGGCGGTAAGCTCCGAAATAACCGGTTCGCTTGTGCTGTCTCCGATATAGGAAATCTTGCACAGCATATCGTTATCCTTCAAATGAACGAGTGACGGATGGAGTGTAATCTTCTCCAGTGTCTGCTCGATGTGGGTAGCTGTATTAATGAAATCGCGAGTCAACGTATTCTGCGGACGGCTGAAGATGGAGACAATATCGCCTTGCTCAACTATCCGTCCGGCCTCCATCACGGCAACCTTGTTACAGATCTCCTTCACGACCTGCATTTCGTGCGTGATAATGACGATCGTCAGACCCAGCGTCTGGTTCAATTTCTTCAGCAATTCCAGAATGGATAACGTCGTCTTCGGGTCCAGAGCGCTGGTCGCTTCATCACATAGCAATATTTCCGGATCATTAGCGAGCGCTCTGGCTATAGCTACCCGCTGCTTCTGCCCCCCTGACAATTGGGAGGGATAAGCATTCAGCTTATCTGATAAGCCTACCAATTCTAGCAATTGTTTAACTTTCTGATCCCTCTCACTCTTGGATAGCTTGGAGCTCTTCAAGGGATAGTCCACATTGTCATAGATCGTTCTGGAGTTCATCAGATTAAAATGCTGGAAGATCATCCCGATCTTCTTCCTCGCCGAGCGCAATTCCTTGGGCTGTAGGGTCAGCAAATCCTGGCCATTCACCTCAACGCTTCCTGTAGTAGGCCGCTGCAGCAGATTAATCACACGAACCAGCGTACTCTTCCCGGCCCCGCTGTAGCCGACAATGCCATACACATCTCCCGCATCAACGTGTAAGCTGACATCCTGTACGGCGGTAACCGATTGCGACCCCGTATCAAAGGTAACTTGAATATTGGATAAAGTAATCATGATGCCCAACCCTTTCTAGACTTCTATGCACTCCAGTATCTTCCGAAAAATTTATTTCTGTCATTTTACATCAGATTACTCGGAATTACTACTAAAATTTTTACTCCATAGGGAATTTAGCTGTTAAGTCCGCAATAATAGCAGTAGACCGCTCTTTTTTACAAAGATGCGGTCTACTGGATTCTATTCTTACCTATTTTTTCCGACCCACCAATTCCCCTAGAGTCGTCTCAATTTGACTGAAGATCTTCTCCTCGTTATATTGTAGCGAATATCTGGGATGGTAAGTACGGTATTGTTTCCAATCAGCAAATATCCAAAGGCGGTATATACAAAGGCAGTGGCAACCATCCGGAAGGAAGGTTCGATTGCCGTGCTGCTTGTTTCCAGTTCGTGTATTCACTTAGCGGAGAGAATAATAGAGCAGTGGCTTCCCGTTTCGTAAGGGAGACTTGCGCCTGAATGTCTGAATGATCAGGATCATATTTATTCACGATGACCTGATTATTTTGTACAACAATTTCTACAATGTCGGAGTCTTCAATTCCAAGTACAATACGACCGTCCTGCAGCATTATATTCTGCGCCTTACATCTCAAGAATGCCTCGATCACAGAGGAATAATCCATAATATGATAATTATATTCATAACTCGTTCTGTACCAGTCACATACATCGCCTAATAAGGCGATCTTCCCAAGATCATAGGGAGGAACCGTAAAATGAAGCTCGTCAAGATTTTTTTCGGCAGCCAACGCCTTGCTCACTACGGGTAGTAAAGCTGGATCAATCATTTCGATCTCACGTACAGCACCGCCATCCTTAGACAAGGCCACATAACCTGCAAACTTGCCGTTTTCAAGGATAACAAGGGGCTGTGTTTGCCATGTTCTCAAAATCGTTGCAAATTGTTCCTTGGTCCTGGCACCGTTTACGATCCCTTGTTGATACAATTGATAAGCATCATCAAGGTGCGGGCTGTCATCTAACAAAGGTTCAAAGTGAATTCCACTTGAATCCAACCCTTTGTATTTGTGGCGAATATTATCCGAGGTTAGAGTAAATTCAAACTTTATGCCCGCAGGCTCATAGCCAAAAAACTCATACCGCTGGCGCTGACCGCCAAGGACACTCAAGGAACAGCCTTGTGACTTCATGTCTTCCAAGGCCATGTTCATCAGCTTCTGCATATAGCCTTTACCACGCGAACGAGGATGTACGGACACTGTACCAACACAGCCAACCTTCAATTCTATGCCTGCTACATTACAGGTAACTGGAAGTACGCAAACCATAGCCTTGATCTTGCCATTCTCTTTAACCATATAGTGATACTGCTGCGTCTCCGCTCCATCACCATAGAGTTTCGGAATCAGCCCCGCAAAATCAAGCGGTCCCGAATTTTTACTAAAAACCATATCCGCAAAGTCTATGATATCCTGAGCATCCTCTGTAGTACCCTTAACGAATATCTCCATCTTATCCCTCCTATTTATCTCTAACACTAATGGGTTGACATCTTAGCCGCATAGGCGCGATCAATTTCGCAAGTCATAGGCTTGTTCTGCAGGAAGAGTTTGATATCTCCAATCACGGTACGAGTCACGATCATACGCCGGTCAATCGTTGGCCCGCCCATATGAGGCATCAATATCGCGTTATCCATCTCCATGAGCTTATGACCAGCAGGAAGCGGCTCTACTTCATACACATCCAATACTGCTCTGATCTCTCCCTTGGAAAGCACTCTGCATAGTGCTTCTTCGTCAATAATAGCTCCGCGAGCCGTATTGATGAGCAGCGCTCCCTTGGGCATCATATTCAGCAGCTCTTCCGTGATCATATGATGATTCTCCTTTGTCATACCACTATGGAGTGAGACAATGTCGCAGGTTGAGAATATTTCGCTAAGCTCCGCCTTCTCCATATTGTGCTTCTCCAGTTCCTCCTGGGAGATATGACGGGAGAACACCTTGATCTTGACATGGAACGGCTTAAGCATCTCGACCACCATCTTCGCGATCATGCCATAACCTACAATACCTACGGTCTTATCCAGCAATCCTTGATTATAGAAGTTCCAAGGCCAGATGCCCTGCTTCAATTCCGCCGAGTAACGCGGGATATCACGCAGCGATGCCAATGCATAAGCAATGACACTCTCTGCTACCGACTCAGCGAACACTTCATTGCCGCTTACTACGCGAATGCTGCGATCGTATACGGCATCCGTAACGTAAGGTCTAACTGAACCGCCTGTATGCGCGATTAGACGAAGCTTATTGGCGTGGTTTAATACTTCCTCGTCAAAAGCCTCCGTCCCCCAGCCTGTAACGCAGATATCGATATCCTTAATTTTCTCACATAATTGGGATTTGGTATATTGTGCTGTGCTATCATTCCAGATCACCTCGCCGATCTCTTCCAGCCTCGATTTCAGTTCTTCATTGAAGAATGTATCAAAGATTTCGCCCTTTGGCATCGTGACAAGAATTTTTAATGCTTCCATGTTGGAACGCCGCCTTTCATTTGTTCTTCGCGAATATTTATATTTGTGGTGATAGCCTACTCATTGTTATGAACCAGATATATAACACAATCACTTCAAAAACCTGTATAAATCAGGTTATACCCTCCTTTATTATTATAAATAAATACGAGATATCTATTTTAGGTACAAAATTATGTTGCTTATCTGGTTTACAACAGATTATAATCTAAGGTAGAAAACGCTGTCAATTGCAATTCGAACACTATGCCATATTAATGATATAATTAATCATTTGAATAAGGTGTTTATTGGAATAGAGGTGTGTAGAAATGACGGATGGACCGAAGCGCTCTACATTTAGAAGACGTTATGAGGAAATGCTCGTTACGCTAAGAAATGAAATCATTACTGGAATCTGGGTTGAAGGGAGCTTCCTCCCCTCCGAGAACGATATAGCCGAGCGGTTTCAATTAAGCAAGAACTCCGTACGTAAGGGACTGGAGCTGCTGGTATCCGAAGGATTTATCGAGAAAATACCAAGGGTAGGCAATCGTATTCGGCAATCACCTGCCGGGGTATCCATTAAATTTGGATACTATCCCTCACTCATCGAGGAAGCTGAGCTTATGGCATTGGTGGACGAATTCCATAATCAGCATCCGCTGATCCGCGTCACTATGATCCCGATGCCCTCAAGTCATCTGAAGCCGACAATGCGAGATTTTATGGAGTCCGATGACATTGATGTGATGGCGATTAATAATCAGAATTTCGAGCTATTTGCCGAGCCTGACAGTCTGCCTGATCTATTAGAGCCGCTGCAGCCGGTAGAAGGAGTCTATCCGGTCTTGACGGAACCTTTTATGCGTGATGGGAACTTATTTGTACAGCCCTTCTTGTTCTCGCCAATCATTCTTTGCTACAATAAGCAGCATTTCTCAGAGAAGGGACTCGCGGGACCAGACAGCAGTTGGACATGGGATACCGTCAAGAAAACCGCAAAGCAGCTCGCCAATAGCACTGGCCGTCACGGGTTCTTCTTCCATTATTTATCCGATAATCGCTGGCCTATCTTCCTGCTGCAGAATAACGTCCGCTTTAATCGCGGCAGCGGTAAGGAGAAGCAGCTGGAGCTTGATGAAGCCGCGCTTACCGAGAGTTTGCAAGTATCTAAGGAACTGCTCGATCAGGTATTTCCGCCATTCAGATCGGAGAATGATGACGATGCCGAGATGCTATTTTGCCAGCAGAAGGTGTCGATGATCCTAACGTCTTACTTCTGCCTGAACAAGATCAAGGATGTCGATTTCCCCTATGATATATCGCCGCTGCCTTATCTAGGCACGCCCCGAACTCTGGTGATTGCCATTGGCCTGGCGATTCACAAGAACTCTAAGAATAAGCAGGCAGCACAGGCCTTCATTAACTTCTTGATGTCTTATGACACCCAGCTCACCATTCGGCAAAATACACTAAGTATACCGAGTCTCAAAAGCGCTGCTGAATGGAACGGACATGGAAAAGTGAAGCTGCCGTCACGCTATTTCGTCTATCGTGAGATATTCCCCAGCTTCTGTTATCACACTGCGCTGAACGTCACTTATTCTGAACTCGGGGACATCCGCCAGCGCATCAAGCTCTACCTGTCCAGGATGGAAGGGTTGGATGTGTTCTCTTAAGTTCATAGTGCGGCGCCAGGGTTCCATAAAATCGTAAAACCCCACCATATCTGGTGGGGTTTGTTCTATATAAGTTGAACTAAATCAACTATGTTTATAGAAATTTGGCAAATGGATCTTGGATGGTTATTCGATGAGCTTCTGCATCGCTAATTCCACAATATAGGCTAGCAGTCCCATCCAAATGACATACAACACCGCCGCTAAACACCACATCTACTAAATCAGAACGCTTCGATGCGCCTGCCGGGAACTCGCTACGTGTTGCAATAAGCTCGATCTCGCTATGAGTTCCTGTCTCTGGATCAAATGAGAAGGCCATCGGATAGTAGTGGCGATCACCCTGCTCATCAAAGCAAGCGATATGACCAAGGACGCCAAGGATTCCATTAGGCAGAAGATGAATCTCATTACATCCACCCCACTCCTCGTCAACAAATTGCCCCTCTAACAATGGCGCTTTATTAATTTGATCGATGGATAGTTCCTCTAAACTTGCGACACGTGTAAAGCCAATCTTACCACGTCCGCCCTTCTCGCCTTGCGGTCTGGTAAATACACCGATGCTGCCATCCTGTAATTCAACCAAACGTAAATCCTTCATGCCGTCAGGACCTGTAAAGCAAAGCTCAAGCTCATCGATGGAAGCACCCTTATAGAACACAGTTCTCCACATCAAAGCATTCGGAACGGTTGGATGCGGATAGGTTTGAACCCCACCAAAGACCAGTTCTCCATGAATATGCGTGTAAAAAGGATCTTGGAGTTGATATGTCGGCTTACCTTCAATCGGACTCCACACCCCGTTCTGTTCTTCAAAAAAATGAACTTCTGAGTGCTCGCTGTCACGAGCTTCTACCCGTCCTGCGATTACAAGCTTGCCTTGATCTTCAAATGGTGCCGAGATGTTATAAACATCCTTGTCTCCTACACCTGTAAAGCTTAATTTCTCTGCATGCTTCTCCTGATGCTGCTTCCCCATATATTGCTCAAGTAATGTCTTGCATGTCTGAATTTCGTTACGATTACCCATAAATATAATGCCTCCTAAATATTGTTCAGTATGGATAAAGCACCACCGATTAAGGTTGGCGCTTTATCCATGCTCGAACTTATTTTAGAATCTCGTTGAATTTCGCTATCGTTGTATCAACCGTCTTCTGAATATCTTCGCCTTTTTCAAGAGGCTGAACCAACTTGTCCCAGATCGCAGCATCAAGTTCTGCCTGTTTCGGTTGGTTGTTAAAACCACGTGCTACTTCAGAAGCTTTTCTAATTGTATCTACAGCATATTCCTTCTCGGGTCTGATCTTCGTGATCTCATCAAAGCCAGTTTTAGTTGGGGAGACTACTTTCCATTGATGAATTGCTTTGGTCATATCATTTAAGGCCTTAGCAGCAACTTCAGGGTTCTTCGTTTTTTTGGACATTGCCGTTACACCAATCCAGCTAAAAGTAACCTCTTCGCTTCCCTTCGGAGGAAGACTCATCCCCACTTTGAAATTGGAAGTCTTCTCGAAGTCATCCCCTGCACCGCCAATGAACATAGCAACTTTACCGGTTTTGAACATATCGGCACCACCCATAGAATCGGCTTGGGATCTGGCAGGAACCACACCGGATTGTGCGATTTTCTGATACATTTCCAGACCTTTCATAGATTCTGGCGAGTCTAATGTGATATTTCCATCCTTATCAAACACATCTCCGCCATATGACCATAGGAACATAGGAAGAGGCATATTGTTAATAAGTGCACCCCATTGACCATCTGTCGTCAGCTTCTTACCTGCTTCGATAAAGTCATCCCAAGTCCATGTACCATCTGGTGCATTCACGCCCGCTTTATCAAACATATCTTGGTTGTAGTAAAGTACATAAGGTTGGGAAATCCAAGGAAGAGCAACCAGCTGGTTGTCATACTTACCTACATCCAATGCACCTGGGAAATAATCGTCCTGATTAAAATCCGCCTTAGCCAATGGCTCGTCCAATGACGCTAATACGCCCATGCTTTCGTACTGAGGAACGTACTCTTGTGATAACCACATAAAGTCTGGCGCTTGGTTGCCGGCAATCATCGTCTGCAGCTTCTGATAGTAATCAGAAGGAATGCTCTGAACTTCAATAGAGTATTCATCAGAATCCGCATTTAATTTATTGACCAGATCTTCAAATTCTTTTAATTCATCGGCACCTGCCCAAGTCGTAACTTTAAGCTTTACTTTCTCAGCAACAGCCGTATTTGTCCCACTAGCATCTTTATTCTTGCTTTCATTAGAATTGCTACCACATGCACTCATAAGCATTGCGGACAGTGATAAGACCATGATCAAAGATAATGTGCTTTTCCAAAATTTCATGTTTATAACCCTCCATTGTATATTTCTAACCCTAATGCACGCTAAACTAACCTTTGATACCGCTGAGCTTCACCCCCTCAACGAAGTGCCTTTGAGCTATAAAGAACACAACTAATACTGGTAGCAGTGCCATAATTGATCCAGCCATCAATGGCCCCCATTCAACCTTCATCATCCCTTTAAACATCGAAAGCCCCAGTGTTAGCGTGAATTTATCGGTGCTGTTCAAATAAATCAATGGTCCGAGCAAATCATTCCAGCTGCCTTGGAATGAGAAAATACCAATCGTAATGAGTGCTGGAATAGATAGCGGCAGGAAAATTCGATAGAAAATTTTAAAGCTGTTCGCTCCATCAATGACTGCAGACTCTTCCAATTCCTTAGGCATAGATAGAAAGAATTGCCTTAATAAGAAAATGAATACCGGCGAACCTCCAAAAAATCCAGGAATGACTAGAGGTTTGATGGAATCAACCCATCCGATTTTACTGAAGGCGATAAATACAGGAATCATAGTTACTTCTCCCGGTATCATGATTGTAGAGAGCATTAACATGAACCAGAAGGTTTTCCAACGGAAATCAAAACGAGCAAAACCATAAGCTACTAATGCAGACACAAACACATTGCTCAACATTTGGAGCAAAGTAATGATCGTTGTATTTTTAAAGAGTACAAAAAAATTGATCTCCTCTATAGCTCTGCTGTAGTTGTTCCAATTGAATCCATCCGGGAGAAAACGAGGCGGCATCTCAAAGATTACATCCCCCGATTTGAGTGATGTAGATATCATCCAGATCAAAGGGAGCAAAGTAGCAACCGAGAATAATGTTAAGAAAAAATAGAGAAAGATATTGCGCCATTTTCTCCTCGACTTCATATTGCTAGTAAACATGGCATTCACTTTCCTTTCTTCGATTTCTTCTTAACTTCCGACTCATAATACACCCAAGCAGAAGAAGATCTGAATACGATCAACGTTAACGCAAGAATAATAACGAATAATACCCAGCCCATCGCTGTGGCATAGCCCATCTTGAAGTACTTAAATGCGTTCTCATATAGATAAACCATAAAGAAGCGTCCTTCGTTATCAGCACCGCCTATAATGTAAGCATCGCTAAATTTCCGCATTGCTCCGACAATACCCATAACTAAATTGTAGAAAATGACTGGAGTTAATATAGGCAAAGTAATATTTTTAAATTTATGAAACAGGTTTGCGCCATCAATATCTGCTGCTTCATACAAATGCGATGGAATATCCTGCAGACCTGCCAGATAGGTAAGCATCCCGCCGCCGGCTCCCCAGACAACAATCATAAGGTAAGAAGGTAATACGAGATCCGGATTGGTTAACCATCCAAACGGCCCAATACCAAATTTGGACAGAATCATGTTGATCAGACCAAAATCCTGGTCCAAGATCCATTTCCACAGCAAGGAGATGGATACCCCTGATACTACTGCTGGCAAGTATAATGCCGTTCGAAAGAGATTAACTCCCTTAATCTTTGTGTTGACTAAGCATGCTATCAATAGAGAAGTTGCTATGCCGAGTGGGACAGATATTAGCCCAAATCGGATAGTAACCCACAAAGCTTTAAGAAAATCTTCATCCTTAAAGAGTGAAACATAGTTGCCAAGACCCACAAATTCTGGTGTGTTGAATGTATCCCATTTCGTCAAACCGATATAAAACGCAAAACCTAAAGGTATTACTGTAAACACAAAAAAGCCAATAATCCATGGCATTATGTACAGATAACCTGTTTGATTTTTCTGTCTCATAACAATCCCCCTGCCTTTTTTTAATCGCTTACACATATGATTTAGATCAACCTTCAGAATAGGTTGTTAACCAAGTTCACCATTACTACACGGTTTATTATACATTATAAAACTATTAAATCAAGTTATTAATCCTAAACTTGTAACGTTAATTTACATTATTATATTTAGAATCATGTTGAAAAACATGACAGTTTCATTCCTGTTTACAGCTTTTAACATCTGCATTTTATATGAAAAATCTATGAAACACCCTTGCAAATCGCTTGTAGTTACAAAATGCATTACAGTAAATTATCAAAGATTACAAAAATCCGAAATGAACATATGGTAACAGAACTATAAAAAATAAAAAGTCACAAGAATATGATTCCTGTGACTCTCTCAAATTATTACAGTAAAGCATCACATTCTTGGTCCTGCGGTCGATTCCCTAGTGATCAGCTTGGTTGGCAGCAGCATTTCCACAAATGGCTCTTGCCTATGATCCATTCTCCAGAATAATTGTTCTACAGCCTTACGTCCAAATAGCTTTAAATCAATTTCCATCGTAGTTGTGGGTGGTGTAGATAATTGAGACAGTTGTCCGTTATCAAAGCTGCAAATCGACACCTCTTTAGGTATTTGAAAGCCCAGCTGCTGTAATGTTGAATTGAGAATGAAACCGAGACCGTCATTTACACAGAACCAAGCCGTTGGCTGATCAGGAATGGATTTCATCGCGTCCATCATATACTCGGTTTGCTCTACTGCATCCAACAAGAGCCACTCCTCGCGCATTTCCAGTCCAGCGTCCCTCATTGCCAATCGGAATCCTTCAAATCGTTCGTAATAACTTGGAGAAAACTGTATGTTTCCAACAAAACCGATGTTAAGGTGACCTAGTTCAGTTAGATAATGGATTGCCTCATAAGCGCCAAACCGATTGTTCGTTAATATACAATCTGCCTTAACCGCCGGATAATGATGGTCGATCAGCACAGTCGGGAGACCTTTGGAGATAACCATATCCATATAAGAGGTCCGTAGATGAGAAAGGATGAGTATTCCTTCCACACCCTGATTTTCTAATACTGGCGGCAGGATCAGTTCTTGCTCTGATTCTTGGTCAACGGATTGGATTAGCAAGTGCTTACCGCGCTGTCTCGTCTCTTGTTCTACACTCAAGTAGATCTCGCCAAAGAATCCTTTCTGGGCAAAAGCAAAGTCGGAGGCTATCAAGGCAATATAACCAGAAGTTTCGGCCTGGCTCTTTTTACGTCCCGCCTGATAGATATAACCCATTTGATCCGCTGTATCTAGAATAAGCTTCCTAGTCTCTTCGCTAACACCATCTTTGCCGGATATAGCCTGGGATACAGAATTTTTGGACAGGTTAAGCCGATCTGCAATATCTTGCATCGTCACTTTAGATTTCATCTGAGAGTCCCCCCTTTCTAAATTCGAATTAACACATTACAAAAATATTATAACGTTACAAAAAAATAGGGTCAACATAAGCTATATATGTACTGTAAAAAAATACACTACTTTGTGTCACAATTCAATTGACAATTATTTAAGGCTGATCGATAATGTTGTAGTAATTAATTACTAGCTGTTTGTAATCTTGTTTCATGTAACATATAATGTTTTGTAATGTAATTACTAGAATGAGGAGTTATTATATGAACATCTATCGCTACGAAGAAAATCCACTCATTACTCCGGTCGATGTCAAACCGCATCGTGATGATTTTGAAGTCATCGGAGCATTCAATGCAGGGGTTGCAACATATAACAGTGAAACTCTCCTGCTGCTGCGCGTTGCAGAACGGCCCATCAGTACTGACCCGAATATCGTCAAAGCACCGATATTCAATCCAGAAACAAAGCAGCTTGATATTATCAATCTGCGCAGAGACGATGAACGCTATGACTTCTCCGATCCGCGCGTAATTCGTAATCGGACACAAGGCAGTTCATCGTTCGAGTATTTGACATCCATTTCTTATGTTCGAATCGCACGCAGCAAGGATGGACATCACTTTACCATTGACGATAAACCTTTCGTTTATCCATCCACCTCATTAGAGACCTTTGGAATCGAAGATCCGCGTGTAACGCAAATCGATGACACTTATTACATCTATTTTTCTGGTGTATCTCCAGCTGGCATTGGTGAATGTATGGTATCAACGAAGGATTTTGTGACGGTAGAGCACCATGGCATGATTTTCCACCCAGATAATAAGGACGTACTTATCTTTCCTGAGAAGATCAATGGGAAATATTATGCACTTCATCGTCCATCACCTAAGAGCATCGGTGATCCGGAAATCTGGATTGCAGAGTCCGATAACCTACTCTATTGGGGAAACCATAAGCATCTACTAGGTTTACGCGAAGGCAAGTGGGACAGCGGTCGCATCGGCGGCGGTGCAGTCCCGTTCAAGACAGAGAAGGGATGGCTCGAGTTATACCACGGTGCAACAAAAGATCATCGCTACTGTATGGGTGCCGTTCTGCTTGATCTGAACGATCCTACGAAAATTATCGCCCGCTCCGAGCAGCCTGTGATGGAACCCGAAGCAGACTACGAGAAAAAAGGCTTCTTTGGTGATGTAGTATTCTCTTGCGGTGTATCCGTAGAAGGCGACATTGTGAAGGTGTACTATGGCGTGGCTGACACTTCAATGGCATGTGCAGAGCTTAGCGTTAAAGAGATTCTAGACAGTTTGGTTTACGTATAAAAAATAAGTGTGTGTTTAAAAAGTCGGACTTTCAGCACCGAGAAGGTTGGATGAAGCTTAGGGACTGAGGAGTGGAGCGTACGTAGTGGGTACGTGAGCACCTAAGATGTTTCCGTAGGAAACATAACTTCGTAAGCATTCGCTTAGCCCCGGCTGAATTCAAGATTCGATGTCGATTAAGCTATCAGAATTACTTCGGGATCAAAGAGTGACTTTTAAATTACCTCTAAAATAGAGAAATTGGAAATGCGCCACAGCCTGTTGGTTGTGGCGCATTTCAGATTGGGGATAAGATGGAACTACAAGAGAACTGGAAGCTGCGGGATTTCAATGTAGGCGAAGCGCGGGATTTGGAGGTTGCTTCTCCAGACTATATTGACTATTTCTGGATGACTACCAAAGTACCTGGGGATGTGCATACCACGTTAATCGAGCGAGGTATCATTGCAGACCCTTTCTACGGACATAACGATCAACAGTCTCGCTGGGTAGAGAATAAGGTATGGTGGTATCGAAACACATTTGATTGGGATGGCGGGCAAGATGACCAAGAACGCATTGAATTGGTCTTCGAAGGGTTAGATACTTTTGCAACCGTGTACTTGAATGGGGTGGAGCTTGGCTCCACTGACAATATGTTTATTGCCCATTCATTTGAAGTAACACGTGAATTGAAGAAAGGCAAGAATGTACTTGCTGTCAAAATTGACCCTGTACATCTGCATGCTCAAGCTAAAATGCAATATTACTGGTCCGGTTTCAGCAAGAAGCGGATCTGGACACGCAAGGCTCAATATCATTACGGATGGGACTGGGGTCCACGGCTTGTATGTTCCGGTATTTGGAAGAGTGTACATCTTATTAAACGCCGCAACGCTTATGTTGAGAGTGTGTTCGCGCGTACAACTTCAATAACGGACAAAACAGCAACTGTAGATGTAACGGTAGACGTTCGGGCATTTCACAAGAACAAGCCTTGCTTCGCTTTTGTGGAATTGTTGGATACAGAAAATAATCGAGTTGCCTCAGAAACAATCCAACTCGATCGTTATAATGGACTGATCCAAGACGGTGCAATTTGTGCATATAGCTTAAGCAGCGAAGTACGTCTAAGCGTCTCGAACCCATCATTGTGGTGGACGCATGACCTAGGTCAACCGTATCTTTATCATTTGAAAGTAACGCTTCTGTGTAATGAAGAGTCTGTTGACGTACATGAACAGCGATTCGGCATCCGTACACTTGAACTCATACAACGGGATGAACATGGACAGCCCGCCTTCACCTTCGTATTAAATGGTGTAAAGCTGTTCGCCAAAGGAGCCAATTGGATTCCTATCGACAGCTTCATTGCTGCTGTGCCAAATACGAGGTACCAGCATCTCATTCAGATGTCGAAGGATGCCAATATGAACATGCTGCGTGTCTGGGGAGGCGGTATCTATGAGCGCGATATATTTTACGATGAATGTGATCGACTTGGCTTGCTCGTGTGGCAGGACTTCATGTTTGCCTGTGCCCTCTATCCGGACTATAACCGCAACTTCATGGATAATGTGCGGCGTGAGATCGAGCAGGTCGTGAGACGACTGCGTAGCCGGACATGCCTCGCTTTGTGGTGCGGTAATAACGAGAACGATTGGCTGTACGAGGCGCTCCGTTCAAGCGGAGAGATTCCACATCCGTTCTATGGCGAGAAAATTTACCACGAGCTGATGCCTGCTCTGTTGGAGACGCTCGATCCTACACGAACCTTCTGGCCTAGTTCACCTTATGGAGGCAACGACCACAACTCGCGTGAAGAAGGTGACACTCATAACTGGCAAGTGTGGCATGGCAATATCGAACCGCGCGAGTTCGGTCAGCCGCAGTTGCAGGACTATAGCGTTGAAGGTTTATCTTTCAAGAAATTCAAAGGCGACATGACCAAGTTCGCAAGCGAATTCGGTATGCATGCATCATCCAATCGTTATACTCTGCAGCGCAACATACCCGAGAACCAATTCTTCTGGGGCAGTGATGAAATGATGTACCGCAATAAGGATATTCACCATCCGAAGGGCATTCTTCTCATGGAAGGATATACAGGTGCCCCTAGTAATATAGAGGAGTATTTGAACTACTCCATGCTGACCCAGGCTGAGGGATTAAAATACGGTATCGAGCACTACCGCCGCAATAAACCGGATACGAGCGGGGCACTGTTCTGGCAATTGAACGATTGCTGGCCAGGAACGAGTTGGTCAGTTATCGACTATTATGGACTCCCGAAGGCAGCGTATCACTATGCGCGCAAGTTTTTTGCACCTATACTGGTAACTGCTGACCATGATCCAGGGAAGGACCTGATATTGTGGGTACTGAACGATCGGCTAGAAGACTATAATGATACGGTAATACTAACTGTGTATCGAATGGACGGATCTCTGTTGTCCACACACGAATTCGATGTATCTGTTCCTGCAAATAGTAAGCTGCAGGTTGCTACGTTGACTGAACTGGATCTGACAGTTCGAGCCGATGCAGCAGATGTTGTATGTGTCGCGAGTTCCGCAAGCTGTATTACCGAGGATAACTTTATCTACTTACGCGATTACAAGGACATGCGATTCAATCTAGCGAGGCTGCAGGTGAGCGTTGATAAGTCAGCTGGTCTTGTCCGAATATCGACAGATCAGGTAGCACGCATGGTTAAGCTTGAACTGGACGAAGAATGGCTTGTCATGAATGACAACTTCTTCGATCTGCTTCCAGGCCAAACCAAGGAGATTCAAGTTAAGCAATCCTATGGCAAGACAATCCCTTGGGAGACACTTCGAGTGTCCGCCTTAAATACTAATGGAGATAGTATTACACTACTTTAACATTATAGAGAAATGAGATGAGTATCATGAAGGCCGCAGTACTTCACGGAGCATTAAATATGAAAGTTGAAGAGTGGACTGAACAAACACCCGGCAAACAAGAAGTTCTGCTTCAAGTTGCTTGTTGCGGCATATGCGGCACAGACCAGCATATTTATCATGGTCATCCCGGCTCCGCCGAGGTAAATCCCCCAATTGTGCTCGGTCATGAGCTCTCGGGAGTTGTCGTGGCCGTAGGTGAAGGTGTATCCACTTTACAGCAGGGAGATCGAGTATCCGTTGATCCGAATATCTATTGCGGAGCATGCGAGTATTGCCGTAATGGACTTGCTCACCTGTGCGATAAGTTAAATGCTGTTGGCGTAACACGGGACGGTGGAATGGCTGAACGATGCGTTGTTCCAGCTGCCAACTGCTATAAATTACCGGAACATGTGAGTATGATCGAAGGAGCCATGGTCGAGCCACTTGGATGTGTGCTACATGGCTATAAGAAATTGGATCTGCGGGCGAATCATCATGTGTTGATCTCTGGCGGCGGCTTTATTGGACAGTTGTTCCTCCAGCTTGTCAAAGCGGCAGGCGTTACGCACATCACCGTGAGCGAGCCAAACCAAAACAAGCATGAGTTGCTGCGGACGCTTGGCGCAAATCATGTCGTGTCACCATTTGATCCGAATGAGGCCGCGGGGCTGCAGAACTCTGCTGATATCGTTATCGAATGTGTCGGTCGGCCAGAATCCGTTGAGTTAGCTATTAAAGCAGCGCGCAAAGGTGCACAGGTGTTGATCTTCGGTGTTGCCTCACCAGATGCGCAAGCCTGCTTCTCGCCATTCGATGTTTTCAGTAAAGAGCTACGGATTATGGGCTCTTTTATCAATCCGTACACTCATGAGGAAGCCATTGCACTCATTGCTCAGAACATTGTACAAATTGAGCCGCTCATCAGTCACCGTATCCAGATAGATGAACTGCCAGAATTCATGACCTCATATTCGAAGCTAAATGTGACTAAAGCAATGATAATACCTTCTTAATTAGAAAGCTGTCATTACTACTGATTAGTAAATAAGACGTATCGTTTAACCTGCATGCAGGATAAGCAATACGTCTTTATTATTACACTCTATTTTGAAGATAATTAACGAATTCCCTACAATAATTGAACAAGTAATCACCTATATTCGTCTTTTATTATAGACTTATCTATTTTAACGGATTATAATAGCTTTTACATACTAAAATACGAACATTAAGGCGGTAACTATGGAACAATATATGCAATTATTTCAAGGAACTGCTTTTTCCAGTCAATCTCCCAAAGAAATTCAAATATTAAAGAACTATCTGTTTGCGATCAATGAAGATGGGCTAATTGCAAAGGTCATCGCGCCAGGAGATGCGGAATATCAGCCTCTGCTGGAGGCATATCAAGGCAAGAGTAACTTCCATCGTTTGGCTGAGGGCCAGTATTTACTGCCCGGGTTCATCGACCTGCATGTGCACGCACCGCAATGGGCGCAGTCGGGAACAGCCCTGGACATTCCGCTCTATGACTGGCTGAATACGTACACTTTCCCGCTGGAGTCCAAATTTGCGGATCTGGATTTTGCCGAGAAAGTCTATGATGATCTGGTCAGTACCTTGCTCGCTAATGGGACAACGACCGTACTGTATTTTGCTACCGTGCATAAAGAGGCCAGTCTATTGTTAGCTGAGCTCTGTGCGAAGAAAGGACAGCGCGGACTCGTCGGCAAGGTTGTGATGGATGATCCGGCGCAAAACCCGGAATATTATCGCGACGCTGACACCAATTCGGCACTTGCAGATACGGAGGAGTTCATTCTCGCTGTCCAGGAATTAGCCAAAACCGTGAAGCAGGGCGTCTATCCGGTTGTAACCCCACGCTTCATTCCAAGCTGTACAGATGAGGGGTTGGAAGGTCTGGGCAAGCTTGCTGCCAAGTATGACGCCTACGTCCAGTCACACTGCAGTGAGAGTGATTGGGCGCATGGGTATGTACGAGATCGATTTGATAAAAATGATGCCTTTGCACTGCGTGATTTCGGCCTGCTACGGGAGAAGTCCGTTATGGCACATTGCAATTTCCTGGACGAGCCTGATGCGGATTTATTCGCAGAGACCGGAACAGCGATTGCACACTGTCCTGTCTCGAATGCCTATTTTGCTAATAGTGTCATTCCGGTTGCCCATTTCCATGCCAAAGGCATTGATATTGGGCTGGGCACGGACATATCCGGAGGTTTCTCGCCGAGTCTGTTCGATAATGTAAGACAAGCCGTCATCTCTTCGAGAATGCTGGAGGATGGCGTTGATCCTTCTCTCCCGGCACATATGCGCGGTGTTCCAAAATCGCGGATTACGGTTGATGAAGCGTTCTACCTGGCTACAGCCGGAGGCGGCGAGAGTCTAAGCTTACCGATCGGTCGCCTTGAACAGAATTATGCATGGGATGTACAGATCATCGATACGAAATTGCCCTCTGCCAAGCTGCCCATCTTTGATGAGAATGAAGATTTGCATGGGATTTTTGAGAAGATCATGTATCTGGCCAGACCTGAAAATATCCGTGAAGTATGGGTACAGGGCATGAAGGTTCATTCTCGTTAAAATACAAAAAAAACTAAAATATTCGAGGTGTGCATCTCAGTGAAAACAGAAGCAGTCAACCAGGGGCAAACTCAAACGAATTCACAGCAGCTGACAGTTCTGCCCGATCAGAAGGTATCATTCGGCAAGTCCGCCCTTCTGGGCTTACAGCATGTATTAGCAATGGACGTCTATGTTGTTCCTTTCCTGATCGCCATGTTGATCGGTTTGCAATCCAATCAGTCTAGCGCACTGATTCAATCTACCTTTATCGCTGCGGGGTTAGCAACGATTGTGCAGAGCTACTTCTGCATGAAGCTGCCGATCGCTCAAGGTCCTTCGTATGTTCCGCTTGGAGCAATTGTCAGCATCTATGCCGCCAGCGGAGGCGGGCAGTTAGGCTGGAATTCCGTACTGGGCGCGAGCCTTATTGGTGCGGTTCTCGTTATTATCTTGGGTATGAGCGGCGTCTTCAATAAGATCGTCAAATCCTTCATCCCGCCGATTGTAGGAGGCACGATCATTTTTATTGTGGGTCTGTCTTTATTGCCTGTGGGGATCAGAGACAATATTTATGAAGCCGCTGACGCGACGATCAATCAGAACGTCATGCTGGCCCTAATCTCAGGTGCCGTGCTGCTGATCTTTGTAATCCTCGGTTCTCTGCTAGGGACAAAAGGATCATTGTTCCGGATTATGTCCGTCATGTTCGCGTTAATCGGCGGATGTATCGCTGCTAATTTTATGGGAGTACTGGACTTCTCGACAGTTAGCCAGGCCAATTGGTTCAGCATGCCGCAGATCCCCTTTGCCGACTTCGGCTTCTCCTTCAATTTCTCGGCTATTATCACGATGGTCATTATTTATCTTGTGCTGCTCGCTGAGACAACGGGGACCTGGTTCGCTGTCAGCAATGTCATCGATCAACCGTTAACCGATCAAAATATTAACCGAGGGGTCATCGGCGAAGGAATTAGCTGTCTGATCGCTTCTCTGCTCGGCTCTACTCCGGTTACAGGCTATTCCACCAATGCCGGCATTATCTCCATTACCGGGATTGCTAGCCGTCGAGTCTTCCTTGCCGTTGGTGGCTGGTTCGTTATCTTTGGCTGTTCCGGGAAGCTGGCTGCTCTAATTGCATCCATCCCGACGGCTGTCATCGGCGGCGTATTCTGCATCGTCTGCGGCATTATCGCCATTAACGGCATACAGGTCATGAAGAACGAGCGAATCGGCGAGAAAGAAATGTACATCGTTGCCATTCCGATGATTCTAACTTTGGCATTAGTGCTTATTCCGAAGGATTACTTGTATTCCTTGCCTACCTTCGTGCAATATTTGCTGGGTTCGCCAATCCTGGCTGCTTCCCTAGCGGCTATTTTGTTGAATAAGTTCTTGCCTGGCCGTAAAGAAACGCAAAGTAAAAATTGACAGAAGTTCAAATGAGGACAGCCCCAGGAGGTATGTTAAATCATACTTTTCGGGCTGTCCTTCTCTGGCTTATACAGCCAGACTTGAAAGCCGATTCCGTGTTTCTTGATCTTATGTTTCGGGAAATCTGTCTGCGCTATCAGATCCTCGAACCCTTCCCGGGTATAGGCGCCGTTCTTCAGAAAAGTTTGAAACGACAGTTTGACAAACCAGCGATCAAAGCCCTTCATACCGGATTTTTGAATTTCGTTCTCGATATCCTCACTCGTGGCTTCGTGGTTCATGTCCAGAATAAGCGCCGCACCGCCGGGCTTGAGAACGCGATACATTTCCTGCAAAGCCTTCAGTGGTTCGCTGAAATTTTTGAACGCGGCGGAGCAAATTATGAAATCATAAACGCCATCCCCCATGGGCATTGCGGAGGCATTCCCCTGCCGAAAGTCTACATTTACGCCAGCTTCTCTGGCGTTACGTTTCTCAATCTCCACGAAATCCGCGCTGATCTCCAAGCCGGTTACTGAGTAGCCTTGCTTCGCTAGCTCGATGGCCAGATACCCGGGGCCGGGAGCGACTTCCAGCACCTCGGCTCCATGATCAACATATCCGCTTACGATGTCAGCATATTCCCGCATCTCCGATAGACGAGACTTACGGGTGTTTTTGTCATACCATTTGGCCATCCAGCCAGTGATGCCCAGATCTTTCTTGCGGCGAGCCGTTTTCATATAGGACATAGACAACACCTACTTTCTCTTCATAGATATAAGCGCGTGGCTTATTTCTCCCAGCCCTATGCCAATAATCGCTCCAACCCCGGTACCAACCAAGGTATAGATCCATCCATTTTGCATAAAGGCAGGAACGCCTCCACTAGTGAGAAATCCGATCAGGGAGCCGATAGCAACACCCAAAAACAGGAACCCGCCGTAAAATAGTCCGACGGCCTCATAGTCTGCAGGATCACGATTTTCATAATACTGGCGGAAACGCTCATGAAGATCGGCTTGGAAGTCAGAATCACCTGAAGCCGCGAGCTTATCCCTTGCCTTTTCAAAAGCTTCCTCTTCCGATAAGCCCTGAGAGATCAGATCATTCATGTAGTCGCTCATGTAGAGGATCATATCATTACGGGCTTCTTGCGCCTGATCCGAGCTGCTCTTAAATCTGGCCAATTTCCTGCCGATTTTGTGTTTGGTCTGATTGGTTCTTGCCCGCAGCTTTTCCAGATAGGTCATCTCCGCCTCCTCCAGATAATGCTGCGCCTGTTCCTTGGCAAACTGCTCTATTTTTCGATGTGTTTCATTGCTGAAGCTCATCATTCATTGCCTCCTTTATTTCTTAAAATTTGGATACGTTCGCTTAAGAAATCCCATCGTGTCCAAAATGACATCAATTCATCCCGCCCTCGCTCATTGAGAGTGTAAAACTTCCTTGGCGGACCAATTTCAGACGGCTTTTTCACGATATGAACCAGCTTGTTTTTTTCCAGCCGCACCAACAGAGCATAAACGGTGCCTTCTGCAATCCCCTCAAAACCAAGAGCATTGAGCCGCTTTACAATCTCATAACCATAAATCTCATCCCGTCCGATGATTTCCAGCACAATTCCCTCTAACACTCCTTTGAGCATTTCACTTAGATTATCCAAACACATACACCTCACAAGAACAGTATTGACATGTGTAGAGGTACTTAATATTACTGAGTACCGCTACATAATAACGCAGAGTAGTGTCGTTGTCAACGAGCTAGCGGCTATACGAACATAAAAAAACGCCCCTAAGGGCGCGGATATAACTCTATTTCATTA
Source organism: Paenibacillus motobuensis (assembly GCF_039521865.1). NCBI lineage: Bacteria > Bacillati > Bacillota > Bacilli > Caryophanales > Paenibacillaceae > Paenibacillus > Paenibacillus motobuensis. The sequence goes on along the minus strand of NZ_BAAACX010000008.1, from coordinate 31,880 downwards.
CTTTTTCGGCAAAATAATCAACCACATGCATCACCTTCAGACGATCCTGTGCCTGCTCCCGCTCAACGCCAATCTTCATTTGCAGCAAACAGCCGGGGTTGCTCGTCAAAATGATCGATGCCCCCGTCTCATTCACTTTACCCATTTTGTGATCCAAAATATCATTCGCCATCTTCGGCTGCATCAGATTATAAATGCCGGCTGAACCGCAGCAGCCTTCCGCGCCTTCAAGCTCTACATAATTCAAATCAGGCAGAAGATGAAGCAGCTGTCTTGGTCCCCGGCCTGCCTTCATGACATTCCTCAGGTGGCAGGAGTCTTGATAAGTAACCGTATCTTGAGGCGTGTGTTCGGGACTTTCTTGGGAAAAGTGTTCTCGATCGTCAGGTTCTGCGTCTATCGATTTTAATAAGTTCCATCGCTCTGAACGGAGCAAAAGCTCGCTTATATCCTTGATCTGCTCCGAGAAATGCTCCGCTTGCGCCCACCACTCCACATCATCCTTCAGCAGATGATCATATTCAATCAGCATGGCTCCACAACCTCCAGCGTTAGAGGCAATATAATCGACCTTGACCTCGGCGAAGGCCTGGATATTCTTCTTGGCGAACTCCCGAGCGGTCTTCAGATCACCGCTGTGGGAGAACAGTGCTCCGCAGCAGCCCTGCGCTTCAGGAATGATCACATCATAGCCCGATTCTCTCAGCAGGTTCACCGTATTCACATTCGTTTCAGTGAAAAGAACATCCATGATACAGCCGCGGAACATGCCTACAGTTCCGATCCGCTCTCCCTTGGCTGGCAGGAAGCTGGCCTTCACCCGTTTTGCAACGCCTTGACTGTCAGCCTGCGGCAGAATACGCTCCAAGGTCTGGAAATGCTCTGGCAGAAATCGAAGCAGCTTCTTCTTCGCCGCATAGCGCTGTAATCCCGAGCGCTGATATTTCTCTAGCAGAACGCTAAGAGACAGCATGCGATTATGGCTCTTGAAGGCAGGCTTGACCAGCTTATGCAGCCGTTTCATGTTCGGAGGCCGATCCGATTTAGAGCTATATCCGGGTTCGGCTGCAGCTTCCGTCTGCCCACTCTTCTTCTTGGCAGAGTGAAACGGCTGTTCGAACAGCACCGACTTGGTCTGTTCCAGCAGCTGTCCATACTTCACGTCGGATGGGCACACGGGTTCACAAGCCCGGCAGCCCAAGCACAGATTGATCTGCTGGCGGAACGACTCATCCGGCTCCATTACACCGTCAGCTACCGCCTTCATAAGTGCAATTCTCCCCCGCGGCGACGCAGCCTCGATGCCTGTCTCTTGATATGTCGGACAGGAAGGCTGGCAGAAGCCGCAGCGCATACAGTTCATTAGTTCATTATAATCCAGCTGCTTCGTAAGCTCCCGCTGTAGCGTTAATAAGGATGGATCCTTCTCTACTTTAGGATTAGGGCTACTCATTTCGAGATCACCAGCCTTTTACGGGACGACTTGGCAAAGATCTTGCCTGGGTTCATAATGCCGTTAGGATCGAAAACTCGCTTGATTCCCTTCATCACGTTGATCCCCGCACTCCCTACCTTCCATTCCAGATAAGGAGCTTTTACGGTTCCGACACCATGCTCGCCCGTGATCGTCCCGCCAAGCGAGATCGCCTCCTCGAAGATTTCCGCAAAAGCCTCTTCAACGCGGTGTATTTCCTCTTCATTACGAGCATCTGTCGTACAAGTAGGGTGCAAATTGCCATCCCCGGCATGCCCGAAGGTGCATATGTTGACGCGGTATTTCTCAGCAATCCGATTAATTGCCAGGATCATATCGGCGATGGCAGATCGCGGAACGGTCGCATCCTCCAGAATCGTCGTCGGCGAGATGCGAGCAAGCGTAGATAATGCGCTCCGACGAGCCATCATCAGTTGCTCCGCTTCAGCCTCATCCTGAGCCATACGGATGTCCGTTGCCCCTTCTGCCGCACAGATATTTTTGATATCATTCATATCCTTCTTCACCTGCTCCAGTTCTTGACCGTCCTGCTCAATCAGCAATATAGCCTGCACGTCTGTGGGAAGACCGATATGATTATAATCCTCTACCACACGTATCGTGGCCTGGTCCATAATTTCCAGCGTGGCCGGAATAATCCGCGCGCCAACAATCCGTGAGACCGAGCGAGCCGCACCATAAATATCTGCAAAAGCAACCAGCATCGTCTGACGTACTCCAGGAGCAGGCAGAAGCTTCAAGGTCGCCTCCGTAATCAATGCCAGAGTTCCCTCGGAACCCACGAACAGCTTCGTCAAGTCATAACCGGCTACATCCTTGTACAGCTTGCCGCCTGTACGAATCATCTCCCCGGAGGGAAGCACCGCTTCAAGACCGATCACATAATCCTTGGTTGTGCCATACTTAAGACCGCGCAAGCCCCCTGCGCCCTCCATAATGTTGCCGCCTAATGTTGAAATGACCATGCTGCTCGGATCTGGTGGATAGAACAGTCCCCGCCGCTCCACTTCCTGATGGAACTTCTTCGTATTCAAGCCAGGCTGCACGGTAGCCGTCAGGTTGACGGTATCCAGTTCAAGCAGCTTGTTCATCCGCGACATGGCTACCACGATGCCTCCCTGCACAGGAACAGTACCGCCGCACAGATTGCTCGCAGCGCCTCGCGGAACGATCGGGATGCGATGTTCATTGGCAAGCCTCAATATAGATTGCACCTCGGCCGTTGTCTCCGGATAGACCACCGCATCAGGCAGCGATTGCAGCATAGGGGTAGCATCATAAGAATGGGTGACCAAAGTCTCCTGATCATCTCGGAATCGTTCTTGGCCAAGCCATTGAAGCAATGACTGTCTTACCTCAGAATCTAGCATCTCATTTGCACCTCTCCTCTTCCTGTCTTCATCCTGGATGAAGCTGTATCCACACAAATTGATGATTGCAATGCATTTGACTGGTAACCAATGGGCGATATTCTGGACAGAAGCAGCTTAGATTTAGATAATTGTTCAGGTCATCTGATGACTTTTGGGATATTATACCTTATAATTAAAGCGTATGTATAGACTTAATTTAAAATTTGAAGGAATATAGACCTGAGGATTATACAGCCTATCCACATCAACAAGCAGGGGGAACTCTATCATGTACCATATCCAACTGAAAAAAGGGGCAGAACTCGTTATAGAGCATCTGCTCCAGCAATTGAAAGACGGCAGCTATGCGGAAGGGCAGCGTCTTCCCTCTGTGGAAGCGCTGGCCAAGCAATACCAAGTGGGGCGGTCAACGATCCGCGAAGCCCAAAGCGCCCTGAAAGCGATGGGGTGGCTCGATATTCGTCACGGCGGAGGTACCTTCGCACGTAAACCGGAGCACAATCCTGCCGAGCAATTGCTCAGCTCCCTTGCCGATATGGATTCGCTCCGCTCCTTGATCGAGGCTCGCAAGCTGGTTGAGATCGGCTCAGCCGCACTCGCGGCGCGAAGAAGAACGGAACAGGATCTGACACGAATGTCTTCTTGTCTTAAGCTGATGGAAGAACATCTGGACGATGAAGAGAGAAGCCAGCAGGATGATCTGCAATTTCATGTCTATCTGGCTGAAGCCAGCCACAATCCGATCCTTGTCCCAATGCTTGCTATGTTCCATCAGGAATGTGCCAAGCATATGGGCAGCACACGGCGTATGTGGCTGTTCGGCGAACGCGCCTCTGCGTTACAACTATTGAAGGAGCATCAGCTGATCTATGAAGCTATTTCCCTTCAAGACGAAGCCCTTGCCTCCCAGCGGATGGAAGAACACCTCACGAAGGTGGAAATGGTGTTGAACGTATAGGTGATTAAAGGGAGGGACTTGCGTGGAGAAGCCTCGATGACAGAAAAGGCCGCAAAAAAATCGGGAACAGCCATGTTTCAGATGAAACGCTGATTCCCGATTCACGTTTACAGCTTACGTTCATTTCGTTTAAAAGTACATGCCTGCAATTGCCCCGCTCAGCAGATTAGCTAACGAGCCTGCAATGACTGCCTTAAATGCAAGCCCACCTACCTCACTGCTTCTCTCAGGGGATAATGAACTAAATGAACCCAGCATGATCCCCATGGAGCCAATATTGGCAAATCCGCAGAGAGCAAAGCTAACGATAGCAACCGTCTTGTCTGACAAATGTCCCATCTGTTCAGCAAAAGAACCAAAGGCTATCATTTCATTCATCACAAGCTTTTGTCCTAGGAAGCTTCCTGCCATTGTAGCCTCCGACCAAGGAACGCCAATTGCAAAGGCAATAGGCGAGAAGACCCAGCCCAGAATTAATTGCAGTGACAGTTCGCCAAAACCAAACCATCCGCCGATCCACCCAAGCAGCCCGTTTAGCAAAGCCACCATGGATATAAATGCGATCAGCATGGCCACAATTTGCAGCGCCATTTTCATACCGGAAGAAGCGCCTTTTGAAATAATATTAACGATGCTTTCCTTTTTCCCCGATTTGCTCTCTTCAAGCTCATGTATATCAACCTTGACGGGTACTTCCCGTTCCGGAATTATAATCTTCGCTATAATAAGCCCTGCAGGAGCCGACATGATGCTCGCGGATAATAAATACTCCATAGGTATCCCGAGCGCAGCATAAGCGACCATGATTCCGCCGGCAACAGAGGCTAGTCCGCCAACCATAACCGCGAACATTTCCGATCGCGTCAGGTATTTCATATATGGCTTGATCATAATCGGGATTTCCTGCAGTCCCAGAAAAATATTCCCTGCTGCCGCTAAAGATTCAGACCGGCTTGTCTTCAGCAATCTGCCAAGTCCCCCGCCAATGACACGCATAAAGATCTGGACGATCCCAAAATGATATAGAATACCGATTAAAGGAGTAATGAAGACGGCCAGCATGGCCACGCGGATCGCAAAGATATTGCCTGTGGGCATCGTCTTGTCGGCCAGGCTGCCGAATACAAAGCCCAGGCCTTCATACCCGTAGTGGAACAAGTTCGTAATAGCCCCTGATATCGCTCTTATCACCTGCTTGCCGACATCCCATTTCAGCACAATAAAGCCAAATAATAATTGAATAAGAAAACCTATACAAATGGTGCGATAATTGATATTTTTCTTATGGTCTGACATCAAATAGGCAATAACGAAAACAACGAAACAGCCCAGCAGTCCCCATAAAATATTCATTCTATCCACTCATTTCTATCCATTCGTGAGTTCATGGGCATAAGGTATCGATTGGAATGCTCCTTTGCGTTGAACTACGATCGATGAGAATTTACTTGCAAATTTAACGGCTTCTATAATGTTATCCAATGATTTGAGATGATTCCCTTGTAATCTGGTGCAGAGCGCTCCAATAAAGCTATCGCCCGCCGCCGTTGTATCGATGGCTTGTACTTTTTCAGCCGGAACAGCGATAGAGCCCTCTGGATGGCAAACCAGACTGCCGCGTTCGCCCAGCGTAACAATGACACAACCGGCGCCTTGTTCAATTAACTTATGCGCGCCTTGTACAATCTCATCTTCACTGGTGGTATTGCATCCTGTCAGCATATGCATCTCACTTTCATTCGGGATAAGGATATCCGTTACTCTGAGCAATCCGGCTGGAATTTCTTTCGCAGGCGCAGGATTGAGCACAGTAATTTTCCCCGCATCTTTAGCTAATGCAAAAGCATGCTCTATGACAGGAATCGGTACTTCGAACTGCGCTACAATAACGTCAGATGACCCGATATTCTCTCTAGACAGGTCAACTTCTCCTGTTGTCAGCCCCATATTGGATCCAGCGCTAACTACAATCATATTACTGCCATTTTTGGCGAACAAGATCAAGGCTTCTCCTGTAGGTAAATCCGGATCGGTATAAACATGGTCTGTAAGGATCCCTTCCTGCTGCATTGTAGCCATGAGCTGCTTGCCATTTTCATCCTGACCGATTTTACCGATAAATTGTACCGACGCTCCTAGCCTTGCAGCCGATACGGCCTGATTGAAACCTTTGCCCCCTGGTCCAACCATTTTGTCCGTTGCAAATATAGTCTCACCCTCAACAGGGAGGGATTCCAGCAATAAGCTGGAATCCATATTGATACTCCCAAGTATGCATATCTTCTTCATCTGTGCTTCGCTCCTATCCAAATCACAATATTCTCTCTGTCTTATCTATTTCAGGAATTCAGGGCAGTATTACGAGAACATCACATAAGACAATACTAACGTACTTATAATACCAACGATAATTGGCACTGAAGTCCGTTTCACAATCGCCATCGGACTCTTGCCAATAATACTGCAGACCACAATGATAACTGCAGCAACAGGTGACACCGAGCGGACCAGGTTAGCAATTAATTGCATAGGAATGGCCAACATTACTCCATTGATACCCACATTATGTGCGATATCAGGCAGCAAACCTACCGAAGCGTAGAATACGGCAAGACCGCCGCCGCTGATCAGACCAATAAGCGCCGTGATCCCTGAGAAAGCGAACATCAGGATCATCCCTGCCCCATTGACGTCTTTTACCGAATTGGTCAGCATATCAATAATACCAAGCGCCTTCAGACCATCAACCATCAAGCTTGCCGCAACAAGCAGCGCTACGACCATAGCAAGCCCGTTCCCCATACCTTTGAAGAACACCATTAGCTCATCGAACACTTGCTGGATCTTGCGTTTGCGAATAATTTCAATAATAACTGTAACGATCAGAGAAATAAACGTGATCTCAACCAGACCGATGTTAATCGATTTAACGAAAATTCCAAATACTGTAATCAGGATCAGAGGAAGAATCGGCAGAATCCCATAGAACGCCGGAGGCAAATCCTCGCGTAATGCAGTCAGCTTGGATTCATCGATATCATCGGTTTCCGGATTCTTCTTGTCCAAATATTTCTGCCAAAAGTAATGTGCAATCGTCATGAGTATCAACGTAGGAATCGAAATGGCAGCGTGATATTTCAATACATAATCCATCAGATCGATACCAAAGGTCTCAGCCGCAATAACATTATCCGCACCAAGAGGAGTCGGGATAATTGTCGCTGTTGTCGCAATTACAGCACCTGCAGTAAGCGCGGACATTCCGATACGCTTCAGAACCGGATACAATGTAGCCATCAGAAGTACGGCCAGACTTGATGCACTCGGAACAACGAGAGATAGCAGGTTTCCTACGATAAAAATAACCGGGACTAACACATAGACTGATTTAATGCCGGATAATGGCTTCATCAAGGTTCGAACCGTAACTTCATTCGCGCCAATCTGCGTCATGTACGACGAGAAGCCGAACAGAACCATGATCGTCATCCCGATATTCCCTAGGTTGTTGATGAAACTTTGTGTAATCGATTTGATCGGATCCAGCCATATAGAGCCTGTCGTCGCTTCTTCAGGCAATACAGGGTGCCCCATAATAGCTGCTCCAAACAGAAGCAGGATACCCGCAATGAATAATGCAACCGTAGCATTGACCTTCTTATAAATCATCCAGCCCGCCAGCACGATTACAACTAAACCGAATATGAGTTCTACCAAAATGATTCTCCTCTCTGAATGCTGCCTTTTATCGAGTATTAGCTAATTGCTCTACCGCCCATGATCTGAAAGCGTCTACATCAATATCCAAGCACACCGTTGCATTTGGCTCTCTATGATATCGATTCTTCAGATCTACAATCGTAGTGCCTGCGGTATATGTGCCTGACGTCTCGACATCTACGAAGCAAACTTGAGTTTTAAATAATTCGGGATTAACAATATAGGCGATTGCGCATAAATCATGCATTTTTAGCCCTGTCTTCAAGCTGCCACCGCGATAATGCTGGAACATGGAATACATCATTCTGCCCGTTTCATTCAAATCGCGAATCGTCTCTACATTGTCCGGGGTCAAGGTGGCCTTGCTTGTGACATCCAGTCCTACCATCGTAATATCAAGCCCTGAAGCAAATACGATCTTGGCAGCTTCCGGATCGGCGAAGATGTTGTATTCTGCCGTTGGCGTATGATTGCCCGCAGATGCTGAACCGCCCATCAGCACAATCCGTTCAATCTGCGATTTGCATTCCGGATATAAGGTCAGGAATAAAGCGATGTTCGTCAAAGGGCCAATCGGAACAAGTGTTACTTTTTCTTCGCTGTTCATGATCGTCTCTCTAATTGCATTAACCGCATGCTGCGGATGAATCGCCTTCTTCGGTTCCGGAAATTCATATCCGCCCATCCCCGATTCTCCATGGATATGGCTGCTGTCCTCATATGGGATACATAATGGTTTATCGGCACCCTTGGCGACCGGAATGTCCTTATCAAAAAATTCAACCAGCTTGAGTGCATTATTCGTCGTTTTTTCAACAGAGACATTTCCGGCAATAGTTGATAGCAGCTTGACGTCCAACTTCTTATGGAATAACGCCACTCCGATAGCAACGGCATCATCAATCCCTGGATCAGTATCGATGATGATAGGAATTTTCTTATCAGTCATACGGTTCAACATCCTCTCAATTGGTGTAATAGAGCATTTCCAGATTCTCAATTTCCGACGTATCATCAAATGTGTAATCGGTTACTCATTTGAGTATCATAATAAACGTATCTTAAAACGCTGTCAATACGTATACTCCTTGAAATTATTGCAATTGATGTGAATAATGTGGAACCGGTAACATATTTCATAAAATATTGTGTAACCGGTATCCTAATTTTTAGTTCCATACAGTTGAATACCTGATATTTATTAAGTATAGTAATATAGAAAGAAGTAACAAAAGGAGCTGAGAACAATCCCAACGATTCGAGATGTCTCAAAATTAGCAGGGGTTTCCGTGGCGACCGTTTCTCGCGTCCTTAATCAGAAGGGGTATGTTCATAAAGATACGGTCCAGAAAGTTCATGAAGCTATCGAAATGTTACAATACACACCCAATGATATTGCTCGTAGTTTATCCAAGAAATCGTCCAAAACGATCGCTCTCATCGTACCTGATATTACGAACCCGTTCTTTAATGAACTTGCGCTTGCCGTGGAGAAGGTAACGCAAATGTACGGATACACCACGATACTTTGCAATACCAATGATTCCCCAGCCGTGGAAAGACAATACATTCAAACCTTAAAACAAAAATACATTGATGGATTTATTATGGCTACAAATACCTTGTCCTCGAATGAGATAGACCAGTTACAGGTTCCGTTAGTTGCACTGGATCGCTCAAACTTTCAGACAGTGCCTACTATTTCTTCGAAAAATCGCGAGGGTGCGCGTTTGGCCGTACAGGCCTTACTGCAGCAAGGTTGTACCAAGATTATGCACATTCGGGGGCCAAAAGGATTATGGATTGCAGAGGAACGCTGCCAGGGTTATCTCGATCTAGTTGAAGATTTAGATTGGTTCACCCCTAAGCTCATTGTTAACGGAAATTTTCAGTTAAAAGAGGCTTCAGAAGCTGTAAATAAAATCTTTGACGCACATCCTGATATTGACGGCATCTTTGCTGGCAATGACTTAATGGCGATAGGCGCGCTTCGCGTTATGCAAAAACGTGGGATTTGTGTACCGGATCAGGTACAAATTATTGGATATGACGGTATTCCGCTTGGAGAAATGGTCTACCCAGAATTATCTACGGTAGCTCAGCCGATTTATGAAATGGGCATGCTTGCTGCCCGCATCCTGATCAAGAAGATTGAGCAGCAGCCGCTGGAAGAAATGAATCACCAGATGGATAATGAACTGATTCAACGCGGAACAACGCTTCACACTTCTTGATCATCAGTGATCGTGAACGCAAACAAATGGGCTCCTAAGTGGCAGGAGCCCATTTGTTTGTTATCCATACTTTAGAACCGAAAGACAGCCAGGCGGCACATGATCTGACAGACAAACTTCATTGCCCGCATCATAGAAGGTTATGCCCTGCTGCTTTGGAGCTGACGTATCAACCTGAAGCATCACCAGCTCTCCCCTGCGGAGGCGACACTGGCATTGGATACAGTCCATGATAGTTGCTTATTCGTTGCATTCGCTGGCGTCACATTAGCATGTAACTGTACCTGCTGATCTACTTCCAGCTAGGCAGCCGTCTGATTCAAAGTGATGCCGTTCACCGGAGTATTTCCCTGCTTACATTTGGGCTGACAAGTACAATGAATCATTCGTAGGAAAGCGTGAAACAAGACGTGCCGCTGAATTAAATTCGCACACCCTTGAAACGCTTTAACGAAACTCCATATCGCTATTTGGGCAAAAACAAGGGCAAAAAAAATCTAACGAAACTACGTAGCGCTATTTGGGCTAAAAACAGGCTTTGAGCCTCTATTTTTGCTAAATAACGATACCCTGTTTCGTTAGAATTTTCAGGTGCCTATTTTGGCCTGAATAGCGATACCACGTTTCGTTAGAAAAAATATTGGCCAACCGCTGGATGAACCTCTTCAGACGATAACAGCTGGAGGAAACCATCAAGGCATGGTATCAATAATGATAGTCTCAAACATCTGGGTCCATCAATAGCTAAAATAATAGGGGGAATTCCTCTATGTCACGAATATCTATTTATTGGCCTTCATTAAGAAAAGAATCGGGTTAGCGATACAGAAAATGGCGTTCACTAAGAACAGTATAGTTGAAACTCCATCTCTACTTAGACCAATCTCATCAACGATAATTGCATCATAGTATAATAATTGAGCAGACACGACCAACGAAACGAGTGATAGACCAAAAACAAGCGAGCTATTCGCCAATTTCTCTCTTAGTTTGGGCAGGATGATGATCACAAATAATAATAAAGATACAATTAATAACGTGATAAAAATGGGTCTCATTAATGTAAATGCTCCCGCTGTTTCAAACGAGTCGTAAGTATACAAAGGATGACCTCCAAACTCCTTTTTATTTATAGGGCTAGATAGAATCCTATAATTGAATAATATTGTACGTATTACGCCATGGAAAGCAAGCGGTAGGAAGCTGATCAAGCTCCACTAGTATTCATTCGGGTCAGCCTCCTGCATCTCCCTCTTTGTATCCGGTGTTACCCGATCATGTAATAACGCTACTATAAGCCGTACGCCGTCACGCATCCCCTGTAAATACGAGTGTTCGTTCTCGACTGCCCGCTTGAAATGATGTTTATCCTCCAAAGCATATACTCCGGCAGACCTGATCGATCTGTATCTGAAAACATGGCGTCGAATGCAGCGCGTTCTTCAACACGGAGTTCACGCAGTTCAGGTTGGCGCTCAATCCAGGCTGCAACCTGATCCACCCTCTGCTCAATTGCACTTTGAAACCACGATGGCAATCCCATTGTTATTTCTTGGCCTCCTCTGTATCAAAAATTACTTAGTTACATCCATTATCAATCTGATACACGAACCATAACAGATAAAGTTTTCAACAAGATGTTATTAATTGGATATATCAAATGTAATATTTGAGCTTTGCAAAGGACTAAAAATCAAACCATCCGATTTCTTCAAGCTGGTTGAAAGCGAGTATGAGAATATCCAAGAAAAGCACGAAGAAATTTAAAGGGACACAGGCTAGAGTAAGCCGTGTCCCTTTGTTCTATTTCAACATCCATTTAATCGAATAGCCCACAATGCCCAATGATCTCATCCGCTTTCAGCAGCGTTGCTTCCGCAATTCCGACATGATTCAGGTTCATAAAGGACTGCACCGCTTTGTAACCAATCGCATAGCCCGCATATGGGGATAATCCGACAGGGGAGTACCCCTGTTCTTTTGCATAGATGTCCCCAAACATGTAGCTGCTGACCTCGGCGAAGCCTTTGATATTCAACGCGTTTTTCAGCACCCGGATGGAATACAGCACATCCTCTTCATCCAAGGAAGTCACCCAAGGACCTATTGAATCTTGTCCATACAATTCCTGGGCAAACGACTCCGCCAAACCCTCGATAATTAAATACTCTCCAACAGTCACGTTCCCATGATCCCAGTCAAAATTGGAAAATCGGATGTTATGATGAAACTCATGCGCGATCACGGCAGGAATTCTTGAAATATTATAGTCATTAGGGTGAATGGTAACCTGGATAAATCCAGGGATTCCGCCAAATCCGGAGTATCCGTTGACCAATTCCAGCTTGTGGGGATCGGCGATATACAGGCCAAGCTTCAGCTCGTCTGCATTGACCTTCAGTCCATGTTGGAGCGTAAAGTCCGTGCAGGTTTGCAAAGTTTCTTTTGCAGTGGATAATGCGTCGATCTCTTTTAGCTTTTGCAAAATACGAGTACCCTTCTCCGTTTCGTTCAGGTCCAAATGCCCAAGCATTTTTGCAGCCATGACAACATCGTAACCGCCTGGCTCTTTAGCGCGAAGCGGCACATTGATGAACCTCCACATCGTCTCGAACGGCTTCATCATGGTATTGCGAAAAAAATCCTCTCTTTTACCGGGTTCCAAGCCATATAGCTTCCCATATTGTTCCAAAGTGTCTTCGACAGTAATTTTCATGAATTATACCTTCTTTGAGTTATGGGGTAGGGGCGGATTCATGTCTTCCATTTTGGATCCAGTCGGCCCCCTCATAAAATAGCATAAGGGCTCACGTTACGTGAAGGTCAAGACAATAAGATCAGACTAATGGAAAAGGAACTGGTATGAGTGATCAAAGGACTGTTCTATCGCATAATAATAGGAGCTTCATCGGCGTGTTGGCGAGGGATGAATAAGTCTCGGCACGTTCTGTCAATATCCCCACCCAAATTGATTTTCTTACGGATGTTTGGAATTAAACCCTTATATCTATCAAACAAAAATCTTCTCTATTCTCATACCTTAAAAAGTCAAAAAAAGACCCGTTTGAATTGAGCGGGCCCTAAATTTCTATGTAACATACCGTATTGCCGTGACTCTTAATGACCGCCTCCAAATCTTGCGGTCGAAGCCAGACCGTTGCGGTGTTATCATTCGGATGTACTCCAACCTGGTCAAACTGTAGAATATCTTGATCGATTACGACCTCTACCACATGAGCCTCATCGTTCAAAACCCCTAAGGGTGTAACAGCTCCTTTTTTCAGATTTAAATATCTTTGTAAATCCTCCTCTGAGGCAAAACCAAGCGGTCGGCAGTCTAATCGCTGTCTTAAACTTTTTAGATTAACGGTCTTCGTCTTTTGAAGCACGATGATGAAATATCTTTTCTTTTTGTCATCTCGGATAAACAGATTTTTCGCAATCGCTTCTCTATTGTCTATCGATAACTGATCCATTTCTTCTATCGTATATACAGCCGGATGCTCTACAACTCCATATTCAATCCCCATACTGTTCAAAATATTAAATACCTGTTGGTGCGTAGCGTTCAAAATAATCTCCTCCTATCCATATTTCAATCGCCATAGTTGACTATCTATCATTTTATCCGCCAATATCATTCGACGCAAAAAAAGCCCCATCTCATCTGTTTATCACTGGTGCTAAATGGGAGTTTGGGCTGCAGAGAACATTATTCAATTTTTTAAATGAATAACTATTTTTTAATAGTATCGACAATCACTTGCCATATCTGCTCGAAATATTCTTTTGTAATTCCTATAACAAAATCTGTTCCTCCGTCCTCACTCATCATATCTGATTCAGGCATAACTTGATCTGAAAGCTCTGTTTCAGTTTCAACAACTTCGCAATAACTTACTTCTGAAGATGCGAAGCCTACTTTACCATTAAAAAAAATTCGATTTTCCGTACTTCCTCACCCTGTTCATTTATTTCTGAATATATTTTTATTGGTCTTGAATTCTGTCTATCCTTATATTTACTGGGATATCTATACCATAACCATTCAACAGCAATGTATCTCATATACATCCACACCTCACATTGATCAGTATTGTCTTCCATGAGAAACTAACCTATTCCCAATAAACAATGTCTACTCTATAGGGTGCAGTTTAAGCAATTAACAAACCTTTCTTTCCTTGAGCTACAAATCAACAAAATAAACAGTTATAAACTCTCATATTCTCCTTATTCATTAGAACATATACCACTTAGTTATCTTTCGATCCCACTAAAGGAATATGAACTGATTGCATCTGTACTGATCGTTGGATTAACCAAACAGAACAGTCAGGCCCCTTCCCAGAGAAGGGCAATCGCTCTCCGAAGATGCTAGATCAAATTATCTCCTATTCCTACACTGTTGACCTATAATGCTGCGTGTACTTCTCTCATCAAAGGAGTTATAGCAAAGCAATCTTCTATATCACCTTCATCCAACAATGCCCAGTAACTAATAGTATTTCTGTGAATGTAAACATCAAGAATAAGATAAGACTTGATTTGCGAAGCAATTTCCTCATTAGTCATTTCTTCTGTCAAGGCTTCATCGTAGGAAGAGATTATTATTTTCATCAAGGCAAATTTTTCTTCTTTGTTTAAAGTGTTATTTCCATAAAAATCAACAAATTCCGCTACTCTTGCTGAATCTGACACTTCATACTCCCAATCTTGTGAATACCTATCAGGCCTAGGTAGATTTAATTTTTTCACAAGCCCTTCAATAGCTTCTTTTGTAACATATTCAGGATAGAGTTCATCCAAATCTTACACCTTCCCATCCAAATAGTTATTTTTAATTTTTATCTTTATTTTACTGCCATAATTCGCAAAGGCCCGTTCCTACAATAACTCCCAATCTAAATTGTTTAATTAAACCGCTTTTCTTGATTTTACTTCATAAAAAATACCTTGCAATTATATGCATCATGACTGCTACTAATTGAAATCAGATCATAAACTATTTGATCAAATTTATCTGACCTTTCATAAAAAACAGATTCATATTGGATAAAGCCAACAAGTTCTGAAAACACATGTTGTACATTTGATAAATTAAATTCCTGTAACTTAATCTCAATAATATATACATTTTCTATAAATTTCACATCAAATTGTTTCACCTTATCTTCGCCTCTCAGTGAGTCTTTGATTTCTAAAAGAATTCCTGGTGTCGAACTAAAGTTTACATTTTTCTTAATCATATTTATAAAATCCATATTAATTCTCCTTGATGGTTTTGAGCCAAAAAAACACCCTATAGAATGACGTATTTTATAAAGTCTACTCTATAGGGTGCAGTTAGGCTTTTTGTTTATGAAACATAATGTTCGGGGCAAAAAAAGAAAACCACATGGAGTTGTTACACACATGTGGCGGAAGCACCTAGAGTTTACTTGATATTAATAGACAATTCTATGTTTGATAAATCAATTGCGTCATCTATTGGACTTGAGTCTGCTCTTAGCACTTCTAATTCGTTAATATATCCATTGACTATATGCAGTAGGAACATTACTGGAGCTTTGCCTGATTCAAATGCAGTCATCTCGACTGGAATCCTCTCAGTATGAGGATATCTGGGTGCTGTCGAGTCAACTTGCATATTTACCGATTTGCAACCACATAAGCACTCTCCAATTACTTTTGATTTTGCAACTTGTTTCTGCAAAATCATTCTATCAACCAGTTCTGAGATAAGCAACCTGTTCAACCATTCCTTTTCTGTGTCAGTTAATTCTCTTGGAGATTCAAACCACGATTGTAGATGTGCATAACTCATATTTGTAGCCTCTTTTCGCCTTGGAATGTATGTCCCAATATTTATTGTTCCACCACCGCGTTGTAAGCCCTGTATTCAACAAGTTGTGTACCCCCAACTGGAACTAGAAATTTACTACTGGAATAAGACAGAATAGTAAAGGATTATGACCTGATGAGTCAACAAAGCCCACAGGATTGTTCTGCGCATACGTATATCCTCACTAATAACCCGCCCAACCTCCGGCTTATAGTAGCGAGCCTGCGCATAGTACAAAGCGTTATCCTCATACGGATAGTCTGTATAAGCAAAGTCAACTGCTCGATCAGTTTGCGTTGGAGTTTGCATTTTCACCAAACTCGTCGTAGCGATGCGTCTCGATCATTTTCCCTTGCTGATCCTGCAAGCCAACGATACTACCCAAGTGGTATATAAGAATACGTTTCGCTCTGACCATTTGGTAAGTGGGCTTGAAGACGATTTAAACCATAAGTGTAGCTGGCTTGCTGCATTTCACCTTCATACACCGCTAACAGAGATGTTAGATCAGTAACAAAGCCCTACGTTTTATCAGCGGTTTTGCTCTGGATGCTTAAGCCTAGTGCGTTGTAACGGTATTCCGCTGTTTTTTCGTCTTTAACCGCTTGAACGAGTCTATTCGTTTCATCAAACGTGTATTTCTCTAATATTTTGCTGCCAGTGATCACCATGGTTAAGTTGCCACGTGAATCATATTGGTACTTCTTCTGCACGCCGCCTGATTTTTCCTCTAACAGTTGGTTAGCGCTATTGTAACTGTAGGTAGTCGAGCCTCCAGTTCCGGCTTTCTCGATCCGATTGCCGAAGCTATCATAACGATACGTACGCTTCTGACCCAGTTTATGATATTTCCCGCCGCGCTCACACTAATCGGCTATTTTCTTTCCACGTTTGTCGTGGGCAGCAAAAAGAAAAAACCACATGGAGTTATTACACTCGTATGTGGCGTGACATAGACTTCGTGACTTCACTTTTGCATTTTTTTTAATTGCACAACAGGATTCCATGTGTCATGTGGACGTCTACTTTTTGAAAACCAAATACATCCATCTGCAACCCATTTTTCACGCCAACGATAATAGGAATCCTCCTTATTGACACCATCATCATTAAAACCAAAATGAAACCCACAACAAGGACAAATTTCATCTCCAAGGAATTCCGCGTTCATCATATGGAAGTTATCCCCATTAATCTGAAACTCTCCTATGATCCAATTCCATGGACCTTATAAATCGAAACAACTGTGGTGATTACCGGTTCAATCTTTAAGCAATCTAATAAATGATTGTATTTTATCCCTCCACATTTCATTAAACTCCTGACTCGAAATACTTTGTACTTCGAATTGCTCGTCCTTCGCAATCTCCTCCATATCAGGCAAAGGAACTTCACCTAGACGGGTATTCATATACTCTAGATTAGGTGCTGCGAGTCCAAACTTTCCGTCCCTAAAAATTTCAATTTTTCGGGTCTCGAATCGGTTTTCGTCAATCTCAGATATTATTATCGTTGGTTCATTCATAAAATCATGAATCCATTTGCATTTCAAATATTTCAAATGAATCCCTCCTAATTCTTTGCAGGAACATTCCCAAATCCCATAATTCTTCCTGTAATATTTAAGGGCACTGAAGTATTGATGACATAGACGCTGTCTCGCCCTTTAGTAACGTTTAGGCCGGTCACATCTATGGCTATATACTTTGAATACTTCTTCCTTTGATACATCATCCAATACCAATACCCCAAACACACCTATCACAAATACCCCGGCTTCTATCCGCACGAGTTCGCCGAGCTGGTTGTACGCAAATTTCACTTGTTTCTCAGCACTGTATATTGTTTATCAACAGAGCGCTCAAGCACACAGTGACAAGAATGAAAATTGCTACAGAGATACTTGTCTCAATTAGAAATAAACTTATCTCCTCACCTCACTTTTTCAGATCCTTAACAATTTGCTTTAATTTTTCGATCTCAGAATCTGACAAATGCTTTTCGTCGATGAAGGACGAAAAGAAATTCCGTTGAACCATTAAACATTTTATTTATTAATCCGATCGTCTCCTGAACTTGTTCCTTTGAAACCAATGCTTCACATATGAAATTAGGATCTGTTCTTTGGACGGCTCCCTTATCAACCAGTTTTTTAATAACCGTATAAGTTGTATTTCGGTTCCACCCGATTTCATCCGTGAGTATCTTGGCAAGCTGTCCGGCCGCTAATGGCCCTTGACTCCACAATACTTCCATCACCTTTAATTCAGCATCAAATAGCTTCAATATTTCGCCTCCTTTACGACTGTTGTAATAGTCATATTGTTACACTACTCCAACACTTCCCATTTTATCTAATAAAAAGAACCTTAACGGACATAAAGTCTGCTAAGGTTCTTTGTGAATTATAGGATCACTCTTTAATAAAAACTTGTCATTGATAGCTTCGTAATATGTTATTTAAACTTCCTAAGTAATTTTGGATAAAAGGACTATCCCCTTGGATTAGTTCTTGCTCCATATGTTTCTTCTTTTCCACTAGAATTTCTTTTAGCTCATTAATAAAAACTTTCCTTTGAAGAAGATAATCAATCACGACTAGATCTGTTTCTTCAGAAGTATCATTCCTTTGTATTACTCCCCAAAGTTGCTCTCGCATCATCATTAATAAATCATCTGAACATTGCGGCATAACGTAGCCACAAAAATAGTGGATAAAGTTCGTCTCCTGTTGCTGTAAATTTAAATATGGAATTATTGCGCTACCAAAAGAAAGTAAATATTGTGTAACTCTGGCTGCAGCATCTTCCAGATGAGCATTTTGATATATGTCTAAAAGTTCAACCAGGAATGGAATCGTAGAGTCAACATCTCCCTTTGTATTCATCATTTCGTCAGCCTTACTCATTAAATTAAGCCATTCATCAATTTGACTCATAGTAATACCCCGTTCACTTTTTTTGAGATACCCATTTGCTATAAGACCCTATGACCTTGAGCAAAGCAGTAGTATAAATATTCCATTGTCCTCGGGCATTATAACTACTAGAATCTCTCACTGGGTCACCTGAATTGGGCCGTTGAGACGCCCAATAGGATATACTCCCATTTAGCGGTCTAACGGAAACATGATCTACCCCATCTATAATCGCAATGAGTATCCCTGTTGAATTAATTGCTTCTATCGTTGTCTCCACATGCCTACTAGCGGGTTTCTTAAGCGTAAAAGACAACCCTCCACGTACATCCACTGGTCTCGGCGTCATATTCCAAGGGCTATCATTACCCATACGATAAATTTTTGTTATTTTTTTATTATTCCCATCACCCTTTGGCACTGGGATTGGTTTTAATTTCTGTTCAGGAACTTCCTTTTTATTCCCTTTACCACCGTTAATAACCTCTAATTTCGGAACAACAGGCACTTTAACCTTAGGAACTTCCTTTGGAGCAGCAGATTCCATAACATCATCCAATGCCAATACCCCAAATACACCTATCACAAACACTCCGGCTTCTATCACTGATGCCGCAACCGCTGAACACGTCGCTTGTCCTACTACTGGAATAAGACAGAATAGTAAAGGATTATGACCTGATGGGTCAACATAGCCCACAGGATTGTTCTGCGCATACGTATATAAGTTTTGACTCAGCGGATTCAGGATATTTCCTTCATACGTATCCTCACTTATAAACCGCCCAATCTCCGGATTATAATACCGCGCCTGCGCATAATACAAGCCGTTATCTTCATACGAATAGCCTGTGTAAGCAAAGTCAACTGCTCGATCAGTCTGCGTTGGAGTTTGCATTACACCAAACTCGTCGTAACGATGCGTCTCGATCATTTTCCCTTGCTGATCCTGCAAGCCAACGATGCTGCCCAAGTGGTCATAAGAATACGTTTCACTCTGACCATTTGGCAAGTGGGCTTGAAGGCGGTTTAAACCGTAAGTGTAGCTGGCTTGCTGCATTTCACCTTCGTACACCGCTAACAGATCGTTATAAGCTGAGGTTAGATCGGTAACAAAATCCTGTGTATTATCAGCGGTTTTGCTCTGGATGCGTGCGCCTTGTCCGTTATAGCGGTATTCCGCCGTTTTTCCTTCTTTTACCGCTTGGACGAGTCGATTCGTTTCATCAAACGTGTAGCTCTCTAGTGTTTTGCTGCCTATGGTCACCGTAGTTAAGTTACCACGTGGATCATATTGGTACTTCTTCTGCACACCGCCTGATTTTTCCTCTAACAGTTGGTTAGCGCTATTATAACTGTAGGTAGTCGAATCTCCAGTTCCGGCCTTCTCGATCCGATTGCCAAAGCTGTCATAGCGGTACGTACGCTCTTGACCCTGATCGATCACTTGGATCAATTGGTTTAGTTCGTCATACGTATATGACTTGTCACGCTTCTTGCCGTCGATTGTTTCGATCCATTTTAAAATATTTCCCGCTGCATCATAGCTGTATTCGTGTTTATTTAAAATGTTTCCAGTTTGATTTTGCTCGCTTAGTTTCTCCAGTAGACCACGTGAGTTGTAGCTGTATTGCGTTGTACTACCGTTAGCTGCTATTTTTTCGATCAATTGGCCCGCTGCATTGTACGTATAAGCTGTCGTCCCAGCATGGTCTTTCACACTACTCAGTCGATTGAGTGCATCGTAATCATATGTCGTCTGTTTACCGTCTGGCGTAATTAAACTTGCTTTGTTGCCAACTGGTGTCCATGTATAATTCACTGTACGCTGCTTCGGATCGGTTACACGGGTTATTTGCCCCAGCACATCGCGTTGAATATCAGTAACCCCGTTCCAGTCTTCTATCCGTACGAGTTCGCTGCGCTGGTTGTACGCAAATTTTGCTTGTTTTTCTGCACTGTAATCATTATTTATAGGTCGTACAAAAAAAAAAGGCGAACGCCTTGCTTACCACGCAAAAAAACGCCATTCTCACCTGCTTATCGCCAGGATTGAATGACGGCTTTTTCTACGGAGAACATTATTTATTTCTTCGGCTTCGCTTTACGTTCGGCTTTGGCTATATTCTCGGCGACTCGGAACTTTAGGATCTGGTGATCAAGTCATACGGGGTCGGCTTACCAAGGGGAAACTGAATCGTTCCCTTGCTTGCTTTATACGGTGCTAAGCCTTGTCTAGTCTACTCACTGCGAGCCACACGAAACCCCTGGTCAGGGCCTAGGCCATTCGCCTCGAACTTGCCGCGGAAAGCAATCTCATTGTTGCTAACATCTCCAATCCAGCCGCCGCCCTTCACAACCCGAAAAGATCCGCTGCTACTATCCAGCTCCTCTCCATACCAGTTCCAACACCATTCCCTTACATTGCCTGACATATCGTAAAGCCCTAGCTCATTAGCCTTCTTGGCACCAACAGATTGGGTTTTATTTTTGTTGTCTTCTATAATTGGCCAGTTCCAATCCCCTGATAAGTATTTATTTCCGGCATTTCTCCAATACCATGCTACATCATCTGCCTTATCACTTCCGCTGTAGGTATAGCTCTTGCTCATCTGGCCTCCACCAGCAGCATATTCCCACTCGGCCTCTGTCGGCAATCGGTAGCCGTTGGCTCCTTCATTAATCGTTACTACCCATTTCATATTATCGTTCTCACTCATATTGTTCGGATCCTGTTTGTTCTGATCGATATTGTAGTATGGGGCCAGGCCCTCTTTGATACTTCTCTGATTGCAGTACTCAATAGCGTCGTACCAGGTTACCATTTCAACCGGCAAATTGTCTCCCTGGAATCCTGAAGGATTATACCCCATAACCTCGGCCCACTCTTTTTGAGTAACTTCATATTTACCGATATAGAAATTTGATATGGTTACACTTTTTCCATAGTAGTTGGACTTCGTGTTCGTCATCGTCCCACCTTCAACAAATACAAGACTATTGTTAGCATCTTTCTTCCCTAGCTTCTCTTGTGAACAAGCGCTGACAACGAATACTAGTGCTACTAGAACGAAAGTGAATAATTTTCTCATGGATATATCTCCTTTAAACGAATGGAAAAAGTTGTTAATCGGGGACATCTACAGAAGATAATAAATATAAGGCCGCCGGGTGTAAGCCGGCAGGCCTTTGGCGCTATTCAGTAATTCAGAGACTTTCTTAATACTTCAAAAAATCGGTCTGGCACCTATCCATCGTCCTGCTTACAGTCGACCTATTACCACACCGTTACGTTAGAGCTTCCGCTACTTTGATATCCTTCTGTAGCTAACACTTGATAAGACCAACTGCTGCCCAGATTCATTCCATAATTCTTCCATGCATTAACGTGGTTGCCAAAAGTAATAGCAACGTTGCTTCCAGTCGCTCTCTTCGACTGACGGACACTCCAGAACTGTTGGAATGTTTGTGTACCATCAATGGAAGGAGCGTTGTACCGCATGGTTGTATAAACGTCATACGTGCCCCCGTCACTCGATACCGTTCCTTTATACGTTCCAGTAGGGCGGTAAGTTCCCCAGCTATCCACAACGTAATATTCGATGAGAGAGTTTCTTGTCCATCCATAGAGAGTCAAATACCCGTTGCCATTTGGTGCCCAGACGCCAGCGTTGTAGTTGACGGTTCTGGACGGTGATCCAGTACCCCAGCCTTTGCCCACAACAAAGTTACCAGAGTTTGACCATGTCACACTGTAATTACCGCCAGATCCATTAACCGCATTCACGGTTCCACCACCATCGGTCCAATTCTGCCAATAGTCTGTTGCTGCACTGGAGGTCACTGCAAACATACTAAAACTCATCGCTGCTACGAGTAATGCCGTCATTATTTTCCTATTAAACTTGAACATGGAATACCTCCTTAAATATATGATTTGCAACTACGCCCTACACTACTACCCTACATCCTTCTGTCGGTTTTACTTGCAGTACGTAACTTTTACTGTTTTTTCTTCCTTAAAATTCTAATTCCACCTCCTTACTTGTAAATTATAGAAATAAAGCGTTTACATAACAACTTATCAAATTAAAGGTTTATACGTCTTTTTTTTAGATATTATATTTATCTTTGGGAAACAGCAAGACTGAAATGGATGTGGAACTTTCCGATTGACATTCTATAGAGAGTATTATAATCTATATATGATAATATGAGTATATGTTCATATATATTTAATTATCCTTATAGAGGAGTGTAATAAATGAGTGAAGAGCAGAAATACAAAGAGGCATTTAATGACGGAACGCAGGATTTGGATGAAGAAACGTTATTTGTCGTTTCGCAAACATTCAAAGCGTTGAGCGACCCAACAAGAATTCGCATTTTGCATTTATTATGTAAAGGGGAGCATTCTGTCAATGATATTGCAGAGATACTAAATTTAAGCCAATCGAGTGTTTCCCACCAATTGCGTTTTTTGAAAAATTTAAGATTGGTCAAATTTAGAAGAGCAGGCACTACTTTGTATTATTCAGAAGATGACGATCACGTTATGAATTTACTGGAGAAGGCAATTGAGCATGCTGCACATCTTTAATATAGGGGAGATATACAATGGGACACGATCATGGACATGACCATTCACATGGCGCAAATAAAAAGACATTACTGATAAGTTTTATTATTATTACAGGCTATATGATTGTTGAAGCTTTTGGAGGGTTCATTACCAACAGCCTTGCGTTATTATCTGATGCAGGTCATATGTTAAGTGACGCCATATCCCTTGGTGTTGCATTATTGGCTTTTACACTTGGGGGAAAGGTCGCAAACTATAGCAAAACCTATGGATACAAACGATTTGAAATATTAGCAGCGGTTCTTAACGGGGTGACCCTCGTATTAATTGCGATTTATATTTTTTACGAGGCAATTCAGCGTTTTCAAAATCCACCTGAAGTTGCTTCAACCGGAATGTTAATCATCTCCTCAATTGGCTTACTGGTCAATATTTTTGTAGCGTGGTTTATGATGCGCAGTGGGGATGTGGAAGAGAACTTGAATATGCGCGGAGCATACTTGCATGTCATTAGTGATATGCTTGGTTCCGTTGGTGCGATTGTTGCCGCGCTGCTGATTATGTTCTTCGGTTGGGGCTGGGCAGATCCACTCGCAAGTGTCATTGTTGCCGCACTTGTATTACGCAGCGGTTACTATGTTATGAAATCCGGACTCCATGTCCTGATGGAAGGAACTCCACAAAATGTAGATATGAACGAAGTGATTCAAACCATCCAAAATACAAAAGGTGTTCAAAGCGTTCACGACCTGCACGTTTGGTCGATTACAAGCGGGTTAAATGCACTTTCCTGCCACGCCGTTGTAGATGATCAATTGTCCATTGCTGACAGTGAGCGACTGCTCCGTCAAATCGAACATGACCTTGAACACAAGAACATTCACCATATGACAATTCAATTAGAGACTTCTGCCCATCGACATGACAATTCGATTCTATGTACCGTGAAGGCTGAATCTTCCGGACACCGCCAACATGGCCATCAGCACTGATAGGAATTACTAATGAATAATCAAAAATCTCACTGACCTTAATGGATCGGTGGGATTTTCTTATGAACGATCGGAAAATTTGCGCAAATAAAAAACCCTTGTGCACCAAGGGTTACTAAAGCGGGTGATGGGAATCGAACCCACGCTACCAGCTTGGAAGGCTGGAGTTCTACCATTGAACTACACCCGCAAAATGATGGTCGGGATGACACGATTCGAACATGCGACCCCCTGGTCCCAAACCAGGTGCTCTACCAAGCTGAGCTACATCCCGGGAAAAATGCTGTTATCTAATTGAAATGGCGCGCCCTAAGAGATTCGAACTCCTGACCTTTTGATTCGTAGTCAAACGCTCTATCCAGCTGAGCTAAGGGCGCAAATGGAGCGGACGACGGGAATCGAACCCGCGACCCTCGCCTTGGCAAGGCGATGCTCTACCGCTGAGCCACGTCCGCCTATCAATAGCAGTTTGCAATTTCAACTTTTTTAGCGACAATAAATATAATACCAGGCATGTCATAGCATTGCAAGCTTTTTTTGAATTTAACGATCATAAATTCCATTACTTATTGCATCTTCTCCAAATACGGCCTTTGTGTTAGCCAAATTCAATTAGTTATACTATTATTATAAAGTTAAACTATAATTTCATTTATTCAGGAGGAAATATAGAATTGAACTTGCCAAAATCCGTTACGATTACGTTATTAGAAACAAGCGATTTGCACGGCCATATTTACCCGACGGATTACCGTGGCCCTGGGGATAAACCGCTTGGACTCGCCAAGCTATCCAGCATCATTCATCAGGAGAGAAGCGAAAATCCGGCGCTGCTGCTGCTCGACAACGGGGATATTTTACAGGGCACGCCGTTTATGTACCACTACGCCAAGTACGATGGAGGCGGTATCCATCCTGCCGCAAGAGCTCTCAATGCACTTCAATACGATGCGGCTGTGTTCGGCAATCACGAATTCAATTACGGGCTGGATTTGTTAGGCCGCGCAGTCGATGCTTCAAATTGTCCATGGTTATCCGCCAATATCGTGGGCGAGACGGACGGACAACCCGCTTTCGGACAGCCTTACAAGATCTTCGACATGCCTGAGGGAATCCGCATTGCCGTCCTTGGCGTAACCACACACTATATTCCAAACTGGGAAGAGCCCAATAATATTTCGGGACTAGCCTTTAAAGATGCTCTGGAGTCTGCTCAGTACTGGATTAACCAGATTCGTACATCCGAACGTCCCGACGCCCTTGTCCTCTGCTACCATGGCGGCTTTGAGCGCGATCCGGCCACAGGTGAGCCAACGGAACCACTTACCGGTGAGAACCAAGGCTACGAGATGTGTACGCGTCTGGAAGGCGTAGACGTCCTTCTAACAGGCCATCAGCATCGACTTCTTGCTGGCGAACTGAACGGTGTCGCATTTGCTCAGCCTGGATTTGCTGGTCAATCCATTGCCAAAGTCCAGCTGGAATTCGAACCAACGCAAGATGGCTCCTGGACGATTCGCCACAAAACAGCCCAGTTGCTTCACCTGGATGACTCGGTAGGTGCGGATGAGGAACTACTCGCCATGTTCGCAGAAGATGAGCAGAAAACACAAGCATGGTTGGATCAACCGATTGGTTCAGCCGAAGGGGATATGACGATACCTGACCCATTCGAGGCGCGGCAGGCCGACCACTCGTTCACGGAGTTCGTTAACCGGGTACAGATGGAAGTGACCGAAGCCGAGATATCGTGCGCAGCCATTTTCACGAATGAGGCCAGAGGATTTACCGATAAAATTACAATGCGCGATGTCGTCTCTAACTATATTTATCCTAATACGCTTAAAGTCGTCCGCCTGTCCGGACAAGATATCAGAGAGGCTCTTGAACAGAATGCCCGCTACTTCACTCTGGATGAACAGACAGGGACACTACAGGTCTCTGCATCTTATCTAGAGCCGAAGCCACAACACTTTAATTACGATATGTGGGAAGGTATTGAATATGAGCTGGATATTTCGATGCCGGAGGGTAGGCGTGTAACTAAGCTTGAGCAAAATGGCGTACCATTAGATCCCGAAGCTAGCTTCGACGTCGTCATGAACAGCTATCGCTCGGGCGGCGGAGGAAACTTCGACATGATCAAGGACAAGCCGATCATACGAGAGATTCCGACGGATATGACAGAAATTCTGGCCGACTATATTATGAAGCGCCGTGTCATTCACGCCTCCTGCGACCATAACTGGAAAGTGGTCTATCCCGTTAAATAAGCAAAAGAACCTTCAGTACCACTAGAAAAGTGGGTGTTGAAGGTTCTTTTTTGTGGTACAAATACGACCTGTCTATCTTAAACTCCCTTGATCAATCTTGCACGAAGCTTGTTGGAAATTAGTTCAATTAACAAAATAAGCACCAGAAGTCCGATCAAAATGGAGCCGACCTGGTTCCATTTGTAACCGTTCATGGCAAAGATCAGCGGCGCGCCGATCCCTCCGGCTCCGACAAGGCCAAGAATCGAAGCTTCGCGCATATTCATATCAAATCGATAAATCGTCACCGATAGAAAAATCGATAACAATTGCGGAAAAATACCGTAGCGGATTTTCTCAAAAGTTGTACAGCCGATGGAAGTCATCGACTCCAGCACCCGCGTATCCAGTTCCTCAATCGCATCCACGTAAAGCTTGGCCAACATCCCGATCGAGGTTATAGCAATCGTCAGCACCCCTGCCATCGGGCCAGATGATACACGAATAAACATCAGACCGTAAACGAGCGCCGGAATTGTCCGAATGATGATGAGCAGAAATCTTGTCAGCCAAGATATCGGTTTGGGAACGATATTGGATGCAGCCAAAAAGGCAAGCGGAACGGACAAAATCGCACCAACAATCGTCCCTAGAAAAGCAATCGCTAAGGTTTGCACCAGCAAATAAGGTACACCTTGCTTCGATACATTAAACAAAAGATGAAGATCCGGATGAGTGATCCCTTTAAAAATGTTAAGCGCAATCTTCATACCGCCTGCGTTCATATCTTTGAAGCTAACAACGGTCATCGACCATATGAAAAGAATGACGGTAATGAATGTAACGATCAGAATATAACGATGATTGCGCGGTGAAGCAAGAAGCTGCTTCTCTACTGTCGTCATAGCACAAACTTCTCCTTAAATTAGCTTTTTTCTAAAGTGCTCACTAACCGTTTCGATCAAGTATACGGTAACGACAAGCGCCAGAATAATCATACCTAGACCAGAATAATCACGCCAGCCGATATTTTCATTGATTAGAAGTCCGATGCCCCCTGCTCCGACGTAACCAAGAATGGCCGCATAGCGAACGTTCCCTTCGAAACAAAACAGTGAGGTGGACAGAAAACCTGGGAGCACCTGAGGAAAGATCGCGTAGCGAAAAGCTTGAATTCTGGTCATTCCGATCGATTCCATCGCTTCAAAGGGACCCATATCTGCATTTTCAATTTGCTCGTACAACAATTTTCCTACGTACGAGAGAGTAAACAACAAGATGGCAATGATCCCCGCCGTAGGACCTAATCCAAATACAAAAGTGGCAATCAAAGCTACCACAAGCGTAGGCAGCGTTCTAAACAAACTAAGAATAACCTTAAAGACGACCACAACGGTTTTGCTTCGAACAATATTAGAAGACGCTAGAACAGCAAAAGGTATAGACAGTAGCGCCCCGATCATCGAGCCAACCAAAGACATCTGCAATGTAGATACTAAGGATCTCCATATGCCAGAAAAACTGGACCATTTCGGTGGAACCATCTGAGCGATTATTTTGAAAAATTCATCGATTCTTTGCACCAGAATTTTCAAATTAAAATTCGTAAAGTTCACGGATATAATCAGCGCGACAATTATTAATAGCAATACAAGTGGAGTTCGAGATCTTTTCTCCAACACGGTTTTGCCGTTTGGCAGCACCACTTCTTTGGGGTGGAAAATTTTATCATACATTCGCCGACTTCTCCTCCAATGAGGCTTTTACTTCTTCCAATTTGCCGCCGTAAATATCATCTAAAATTTCCTGTGTGACCTTGCTGGATTCACCGTCAAAAACAACGGCTCCCTTACGTATTCCGATAATCCGATCGCAATATTCTAATGCAATCTCCACGTGGTGGATATTCATTATGACGGAAATGTTCATGTCTTTATTGATTCTCTTAAAATCGTCCATGACAAGTTTGGATGTCACAGGGTCCAAAGAAGCAATCGGCTCGTCCGCCAAAATAATGTCGGGATTCTGAGCCAGCGTACGTGCCAAAGC
Source organism: Paenibacillus motobuensis (assembly GCF_039521865.1). Classification (NCBI taxonomy): domain Bacteria; kingdom Bacillati; phylum Bacillota; class Bacilli; order Caryophanales; family Paenibacillaceae; genus Paenibacillus; species Paenibacillus motobuensis. Next base: position 3,463 of record NZ_BAAACX010000008.1, on the reverse strand, counting down.
AACCCGTTGCTGCTGTCCGCCCGACAGTTGATCTACACGAATGAAAGCTTTGTCCAAGATCCCCACTTTATCGAGCGCTTCCAGAGCTTTGATCTTCTGCTCCTTGGTAAATATACCTGTCAGCTTGCGCCATAACGGCAGGTCTGGTACAAAGGACACCATAACATTCTTAATAACGGTTGTACGGGTCACCAAGTTGAAGGATTGGAATATCATCCCGATTCTTCTGCGAAACTGACGAATTTGCTTTCCTTTCAACTTCGCCACATCAACTTCATCTACCTTCAATTGGCCCTCTGTAATATCATGCATACGGTTGATGCATCGAATCAAAGTTGATTTACCTGCACCGGAAAGACCGATGACCGCGACAAATTCGCCTTGCTCAATTTTCAAATTAATGTTCTGCAAAGCTGTCGTGCCATTGGCATATTTCTTTTCCACATTTTTAAACTCAATCATGGAAATACCCCAATTCTTTAGAGTAGGAAAAGATGAGAGCATCGTATCGGTGCGCTCATCTTTTCTTGAAAAGTACGAATTAGCTATCGAACTTGCATTTACTTCTTCAAGCTTCTAACTAGATCTTGAGCTTTTCTCTCACCATCATAGTCGGAAGATTTTGCATCTTGGTAGCCTTCATGGGTGTAGATCGCAATAACCTTCTTACCTTCTTCTGTTTGCGCGATATCTTTGAATGCTTTTTGAAGAGCGGCTTTGAAGTCGTCGGTCATAATTGGATCATTCTTGCTGACGCTAATTGTATCGTTATAAATCCCTTGAGTTACGCCAATTACGTTCGTTTCATCCCAAACGGATTTGTCGCGGCCGAAATCGGAAGTCCATTGATTCTCAAAGTCTCTTCTAGCATCGGCATAGCTAACGAGTACATCCGTTTGACCATTAGCCAGACGTGCAAACGCACTACCGTAAGAATCTGAAGTTACAACGTGGGACAGATCCGTCAGGCTCTTTTGATAATGATCTTGCAGCCACAAGGTTGGATAGATGTAACCAGCTGGTGAAGAAGTGGACATGATTGACCAGTTTGCGCTGTTCAAATCATCCCAAGTCAATTCTTCGCCATTGTTCACTTTAGCTGCCAGTTCTTGTCCTTTCGCGGAAGGACCAGCAATGAACAATGCGCGATAATGATTGGTTTGATCTGTAGTTGGTGCCGTTGGTTTGTTGTCATTCCAATCTTTAGGGTTGTCCGAATCGTTGGACAAGCCTGCGCGAGTAGCCGTCAAAATTACATCTGCGCCGTCATCATACAATACATAAGTACCACCTGGAATGAATCCGATATCTGTTGAGCCAGCCGTCAGTGCTTCTCCTACTGCTTCATAATTCGTTCCGACATCGATACTTACTTTTCCTACATCGTAACCTTCAGTAGCCAATTGTTTCTTCAGAAGGTCTTTAAGCGGATCCGTCGCCGTAATAATTTCTCCTGGATCTTTGGACGGAACAAAGCTGATCTTTAGCTCTTTAATTTCTTTAGACCCGGATCCCGCATTTCCGGAATTAGCAGAGTCGCTTTTCGATGAGTTGTTGCCCGAACCGCATCCTGCGAGCAATCCAACAGCCAAAGTAAACACAGCAAGAAGCATCAATTTTTTCTTCACTTTCTTTAACCCCCATAGAGAAATTAGTTTTGTTTGCAAGTTCGGATATTCCGTTTTCTCAAACAATAACCATCATACCAGATTTTTATTAAAAGTATGTTAATAAAAATTTATGTAAGCGAATCCAATTGATTATAACATCTATAGTAGGGGAGTTGACAAGAAATTGATGGTAAGGAATCTAAAAAATACCCTTTTCTTTGAATTTATTTACTATGTTTTAAATTTACGGTCTGATAGAGATATCGTTTATTCCTGCAATAATCTAACCCCCATAAAAAACAAAAAGTTCTCAAGAATTAACTTGAGAACTGTCTATTACTTATTATGGTGCGCGTGGAGGGACTTGAACCCCCACGTCAAAGACGCTAGATCCTAAGTCTAGTGCGTCTGCCAATTCCGCCACACGCGCACAATCACACTATATACTCGAATGAGTATACTGGTGAGCCATGAAGGACTCGAACCTTCGACACCCTGATTAAAAGTCAGGTGCTCTACCAACTGAGCTAATGGCTCATAAAATGAAATGGCTGGGGATATAGGATTCGAACCTATGAGTGACGGAGTCAAAGTCCGTTGCCTTACCGCTTGGCTAATCCCCAATAACTCATTTTTAAGAATAAATGGGGCGATCGATGGGACTTGAACCCACGAGTGCCGGAGCCACAATCCGGTGCGTTAACCCCTTCGCCACGACCGCCATAATATTGTTAATTGAGTTGTTAAGATTGAAGCTAATTGCGGGGGCAGGATTTGAACCTACGACCTTCGGGTTATGAGCCCGACGAGCTACCGGACTGCTCCACCCCGCGTCAATAAAAAAATGTTTTTGAGGTAACTTATGGTGGAGGCTAACGGGATCGAACCGCTGACCCTCTGCTTGTAAGGCAGATGCTCTCCCAGCTGAGCTAAGCCTCCATACATGGTGACCCGTAGGGGATTCGAACCCCTGTTACCTCCGTGAAAGGGAGGTGTCTTAACCCCTTGACCAACGGGCCATGCAATATAGTATAACAGTAAGATAATTATGGCGGAGAGAGAGGGATTCGAACCCTCGAGACGCTTGTGACGCCTACACGATTTCCAATCGTGCTCCTTCGGCCAACTCGGACACCTCTCCATGTGTTTAGGGTCCCCAGAAAGTAATAGAATTAACAGTAATTCTTCACTTTCTGGGGAATCAACTCCCCGAACAGGACTCGAACCTGTGACAACTCGATTAACAGTCGAGTGCTCTACCAACTGAGCTATCAGGGAACATTGGTGGAGCCAAGCGGGATCGAACCGCTGACCTCCTGCTTGCAAGGCAGGCGCTCTCCCAGCTGAGCTATGGCCCCAAACTTTACCCCAAAAAGTGACGACATGCTACGAAGTTTATTCCGATTACTTTCCGGGGCTCCGTATAATGCATGAAGTAGCTATGGGATTTAGATGGTGGGCCCTAGTGGACTCGAACCACCGACCTCACCCTTATCAGGGGTGCGCTCTAACCAACTGAGCTAAGGGCCCTTATAAAAGGAACACAATTCAACGAATAATATGTATAAATACTGGCGAAAAAAAATCCCCCTAAGGGGTTTCGCTTGGCGGCTTCCTACTCTCCCAGGACCCTTCGGTCCAAGTACCATCGGCGCTAGAGGGCTTAACGGTCGTGTTCGGGATGGGTACGTGTGGAACCCCTCCGCCATCGCCACCAAACGTTCAAGGTTAATCCTTGAAAACTGGATACGAAACTTCATTTGCATTTTAGCCCTTACTCAGTTCCCGGGGTCCCCGAAAAGTAATCGGAATTACCTTCGAAGCCTTACGTCACTTTTTGGGGTGTTTTTTGG